>CAYQSU010000007.1:34008-75318 GCA_964420325.1 uncultured Rhodospirillaceae bacterium | reverse complement strand
CGTGCTGGTCACCGGCTTCGACATCATCTTCTTCTGGGTCGCCCGGATGATGATGATGGGACTCGCGTTCATGGGCGAGGTGCCGTTCCGCACCGTCTACATCCACGCGCTGGTGCGGGACGAGAAGGGCCAGAAGATGTCGAAGTCCAAGGGCAACGTCATCGATCCTTTGCAGCTCATCGACGCGTACGGCGCGGATGCGCTCCGCTTCACGCTCGCCGCCCATGCCGTCCAGGGGCGCGACGTCAAGATGTCCGAGGGCCGCGTCGCCGGCTACCGCAACTTCGGCACCAAGCTGTGGAACGCGGCGCGCTTCTGCCAGATGAACGGGTGCGCGCCGGTCGAAGGCTTCGATGCGTTCGCCGCCGGCGAGACCATCAACCGCTGGTTGGCGGGCCAGCTGGCCCAGGCCGCGACGCGGACGGACGCCGCTCTCGAGGCGTTCCGCTTCAACGAGGCGGCGGCGGCGCTCTACCAGTTCGCCTGGGGCACCTTCTGCGACTGGTACCTCGAGTTCGCGAAGCCGATCCTCCTCGGAGGCAGCGCCTCGGCGCAGGCCGAGACCCGGGCCACCGCGGCGTGGGCCCTGGATCAGCTCCTGCACCTCCTGCACCCGTTCATGCCGTTCATCAGCGAGGAGCTGTATCAGCGGCTGGCGGATCGTCGGGGGGCGCTCCTCATCGACCGCCCCTGGCCCACGTTCGATGCAGCGCGCGCCGACGCCGCGGCCGAGGCGGAGATCGGCTGGGTGATCCGGCTGGTCTCCCAGGTGCGATCGGTGAGGGCGGAGATGAACGTGCCGCCCGGGGCGGAGATCCCGCTGATGCTGAGGGGGGCCGGCGAGGACTCCCGGCGGCGGCTGGCGACCCATCGCCCGATCATCCTGTCGCTGGCGAGGCTGTCCTCGGCGACGGCCGTCGACGGCGAGGCCGGCGGCGGGGCGGTGCAGGACGTGCTCGACGAGGCGACCCTCGTGCTGCCGATCGCCGATGTCATCGACGTCGACGCCGAGCGCGCGCGACTCGCCCGGGAGATCGCCAAGCTCGACGGCGAGATCGCCCGCTTCGACCGCAGGCTCGCCAACGCCGGGTTCATCGCCAAGGCGCCGCCCGAGGTCGTCGAGACCGAGCGCGACCGCCGCAGCGAGGCGGCGCAGGCGCGCGCCCGGCTCGACGAGGCGGCGAGGCGGCTGGCCGCCCTCGGCTGAGGCCGGCGGCAGGCCGCGCCGTGGCCGCTGAGCCGCGACCGTGGAGGACCCTCCTGAAGCGGGCGGTCATCGCGTTCGCGGCCGTGCTTCTTCTGCTCTGGCTCGCGCTCCTGATCCGTACGCTCGCGGCCGCGAGCTGATCCGAACGCTGACCGCGGCGAGCAGCCCGCGCACGTGGGCGCTTCGCAAGCCCACCCGAATGGGGTATTGTGGTTGTGATTCTGCCATAGACCGCTTCCAGGCCGGGAATCCGACCCCGTGCACCTCATCGTCCGTCGTTTTCTCTCGTCGCTCGCTTTGGTCGCCTGGCTGGGCGGCCCTGGAGTCGTCCATGCCGACGTCGCCGGCCCTGCGCGGGTGATCGACGGCGACACGCTTGCCATCGGCGACGAGCGCATCCGGCTGCGGGGCATCGATGCTCCGGAACGCTGGCAGGTCTGCGACTCGCGAGGCACGCCCTATCCGTGCGGGACCTTGGCTGCCGCCTGGCTGGTGCAGGCGACCGACGGCCGGACCGTCCGCTGCGAGGGCGACGAACGCGATCGGTACGGGCGATTGCTGGCGGTCTGCTACGTCGGACCGGTGAACCTCAACGCGGCCCTGGTCGACGCCGGATGGGCGCTGGCCTATCGGCGGTACTCGAAGGCGTTCGTGACGCACGAGGAAGGCGCCAGGGAGGCACGGCGGGGACTGTGGAGCGGCCGATTCGAGGCGCCCTGGGCGTGGAGGCAGCAACAGCAGCCGTCGGGGCTGGCGGAGGCGGGCGGCGACGACTGCCCGGTCAAAGGAAACGTCAACCGTGCCGGCGAGCGCATCTATCACGTTCCGGGGAACCGGCACTATGCGCGACTCCGGCTGGATCCGCATGAGGGCGATCGCTGCTTCGAGGACGAAACCGCCGCCGCTGCCGCCGGCTTCCGTCCGGCGCGAAGGTAGGCGCTGCCGGCCCGCCGGCACGTCCCGCCCGGGTCGCCACCGGCGGGCGGAACCCCCTGCGCAGCGCTGGTCTTGTGTTATTCGGGAGACAGGGGGGCGCGGAACCGACGCCGCGTCGACGGGCGGCCTTGACAGAAGAACGCATTTGTTGCGAAGCAGGATGTGTCGATGGACCGGCTGCTGTTGCTATTCCGCAACACACCGAAGTCCAAACGGCGCGGACTGGGGAGAGCTGTCGCGCAACCTTGAAATGGTTGCTAAAGTTGGATTGTACGTGCGGTGTGTGTCGAGAGGGTCGGCCCCAGGGCGTGGTGCGTGGCCGCCCGACTGTAGGTCCGTCCTTGTGGACATTGTCCTAGGTTTGGTCGTATAGACCTTGAGGTGCACGCGGTTCATCTGCCCAGTGTCAAGAAGCGTAGCCCTCGCCGGGTTCACTAGAGGAGGAGTTTTAGGTATGAACCAGTTCTATCGATTAGCGGTGGCGAGCGTCTTCGCCGTTGCTCTTGCCGGATGCGCTGGGCTGCAGCTGCAAGAAGCGGAGAAGATGCAACCGCGAGGCTCGGCATTCGACAATGCCTTGGCCAAAGAGTATCTCGCATGGTCGAAAAGTGAGTATCGGGAAGGCGACTATCGCGATTCCGATTATGCAGCCGTGAAGTCGATGACGGCGGCAGACGGCGGTGCGGTTCTCCCCACCGAGGTCGGCGCGCGTGCGATCCCGGCTGACCAGGTCGGCCCGATGACCGACATGTACAACCGCGTGACGGCGGCGTTGAACGCCGGCGGGCGCGAGAAGGTGCCGGCGGAAATGGCCTGCGCGCAGGTGCGTTACGACTGGCTCCTCCAGGAGGTGGAGGAGAACTGGCCGTTCCAGGCTAAGGAGCGCGCGAAGCTCGTTGACGAGTTCCAGGACTGCATGGCCAAGGTCGAGGCGGCCCTCGTCGGCTTGCCGCGGCGGGCGGATAGCTTCCTCGTGTTCTTCGACTGGAACCGTGACAACCTGACGCCGGAAGCGTTCGAGATCGTCCAGACGGTCGCGGCCACGGCGAAGGCGGCGCCCTTCGAGAAGGTCGTGGCGGTGGGTCACACCGACACCTCGGGGTCGACGGCCTATAACATGGGCCTGTCACAGCGGCGCGCCAACAGCGTCAAGCAGGCGCTTACCGGCATGGGCATCGCCGCCAACAAGGTGCAGACCGTGGGTCGCGGCGAAGAGGATCCGCTGGTGCCGACCGGTGACGGCGTCCGCGAACCGCAGAACCGGCGCGTGGAGATCTCCATCGACCGGTAGCTTCGGCCGCACGCCAACGAGAAGGACGCCGCCCCAGTGGCGGCGTCCTTTTTCGTGCCTTCGACGGCTGCAGCCACCGACCGCCGGTGACACACAATCGACACATCGGCGGTCTAGTCGTATACGGTGGCCGTTGGAGGCCAGCGGCGGAGACGATGGGCGAGCCCGCTGCATCGTCGGCCGCCGTTGCTCCGTCGAACGTTGGTGCGAGGTGAGGTGATGAAGAAGCTCCTGATCGGGGTCGGCGGCGTCGTTCTCGTCCTGGTCGCCGCCGTCGTCATCCTGCCGTTCGTCGTGCCGGCCGAGGCGATCAAGCAACAGGTCGTCGAGCAGGTGCGAAGCGCCACCGGCCGCGAGGTGAGCATCAAGGGCAGGGTCGACGTCTCGGTGTGGCCGAGCCTCGGGGTCGAGGTCGGCGACGTCGCCTTCGGCAATGCCGCGTGGGCCCGCGAGCCGGAGATGGCGACCCTCTCCGAGTTGCGCGTCGAGCTCCGCATCCTTCCGCTGCTGTCGGGTGACGTGGTGATCGACCGGTTCGTTCTGGTCGATCCGGTCGTCCACCTGGAGCGCGATCCGCAGGGTCGCGCCAACTGGGAGTTCGAGACCGCGGCGGCAAAGACGCGGGAGGAAACCAAGGAAACGCCAGCGGCAGAGACCGAGCGCGGGCCGGCGAGGGCGCTCGAGGATTTGCGCCTCGGCGACGTGCGCGTGGTCAACGGCACCGTCACCTACCTCGACGCCGGTGAGGACGTCCGCCAGGAGATCAAGGACATCAACGTCACCGTGTCGCTGCCGAGCCTCGACGAGCCGGCGGAGGTCGAGGGCGACTTCGGCTGGAACGGCGAGACCGTCAGCCTCAAGGTGGACGTGGCCGATCCCCGCGCGCTCATCACCGACGCGGCGAGCCCCGCGTCGGTGCGCGTGTCCTCGCGCCCGATCAGTCTCACCTTCAACGGCAGGATGACCGGCGGAGAGCCGCCGAAGGCCGAAGGAGCGGTTACGGTCGACGTCCCGTCGGTGCGCGGTCTTGCGGCCTGGGCCGGAACCCCGATCACCCTGGAGGGGTCGGGGCTCGGCCCGCTTTCGGTCGCGGGCGACCTCGATCTCAGTGGCAGCCGGATCGCGTTTGGCAACGCGCGCATCGCTCTCGACGCCATGAAGGCGACGGGCGACCTCGGCATCGACACGGGCGGAGCTCGGCCCCTGGTCAGGGCCGCGCTCGACGTCGATCGTCTCGACCTCAACCCCTACCTCGGCGATGCGGCCAGAGGAAAGGCCGGGAGCGAAGGCCAAGCCGGATCAGCGACGCCGAAGGGCCAGGCTCAAGCGTGGAGCGACGAGCCGATCGATCTTTCGGCCCTCAACGGTGTCGACGCCGAGCTCGCGTTCAGTGCCGGCGAGATCCTCGTCCAGAACCTGAAGATCGGGCGGGGCGCCCTCAAGGTCACTCTCAAGAACGGCGTTCTCGTCGCTGACCTCTCCGGGCTTGAGCTCTACGGCGGCACCGCCACCGGCCGCATCGCGGTGAACGCACGAGAGCCGGTCGCGGCGATCGAGAAGCAGTTCGCGTTGAGAGGCTTGCAGGCGCAGCCGTTTCTCGCCGATGCGGCCGGCGTGGAATGGCTGGAAGGGACCGGCGAAGCGGACATCGCCATCGCCGCCCGCGGACGCAGCCAGCGCCAGATGGTGCAGTCGCTCGACGGCAACGGCGGCATCCGCTTCACCAACGGCGCCATTCGCGGCGTCAACCTCGCGGCGATGGCGCGCAACGTCAAGTCGGCGTTTCTCGACGCCGAGGCCGGCAAGCCGCAGAAGACCGACTTCGCCGAACTCGGCGGGACGTTCAGGATCGACGACGGCATCCTCAAGAACGAGGACCTCCGCCTGCTCAATCCGCTGGTGAGGCTGGAGGGGCGCGGCACGGTGGATCTGCCGAAGCGGATCGTCGACTATCGCGTCGAGCCGAAGGTCGTTGCCTCCCTGGAGGGCCAGGGCGGCGGCGAGGCGGCGGGGATCCTGGTGCCGGTGATCGTCTCGGGCCCTTGGGACGACCTGAGCTACCGGCCGGATCTGGCCGGCGTGGCGACGGAGATGCTCAAGGATCCGGGCAAGGCTCTGGACACGGTGAAGGGGCTCGAGAAGGGGCTCGGCGACCTCGGCAAGATCCCGGAAGCGCCGTCGCTGCCGGGAGGCACCGGGGGGACGCAAGGCCCGCTGCCGCCCGACGCCGGCAAGGCAATCAAGAAGCTGTTCGGCAACTGACGCCGCCGGTTGCCACGTCAATCGTAGCGGATCGGACGCAGGACGCGGTCCCGCCGACGTTCGTCTTCTACGACACTGAGACCACCGGCACCTCGACCCGCTACGACCAGCTTCTGCAGTTCGGCGCCATTCGCACCGACGCGGACCTGCGGGAGATCGACCGCTGGCAGGTCCGCTGCCGGCTCCTGCCGCACGTGGTGCCGTCGCCGGCGGCACTCCGCGTCATCGGCCTCGACCCGGCGCTCCTCAGCGATCCGCAGGTCCCCGGGCACTACGAGGCGGCGAGCCAGATCCGCGAGCGCATCGAGGCGTGGTCGCCGGCGATCTTCCTGGGCTGGAACTCGCTCCAGTTCGATGAGGCGATCCTGCGCCAGGCGCTGTTCCAGACGCTGCACCCGCCCTACCTGACCACGTCCCTCGGCAATGCGCGCGGCGACGTGATGCGGATCGCGCAAGCCGCCCACACCTTCGCCGCGGGCGCGTTGGTGATCCCCGGCGACGGCCGCGGCCACCCGATCTTCCGCCTCGACCATGTCGCTCCAGCCAACGATTGCGGTCCCGGCAACATCCACGACGCGGTGGCCGACGCCGAAGCCACCCTGGGGATCGCGCGCCTCCTGAAGGCGCGGGCGCCCGGGGTCTGGGACGAGATGATCCGCTGGACCGACCGGAGGCGGGTGGCCGAGTTCGTGACGACCGCGGACGCGTTCACCCTCACCGAGTACGTCTATCGCCGAGAGGTCAGCCGGCTCGTCGCCTGGAGCGGCCGCAACCCGGACTATGAGGCGGAGATGGCCGCCTTCGACCTCGCCTTCCGGCCCGAGGACTACCTCGAGCTCACGATCGACGACCTGGTTCAGGCGATGAGCCGGACGCCGCGGGCCATCGTCTCGCTGCGGACGACGCGGCAGCCGATCCTTGGCCCGGCGGAGCGGGCGCCGGAGGGTGCCGTCGGTGGCCGCCTCCCGTTCGAGGAACGCCGGCGGCGCGCCCGGCTGATCCGCGAGGACCCGGCGTTCCGGGAGCGCGTGGGTTCGGCGCTCGCCCGCCGCCGCGCCGCCTGGCCGGCCGGCACCACCCTCGAGGAGCGCCTCTACGAGCGCCGGATCGAGGCGCACGACGAAGAGCTGATGCGCGCCTTTCATCGGCAGGACTGGGAGGATCGGCCGCGAGTCGTCTCGGTCTTCGCGGATGGGCGGCTCGCGGAGGCGGCCCGCCGGCTGATCTACGTCGAGCGACCCGATCTGTTGAGCACCGGGGAGCGGGCCGAGATGCGACGCTGGATCGAGGCTCGGCTGCTGAGCGAGGACCCCGACGCCGGCTGGCGGACGATTCCGGCGGCGATGCGCGAGCTGGAGACCCTCATCGTCGACGCCTCCGGCCCGAACCTCGCGTTCCTCAGCGCCATGCAGTGGTTTCTCGAGGCGCTCATGGACACCGCCCGCGGGGATTAGCGGCGCCTTAAGGCCACTTCCCGCACGCCGATGAGCGGGAGACAACGGAGAGCCCGCGGTGCAGCTCCCGGACACCGTCTTCCCGTCGCGCGATTCCCCGAGGGACCATCATGGGTGTGCTCGAACTGCTGCTGTTGCTGACGCTGGTCGCCGTCGTCGTGTTTCTGGCGCCGGGCCTCGTCTCCTTCGCCGGCTGATCCGAACGCACGCGGCCGGCCTCGCCTCGGGCCAGGGTCTGGTAAGGCGCGGAGCGCTCCGCTATCCTCGCCGTCAAGGGACGCCCTCGGCATCGACAGGGGAGACTGCGTGATGCTCGACCAACCGGGGAAACCGCGGATCGACAAGTCCAGGCTGCCCAGCCGCCACGTCACCGAGGGGCCGACGCGGGCGCCGCATCGCACCTACTACTATGCCATGGGTCTCAGCGAGAGGGAGATCCATCAGCCCTTTGTCGGCGTCGCCACGTGCTGGAACGAGGCCGCTCCCTGCAACATCGCGCTGAGCCGCCAGGCGCAGGCGGTCAAGCTGGGCGTCAAGGCGAGCGGCGGCACGCCCCGGGAGTTCGTCACCATCACCGTCACCGACGGCATCGCCATGGGGCATGCCGGGATGAAGTCGTCGCTGGTCTCCCGCGAGGTGATTGCGGATTCGGTCGAGCTCACGATGCGCGGCCACTGCTACGACGCCCTGGTCGGGCTCGCCGGCTGCGACAAGTCGCTGCCCGGCATGATGATGGCGATGCTGCGCCTCAACGTGCCCTCGGTGTTCATCTACGGCGGCTCGATCCTGCCCGGCCGCTACAAGGGCCGCGACGTCACGGTGCAGGACGTGTTCGAGGCCGTGGGCCAGCATTCGGCGGGCAGCATGAGCGACGAGGAGCTGCACGCGCTCGAGTGCGTCGCCTGCCCGTCGGCCGGATCCTGCGGCGGCCAGTTCACCGCCAACACCATGGCCTGCGTTTCCGAGGCGATCGGCCTCGCGCTACCGGGCTCGGCGGGGGCGCCGGCGCCGTACGAGTCCCGCGACGCCCTGTGCGAGGCCTCGGGCGAGACGGTGATGAACCTGCTCGAGCTCGGCATCCGGCCCAGGGACATCGTCACCCGCAAGGCACTCGAGAACGCCGCCACTGTCGTCGCCGCCTCCGGCGGGTCGACCAATGCCGGGCTGCACCTGCCGGCGATCGCCCACGAGGCCGGCATCGAGTTCGATCTGGACCAGGTGTGCGAGATCTTCCGCCGCACCCCCTACATCGCCGACCTCAAGCCGGCCGGCCGCTTCGTCGCCAAGGACATGTACGAGGCCGGCGGCATGCCGGCGCTGTTGAAGATCCTTTATGGCGGCGGCTACATCCACGGCGACTGCCTCACCGTCACCGGGCGCACCATGGCGGAGAACCTCGCCTCGGTGGCGGTTCCGGAAGGGCAGGAGGTGATCCGGCCGCTGACCAATCCGCTGTCGCCGACGGGCGGGGTGGTCGGGCTCAAGGGCACCCTTGCCCCGCAGGGCGCCATCGTCAAGGTCGCCGGCATGACCGATCTCCGCTTCCGTGGCCCGGCCCGCTGCTTCGACAGCGAGGAGGCGTGCTTCGAGGCGGTGCAGAACCGGCTGTACCGCGAGGGCGACGTCTTCGTCATCCGCTACGAGGGGCCGCGCGGCGGACCCGGCATGCGGGAGATGCTGGGGGTGACCGCGGCGCTCTACGGCCAGGGCACCGGCGGCAAGGTGGCGCTGATCACCGACGGCCGCTTCTCGGGGGCGACCCGCGGCTTCTGCGTCGGTCACGTCGGCCCCGAGGCGGCGGTGGGCGGGCCGATCGCGCTGATCCGGGACGGCGACATGATCGTCGTCGACGCGGACAAGGGCATCCTCGACGTCGAGCTTTCCGCGGCCGAGCTCGAAGAGCGGCGCGACGCCTGGCGGCCGCGGGCGCACGACTTCCAGTCGGGCGCCCTGTGGCGCTACGCCCAGCTCGTCGGCGACGCCTGCAAGGGGGCGGTCAGCCACCCGGGAGCCCGGGCCGAGACCCACGTCTACGCCGACATCTGAGCCTCGAGGGGAGGGGACTCCCCACCAATGAGCAAGGGTTCTGCGGGTCGGTAACCCCGCGGATGGCATCGATGACGATGTCCCTCGTTGACGAGGCTGGCACTGGGCTCCGGGTCCGGCCATGGGAGCGCTGCCGCAGGCCGCCCGGCGGGCGATCGACGCGCGCGCGCCGGTCTCCTAGCCGCGGTCGCCGGGAGGGCACCGCCGCAACGCATGCGGATCGCCCGCGCCATCCTCCTCGCCCGCGGCTTCGCCTTCCGGTCGGCGCGAGGGGCGAAACCCCTTCGCCACGAGGTACACCTCGGCCGATTCGGCCCGCGATGCCGGCGGCTTGGCGTGGCGGACGTTGGCAAACCGGCGCTTGATGACGGCGAGCAGGTCGGCCGAGGTGCCGCCCTGGAACACCTTGCAGACGAAGCTGCCGCCCGGTCTCAGCACCCCGACCGCGACGACGAGCGCCGCTTCGGCGAGGGCGACGATGCGCAGGTGGTCGGTGCCCGCGTGACCGGTCGCGGATGGCGCCATGTCGCTCAAGACCACGTCTGCCGGGCCGCCCAGACGGGCGACGACGGCGTCGGCGGCATCGGCGGCATCGGCGGCGAGGAGATCGGCTTGCATGATCTCGGCGCCCGCAGTCGGCTCGATCGCGATGCGGTCGACGGCGATCACGCGGCCGCTCGGCCCCGTCCGCTCGACGGCGACCTGGGTCCAGCCGCCGGGGGCGGCACCGAGATCGACGACGCGATCGCCCCGCGCGAAGAGCTTGAAGCGGTCGTCGAGCTCGATCAGCTTGAAGGCGGCTCGCGATCGGTAGCGGCGGCGGCGCGCCTCGGCGACGTAAGGGTCGCGAAAGTGCCGCTCGAGCCACCGCCGGGACGAAGGCTTGCGCTTGCGGATCGAGGCCGTGCTGCCGCCGGCCGGTCGCGACGGGCTCTTTCGCCCCGTCACGGCGTCCGCGGCACGAATGGGCCGCTTTCGCCGGCATCCTCGTCCATCATCGAGAGCAACAGGCCCTCGCGGATGCCGCGGTCGGCGCAGGTCAGCCGCCCCACCGGCCAGCGCCGGCAGAGGGCGGCGAGGATCGCGCAGCCGGCGATGACGAGATCGGCCCGCTCGGGCCCGATGCACGGGTTGGCGGCGCGCTCTGCCCAGCTGCTGCGGGCGAGGCGGGCGCTGGCTTGGGCGATGTCGTCGAAGCCGAGGGCGAGGCCGTCGACCCGCGATCGCTGGTAGCGCCGAAGCCCGAGGACGGCGGCGCCGAGCGTCGTCACCGTGCCGGACGTGCCGACCATCTGAACCTTGCCCTCGAGCACGGCGCGGCGGATCGTGTGCTCGCTCTCGATGGGCGCGAGCCGGGCGTCGACGATCTCCACCATCTCGGCGAAGCGCGCGGCGGCGACACGGTCTCCGCCGAACCGCTCGGCGAACGAGACGACGCCGAAGGGCAACGACACGAGGCCAAGAACGGACGGTGGCCGGCCCGGCACCTGGGCGATCCAGCTGATTTCCGTCGAGCCGCCGCCGATGTCGAAGAGGAGAATGTACGGAGCGGCCGGGTTCAACAGCGGCCCGACGCCGGCCAGCGTCAGGCTCACCTCGTCGGCGGCAGAGACCGGCTCGAGCGCGAGGCCGGTCTCGGCGTTGACCCGCTCGAGGAAGGCCTGGGCGTTGGCGGCCCGGCGGCAGGCCTCGGTGGCGATGCCGCGGGCGCGCCGCACGCCGTCCCGCTGCAGGCGGCCCGCGCACAGCGCCAGCGCGGCAATCGCCCGGTCGATGGCGGCCTCGGTGAGCATGCCGGTCTCCGCAAGTCCTTCCCCGAGGCGCACCGGACGGGAGAACGCGTGGACGACGCGGAATCTCCGGTCGCGGTCCGGCCGGGCGATCAGCATGCGGCAGTTGTGGGTGCCGAGGTCGACCGCGGCATAGAGCGCCGGGCCGCGGTCGCTGTCCCGGCGGTCGGGCCCGCGAGGCTCCGCATGGTCGATGGTGTGCACTCGTGCCCGCCCGTTGTTGTTCTTGCGGTCGATCGCCCTCGGCTCGGCGAACCGGCGTTGGACGACCCCTTTCCGAATCGACCGTTAACCTTAACCGATGAGGCCGCCCGGGCGAAGCGCTAACGCACGACCGGCTATTCAGCAACCGGGTCCTGTGCTAGAAGCGGGGCTTCTCGCCCGAACGACCGCCGTGCCCGATCCGGCGCCGGGCCGCGGCGATCCGGATTCGCTTGGGGTGTGGTGAAACGGTATCACGCTTGACTCTGGATCAAGTATTCCTGGTTCGAATCCAGGCACCCCAGCCACTGGCAGAACACTAGGCCGCTTATTTCGCACTGTTCTTGCGGCTAGTGTGGCATTGTGTCGGGCATGGTTGCAGCTTCTGGTCCCCCGCGAATCGAAGGCCTGCAGGTCAAGAACTACCGGGCCTTGCGTGACCTTCGGTTCGACAGTCTGACACCGTTGACCGTTCTCCTCGGCGCAAACGGCAGCGGCAAGTCAACGGTCTTCGACGTGTTCGCCTTTCTCGCCGAATGTTTCAGCGACGGCCTGCGTAAGGCTTGGGACCGTCGAGGTCGGTTCCGCGAACTCCGCAGCCGCGATGCGGACGGCCCAATCCTCATCGCGCTCAGATATCGGTAACGGCCCAGTTCACCAGTGATTACGTACCACCTCGAAATCGACGAGGAGACGCGTGGGCCTGTCGTGAGCCGCGAGTACTTGACATGGCGTCGGGGACGACATGGGAGACCTTTCGCGTTCCTGGACTATGCGCGTGGCGAAGGGCGCGTCGTCAGCGGCGAAATGCCGGAGAGCAGCGATCAGCGCATCGAACGCGCGCTTTCGGGGCCGGACGTTCTCGCCGTGAACACTCTCGGCCAGCTTGCCGAGAACCCGCGTGTGATTGCCCTTCGCGAGTTCATCACGAGCTGGCATTTGTCCTATCTCTCCGCATCAGCGGCACGGGGCAATCCGGTCGCCGGTGCCGAGGAACGCCTGTCGCAGACCGGCGATAATCTTCCGAACGTGGTCCAGTACCTGAGCGAGCAGCATCCGGACCGGCTGCAGCAGATTTTCGATACCTTGCAGCGACGCGTTCCGCGTTTGGAGAAGGTCGAGACCGAGATCCTCGCCGACGGGCGGCTGATGCTCATGTTCAAGGATGCACCGTTTTCCAAGCCGGTGCTCTCCAAGTTCGCCTCCGACGGCACGCTGAAACTGCTCGCCTACCTCACCCTGCTCTATGACCCGGCACCGCCGAAGCTCATCGGCATCGAGGAGCCGGAGAACTATCTGCACCCGAGGCTGTTGCCGGAACTTGCGGAGGAATGTCTTCAGGCGGCCTCGCGGGCGCAGCTCCTGATCACCACACACTCGCCGTTTCTGCTCAATCCCCTGAAGCCGGAACATGTGTGGATGCTGTTCAGGGACGATCAGGGCTATACGCGCTGCCGCCGTGTTTCCGGAATGCCTGGAGTAAGGGAATTTCTCGATCATGGGGCAAAGCTGGGCGATCTCTGGATGGAAGGGCGGGTTGATGGCGGCGATCCGCTGCCGCGCGCGGGGACGTAGCGGATGCAGATCGACGTGCAGGTGGAGGAGCCTTCCGCCGAAGAGGCCCTGCGTCACATCCTGCCAAGGATCCTTCGCGATCGGGCAACCTTTTGTATCAGTAACTACGGATCGAAACACAACCTGCTCAAGAAACTGCCGTCGCGTCTCAAGGGCTACGCTCAGCAGATTAGCAGGGGCGAACAGCTCAAATTGGCGGTTCTGGTCGATCGCGACGATGACGACTGTCACGAACTGAAACGGCGGCTGGAGGACATGGCCAGAGCGGCCGGGCTCGCAACCAAATCCGTGCCGGACGCGAACGGCGACTTCGTGGTCCTCAACCGTCTTGCCATCGAAGAGCTCGAGGCGTGGTTCATCGGCGATGATGACGCCGTCCGCGCGGCGTTTCCACGGGTCCCGCCGTTCAGAAACAAGGCGAAGTTCCGCGATCCGGACACGGTGCAGGGCACGTGGGAGGCCTTCCATCAGCGGCTCAAGCGCAGCGGCGTGTACCCCGACCATTACCCGAAGATCGAGGCCGCGAGTCTTATCGCGGTGCACATGGATGTCGCCCGCAGCCGATCAACGAGCTTTCGGGTTTTCTGCTCAGGCATGGAAGCCTTGTTGCCGTGATCCAGACCCGGATCTGTCCAAGGGCGGCGCTTGAGCGGCGGGGCTTTGCCGTGGGGGGCGCGGTCGTGGTAGACGGGGCGCCGTGCTGCGCCTCTCAGACCTGAGCTTCCGGGCCGGTTCGCGGCTCCTTCTCGACCGGGCGAACGCCGCCATCGGCGCCGGCCACCGCGCCGGCCTCGTCGGCCGCAACGGCGCCGGCAAGACCACCCTTCTGAGACTGGTCGCCGGCGAGCTAGAGCCCGACGGCGGCCGCATCGAGCGGCCCCCGCGCTGGCGGGTCGGCATGACCCGGCAGGAGGCGCCGGGAGGCGGTGAGAGCCTGATCGACACCGTGCTGGGCTCGGACATCGAGCTCGTGCGGCTGACCCGGGAAGCCGAGACCGCCAAGGACCCCGGACGCATTGCCGAGATCCACACCCGTCTCGCCGACATCGGCTCCCACGAGGCGCCGGCGCGGGCGGCCCGCATCCTCGCCGGCCTCGGCTTCTCCGAGGCGGCGCAACGGCGGCCGCTGGATGAGTATTCCGGGGGCTGGCGGATGCGCGTGGCCCTCGCCGGCCTCCTGTTCGCCCGGCCGGACCTCCTGCTTCTGGACGAGCCGACCAACCATCTCGATCTGGAGGCGAGCCTTTGGCTCGAGCGGCATCTCGCGCACTATCCGGGCACGATCCTTCTGGTCAGCCACGATCGCGACCTGTTGAACCGGGTCGTCGGCGAGATCCTGCATCTGGATCGGGGCACGCTCACCCTCTACGCCGGCGACTACGACCGCTTCGAAAGCGCTCTCAGCCTGCGGCTTGCCCAGGACGAGCGGGCGCGCCGGCGGCAGGAGGCCGAGCGCGCGCGGATCCAGGCCTTCGTCGACCGCTTCCGCTACAAGGCGACCAAGGCGAGGCAGGCGCAGTCGCGACTGAAGATGCTGGCCCGCATGCAGCCGATCCCGGAGCAGGGCGATGGCGATCGCGTCGGCTTCGCGCTCCCCGATCCCGAGCCGCTCGCCCCGCCGCTGATCACCCTCGAGGGCGTCTCCGCCGGTTACGACGGCCGGCCGGTGCTGACCGACGTCTCGCTCCGCCTCGATGCCGACGACCGCGTCGCCCTCCTGGGTGCCAACGGCAACGGCAAGTCGACGCTGGTCAAGCTGCTCGCCGGGCGAATCGCGCCGCTCGGGGGCGACGTCAGGCGCTCGGCCAGGCTTCGGATCGGCTACTTCGCCCAACACCAAACCGACGAGCTGGACCTGGAGGCGACGCCGATCGACGCGCTCCGGTCGCGGCGGCCTCGCGATCCCGAGGCCGAGCTCAGGAGCCGCCTCGGCGGTTTCGGCTTCTCGCAGGAGCGCGCCCTGACGAAGATCGCCTGCCTTTCCGGCGGCGAGAAGGCGAGGCTGCTGCTGGCTCTGGTGGCCTCCGAGCGGCCGCACGTTCTGCTGCTCGACGAGCCCACCAACCATCTCGACATCGAAGCGCGCGAGGCGTTGATCCAGGCCCTCAACGCCTTTGCCGGGGCTGTCGTCGTCGTTACCCACGACGCCCACGTCATCGAGCTCACCGCCGACCGCCTGTGGCTCGTGGACGGCGGCCGGGTCGTTGCCTTCTCCGGCGACATGGAGGAGTACCGGGCCCTTCTGCTCGGCCGTGACGACGGCGAGCGCGCCGCCGACGGGGTCGACGGCGACCGGGGCGGGAGCGCCTCTCCCCGCAAGGACCAGCGGCGGCGGGCGGCGGTGCGACGCCAAACGCTGGCGCCGCTGAAGACGAGGCTCGCCGAAGCCGAGGCGGCGCTGGAGCGATTGGAGAGCGAGAAGGCCCGGCTGGCACAGGCTCTGAGCGATCCCGCCCTGTACGCCGGCGACCGCGGTGCGCTCGTCGACCTGCAGAAACGCCTCGGCCGGATCGAGAGGGATCTCGCCGCCGCCGAGGCGACGTGGATCGACCTGCATGAAGCCTGGGACCGGGCAAGCGTGGAGGAGACCTAGGCGAGCGTCTCCCACAGGCCGACCGTGCCCGCGCGCGCCTCGCAGGCCGGCACGCCGGCGCCGCTCCTCGCCATCGCCAGAATGTCGGCCTGCGTGTGCCCGGACGCTCGGAGCGCTCGGAGGGTCACATCGCCGTGACGCTTGGCGAGCCTGCGTCCGGTGCCGTCGCGGACGAGCGCGTGGTGGTGCCAGACCGGCGCCGGCAGGCCGAGCAGCGCGTAGAGCATCCGGTGGACGTGAGTCGCCTCGAACAGATCCTCGCCCCGCGTGACATGGGTCACGCCCTGATCGGCGTCGTCGACGACCACCGCGAGATGGTAGCTCGCCTCGGCATCCTTGCGGGCGATGACGACGTCGCCGAGACGGTCGAACGCCAGGTGTTGCTGGCCACGTGCCTCGTCGTTCCAGCCGATCGCACCGACGAGGCGGCAGGCGCGGGGGGCGTCGAGGCGGAGCGCGAAGGGCCGGCCGGCGGACATCTGTTCATGCCGGCGCGCATCGTCGAGAGTTCGACAGGTGCCCGGATAGACGACCGCGGTGCCGCCGGCGGCCGCATGCGGCGCGGCGCCGGCGGCCTCGATCTCGGCCTGGATCTCGCGGCGGCTGCAGAAGCACGGATAGGTCACGCCCAGGTCGTGCAGGCGGTCGAGGGCGGCCCGGTAGAGATGCGTCCGCTCTGACTGCCGGACCACGGGCTCCTCGAAGCCAAGCCCGAGCCAGCGAAGATCGTCGAGATTGCGGGCGGCGAGCGTCTCCCGGCAGCGGTCGGCGTCGAGATCCTCGATGCGGACCAGGAACCGGCCGCCGATGCGCCTCGCCCGCGCGTGGGCGAAGAGCGCGGCAAAGGCGTGCCCGAGGTGCAGGTCACCCGTGGGGCTTGGGGCGAAGCGCGTCACCACCGTCATCTCGCGTGCCTCCGGAGGAGGTCCGGCGCATCAGAGATACAGCCCCGGTCGCCGCTTGCAAAGCCGCGTGACCGGCGGGCGAGCGCGTGTCTGGCATCGCCGAGGAGGCCCGTGCTAGGCTCCGAAGCCAATCCGAACGGCCGGCTCGCGGCCGCGCGCCAAGAGGTTGGGTGCGTCCGCCGACGCGCTGCCCCTCAAGCGGCGGGAAGCCATCGATGCAGGACATCGAGATCCGGATCGACGACATCTATGTGCCGGTGAAGCGGCGAAAAACCCTCGACTGGGAGCGCGTTCAGGCGCTCGCGCTCGACATCATGGAGCACGGCCTCAGAACCGCCATCTGGGTCCGCCGGGACGAGCAGCGCTTCGTCCTGGTGGAAGGGCTGCATCGCCTCGAGGCCTGCAAGGCGCTGGGCGAAGACACCATCATCGCCGTCCTCGTTCAGGCGCGACGATCGTGAGCGCTCGACCGGCGGTCCCGGACCCCGTCCTGAGCAACGTCGAACCGGCGGCGGTCCGAAGACCGCCGCCGGAGACTGAGTGGTGCATCAAACGACGCGCCTGAGCCTGGACTTGGCGGCACTGTCGGGTTCGAGTTTGGAGCCCGTCTTCGGCCGGTTGCCGGGGCCGGCGGTCGAGGTCGACGAGAGCGCGGGCGGCTCGCGCCGTTCGGTGCGAACGGCGTCGAGAACGTCAGTCATGGTCGCATGGGACATTCGTCCATCTCCTGCTCAAAGGGGAGTTCACTGCCGGTTATCGAACCCGACCCGCAGCCTGAGCGCACTCGTCGGACAGAGTCCGGACGCCATGATCTCAGGCGCTGCCCCGGAGGGCGTGCGGGTCGGGTTCTGCTTGTGCTGTTGCGGCGATCGACGCTTCGCTTAGAAGCTCCAGCGATCCGGCAGCGTCACCGCGTTCGGCTCGAGCTCGCCCGGCCAACGGGCAAGGGCGTGCTCGAGGGGAATGATCGACAGACGTTCCGGTCGCCGGCGCATGAACGAATCCGGCACCACCGGGTAAAAAATCGGGTCGACATTATCCCCATCGATACGATAGATACCACTGACCAATGTCGTGTCTCCTTTCGGTTTCGACCGGTGGGCACCGGTGGGATGGATCGGGTGTTGGCCGCACTCCGATCCCCGGTGCCCACACGCCAGATGCGAGTGTTCTCCGGCGAAGTCAATGGACATTTCGTTGAACGCGAAATATTATTTCAAGCCGGGATCGCGTCCTCGCTCGTGCAGGGCTGTGCTTACGTCCTGATCGGGCTCGGCTTTTCAAGCGCGCCCCGAGGTCGGTGCCGAGGCGCGGTCCCGCAACGCGGAAGGCGCGATCCGAGACCCGATGTTGCATCGTTGCCGCAGCAATGTTCTCTGAAAGACGTATATAACCTCTCATGATGTTCTCCTTTACAGGTTGGATTCTGGGTGCCGCCAAGTGCCGCGGAGCGGTTGAGTCGAACCTCGTTCCCTCCTGGCCCGAGACCGGCGCGGGACGGCAGGCCCGCTAGGCGAGAGAGCCGAGCCTCATGTCCGCAACCGTCTCCCGCCTGCGCAACATCGCCATCGTCGCCCATGTCGACCACGGCAAGACGACGCTCGTCGACCAGCTCCTGCGCCAGTCGGGGACGCTCCGCTCCCACGCCGCGCTTCCGGATCTGGTCATGGATTCCAACGACCTCGAGCGCGAGCGCGGGATCACCATCCTCGCCAAGAACACCGCCATCACCTGGCGCGACTGGCGCATCAACATCGTCGACACGCCGGGCCACGCCGACTTCGGCGGCGAGGTTGAGCGGGTGCTGTCGATGGTGGACTCGGTCCTCCTGCTCGTCGACGCCGTCGACGGACCGATGCCGCAGACGGCGTTCGTCACCCGCAAGGCGCTGCAGCGCGGGCTTCGGCCGATCGTCGTGGTCAACAAGCTCGATCGTCCGAGCGCGCGGCCGGGCTGGGTCGTCGACCAGACCTTCGAGCTGTTCGATCGTCTCGGCGCGTCTGACGAGCAGCTCGACTTCCCGATCCTCTACGCCTCGGCGCTCGAAGGCTGGGCCTCGGCCGACCCCTCTGCCCGTGCCGGCGACATGCGGCCGTTGTTCGAGGCCGTCGTCGAGCGGGTCCCCGAGCCGGTCGCTGACGCGGAGGGCCCGCTGCAGCTCCAGATCAGCGCGCTCGACTACTCGAGCTACGTCGGCGTCATCGGCATCGGCCGCGTGTGGCGGGGCCGGATCCGCCGCAACGCTCCGGTGGCCGTCGCATCCGCCGACGGCAGCGTGCGCCGGGGGCGAGTTCTGCAGATCTTGGAGTTCCACGGCCTCGACCGCATCGAGCGGGACGACGCCGGTGCCGGCGATATCGTTGCGGTCACCGGCATCGAGGGGCTGAACATCTCCGACACGCTGTGCGATCCGGACGCCGTCGAGCCGTTGCCGCCGCTCCGCGTCGACGAGCCCACCATCAGCATGACCTTCCGGGTCAACGACTCGCCCTTCAGCGGGCGGGAAGGGCGGTTCATGACCAGCCGCAACCTGCGTGAGAGGCTTGAGCGGGAGCTGATCCACAACGTCGCACTTCGCGTCGAGCCGACCGAGCACGCCGACCGGTTCAAGGTCTCCGGCCGCGGCGAACTGCATCTCTCGATCCTGATCGAGACCATGCGCCGAGAGGGATACGAGCTTGCCGTCTCGCGCCCGGAAGTGATCCTGAGGACCATCGACGGCCGCGCGTGCGAACCGTGGGAGTCTCTCTCGGTCGACGTAGAGGCCAGCCATCAGGGCCCGGTGATGCAGAAGCTCGGCGAGCGCCGGGCCGAGCTCAGGGACATGGCGTCCGACGGCCGCGGTCGGGTTCGGCTCGACTATTTCGTGCCCAGCCGCGGTTTGATCGGATTTCGCTCCGAGTTCCTCGCTCTCACCTCGGGCACCGGCCTCATGGATCACGCGTTCGAGCGCTACGCGCCGAGGATCGACGGCAACCTCGGCGGACGCCCGAACGGCGTGCTGGTCTCCATGGCCGCGGGCAAGACGCTCGCCTACGCGCTGTTCAATCTTCAGGAGCGGGGGCGGCTGTTCATCACGCCCGGCACGGAGGTCTACGAAGGTATGGTCGTCGGCATCCATTCCCGCAACACCGACCTCGTCGTCAATCCGCTGAAGGCGAAGCAGTTGACCAACATCCGCGCCGCCGGCAGCGACGAGAACATCATCCTGGTGCCGCCGATCCAGACGACCCTCGAGTACGCCCTCGAGTTCATCAACGAGGACGAGCTGGTCGAGGTGACGCCGAAGTCGATCCGCATCCGCAAGACGTTGCTCAAGGAACACGAGCGCAAGCGGGCGGCCCGTGCCGCCTGATGCGCCCTGCCCTGGCGACGGCCGCCGTGGGCAGGTTCGGGCGAGTTCGGTCCGCGCCCGGGGCTAGGCGTCGGGCGCAGACCGGGGCCTGAGAGCCCGGTCGATTGCGTCTCGCGCCTCGGGATGGATTACGGCGGCGGCGAACACGTCCTCGCCGGCGAGCCAGCGCGCTTCGGTGTCGTCGCCGTCGAGCGCGATCCTGAGCGCGGCATTGAACTCGTAGACGCCTCCACTGAGGCCGGCGCGGCGAGCGGCCACGGCAAGCGCGGTCGAGTACATGATCTTCAGCGCCGGTGCCAAGGCCGGGGATCGGACGCGTGCGTCCTTGCCGGCGGCGAGCGACTCGCACGCCCCGGCATCCATCGACATCTCGGCCCGGCAGCTGAACGGCCGGACGTCATAGATGCGGCAGCGGCCGTCCTCCAGCATCGGGCAGGGAATCCAGCGGCCGGCGCGGTCTCGGGGCGCGAGCTCGCGGGTACGGTGGTCGATCTCCCGGACGCGGGCGGCCGCCAGCGTGCGCTCGGGCTCCGGCAGGGAGCGCAGTCTTTGCGCCGCCAGGAGCGCCTCGGGCGCCGAGACCGCGACGTAGGCGTGGCAGCAGAAGGCGCAACCCTTGCGGCAGGCGATCCCAGGGTCCCTGAAATGACGGGCGAGGCTCTGGTCGAAGCCGCGGTGCGCAGCGTCGGCGGCGCGGCTCGCGCGCACCAGATCGGCGTCCTTCGCAAGCACGGCGTGAAAGACCTCCGCCTGCTCCGCGAGCGCCGCCGGCGAAGGCGCCGGCGCCGAGCGTGCCAGCTTGGCCAAGCGTTTGGCGTCGTCCTGCCGTTGGCGCCGGCGCTG
Source organism: uncultured Rhodospirillaceae bacterium (assembly GCA_964420325.1). Lineage (GTDB taxonomy): Bacteria > Pseudomonadota > Alphaproteobacteria > Rhodospirillales > Defluviicoccaceae > CAYQSU01. The sequence continues at coordinate 54,860 of CAYQSU010000007.1, read as the reverse complement.
CTGGCGGGTCGGCGCCGGCGGCCGGGGACCTGAGGGGCCGTGCATGGTTCCCTTCACCCGGAACGGGGCCGAGTCGCGAGCATGCCACACCGCCGGCTCGCGCAGAAGCCGGAAGATCGGCGGAAAGCTTCGCGTCTTCCCGCACGGTTGCTGTCGCACACGGTTTGTGCTGAATTGCCGGGGGCGGACCGAGGAGGACCGGGCATGGCTGCACCGGGGGCGGAAAAGGCCATCACCGGCATTCAGAAGTGGATCCAGCGCGAGGAGTGGCAGGGGCCTCTCCACGAGACTATCAAGGCCCATCTGTCGCCGGTCTGCGACGAGCACAAGGTCGACATGGAGGATCTGGGTGAGAAGATCGGGGCCCATTACGCCATGCTTGCCGTCGCCACCGCCATCGAGGACTTCCTCACCGGCGTCTACGAGCCGGACGGCCGCAACCCGATCGACGACTATCTCAAGCGCCGCGGCTTCCGCGAGTCAGGTGCGGCGAAGCGCTGGCTCAGGGCGCTCAGATCGTCGGTGATGAGCCTCTACGAGATCGTCGATCTCGTTCCCGGCAGCCACGTCGTCGTCCGCGACATGATCCGCGAGGGCGAGAGCATCCGTGTCGACGACTTCGACGCCTACGAAACGGCGGCGCGCTGGGATCGGATAGCAGCGCGCGTGCTCGATTTCGGCGACCGCTGCCACTTCGCCCCGAGCGTGCTTCCGTTTCCGATGGAGACCGCCGACACCCTGGCGGCCGGCCTGAATCGGGCGCACGCGCGGCTGAAGAAGGAGGGCAGGCCGTTTCCGAATGCCGCGGGCAGGGAAGGAGAGGCAGGGCTGGAGATAGACCGCCTTCTCAGTGCCGTATGCCCGTTCCTGACTCACCACTGGTTGTCCGAGATGCTGATTGCCGGTTGGGACCCGCTGGGGACTCTGGCGGTTCCCGAGGCGGACAAGATCCCGGTCCACTGCGCCGAGTATCCCGTCGCGGACACCAATCGAGGCGAGATCGAGCGGCGGCTCAATGCCGAGCCCGAGCTGACGCGCGAGAGCGCCGGCCGTCCGAGGTGGGAATGGCACGTTGACGATAGCGAGAACGAGGCGTCGCCGGCATCGGCGGGCGAGGCGGCCGCGGCCGGGGAGATGGCGACGCTGCAGGGGATGGTCGGTATCGAGCTGACCGAGACCTCGCTGGTGACTCTGGCCTTCGCGCCGCCGGCGGCTGAACGCGCCCGGGCGTTGATCGCCGATGTCGTCGGCGACCTGACCGACGCGCCGACCACCGAGGTGAGAACTCTGCTGAGCCTCCTCGAGCGCTACACCTTCGGCATCGGGGCGGACGAGTTGACGACGCACGCCGACGAGAGCGAGAGCGCCATCCGTGATCGTCTCCGCCGAAGCCTCGGAAAGAAACTTCCTGACCTCGACGGCAAGACGCCCCGCCAGGCCGCGCGCAGCCGATCCCGCCGCTCGAAGTTGGCGGAGTGGCTGAAGCGCCTCGAGAACCGCGACGGACATCGCGCCCGTGTGCTCGGTCAGGAGCCCCACGACTTCCGCTGGCTGTGGGAGGAGCTCGGCATTGCCGAGCTCCGCCGCTAGAAGCCGCGTGCGGAGCCGCGCCTCTGCGGCGCGACTCCGTCCGACCGGGCAGAGGCGTCGTGCCGGTGCCGACATCCGTTGACCCCCGCGCCGTGGATCGCTGCAGATTCCCGGATGCGAGCCCGTGCGGTCCTAGGGCCAGGCGGCGAGGGGCGGCAACGACATCAGGACCGCATCGGGGTCGCCCCCCGTCATCAGCCCGAACCGCGTGCCCCGGTCGTAGACCAGGTTGAACTCGACGTAGCGACCGCGCTTGACGAGCTGGGCTCGGCGGTCGTCATCGGTCCAGGGCTCTCCCATCCGCCGCCGCACAAGCCCGGGATAGACGTCGAGAAAGGCGAGGCCGACGTCCTGGATGAAGGCGAAGTCGTCCTGCCAGCGCGCCGAGGCGAGATCATCGAAGAAGATGCCACCGACACCGCGGGTCTCGCCCCGATGCGCGATGCGGAAGTAGTCGTCGCACCAAGCGTTGAACCGGCCGTGGTAGGTCGGGTCGTGGGCGTCGCAGGCCGCTCTGAGCGCGGCATGGAAGGCGCGACTGTCCTCCTCGACCGCGAACACGGGCGTCAGGTCCGCGCCGCCGCCGAACCAGCTCTTGGTGGTAACGATCATTCGCGTGTTCATGTGCGCCGCCGGCACCTTCGGCGAGCGCGGATGGACGACGACGGACACGCCCGAGGCCCAGAACCGGGGATCTTCAGACGCCCCCGGGATCTCCTGCCGGAGCGGCTCAGGAAACGTGCCTTCGACGGTTGACACGTTGACGCCGGCCTTCTCGAGGACGCGGCCGCGGAGGATCGACGCGACGCCGCCGCCGCCCCCTGGACGATGCCACCGCTTGACCTCGAAGCGGCCGGGCGGGCTGGGGCCTTCGCCCTCTGCTTCGATGGCCTCGAACGCTGCGACCAGCCGGTCGCGAATCTCCGCAAACCAGGCGGAGGCGCGGGCCTTGCGGTCCACGCTCGGCTCGGTCACGGCCGGTCTCCGGGAAATCCCGCCGTCTGCCGCAGCGCCTCGCCGAGCACCATGGCGGCCGCCACGGCGACGTTGAGCGAACGCAGCTCCGGCCGCATCGGGATGGCGACCCTGGCATCGACGGCGGCATGGATCGTCTCGGGGACGCCTGCGGTTTCCCGTCCGACCATCAAGAGGTCGTCGTCGTGGAACCGAAAGGCGGTGTACGAGACGGGGGCACGCTTGGTGAGGAGGACGATGCGAGCCCCGTCGTCGTTCCGGCGCGCGCCGCAGAATGCCTCCCACGAAGGGTGGCGCACGAGGGTGACGTGGTCGAGGTAGTCCAATCCTGCACGGCGGAACTGGCGGTCGCCGAAGAGAAAGCCGCACGGCTCGATCACCTCGACGGCGATCCCGAGACAGGCGGCCGTCCTCATCATGGCGGCGGTGTTCTGCGGAATGTCCGGCTGAAACAGAAGGAGACGCATGGCTTCGCAGTCCGGTTCCGTTGTCAGGCGTCGCGATGCCCGGCACAAGGGCGCTTGACCCACCTGCGCCGTTTGCACCGTTCGGTGTTTTCAGTATACCGACACGCAGGATCGGAACGGCTCGCGATGTGGGGGGAGCCACTCGGCGGCCGGCTCGATCGGCGTTCGACAGCGGCGTTGATTTCCGTCAAGGAAAGCCGCTATGCTGCACCGCACCATTGACATGCTCTCTCGAGGGCTGCATGTGTGGAGAGGTCCAAGGCCTTGCCGGCGGTTTCCCGGCAGGGATCAGGTAAGGGTGGTTTCCCATGGCAAACTCGGCACCGGCGTCTCCTGAGCACTCGGGCGAAGGGGAAACACGACGGGATTTCCTGCTGATCTCCACGGCCGCCGTCGGGCTCGTCGGCACAGCCTTGGCCCTCTGGCCGTTCATCGACAGCATGAACCCGGCCAAGGACACGCTCGCCCTCGCCCAGACCGGCGTCGATCTATCGCCGATCGAGGAAGGACAGGCGATCACCGTGGTGTGGCGCGGATCGCCGGTGTTCATCCGCCACCGGACCCAGGCCGAGATCGACGAGGCGCGCGCAGTCGACCTTGCCGCCCTGCCCCATCCGGAGCCCGACGAGGATCGCGTCCAGAAGCCGCAGTGGCTGGTCATGGTCGGCGTCTGCACGCATCTCGGTTGCATCCCCCTGGGCCAGAAGCCGACCGATCCGAAGGGCGAGTACGGCGGTTGGTTCTGTCCCTGCCACGGATCGCACTACGACACGTCGGGCAGGATCCGCAAGGGCCCGGCACCGACCAATCTCGACGTTCCGCCTTACGGGTTTGTCGACGACTCCACGATCCGCATCGGCTGAGAGACATTGGCGATGGCAACCGCAAAGCAGACGTACACCTGGAAGAACCCGTTCATCCGCTGGTTCGACGACCGGATGCCCGTATTCACCATGATGCAGGAGCATCTGGTCGATTATCCGGCTCCCCGCAATTTGAACTACTGGTGGAACTTCGGCTCTCTCGCCGGCGTGGCGCTCGTCATCATGATCGCGACCGGCATCTTCCTCGCCATGCATTACACGCCGCATGTCGACCACGCATTCTTGAGCGTCGAGCGCATCATGCGGGACGTGAACTACGGCTGGCTGATGCGCTACCTGCATATGAACGGCGGGTCGATGTTCTTCCTCGTCGTCTATATCCACATCTTTCGCGGGCTCTACTACGGCTCCTACAAGCCACCGCGGGAGCTCCTGTGGATCATCGGTGTCGTCATCCTGTTGGCGATGATGGCGACCGCCTTCATGGGCTACGTGCTGCCTTGGGGGCAGATGAGCTACTGGGCGGCGAAGGTGATCACCAGCCTGTTCTCGGCCATCCCCTTGGTCGGCGATGCCATCGTCACTTGGCTGTGGGGCGGCTTCGCGGTCGACAACCCGACCCTCAACCGGTTCTACGCCCTTCACTATCTCCTTCCGTTCGTGATTTTTGCCTTGGTCTTTCTGCACCTCTGGGCGCTTCATGTAAAAAAGTCGAACAACCCGCTCGGAATCGACGTCAAGAGCCCGCAGGACACCATTCCGTTCACGCCGTACTACACTGCGAAGGATCTCTACGGGATGGGTCTGTTCCTGATCCTGTATTTCTTCTTCGTGTTCTTCCTGCCTGACCTCGCCAGCGAGCCGATCAACTACGTGCCGGCCAACCCGCTGGTGACCCCGCCGCACATCGTCCCGGAATGGTACTTTCTCCCGTATTACGCCATTCTGCGTGCCATCACCTTCGACGTCTGGTTCCTGTCGGCGAAGCTGATCGGCGTCGTCTTGATGTTCGCGTCCATCCTGATCCTGCTGATTCTGCCCTGGCTGGATCGCTCGCCGGTGCGGAGCGCCCGGTTCCGGCCCTATTACAAGATGTTCTTCTGGATCTTCGTCGCCGACTGCGTGCTGTTGGGGATCGTCGGAGCCCATCCACCGGAGGGCACGTGGCTCGTCATCGGGCAGCTGGCGACGGCCTACTATTTCGCACATTTCCTTGTCGTTATTCCCTTGCTGGGATTGTTCGAGCGTCCCTTGGCGCTTCCTTCCAGCATCAGTGCCGCCGTCGGCGGAGGAACCGGAGTGGTCGCGGAGGCTGCAGAATGAAGAGAGGACTTATCGGGCTCGCAGGGGCTCTGCTGATGGTTTCGGCGGCGGGGAGCGTCTCGGCCGCCGAGGTCACCCTGGCCCCGGCCAGGCAGTGGAGTTTCTCCGGGCTGTTCGGCACCTTCGACCGGGCGGCGGTGCAGCGCGGCCTCGAAGTCTATCGACAGGTCTGCGCCAGCTGCCATTCGCTCGAGCTCGTGCATTTCCGCAACCTGACGGGCATCGGGCTCAGCGAAGAACACGTCGAGGAGCTGGCGGCCGCGTACGAGGTCGAGGACGGGCCGAACGACGAGGGCGACATGTTCATGCGCCCGGGGAAGGCCTTCGACCGGTTTCCCTCGCCGTATGCGAACGAGCAGGCGGCGCGCGCGGCCAATGCCGGGGCGTGGCCCCCCGATCTGTCGCTGATCACCAAGGCCCGGGCCGGGGAGTCCGTGTTCCGGGGAACGAAATTCCGCCCCTACGGCGCCGACTATGTGCACGCGTTGCTGACGGGCTACGAGGAAGAACCGCCGGCCGGCGTCGAGCTCATGGAAGGGATGTACTACAACGAGTACTTCCCGGGCCGTCAGATCGCCATGGCGCCGCCGCTGTACGAGGGCGCCGTCGAGTACGCCGACGGGACAGAAGCGTCCGTGGACCAGCTTGCCGACGACCTCGCCACCTTCCTGTCCTGGGCGGCGGATCCCAACATGGAGGAGCGCAAGCGCCTCGGCGTCATGGTCCTGCTGTTCACGATCGTGCTGACGGCGATGCTGTACGCCGTGAAGAAGAGGATCTGGTCCGACATCCACTGAGCCCGACACCGCCGCCGTGGATCGCGGCGGCGGGCCGTCCGGCGCGGGTCAGTTGTCGCTGGCGCCCTGCTTCACCCAGTCGCGGATGATCAGCGTCTGATATCGGAGAAGCGGCCGCTGGTCGTGAGGCATGCGGATCTCGGGTGAAGCCCGGCCTTCGACCAGGACGTTGAGGTTGCTGGTGAGCGGATCGCCCGGGACGACGATCGGGCCGTACTTGGTGCCCTTTATCAATCCCTGGTAGCTGCTCAGGTCGAGACCGCTGGCTCCGTAGCCGTCACCGCCCGGGTTGTGGCAGGCGACGCAGCGGCTTTCCAGGATCGGGTACACGTCCAGTTTGAAGCTGACCTGCTCCTCGGCCGCGGTCGCGCCGGATTCGCCGGTCAAGGCGAGCGTCGCCGACAGCAGCACTCCGGCCAAGCCTCGGGTAAGCGTCGTTCTGCGCAGCATCGTGTTGACCCCTTAGCCCCAAAGAGAAAACGCCCGAGCGTCGAGCGAGCACACTGGGAAGTCTAGCACCACGGCCCCGCAATCCCAACCGTGAACCGTCAAGTCTCCGGTCGATTTTCCCCGCCTGATCCCGTCAGCGCAACGCCGCCGCGATGTTGCCGCCGTCGACCGTGAGCACGGCGGCGGTGGTCCGGCGCGACAGCGCGAGATGGACGAAGGCGCGCGCGACATCCTCGGCGGTGACCTCCTGGCGCAGCAGGTTGCCCGCCATGTACATGTCCTCGCTGACCCCGCGCGCTCTCGCGCGCTCGGCCACCATTCGATCGGTGAGGAGCCCGGTGCGGATCCGGTCGGCGTTGACGGCCGACGCGCGGATGCCTTCCCCGCCGTGATCGAGGGCGTACTGGCGCATCAGCGCCAGCGTTGCCGCTTTCGGCAGCCCGTAGGGACCGAACTCCGGCCCGGGATTGATGGCCTGCTTGGATACGTTGAATAGCAGGCAACCGCCGGTGCCTTGCTCCCGCATGATGCGCACGGCGTTCTGCGCGACCGTCTGGTGGGCAAAGAAGTTGAGCTCGAAGCTTTCCCTGAGCCGCGCGTCCGGCACGTCACCGATGCGTCCCTGCCAGGCTGCGCCGGCATTGGAGACGACGATGTCGACGCCGCCGAAGGCTTCGGCGACCCTGTCGAACGCGTCGCGGACCGACACCGCGCTGGTGACGTCGCACGCGAGCCCGAGCGCGCCGATGCCCGATGCAACTCTTTCCACCCCCGCACCGTCAATATCCACTACCGCCACCTCTGCGCCCTCGGCGCGGAACGCTGCCGCCGTCGCGGCGCCGATTCCCGACGCGCCGCCGGTGACGACGACGATGTGGCGGTCGAGGGGTCTCGGCCGGTCCGTGCCGAGCTTGGCCTGCTCCAGTGACCAGTACTCGATGTCAAAGATGTCCGGTTCCGGAATGACTTCGTATCGGGACATGCCCTCGGCGGCACTGATCACGTCGATGTTGGTTTCGGCGAGGTCGGCGGCCACGGCGGCAGCGGTTGCCGAGGCGCCGAGCCCGAACAGCCCGAGGCCGGGGACCAGAATGACCCGCGGGATCGGATCGAGTTCCGTCCTCGGCTGCGCTTGGCGTGCATTGTTGCGCTCGAAGTAGGCGTGGTACTCGGCCTCGTAGGCGGCCATCGCCGCGTGCGCGCCGGTCCTGAACTCGGCGAGACGGTCGGCGGCCGGCGGCGGCACGATCAGCGGCTTCGCCTTGGTGCGGATGACGTGGTCCGGCGTCGCCGTTCCCGGCCAGCCGTAGCGGGGGAGGTCGTCGCCGTTGACGAAGTTGAGGATTGCCGGGTCGCAGCGGAAGTCGAGGATCCAGCGGGTGAATTCCCCGCCGCCGCGGTCGATCGCGGCAAGGCCGCGCAGCATCGGTGCCACCGTCGCGGCGGGCGCGATCCGGTTGCGCAGCTGGGCGGATGGAAAGATCTTGCGACCGGCCGTGGCGATGCGGTGCTCGGCCAGGGTCACCTTGTCGATCATCCGTTCGTAGGCTTCCTCGGCCGTCTCGCCGAAGGTGAAGATGCCGTGCTTGAGGAGGATGAGACCGTCGACGTCGGGATCGTCGCGAAAGATCTCGAGCGCCCTTTTTGCGAGCGCGAAGCCGGGCATGATGTAGGGGACGTAGCCCATGCTGTCGCCAAAGACCTCCCGGCAGATGGCGTCGCCCTCGGGCTGGTCGGACAGCGCCAGCACCGCGTTCGCGTGGGTGTGGTCGATGAACCTGTGGGGCAGGAACGCGTGCAGAAGGGTTTCCACGGAGGGGTTGGGCGCGGTCGAGTCCAGCAGGTTCGCCCGTTGCGCGTTGACCATCTCCTCGTCCGTAAGGGCGTCGAGGGCGGCCAGGCTCAGCAGGGGCTGAAGGCGAACGGCGGGAAGGCCGGGCGGCTCGATGGCCGCCATGTCCCAGCCGCTGCCCTTGACACAAATGACGTCGACGACGTCGCCGGTGACCTCCCGCATCGTCGTCTTCACCGACGTGTTGCCGCCGCCGTGAATGACCAGGGCGGGCTCGCTACCAAGAAGCCGGGTGGTATAGGTCCTGAGCGCCACGTCTCTGCCGACGCCCGCGGCGGCATGGCGTTCGACAGCCGCTTCGGCGTCATGGTCCGACCACCGGTTCCGCATGAGCTCTCCCCGTGTCCCTCGCTCGAGGCAAGATGCGCCCGACGCCAGCCTTTTATAGGACCGTCCGCGGCGGATGCAAAAGCTGCAAACGGCCGTCCACGCTGCACTCGCCCTGGCTCGCCGTGTCGAGCCGCGGATGAGAGGGCGAAGCGCTGTTTCCAACAGGCCCCGCATTCGTGGTACACTTGATCAAGATAAGCAAGTGTTGGTGGTTGGGAAGGGGACCCCGCAATGGGCGATACGCGCGCGTTGATCCGCGACGTCTTGGCAAGTCACTATATCCTGAAGGATTTCATGCCCGCCGATCTTGATCGGCTGGCCGAGCTCGCGACGGTCACGTCGTTTCCGGCCGGCCGGACGCTGTTCTCGAAGGGTGATCCGGGGACGTCGATGATGGCGGTGCTCAAGGGGCGCGTGCGCATCTCCTGCTTTGCGGCGGACGGGCGCGAGATGGTGCTGGCCGTCTTCGGGCCGGGCCAGGTGTTCGGCGAGATCGCGATGATCGACGGCGGCGAACGGACGGCCGACGCCGTCACGCTCGAGCCGACGGACCTGCTCATCCTCAACCGTCGGGACTTCCTCCCCATCCTCGAGCGCAACCCAAAGGTCTGCGTCAATCTGTTGCTGATGATGTGCGACCGGCTGAGGTCGACCGACGAGCAGCTCGAGGATTACAACTTCCGCAACTTGAGATCGCGCCTGGCCAAGCGGCTGCTCGTTGCCTCCGATTATCATGGTCGGCGGAAGAGCGGGGAGATGCACGATGCGATCCGCCTCCCGCAGCACGTTCTCGCCAGCATCGTCGGCACCACCCGGGAAGCCGTCAACAAGCAGCTGCGATCCTGGGAGGACGCCGGGCTCATCGACGTTCGGCGGGGCTCGATCACCCTCCTCGAGCCCCAGGAGCTTGCGCGAATCGTCGAAGAGGAAGCGTAGGCGTTCGCGCGTTTTCGAATCTTTGTGAAGGCGTTCACAGACCCGCAAATGGGGGAGTTGTAGGCTTCCGAGCAATCGGGCGGTTCTTGATGGATGCCCGAAGCTTCGGGAGACGAACGATGATGGATTTCGTCAGCAAGAAGTGGCCGGAACTCGTCACATGGGGGCTCCTTGCAACCACGTGGATGGCATTCGTCCTGTTCGTTCGGTAGCGGCCGTTGCGTGGTGCCGAGCAGGGCCGTTGCGGACGTTATGGGCGGTCTCGTTGCCAGGGGCAAGTTCGGGGCGCCGGTGGACCGGACGGGCGTGGCGGCGGCATGGCGGAGCCGGGGGTTCTCCTGCGACGTGTTCGTCGATCCGCCGGGACGGACGTGGTCCCGTTTCGTTCACGCCTGCAACGAGTTGGTGACCGTCGCCGAGGGGCGCCTCGAGCTGACGGTCGAGGGTGAACGCCTGATCGCCGAGCCGGGAGACGAGGTGTTCATTCCGAGAGGTGCTCGTCACACGGTGAAGAACGTCCACTCCTCGGCGACGCTCTGGTTCTACGGCTACGATTGACCGATGGCGGCCATCGGTCCCGTTGTCGGGCACCGCGGCGCGGCCGGACATGCGCCGGAGAACACCCTGGCGTCGATCCGGGCGGCGGCCGCCCTTGGGGTTCGTTGGGTCGAGTTCGATGTCCGGGTCTGCCGCGACGGCCACGCGGTGCTGTTTCATGATGAGGAGCTTCCGCGTACGACGGGCGTGCGCGGGCGCGTCGCCGATCTCGACCTGCAGGACTTGAAGGCGCTTGACGCGGGCGGCTGGTTTGCCGCGGCCTATCTGGGCGAGCCGATACCGACGCTCGACGAGGCCGTTGAAACCCTTGCCGGGCTCGGCCTCGGCGCCAATGTTGAGATCAAGCCGGACGGCGGCCGCGAGGCGGTGACGGCGGAGGTCGTCGGCCGGCTGCTCTCCCGGCGCTGGCCGTCCTCGTTGCCGCCCCCTGTCGTCTCAAGCTTCTCGCCCCATGCCCTGGCAGTGTTGAGGCAGACGGCGCCGGAGCTCGACTGTGCGCTTCTGGTGACGCGCATCCCCGAGGATTGGCGGGAGCGCCTCGATGCCCTCGGCTGCACCGCCCTGCACTGTCGCCATCGCGGATTGCGAAGGGCAGCCGTCGAACGCCTGGCGTCCGCGGGTGTGCCGCTGCGTTGCTACACGGTCAACAGCGCCGACGCGGCTCGCAGGCTGTTCGCGTGGGGGGTCGAGGCGGTCTTCAGCGACGTCCCCGATCACGTCGCAACGGCGGCTCCGGCGGCGGCTTGAGTGCGGCACAGCGCGAAGGGTGCGCTTCGCTTCGAGACGTCACCTTCCATGATGGCGGTGCGAGGCGTCCATGGTTGCGACGAAGCGTGCGATCTCCATGTCGTACTCGGTGATGTGCTTGACCAGCCAACAGCGGAAATAGCGCGCGACGGCCATGCAGTCGTACTTCTCGAAGCAGCAGGCGACACGATCGAGCATGTCCAGGGCGTTGCGCGCAAGCCGCTCGTGTTCACGCTTGTGGCGGTCGTATCCGTCGAAGCCGATCTCCCGCATGAAGCGCTCTTCCGCCGTGAAATGCTTCTGCACACGGTGGATCAGGCTGTGGAGGCTCAAGGCGAAGGCCGTGACATCGCTTCCGAGCTCCAACGCCAGAACGAGCTGGCGATAGAACGTGATGATCTCGAGATGCTCGGCATCGATCGCCCCGATTCCCGTACGCATGAACCCCAGGGGATGCTCGTCCCGGGAAACGTCGGCGACCGGAAGGTCCTCCTGCGCGATCCGGTCTCCGTCCCGGGCCGAAGCAGTGCGGTCAGGAAGATGAGCAGGGTCGAGAGACCTATCGCGGCCTGACGAAACCATTGCGCCGACGCACGCCATGAATCCTCAACGGTCTGTCGTCACGTGTTGGAGCCACCAGGACACCGTCGGTCGTACACCTTGGAACGGGGCCACCTACCGAAAGGTGGCGAACAATACACGCAAATTAACTGAGGATATATCCGGTATCCTACTTAGGACCGGGCTGGCAGGTCTACGCCGCCTCGCGCAGCATGTTCTCGAGGTAGGCGACGAGTGCGCGGATGTGGCGGAGTTCGAGGCTGTCGTCGTCGACCGGCATCGCAACCAGCATGGCTTCCAGAGCCCTGACCTTCGCCAGGACGCCGGTCAGGGTCGTCGGCACGGCGTCGGCGAACGCTTCGTCCGCGGCTTCCCATCGCGCTTCGGCGGCGATGAACTCGGCGTTGAGCTCGTCGCGAGCGGTCGTCGCCGGAATCGAAAGAAAGGCCCTTTCCGCCTTGCGTGCGTCCTCTGCCGCGATGAGAGCGGGATCCGAAGCCTGCCCGGTCCACATGGCGAATCCTCCTGCTGAATCAGCTTGCGTTAGTTTTCGTTGCATGGTGTGAACGACCTACACACTCCAATCCCGACCATCATAGGTCACGCAGCCCTTTGATTTAATTGGGGACTCTACGTAGGCAATTATCCTTATCCTTGGTGTATTTTGCGGTGCGTCGTTCTACCGGATAGCCCACGACCTGTTCGTCCCACTTCGGGCAAGCCACTTCCGGATCACCGCTCCCGGCGGCAGACGCAGGGATGCAGTGCCCGCTCGACGGCTTCGAGAAGCTCGCAATCATTCACCGGCTTCTCGAACACGGCAAAGGCACCCACCTGTTGGGCACGCGCCTTTCGTGCCAGGTGACCGTGGCCCGTGATGAGGATGACCGGCAGGCGGGCGCCTTCGGCGGTCAGCTTCTGGAGGACCTCGAACGCATCCATGTCGGGCAGGCAGATGTCGAGCAGGAGACAGCCCTCCCGGATCGTCCGGGAAATGCGGAGAAAATCGCTCGCGGTCGCGAACGATCGGGCTTTATGGCCCGCGGAATCGAGAAGCGCTGCCAGCGAGTCCCGGACGGCCGGGTCGTCCTCGACCACAAACACTCTGTTGGGCTCGTGAGACATCGGCATTCTTTTCGTCGTAGCATGCTCTTTCCGGCGATCCTACGGGCTTGCTCGCACTTGCGGCATCCGGTCTTGTACGTAAGGGGCAGGAAGGCCGGCCAGGCCGTTGCCTCGATCGCTCCGCCTAGCCGTCCGCGCCGCTGTCGATGCCGCCGGTGATCGCCATTCTCACCAGATGGGACAGCGTTCGCGCCTCCATTTTCTCCATCACGCGGGCGCGGTGGATTTCCACCGTGCGCGGGCTGATACCCAGGATGTGCGCGATCTCCTTGTTCTGGCGTCCGAGCACCAGCTGGTCCATCACTTCGCGCTCACGGGGCGTGAGCCGGGCGGCCAGCTTCTCGATCTCGGCCGCCGAGGATTCGTCTCGGCGCGAAAGGAGGTCCATGTCGATGGCAGCACGGACGCTCGCGAGAATGGCCTCGTCCGTATACGGTTTCTCGATGAAGTCGATGGCGCCGAGTTTCATCGCGCGAACCGCGGTGGGCACGTCGCCATAGGCGGTGACCAGGATAACGGGCAGGCTGGCGCCTTCCTTCGCCATGCGTCCGAGAAGTTCGAGGCCACTGATTTCCGGAAGGCGGAGGTCGAGAAGGAGGCATCCCTTTCGCGGCGGAACGAAGCTGTCCAGGAAGTCCCGCGCCGACCCGTAGGCGCGGACCCTGAGACCGCACGTCTCCAGCAAAGCCGTCAGGGAGTCCCGGTCGGCCTCGTCATCATCGACGATGAAAACGGTGGCATCCAGATCAAACTGGGCCATCGTTCCGACGATCCCCGTCGGCTTGTCCCGCCGCCGGCAAGGTGAAGCGAAACACGGTTCCGCCGCCGATCCGCGGTGCGGTCGAAAGCCGACCCCCGTGCGCCTCGACAATGGCATGGGAGATGGACAAGCCGATACCGATGCCGTGCGGCTTGGTGGTGACGAAAGGCTCGAAGAGCCGATCGACGACGGCCGCCGGCAGTCCTGGCCCGGTGTCCTCGATCGTCACCTCGATCGTGTCGTCGTCGACGGCCGCGGTCTTGATGTGAAGCACGCGCTCGGGCGAGTCCGCCATCGCCTCGATCGCGTTTCGGATCAGGTTGAAAAGCACCTGCTGGATCCGCACCCGGTCGATCAGGACCGGAGGGAGATGAACGGCGAGCGTCAACGTCGCGAGGATTCCCAGATCCGCCGCCCCGACGAGGCCGAGACCGCTTGCCTCCTCGACCACGTGATTGATGTTCTGCAGCACACGCTTGCCTTCGCCCTTCTCGGTGAACTCCCGCAGGCGCCGGATGATCGAGCCGACCCGTTCGACCTGCTTTCCAGCCTTGACCAGGAGCGCGGAAGCCTTGGCCGGTACCGGAACGTCCGCGCCGTCGATCAGGCGGCGCGAGGCCTGGACGTAGTTCATGACGGCCGCAAGCGGCTGGTTAACCTCGTGCGCCAGCGCCGAGACCATTTGCCCGAGCTCGTTGAGACGAGAGATGCGGACAAGCTGGTCCTGGAGGTCCCGCACCCGCTGCTGCATCTCGCGCTGTTCAGTGATGTCGTGTTGGATCCCGACGTAATGGGTGATCCTGCCTTCGCCATCTCGCAGCGGCGCGATGGCCACCCATTCCCAGAGGATTTCGCCGTTCTTTTTCATGTTGCAAAGCTCGCCGCGCCAGCTCTCGCCGGCGGCGATCGTCCGCCACAGATCATCATAGACCTGCTGCGGCATCAGTCCCGACCTCATAATCCGGGGGGTCATGCCGATCGCCTCCGCGGCAGTGAACCCGGAACTGCGGGTAAACGCCGGATTCACATACTCGATCCGGCCGGCGGCGTCGGTGATGACGATGGAGCTGGGGTTGAATTCGACGGCACTCGACACCAGGCGAAGCATTCTCTCGGCGCGTACGCGCTCGGTGGCGTCGATGCCCGTGCCGATCACGTACTCGACCCTGCCGTCGGGAGCGGTGATCGCCGTGTTCGACCACTGGATGAGGCGGCGTTCCCCCCGTTTGGTCAGCCAATGGTTGGTAAACTGATTGGGAAAGAAGCCGGCGCGAAGATCGTCGAACACCCTCCGCACCGGCTCCTTGTCCTCCGGCGCCAGGAAGATGTCCCAGAAGCGCTTGTTCCTGACCTCCTCGAACGAGTAACCTGTCACCTGCTCGCACTCGCGATTGAACAGGACGATGCGGCCGTCGGTATCGAGCACGACCACGAGGGCGCCGACGACGTCGAGCACGGATGCCGTGACGACGTCGGTGGCGAGAGGCATCCCGGCCATGTACGTTCCTCCGCGCGCGGAGCCTTCGTTATCGGGAAACGCTTGTCGCGCCGCGCCGAGAATAGTAGCAGCGACCGTGTGCGCTGTCGAAGCGATCAAGGAGGTCGCGCACCAATGGCGCGGGTACCGCAGACCGGCGCGTGCCGCGAGCCGCGCCCTTCCGATCGCATGACTCCGGTCGATATGGGCTTGACCGCAGTCATGGTGGCGGCGCTGCCGCCACGGCATTCTTTGCCGCAGTGAGCGACGCACTGAAGCGGAACACCGCGCGGAAGCCGCCATTGAGGCGGTCGAGGCGATGCCTTTCGGCAACGAAGGAGAGGACGGACGAGGCCCGATGAAGGACCTGACGCTCATAGGACAGAGGCTTCACGCCGAACACGAGCAGACGCTGTCGATGCTGAACGCCCTCGAGGATATCATCCTGGGCCGGCCCGCCGACGAGCCGCTGGACCTGGGCGCCGACGGCGCACGCGAGATCCTCGAGACCCTGATCACCGTCGTCGACCAGGATGTGAACAAGCATTTCCTGTTCGAGGAGACGGAGCTGTTTCCGATCCTGCGCCAGAAGGGCGCGGCCGACATGGCGGATCTCTTGACCCATGAGCACGTGGTGATCCGTCCCTTGGCCGAAGGCCTCAAGCTCATTGCGCGGACGGCGCTCGAAACCGGGTTCGATCGGGACGGCTGGGGCCAGTTTCGCGTCCACGTCATGGACCTGATGGAGCGTGAAACGTGGCACATCCAGAAGGAAGAGATGGGGCTGGTGCGCGTGCTCGCCTACTTCATCGATGCCGACACTGACCGCATCTTGGCCCAGCGCTACGACGAGCTGGCCTGAACGCCGACTCGGTCCATAGGCGTTACGCCCTTGGCTGGGCAGCGTGCTCGCTCAAGTGTGCCGCCGGCAGCGCCGGTCAGCGGGTGGACCTGCGGCCCCGGATTCGAACAGGAAGTGCAACCGGAACCGGTATCATGGCACGAACAAGGCTCTTTCGGTTGCGGGCGAAGACATCGGCGATTCCGCCGGCGAGCTTCAGGCACTCGTGGGTGAGTTGCAGCTGTAGTTGAACGAGGGCGATAAGCGGGTTCGCCATGGCCGACCTCCCATCTGTCGTTCAGGGTTGCTCGCTCTCTGATTGAAAATACAATAGCTGCACCAACTTGCTTGCTCCATACGGAATAAGCCGTATCATCCACCGCCGGTTGCCTACCGAACGCTCCGGCGCGTAGAGGGTTGCGGCATCGAGCAGGAAGCGGCCGAGAGCAAGGGCGGATGAAGGAGCAGCGCCGTTTCGCCGGGTCCTGTCGGCCGCGGATCACGCGGTCGGCCGCTCTCGTCGCCATCTTATCCGTGGGCGGATGTAGCGGCGTAACCCTGCCGGATACCGGAATCTACGATCCGTCGCCTGAGCGCTTCGCCTACTGCCGCGACCACACTTGCCAGACCATCAGGGAGATCTCGCTGAGCGCGGACGAGTGGTCGAGCGTGACCGCAGGTCTTCACGAACCTGCAGCGAGTGCGGAGGCTGAACGGTTGCGGGTCTCGGAGGCCGTCGGCACGTTCGAGCGAGTGGTCGGGGTGAAGGCCGGAACCCTCAACGATCGCGGAGGGACGCTTGTCGGCTATTTTCTGAGCGACCAGCTCGATTGCGTCGACGAGGCCTCCAACACGAACACGCTTCTCGCCATGCTGGAGCGGGACGGTCTGCTCCGGTGGCATCGACGCGGCAAGCCGAGCGTTCGCCTGGATATTCTGAGCGACGGCGTCACCCACTTCACGGCGACGGTGGTCGAGACGGCGAACGGAGAGGCCTACGCCGTCGATTCCTGGTTCCGCGACAACGGCCACCCCGCGGACGTCGTTCCGCTGGCCGAGTGGAAGGACGGCTGGAACCCGCCGCCCTGACGCAACGTGGCGCCGGTCAGACGAGGACGCTCGCGCGTCCTTCCGGATCGGCCTCGGAGAGCGGCACCGGGACTCCGCCGCGGAACGCCCAGAGGCCGACGTCGCAGCTCTCGGCGGTGACGAAGCCGTTGATGTAGATGCGGCGATCCCGCTTCGACCGGTTGCGGCCCGAGCCGTGGACGGTGAACAGGTTCCAGAGCGCCACGTCGCCGGGGTCGAGCTCAAGGTGGACGAGACGCCCGGGATCGAGGCCGATCCGCTCCAGGTCGGTCGCCGCGAACGGGGTGTCCATCACCCGGGTTTCGCCGCCGAGGGCGAGCTCGCCCTGCCGGTGGCTGCCCGGGTAGACGACGAGGCCGCCGTTCCTCGGGCCGTGCGGATCGATCGCGATCGCCGTCTGCACATAGGAACGCAACGGCTCGCGGTACGCCTCCCGTGGTCGGCGGAAGCGGATGTCCTGATGCAGGCCGAAGTCGGTCATCGCGGCGCCGGGCGGCTTCCAGTGGATCTGATTGACGATCTGCTTGAGATCATCGCCGATCAGGGGCCTCACGATCTCGAACAGTCGGAGATCCAGGCGGTATCGGTCCAGGGTCTCATCCAGATAGGACGGCCACCGCACGTAGCGGACGATCGACCCGAGCCGGGCGTCGGGCGTCACCTGGAACAGCGTCGGGCCGCGACAGAAGGGCGTCCCGGCGCGCACCCCTTCGGCATAGAACCGGTCGCAGGCGCCGGAGAGCTCGGCGATATCGTCCGATCGGAACACGCCGCGAACAACGGCGTAGCCCAGGGTTTCGAAATCGGTTCCGGACGCCGCCCCGCCGACCTGCGCCTCGGCGCTTGTGGTCGGGGCGCCGTCGACCCGAGTTCGTGCCTGCCTTCCGCGGACCATGCGTCGGCACTCCATGCCCCTCGTCGCCGCCGATCCCCCATCATAGAGCAAGAAGCGATACGCGCAAAACGGGAAAATTGCTCGGCCGTCTCTTCATGGTAGAAAAGACCATCGGCCGGCAAACGGGCGGCTTTCGACGCTCGGGAGCTACATGCGGTGGCGGCGCGCGTGCCAGGCGGCCCGCAAGTCCTCGCGGAACTGCGGTGCGGCGACCGAGATCAAGGCGTCCGCGCGCCGGTCGACGGAGGCCGTGCGCAGATCGGCGACGCCGAACTCGGTGACGACGACGTCCATGTCGCCGCGGGCGACGCTGACGGCAGTTCCCGGCTCGAGGCATGGAACGATGCGGGAGACGGAGCCGCCGCGGGCAGCGGCCGGCAGAGCCACGACGGCAAGGCCGCCCGGGGACAGGCGGGCGCCGCGCATAAAGTCGGTGATGCCGCCGGCGCTCGAGATCTGGCGGCCGCCGATCATCTCGGCGTTGGCCTGGCCGAGGAGATCGACCTCGATGACGGCGTTGACGGCGATGAACCGGCGGATGGCCCTGAGCGTGCCGACGTCGTGGGTCCAGCCGACGGGGGCGAAGCGGACGCGCGGATCCTCGGCGACGAAGGCATAGAGGCGCTCGCTGCCCCAGGCGACGCCGGTGGTGATGGCACCGGGACGATCGGCGATGGCTCCGGCTTCGGTGAGCGACAGGACCGCGTCGCTGATCAAGCCGGCGTGGATCGTGAGGTTTCGCTTGCCGCCAAGCCGGCTCACCACGCCCTGCACGCCGCCGACACCGACCTCGACCGTGTCGCCGTCTTCGACCAGGGTGGCGACGTGCTCGCCGATGGCGGAGAAAACGGCATCCTCCTTCGCCTGTGTGCCTTGCAGAGGGCATGCTTCCTCGCAGACGTAGTCGAGATCGGCGAGGGAAAGCGTGGCCGCGCCGGCCGTTCTCGGCATCGAGGGATTGACGTGGGCGACCTTGATCGCCGCCTTGTTGACGATCGCTGGCGTGAAATCGTTGGCGACGCCGAGACTCACTCGGCCCTCCGCATCCGGGAGGGAGACGTGGAGCAGCGCCAGGTCGATGCGGGCGTGATCGCGGAGGTACGCGTACGTCGCGTGGTAGGACAGCGGCACATAATCGATCCGTCCGGCAGCAAAGGAGTCGCGGAGCGCGGGTCCGACGAAGAACGCGGTCGACCGAGCCGTCGGATGCAGGCCGGCGTAGTCGACCCGGTTGATGCCGGGGATCCAGACGCCGATGAAGCGGACATCCGCTGAGGCGTCCGGCGCGGCGCGGATCGCATCGACCAGGAGCGGGGATTCGCCGGCTGCACCGGGCGCGTAGATGGCGAGGTCGGGCTTGAGCAGGCCCGCGACCTCGGCGGGAGCGATCGTCCTCGGCATGGTCGAGACCCACCTGGTGCCGGCGCCGGGCGGCTTTGCTTGGTTCCCCGGCGCCGGCCTGGAGTGGACGAATGCGGGTTCGGTGCCGCCGGGCTTACGCCGCCTGGGCGATCTCGGTGCCGAGCACGGCGAGGAACCGGCTCAGCCAGGCGGGGTGGGCGGGCCACGCCGGCGCGGTCACCAGATTGCCGTCCGTTACGGCATCGTCGATGGCGATCTCCGCATACTGCCCCCCGGCCAGCCGCACTTCCGGTGCGCAGGCTGGGTAGGCCGAGACCCGCTTGCCGCCGATGATCCCCGCCGCCGCCAGCACCTGGGCGCCATGGCAGATGGCGGCGATCGGCTTGCCCGCGGAGGCGAAGTGGCGGACGATGGCCAGCACCCGGTCGTTCAGGCGGAGGTACTCGGGGGCGCGCCCGCCGGGGATCACCAGCGCGTCGTAGTCCCGTTCGTTGACGTCGGCGAAGGTGGCGTTCAGCGTGAAGTTGTGGCCACGCTTCTCGGTGTAGGTCTGGTCGCCTTCGAAGTCGTGGATGGCAGTGCGGATCGCGTCGCCCGCCTTCTTGTCGGGACAGACCGCGTGAACCGCGTGGCCGACCATCTGCAGCGCCTGGAACGGCACCATGATCTCGTAGTCCTCGCCGAAATCGCCGACGAGCATGAGGATCTTCTTTCCGTTCATGACATATCCTCCCTGTGATGCCCCGGTCGCCCGTCGCTACGGGGCAATGGATCGGTCGATTCTAGGTCGCCGCAGTCGGAATGCAAACATCACTCGCCCGGTTGCGGCGCCGCCGGCGAGGCGCCGGATGTCACGGTGCGCAGGGGTTCGCGCGCCTGGCTGGGCACCGCTGGTGCTGCCATGCCAAAGCCTTCCTTGTCGGCGAAATGAACGACCCGCTGCGGAAACGGGATCTCGATGCCCTCCTCGCGGAAGCGCTGGTCGATGGCGAACCTGAGGTCGCTGGAGATCCTCAGCCGGTTCATGACGTCGTCGGTGAAGCAGCGCAGCTCGAAACCGAGGCTCGAGTCGCCGAAGCTCTGAAATACGACGTACGGCGAAGGATAGGAGACGACCCGGGGCTCCTTGGCCGCACAGTCGAGCAGGATGGAGCGCACCCTCTGAGTGTCCGACCCGTAGGCGACGCCGACGGCGAGGTCCACCCGGCCGTAGCGGTCGCGGAGGGTGAGGTTGGTGAGCGGATTCGAGAGCACCTCGGCGTTGGGCACGACCACCGATGCGCGCTGCCAGGTTTCGATCTCGGTCGCCCGCACGTTGATGCGCTTCACCACGCCCTCGAGGCCGGCGATGATGACCCAGTCGCCAACCTTGATCGGCCTCTCGATCAGCAGGATGAGGCCCGAAACGAAGTTGTTGACGACGTTCTGCAGGCCGAAGCCGATGCCCACCGAAAGCGCGCCGAGAACGATCGCCAGGTTGCTGAGATCGATGCCGGCGACGGAGATGGACACGGCGAGGGCCAGGGCGTACCCGACATAGCTGACGCCGGTGACCAGGGTGTGCTGCAAGCCGATGGCCATCTTGGTGTTGGGAAGCACGTTCTCCAGGAGCAGTCGCTGGAAGAACCGCGTCGCGACCAGCACGCCCGCGAACACGGCGATGGCGAACAGCAGGGCGCCGGGCGAGATGGTGATGGTGCCGATCCTGAAGCCCTCGGCGACGCCGGCAGCGTGTCGCACGAGATCGTCCCACGGCACGCCCCATAACGGCGCGACGAGGAAGAGGACGACCAGGACGAGCAGGGGGTCGATCGCGAACGAGGTCCAGAACACCGCTCGACGATCGGCTTCCGGGCCGAGCCCGAGGTGGCGGCGGGCAAAGGCGGAGGCCGC
>CAYQSU010000007.1:0-33908 GCA_964420325.1 uncultured Rhodospirillaceae bacterium | reverse complement strand
AAGGTGATCCTTCGAACGATCGCGCGCGCATTGTCGGGAGCGAGGTCGGTCAGCCGCCAGGAGGGATGATCGGGCTCGAGAATGGCGCGCGCGGTGGCGGTGATGAGGATGTAGAGGAGCAGAGCCCACAACATGCCGTCGACAACCGCGAGCAGCTGTCCAGTCAGCAACGTCTCCGGACGGTGGAAAACGAGATAGAGGCCGGCAATGAGCGTCGAGGGTATCATCCCCTTGGCGACAGCCATGGAGATCGCCGCGCCGAGCCGCCGGGCATAGCTTGGTGTTGCACCCTCCGCCCCGGGACCGAGCCTGCGCTGGACCAGTCGCGACAGGCTCCAGGCGACGGCGATGCTCGCCAGCACGCCAAGACCGCCGACTGCGTTCCAGCGATGCAGTTTGACGCGCTGCTCGGCGTCGAGGCCGTGGTACCAATCCACCGGCGAACGCGCCAGGGACTTGAACAGGCCCAGGAGCTCCGAGATCGCCTGGCCGACCACCGAAGGGAGGAACGGCAAGGGATACGTGCGCTCGAGTTGGTCCCGGAGCTTCCCGCGAGCCTGTTGGGACAGGTAATCCTCCAAGGCTTCGACACGTGCCAGGGCGAGGTTGGCCTCGGCAACACGGCTGCGCAGGAGCGTAACCCTTTCGGAAAGCCCCTTGCGCATGGAGGCCGTATCCTGGGCTTCCGGCGGCTCGCCCTCGGCCGGAGGCGGACCCAGCGCAATCAGAAGCTTCTGCGTGCGCACAACCTGCTCCCCGGCCTGGTCTCGGACCAGCCTCGCCACCTTCGTCACGCTTTCGAGGAGCGCCCGCTGCCGCCCTGTTTCGTCGGGCGTCCGCTGCGGCCCTCGGAGATAGGTCTCCGCCTCTTCGAGAATGCGGAGCCATTCGCCGAGCGCGGGGGGCGACCAGTCACCGGATGGCTGTCCGCGGACACCCGACGGACCCGCCATCATGACGAAAAGAACGATGATGAGGGCGAACGATCGACAGGTCGGGACGAGCACGTCGACACTCCGATGACGGGAGGTAGGGGGTGGAGTGTATCATGCGGTCCCGTCGCGCATAGCGGTACCCTCGAACCGCGGTCCCCTCCCGGGGAACAAACGGTGGAGATGCGAGCGATGTTGCTGCAGCTGGCCCTGGACTTCGTCGGGCTCGACGACGCGCTCGCCATGGCCGAACGCGTCGCGGTGTTCGCAGACCGGCTTGAGGCGGGGACCCCGCTGATCAAGACCTGCGGTCTCGCGGCGGTTCGTGCCCTCAAGGCCCGGTTTCCGCACAAGACGATCGTCGCCGACATGAAGACCGCCGACACCGGCGCTCTCGAGGCCGAACTCGCCTTCGAAGCGGGCGCCGACATCACCACCGTCTTGGCCGCGGCACCGCGCGAGACGATCGTTGCCGCGGTTCGGGCGGCGAAGGCATGCGGCCGCGCCGTGATGATGGATACGATCGGGATGGACGAGCCGGCGACCGCCGTCGACCGAATCGGCGATTTGGCGATCGAGCACCTGATCGTTCACACCGGCATTGACGAACAACGGTCCGGTCGCTCGCTCTTGTCGAAGATCGCGGCATTGGAGCGGCTCGGGACCCGGGTCAGGCTCGCCGTGGCGGGGGGCCTCGATGCGCGAGGGATCGCAGGTCTTGCTCGTTACCCGGCCGTGGAGGTGGTCATCGTCGGCGGTGCCATCGCCCGGGCGTCGGAGCCTGCCGTCGCCGCTCGCATGATCCGCGAGTTGCTCGACCGGCGCGGCTGATTGCAACGGCCGCCGCCTGTCATTGATCAACGTCAATGACGCACTGCGGTCTTCGCCAATAACGTGAGACGTTGGCGGGTTTGAGACCGTTTGCCGAGCGGTCAGGGAGGATCGCATGATTGACATCGACAGCATGAAGTCACAGCACAGCGAGATCAGCAAGGTGATGGCCGACGCCGTCCTGGCCATCGATCGCGGCGCGGCACCATCGGAGGCCGAGGCGATTCGGCATCTGTTGCAGGACATCTCGATGCGGGTCCGCATGCACCTCGAAACGGAGGACCGGGACGTCTATCCGATCCTGGTGCAGAGCGACGATCCCGAGGTCAGGCGGAAGGCACAGCAGTTCCGCACCAACATGGGCGGCCTCGCCGAGGAGTTCCGATCCTATTTCCAGCGCTACGCTTCGCCGGCGGAGATCGGCCGCGATCCGTGGCTGTTCTCGTACGAGACACGGCGGATCTTCGATCGGTTGAAGTACCGCATGCGGCGCGAGGAAAACGATCTCTACCCCTTGCTGAAGTCCGCGGAACCGGCAGCGACGGAGCATTAGCCGACGTCGGCGCGAGCGCGGGGGGGCGCGGCTCGCGACACGAGCGGGTTGTCTCTGAAACCAAGGTAGGCTACACCGCCGGCGGACCTTGGAGAGAGGACGCTTGGTGCGCGCCGCCTTGGCCCTTCTCGCCGTCGTCGCGGCGGCACTGGCGCCGTTGTCCCCGAACGCCGACGATCTCGCCGCGCTCAGGGCGCTCGTCGGTGACCTGCGACCCGGGCAATGGCTCGAGGTGCCGCACAGCCGGATTCCGCTGATCGCCGATGACATGCTCACCGCCCTTGATGCCAGGCACCGAGGCCCGGCGCTTCGCGGGCGTCGGGGACCGCGGGGAGTCGTTCGTTCCGGCAATGGTGCGGCGTTCGACGGCCGGCGCTGGTTCTTCTGGGGCGGTGGCGGCACGGCCTATGGCGGCAACGAATGGTACGTGTTCGACCTTCACTCGCTGAACTGGCAACGGGCGACCGATCCTGCACCCCTCACCGGCGAGAACCGGGCGCAAGAAGACCGAAAGCTCTGCCCGGCGCCGGCCCTCGGCAGGGCGAGCGCCCGCACCCATGACGGCGTCCTCTGGAATCCGCTTTCGAGCAGTGTCTGGGTGTTCGCCGACGGCGGTTTCTGCGCCGACGGCCACTATCGTGACGACGACCGCGCCTGGTCGTTCGATCCCGATCGGCTCGAGTGGGCGATCCATGACCTGAACATCGGCGGCCTCGGGCGGGCGAAGACCGCCTGGAATCCGCGCACGCGCGCGATGGTCGTGGCCGCGGGGCCGCCGACCGAAGGTATCATCGCCGAGATCGACCATCAGGGGAGGATCCTTCGCCGCCAGACGCAGAAGCAACTCGGCCGGACCCACGGCACCATGGCCTACGACGAACGCCGCCATCGCATGGTCGTGCTGTTCTACGGCGGACGTGAGAGCGGGCTGGCTGCCGTCGATCTCGACGATGGAGAGTTCGGTCGTTGGACGTTCCTCACGGCCGTTCCCGACGCGCTGGAAACCGCCGACGGTCTGAAGGGAGGCCTGGCCTTTCATCCGCCATCCGGCCGGTTCGTGCTCTGGCCTGGCAGCCGCGAGGTGTGGGCCTGGGACCCGGACACCAGTGCATTCGAGCGGTTCCTCGACGAGAACAGCGCCGGCCCCACCTCGGTCCACGCCGCCGGCGTGTTCTCGAAATGGATCTACGTTCCCGAGGTCGACATCTTCGCCGGCTACAACAACGACTCGGAGGGTGTCTGGCTGTACCGGCTGCCGTCGGTGCCGGGCGAGCGGGTGGATCAGGACGCTCCGGCGGCCTGTCTCGTCGACGGCGGCAAGGAAACCTGCTTCGGCCGGGTGGCGGCGGCGGTGGCGGCGGCGCGTGACGGCTCGACGGTCGTCATCCGCGAGGGGCGCTGGGGCGGCGGGGCGGTTCTTCACGCCGACGGCGTGACCATCCGCGGCGAGCCTAACGCGGCGATCCACACGCTTGCAGCGCGCGGCCAAGCGGCGATCGTCGTTCTCGGTTCCGATGCGACGATCGAGGACCTGGAATGCTACGGCATCACGGTCGCCGACGGCAACGGCGCCTGCGTCAAGATGCACGGACGCAACCTCACCCTTCGACGGGTCCACTTCCGCGACAGCGAGCAGGGGCTGCTCGGCGGGGGCGGCCGGGTCGTCATCGAGGACAGCCGGTTCGAACGGCTGGGGCACCGCGGCTTCGCCCACGCCATCTACGTGACGCGAGGCGACGAACTGGTCCTCCGTCGCAGCACCATCTTGGCGGCCCAGGACGGCGCCCACGAAGTCAAGAGCCGGACGGCGCGATCGATCATCGAGGACAACGTCATCGCGTCCCTCGACGGGCGCGACAGCCGGCTGATCGACCTTCCCAACGGCGGCGAGATCCTGATCCGCAACAACGTCCTGGGCGAGGGGCCGTTCAGCCAGAACGCCGATGTCATCGCCATCGGGATGGAGCGGGGTCGCCGAGGAGAGAAGGACCACGCGATGAACAGCGCGGTCATCGAAGGCAACACCGTTGTCATCGACCGGATCGGCGGCGCGCGCTTTCTTCGCACCCGGGACGTTCCCGAGCCGCTGGTGCGCGCCAACACCTTCGTCGGCGGAGCACCCGTTGCCAAGGACGCGAACCGCTGGTTTTCCGACCGCGCGGCGGCGGACCTTCCGCCGTACCCCGCGCTTCCTCAAGTGCCGGACCGCTGATCAGGGCTGATGTCGACCGGTCCGATGGCTGCCGCCGCGCCCGGGCGGCGATCGAGCCAGCAGCGCTTCGAACCGCATCATCATCGAGGCGCAGAGCTTGCGGATCGCCGGGTCGATGTTGGGTGAAGCGTGCTTGCCGACCGAGGAGGCGAAGATCTTGCGGGTGAACCGCGGAGAGAACTCAAGACCGAGGAAGTCGAAAACGCGACGGAACTCCTGCTCGGGCTCGGTCGCCAGCGCCTCGTAGCGCAGCGGCAGCACGCGGCCATCCTTGTCCAGCTTCTGCTCGAAGAAAAGCGCGTTGCGGAAGTACCAGAACAGCGCGACGGCAGAGGCGTCGTTGATGTCCGCTGTGACGTACCTGCCGATGAGCGCGCGGGTGGCGTCCGACATGCCGCCGGCGCGCCAGTCGTCGTCCGCGGCGCCGCCGACGATGCGTGCAAGCCGCTGCCGGCAGCCCGAGAAGTGGCGGAGATGCGAGTTCACCGTGTCCTCGTAGCAGCGCACCGGCCAAAGCGCCTTCGCAGGGGCGAACTCGTCGAGCAGGGAGGAGAGATCCTGAAGTTCCATCAAGGCCTTGAATGCCACAACCGGTGCCGGGGACGCGTCGACCAGGCTCCTCAGAACGGCCCGCGGACGCATCTGGTAGTCCCGGTAGGCGCGGGGATCCCTCTCGTGCACAACGTCGGTCTCGAGGCACTGCTCAAGGATCTCCATAACCATGTTGGTGCCCGAGCGCTGCACGCCGCCGACAAACACCACGGTCCGCGCCTGATCGCCCCGCCTTCGCCACGTGCCCTGGACGATCCGCTTCCTGCCGAGAAGCGATGCGCGCTCGATGCGGGCAAGCGCGCGAGGAACAAGGTCCTTCATGCCGATCGCACTCGTTCAGCCTGCGGTCCGTCAACAGGCTCTGAGCCGACGCGCTTGCCCCGGCTGCGACGCGAGAACGCAGAACGGAGGAACCGCAAGATCTCGAGCGCGCCGGACATCTCCGCCTCGAACTCGATGACCGGGATGTTCTGGCCGTCGAGGATGCGGTGGAGCTCGAACGGATGCGACGACTGGCCGTTCAGCCCGGGCCTGGTGGTCGCCGCCGAACGAATGTCGAGCCGCTGCAGCCACGGCCACTGGCTCGGATGATAGAGTCCGCTCGGATAGGCGAGATGCACGAGGTCGCCAGCGGCGACGGGAGCGAGCGCGCGCCGGTTGTCCTCGACCTCCCGCACGACGGCCTCGCGGTCGGCCAGGGGCAGGCGGTGGCGATGGGTGTGAAGCTGGATATCGACGCCCATGCCGGCCGCCGCCGCCAGCTCCTCCGGCGTCATCAGCTGGCAGATGCGGAGGCGGAGGAGCGCCTCGACGTCGAGCTCGAGGACAGCCCCGAGGGCGCGAAGAAGGTCCTGGCGTGCGTCGGCGCCAGGAGTCCTTCGCGCAAATCCGATGACGGTGTCGGCCGCTCGTTCGCGCTCGTGCGCAGCCTTCAAGGAGAAGGCGCCGGCGAGGCGGCGGTCGAGCCGGGCTAGATCGATCCGGTCGACGGCGCTCCGCCAGAACATGTAGTGGACCAGCACGTTGAACACCGGCAGGCGCATGCCGACGTAATAGGTGGTGACGTAGACGGTTGCGGGAAAGCCGAGGCGGCGGAGGACGGGGACAGCGTGCTCGAGGATCCCGAACCAGCCGTCATCGAAGGTGATGACCACCGCGTCGTCGGGAAGCCGTCCGGAGGAGAGGCCGCGTACCGCCTCGTCGAGGGGGATGACAGTGAAGCCCTCGTCCTTGAGCCACCGCATGCGCGCGGCGAACAGGGGCGCGCGCATGAACAGGGTGGGGTTGTAGCCGTCTTCATCGCACATCGAGATCCCGTGATAGCAGAGGATGCGAAGCCTTCGCCGGGTCAGCCGCCGAGAGACCGCAAACAGCCCCAAGCCCTTGAGGAGGCGAAGGACCGCCATCTTGCCGGTGCGTCCCGAGTGCACTCGGAGTCCCTGCGTCAACCGCGGCCCCCCTGTCGGTCGTGGGTCGACCCGCCGCTCTTGGCGTCATTCGGGCGGCAAAGATCGGCAAACAGCCGGACCTGAGCCTCGGTCGTCTCCCGCCAGTCGAAGCGCTCGGCATAGGCGCGGACGGCTCTCCGATCGGGAGGGTTGGCCAGGATGCGCCGGATGGCGTGCGTCAGCGCCTCGGTCGACCGCTCGTCGACCAGCATGCCGGCTTCGGGCGCCGCGACGATCTCCGGCGTGCCGCCGACGCGGACGGCGACCACGGGGGTTCCGCAGGCCATGGCTTCGAGGAGCACGTTGGGCCAGCCCTCGCGACTGGAGGCCAGGATCAAGAGATCGGCCGCGCCGTAGATCGGCGGCAGCTCCTGGTGTCGGACCTCCCCGAGGAAGCGGACGCGACGGCCGAGCCCCTCGCGTTCGGCCAGTCGTTTCAGGGCCGTCTCCTCGGGGCCGGAGCCGACCAGGACGAGGGTGGCTTCCGGCACGCCGTGCAACGCCTGGATCATCAGTTCCTGGCCCTTGAGAGGGATCAGGCTGCCAACCGCGAGCAGCACCGGCGGCTCGAGACCGAGCCGCGCACGCGAACCGTCGCGGTCGCGCGGGCGAAACAGCGCGGTGTCGACGCCGTTGCGCATGACCCGGATGCGGGCAGGATCGATCCCCAATGTCGAAAGCCGCTCCTTCAAGGCATGCGAGACACAGATGAGGCCGTCGGCGCGTTCGGCGGCCCAGCGGACCCAGCGCCGCGGAATGCCCGATTGGGCGATGAGGTTGATGTCGGTGCCGCGCGCCGTGATCGTCACCCGTTTGCCGAAGCGGCGCGCCAGCATCACCGCGGCGACGCCGTCGGGGTAGAAGTAGTGGGCGTCGATCAGCTCGAAGTCGAAGCCCGCCCGCAACAGCCGGCGCACCGCGGCCGCGGCCGCGGCGTACAGCGTGAACGGCGTCAACGTCGTGCCGATCTTGGGAACGACCACGAACCTCGGATGCTCGACGGCGACGTCGAAGCGGATCTCGCGGCGGGGAACGCGGGCAAAAGCGGCGTATCTCCCGAAGGCGGAGGACGTCAAAGGAAACCACGGGACCGGAGCGAGCACGCGCGCCTCGACGCCGCCGCCGCTGAGAAGCGCACGAAGCCTGTTCTCGACGAAGACGCCATGGGTCGGATGGATCGCGTTGGGATAGAGCGTCGAGAAGACGAGCACCCGGATGCGGGCGGGATCGAGGGAGGGTGACGGCGCGTCGACGTGGCGATCCTCGCAAGCGGTGGTCGAAGTCCGGGTTCCGCCGCCCGCGTGCGTCCGATCATCCAGGGTCTGGGTGACTTCGCTCGGCATCAGGCTTGGAACACGGCTTCGTATGCCTGCACCATCCGTTGCAGGCTGAACTCCGCCCTCGCCTTGGCCTGGTTGCATCGGCCGACGTGGGCCCGCACACTCGCGTCCCTCAGCAATCGCTCGATGGCGTGACCGAGGGCGGCCTCATCGCGCGGCGCGACCACGAACTCGCGGTTCTCGGCGGCGAGGACGCGCTTGACATCGCCGACATCGACCGCCGCCACCGCGCGGCCGGCGGACATCGCCTGCAGGAGAGCGTTCGGCATCTGCTCGGTGTCGGAGGTCAGAGCAAAGAGGTCGAGCCACGGAAACGCACTTTCGACCGCCTCCACGTGGCCGACGAAGGTCGTCCGCGCGGCGATGCCGAGGGCGGAAGCGAGGGCTTCCAGAGAGCCGCGTTCCGGTCCGTCGCCGACGACCAGCAGGCGGGCATTGAGACCGGGGTCAAGGGCCGCGAACACCCGCAGAAGCCGCGCGACGTTCTTCTCGGCGCGGAGAGGCGCGACGGTGCCGACCACCGCCTCCGCGTCGGAGAAGGCGAACGGGCTGGGTGTCCTGCGTCCCGGCGGGGCCGAGAAGCGGGCGCAGTCGACGCCGTTGGGGATCAGGCGGATGCGCGCAGGATCGATCCTCCATGAGCGCGTGGCGAGAACATAGAGCGCGTGGGAGGGGACCACTAGCTGCGACGCACGGGCGAGCGCGAGGCGGCGGAACAGCGTCCGTCGCCGGAGTTGCCGGTCCGACTCCTCGGGGCCGAAGCCGCTTTCCAGGTGGGCGTGCGGGCAAATCCGCCAGAGCGCGTTGGCAAGGGCCCACTCGATCGCTCCCCAGTTGTAGGTGAGCAGAAGATCGGGAGCCGCCCCGGCGAGGCACCGGTGGATTCGCGCCAGTCTGGAGAGCAGGGTGCGGGGCATCGGCGGGGAGGTGCGGACGTCGATCGCGAGGCCGCGGTCGAGGC
The DNA here is from genome assembly GCA_964420325.1 of uncultured Rhodospirillaceae bacterium. Taxonomy (GTDB): domain Bacteria; phylum Pseudomonadota; class Alphaproteobacteria; order Rhodospirillales; family Defluviicoccaceae; genus CAYQSU01. Next base: position 25,079 of record CAYQSU010000007.1, on the reverse strand, counting down.
GCGTCCGGCTGTCAACGCCGCCATTCAGCGAAACGATGGTATGCCGGAAGCGGTCTCCCAGCCCGTTGATCACGGACGCCATCCGGATCGGCACGCCGCCGACGCCGAAACTCGGAAATACGTGGAGGAGATAGCGGCAGCCCGGCCGCGCCGCGCTGGCAGGCGCCGGCAGCGCCGTGTCCCGCACCGGAGCGCCTTTGGCAGGCATGCGAGTTGTGCGCGTCGACGGCGCCGCCGCGCAAGGGTCGGCCCTCCGGTCGCGCACCTCGGCTGGCAGCATCCACTTTCCCCGCGTTCTAGCGCGCCCCCTGAGGAACGATGATAACCCGGATCGTCTGCAGAATTATAACGATGTCGCGGAGAATGCTGTAATATTTGATGTAGTACAAGTCGAACTGCAGCTTTTGCCAGGCGTCCTCGATCGACGCACCATAGGGGTAGTTGAGCTGCGCCCAACCGGTGACGCCGGGCTTCACGCGGTGGCGGATCTCGTAGTACGGGATGATCTGGCACAATTGTTCGACGAAGTACGGCCGTTCGGGACGCGGGCCGACGAAGCTCATTTCGCCCTTAAGCACGTTGATCAACTGCGGAATCTCGTCGATCCGCGTCTTCCGGATGAAGCTCCCGACGACGGTGACGCGGTGGTCGTTCTCGGCGGCCCACAGCGGCACGCCGTCCTGTTCCGCATCCTCGCGCATGCTGCGGAACTTCAATAGCGTGAACGGCCGTCCCTTGAACCCGAGGCGCTGCTGGCGATAGAAGACGGGCCCGCCGCTTTCCAGGATGATGGCGGCCGCGGCGGCGCAGATCAGGGGCAACAGCAGGAGGAGGAGAACCGCGCTGACGATGACGTCGACGCATCGCTTCAGTGCTTGCTGGAGGTGACTTCCGGGAAAGCCGCCGGAGAACACGAACCAGTCGGGTCTCAGCGCATCGAGATCGATCCGCCCGGTTTCCCGCTCGCAGAAGGTCTGGTAGTCGCTGATCGGCGTTCCGGCCAGGCGGCAGTCGATGAGCGAGCGAAGGGGCAGGCGCCCGCGGCGGTCCTGAATGGCGACGACGATCTCGTCGACATCCTTTTCCTCGACGTAGTCGGCGAGGGAGTTGATGCGGCCAAGAATCCGCGACCTGGACACCCGCGGTTCCTCGCCGGCAACGTCGACGAATGCAACCGCCGAGAACCGGCAAGCCTTGCCCGCCGTCTCCAGCGCCTCGATCCGCGCCGCCTGCTCGCCGACGCCGATCACCAGGATCCGGCGCTTGAGATAGGCCATCGTCGGCAGGCTGAAGAAAACCCATCGCGTCATCAGCATGCCGGCGAAGGCCATGGGGAGGCTGATGGCCATGGCGCTTCGCCAGATCTCGATGGCGGGAAACACATAGAACAGCACCGACAGAACGACGAACGCGATGACGAACGTCGCAGCCAGGCGAACCAGGATCTGCAGGAATTCAGAGGTGTACTGCCAGTGGTAAAGGCCGACGGCGAACTTCGTCACGAGAAAGACGAGGACGAAGGCGCCGGCCTCCGGGAGGCGTGCCGCCATGATCGTGGCAAGACTGCCGACATTGCTGTAGGCGATCGCCATGCCAGCGTAGACCGCTCCGAACAGGATCAGCGCCTCGACCGTGCCGAGGATGAGGAACGGCGAAACGAGATGGAACTTGAACATCTTCCTCATCGCGAACCTGCCCGGTGACGCAAACGCACGTGTCCGAACCCTGCCATTCGCTGGTCGCGCATCAGAACACCGAGGGGCAAGCGGCGAGGGGGGCTGCGCCGAGACCCTTGGGGGCCGACATGGGTCGAACTGTCGCACGTTCCCGTAAAGCGTCCGTTACGGCTCGGGTCTGCGCGTGTTGTCCGGTTCGGAGGGGAACGCCAACGAGCGGAATGCGGCGCCAGGACGGCGCCGCACCTGCCGCGCGGACAATCGCGCGGCGCGCGGCGCGAACCCGGGTCCATCGACGGCAATATCCTACCCATGCCATGCCTTGCCCAAGGCATCGATCCAGTTTGACGTCCATCTGTGCCGCCGGCCTGTCCGGCGAGGGTCAGGCAGCCGCGGACAAGGCGGGCATCGTCCCGCTCCCGCTCACACGCCGCCTGTAAGGATTCGACTGTTCGCGTCCGCGATCTTCGATCCTGGCACGCTGCGTCCGGGCGGAGGTGCGAGAAGCGGATTTCGTCATGAGATAACCGCAGGCCGCCACCGATCCGGTCGAGAAAGCCCGACTGCGAAGGGGGTCGTCGACACGCCGGGGTTCACGTCGCCAGTGGCGAACGCAACAGTTTCCCGTCGCAAGCGAACGGCTTGACACGATCCTTCTGCCCTCCAGTTCTCCCCCTTCCCTTCTCGACACACTGAACCCGAGTTTCTTAGTGGAATAGGAGTATACCAGGGCCCATACCAACCGTGAAGTGCATTCCCGGTCCATCGCGTGCCTGCCGACGCCGGTGCCGACCTGACGCGCCCCTACACGGCGGCTCGCCCTGTCGAGCTCTTCACGACGGTTGTCGGAGCGTCGATCCGGGCCTGGAACCACTGCTCGAGACACATCAGGTCCCAGATCGGCGCCGCGAACAGCGGATGGGCGTTGCGCTCATGCTCGCGACGCACGGTGCCGATGAACTCGGCGCGGATCAGGCCGCGGCGTTCGAGCGAGGTCAGGCTCTCGTAGGCCAGTTCCCGAAGGGGCGTTCCCTGGGCGAGCCAGGGACCGAAAGGCAGCCCGAATCCTTGCTTCTGCTTGCTGAGCGTGGCCTTGGGCAGGAAATCGGCCATCGCCCGCTTGAAGAAGGCCCTGAGCCGGAGGCCTCGCATGAACAAGGCGGGAGGAATTCCGGCCGAGAACTCGACGACGTCCTCGTCGAGCATCGGATAGCGGACGGCGATGCCGGCGAGCGAGCACATCCGATTGACCTTGCGCAGATCGTTGTCGGCGAGCGTGATCTGCAGGTCGAGCTGGTGCATCCGCTGCTCGACGGCCGCGGACGCCGGGCGCCAGTAGACCTCGCGCAGGATCGCGATCGGCTGCCGCGGATCGACGGCCGCGGCGATCTCCGGATCCAGGATCTGCCGAACCTCGGCGAGGCGTTCGAACTCGTGCGCGAACATGCGATCCGGCATCGGCATGTTCGCCTGATCGACATAGCGGCGCGCCTTGCGCTTGAGGACGTTGCGGTCGCCACCGGGCAGGAGCCTGATCATCGGCTCGACAAGCCGCCGCCGAACGCTCTCCGCCAGAAGGTGATAGAGCTCGAATCGCTTCATGTGCAGGTAAATCTTGTTCCCAGCGAACAGCTCGTCGCCGCCGTCCCCCGCGATCAGCGTCGCGATGCCGTGCTCGCGGGCGTGCCGCGCACAGTGGTAGACGCCGACGGCCGAGGCGTTGCCGAAAGGCTCGTCGTAGCTACCGGCGATGCGCGGCACGGCGTCAAGGACGTCGTCGGGCGTGACGGTGTAGTGGTGGAAGTCGAGGCCGAAGTGGCGGGCCGCGGCCTCGGCGAACGCCGTTTCGTCGTATCCCGGACAGTCGAAGCCGATGGTGAAGGCCTTGGCCGGTCCCGGCGTCAGCTCGGCAAGCAGACCGGAGACCGTGGAGCTGTCGATGCCGCCGCTGAGAAAACAGCCGAGCCGCTCCGCATCTTCTTTCGCTGCGGCCCGGCGGACCGCTTGCCTGAGCCGGGCGAACAGCTCCGCTTTCAACGCCGCGAACTCGGCGCCGGATCCGTCGCGAAACGGCATCTGCCAGTAAAACCGTCTGTGCACGAGGCCGCGATCGATGGCCACGAATTGCGCCGGCAGAAGCTTCTCCTGGTCCCGGAAGATCGATCCGGGGGCCGGTACGCGGTAGAAAAAGAGGTAGTTGAAGAGCCCTTGCGCCGAAATCGCTGCGCTCGCCGCCGGGTGCCGGGCAACGGCGGTCGCCGTCGTTGCGAAGACAAGGCCCTTTCCCGGCTGCGGGGCGATGTTCATGGTATGGATGCCGAGCCGATCGATGGCGACGAGGGCGCGGTCCCGCTCTCGATCGAGAACCGCCAGGGCGAACGCGCCGCGGAGATGGTCGAGAAGCCGTTCGCCGTGTTCCTTGTAGGCGTGGAGAAGGGCGGAGGCGCTGCCCCGTCGAGCCGCCAGAGCGGCCAGCCCCGGCTCCGACCAGGACGGGGTACCGGCCAGGGCCGCAACGAGGTCGCCGTCTTCGGCGAGATCGCCGCCCGGGGTCCCCGGAGAGACGTGCACGGCAGCCCGCGGCCGGGCGACGCTTCGACCGCGGTCGGGGTGGCTCGAGAAATCCCGGGCCATGTCGGTCAGAACCAAGCCCGGAGGCTCGGCGAGCTCGACGTCCCCGAACCAGCCGCAGAGCCCCCAACGTTCCGGCACCGTGCGCGAGCCTTCGCCGCTCATGGCGCTGGCGCCGACAGGGCCGAGAGCGGCGGGCACAGGCCGCCCTGCACGCCAACCGGCCGAGCGACGGCCCAGCACCGTTTTCGGCAGGGTGTCGCGGTCACCTCGTCATCCTTTGCTTGATCGCCCTCAAGGCATTCTCCAGGCGATACTTCATCCGCGGCCGCTGCGCGACCAGCCAAACAAGCTCCCTCGTCCCCGAGCCAAGGCTCCGCTTATGTTGGCCTTCGCCGGCCATGAAGTCGTAAAGGCGTGCGCCCGCCTTCAGGTGATGCTCGATGGCAAGACCGTGACTGACCAGACCCGGCTTGTACCTCGGATCATCGTCATACTCGAACCCACTCTGATACGCATAGACCCATCCGTTGTGCACGAAGTTGTAAAGATAGCCGATCGGCCGCTCCCCCGACCGGATGCGCACGAGCTCGACCTCGCCGCGGCCGAACCGCTCGGCGATCAACGTCCGGTGGAACCGCTCGAAGAAGACGCCGGAGAAGGCGCCCGGCTGACCCCGACGGCGCCAATAGGCCTGATGCAGCCGTTTCAGCTCGTCCAGGAACTCGAGGCCCTCGGCGATACTTGCGGCCGGCTCGTAACGGCAGGCTCCAGCCTCTTCGTACAGGCGCAGGGCGCGGCGGAGCTGATAGCGGGTATTTCGGCTGAGCGTGTCGAGGTAGCTGCCGGCGGAGCGCCGCACGCGTTCGAGATCGACATGGTCGGAGCGCTTGTGGTCGCGAACCAGCAGCCGGAGGCCGGCGGCCACAAGCGCTGCCTCCCACGCCGGCCGGTCCTCGCTGTCGAGGCCGCCCAGAAACAGCTCGTCCCAGTCTGGCACCCGACCGGCAAGCCAGATTGCGGCGGCGTGCACGACCGTGCTCCGCAGGCCGCGTTCGGCGAGAACGCCGTTGTACTCGACCGTCAGCTGGTCGTACGCCGGCACCCCGGATTCGTTGAGGTGGAGCCCATTCGAGGCAATGACGCCGCGGCGGACCGACCGATGCCGGCAGAGGATCGCAAGGCCCTGGACCCGCCCGGCCGATCGCAGGGTGAGAACGCGAGGCTCGCAGGTCGGCGGCAGGAGCCTGAGCCAGCAGCCGATCCATCCCCACGACTGGAAAAACGACGCATCGCTCCGGCCCTCGAGCTCCGTCCAGAGCGGGCCAAGGCGGTCGGGATCGGTGACCGGCTCGAGCGAGATCTCGAGGGTCTCCCCCGCCGCCGTGGACCGCTGGCGCTCCATCTTCGTTGCGTCGCCGGCGCTCATGTCTCCGTCGTCCCACCCGTCGCGCGCGAGGACGGAACGCCTTCGCTGGCCGTCCGCGGTCAAACCAGGACCTCGGCGGGATGGGGGTGACTCAGGAAAGCCGTCGGGCTTGCCGTCAGCCCATAGGCGCCCGACTGGAAGATGACGACGAGATCGCCGATCTCGGCGCGCGGCAGAGGCACGTTATCGGCGAGAAGGTCCAGCGGCGTGCAGAGACAGCCGACGACGGTCGCCGTCTCGGCGACGGGTTCGGCAATGCGATTGCCGACGGCGACCGGATAGTTGCGGCGGATGACCTGTCCGAAGTTGCCGGAGGCCGCCAGCTGGTGGTTGAGGCCTCCGTCGGTGACCAAGAACACGCGTCCCCGCGACACCTTGCGGTCGACGACGCGGCTGACGTAGATGCCGCATTCGCCGACGATGTAGCGCCCGAGCTCGAGGATGACACGGGCGTCCGCAAGCTCGGCTTGCACCTTGTCCATGAGCGCACCGAGGTGCTCGCCCACGGACTCGAGGTCGAGCGGCGTGTCCTTCGGAAAATAAGGGATGCCGAAGCCGCCGCCGATGTTGAGATGGCGGAGAGGGGCCGGCGCGTGGCGGGCCAGCGCGATGGCGAGATCGATAATCCGCGTCTGTGCCGAGGCGAGCAGCGCGGCATTCAGGTTCTGCGAGCCGGCGAAGATGTGGAAGCCGATGAACTCGAGGTCGAGCCGGCCGAGGTCCTTCAGCATCCCGGGCACCCGTTCGGCATCGACGCCGAACTGCTGGGCGCCGCCGCCCATGCGCATCCCCGAGCCCTTGAGCTCGAAGTCGGGGTTGACGCGGACGGCGACGGCGGGTCTGAGACCGAGTTTTTCGGCGAGCCCGGCCGCGCAGCGCATCTCGCTTTCGCTCTCGAGATGGAGGACGACGCCGGCGGCGATCGCCTGGGCGAGCTCGGCCTCTGTCTTTCCTGGACCGGCGAAGCTGACATGCGCGGGTGAGACCGGCGTATCCAGCGCCGTCTTCATTTCCAGCGCCGAGGCGACGTCGAAGCCGTCGACCAGACGGGCCAGGTGCTGCACCACCGCCGGCATCGGATTGGCCTTGACGGCATAGTGCAGGCGCAGCGCCTTGGGGAGGCAGCGTCTGAGGTGGGCGACGCGCGCGTCGAGCAATCGTCGATCGTAGGCATAAAACGGCGTCGCGCCGACGCGCTCGGCGAGGCGGGTCAGGGGCAGGCCGCCGACCCGAAGCTCGCCGTCGACGACGGGAAATGCCGAAGGCTGCGACGGTCCAGGGCGCGATGCGTCGTTCATGGTTTGGCCTTATCGAACGCCGTCGCAAACTCACTTGCGAGCTGTTTCCGGTCGATCTTGCCGTTGGGCGTTCGCGGCAAAGCCGGAACCTCGGCGACAAGCCCCGGCACCATGTAGAGCGGCAGTTGCTGACGGAGTTCACTGTTCAAGGCATTGATGTCGAGCTTGCTGCCGTTCGGCGGCGCGACGACGACGACGATGCCTTGGCCGAGCACCGGATGCGGCACGCCGAACGCCGCCGCCTCGCCGGCGAGGCCGGACGCATAGACGACCTCCTCGATCTCGGTCGGACTCACCCGGTAGCCCGAGGTCTTGATCATCTCGTCCGAGCGGCCAACGAAGTACAGGAACCCGTCCTCGTCGGTGCGCACGATGTCGCCCGACCAGACGGCGATCTCCGGCAGGCAAAGCCCGGCGGGCTGACCGGGAGAGGGGCGGAACCGTGAGGCGGTGCGTTCGGGGTCCTTCCAGTAGCCGAGCGCAACCAGCGCGCCGCGGTGCACGAGCTCGCCCGGAACGCCCGGCGAACAGGCACGCCCGTCCTTGCCGACGACCAGAATCTCGGCGTTGGGAATGGCCTTGCCGATCGAATCCGGCCGCCGGTCGACCTCCGAGGGATCGAGGTAGGTCGAGCGGAACGCCTCGGTGAGGCCGTACATCAGGTAAGGCCGGGCACGGGGCATCAGCGCCCGCAGCCGGTCCAGCGTCGATCGAGGCATGTGCCCCCCGGTGTTGGCGAAATAGCGCATGGCCCCGACCGCCTCGGACGGCCAGTCCTGTTGAGCCAGCTGGATCCACAAGGGCGGTACGCCGGTGATGCCCGTGACCTTCTCCGCGGCGCAGGTCTGGACGGCGTCCCGCGGCAACAGGTAGTTCATCAGGACGACGCGCGCGCCGACGTTGAAGGCGGTGGTCAGCTGGCTGAAACCGGCATCGAAGCTGAGCGGCAGCAACGACAGGATGACGTCGTCGCGGTGGTTCTCGAGATAGCTGCTGACGCTCTTGGCGCCCGCCACCATGTTCCGGTGCGACAGCACCACGCCCTTGGGCATGCCCGTGCTGCCCGAGGTGTAGAGGATCGCGACCATGTCGGTATCGATGACGCGATGCTCGGGCCGGCCGCCGGTACCGCCGTCGGCGATCAGATCCGGCCACGCCACGCGCGACGGCATGCCGTCGGCGGCAGCGGCCGAACCGCCGTCGACGAGAACCACCACCCTGAGATCGCCAAGAAACGGCAACGCACCGGCGAGGGCCTCGAGCCGCGAGACCGAGGTGACGAGGACGGACGCTTCCGAATCCTTGAGGATGTGGGTCGCCTGCCGGGCGCGCAGCAGCGGGTTGACGGGAACGAACACGCCGCCCGCGGCGGCGGACGCGAACTGGGTCACGACCGTCTCGAAACGCTTTTCCAGGTAGACGCAGACCCTGGCGCCGCGCTCCAGCCCGAGCCCGATAAGCCCGCGGGCGGCGGCCACCACCGCGTCGTGCAGTCCGCCGTAGGACAGCGTCTGCTGCCTGTACGACAATGCCGGCGCCTCGGGCGGGCGCTCCGGACCGGGACGGATGAGCTGGTGCAGAAGCTCGCTCACCGGCAGAGGCCTCCAAGCCTGACGCGAACGGCAGCCAGACGGTGCCCGAACCGCGTCATCGCGGACCCAACCATGCTAGGCCGGGGCGGGGACGCGGATGACCGGCCGGGACCGCGGTCCTGTCGAGATCAAGAGGAACGGAGACACATTCATGACAAACGCTTGCCAGCTTCCCGCCTTGACCGCGACCAGCCTGGCGACAGCGATCGCTCCCAGTCTTTGATGGGACTTCAAGGACCCCGTATTATATCTTGAGATGTAGCTCATCGACCAGTGAATGTTCTGCTGCCTCAGATAATCGAAGATCTCGTCCCAAAGGCGGATGAACGAGAGCCCGACCCGTTTCTCCGGCAGAAGAAAGATATCGAAGTCCCAGGCGGACTCGCCGGCCGGCTCCGGAACGAAGCGCGCACGCACGGCCTCGTCCTCGTGGGGGCCGAGCGCCAAACAGTGAAAGCCGATCAAGCGGCCGTCCTCGAACACGCCAAAGCATTTCGCGCCGCGGCTTCGCCGCGCTGCGAGCAGCTCCGGCGTCAGCGGCATCTCGCAGTCGGTCAGGTCCGCGGCGTCGACCTCCCGCACGGCGATAGAGCGGCCCCGCTTTCCGGAGAGCAGCCTCCGTTTCGGGATAGGCTGCGCCACCAACAGATAGGGCGTCAGCGCAAGGCAGCCGCAGACGGCAGCGAACGCTCGGTCGAGTCCGTAGCAGAGGGCGACCGCCCACCCCAGGTCCGTGATGAGCTGCTCGAGCTTGGACAGCACTGCGGAAGACACGCCAAGAGAGCGAAGACGGCGTACTGTGCAAGCGCACGCGCCGGGAGTCAACTCCAAGGACAGCCGCGGCAGCGCAGGTCGATGGCAGGCACGCCGGGCGAGACGTCGAACACGAACGCCGCCGAAGGGGACATTCCCGACTTTATCCACGCCGCGATCGCCTGTATCTAGCACGGGTGCGGGTCGATGATCCGTGGGCGCCGGCACCGCGCAGCGGGGAAGGAGACCGGGGACGAATGAGCGACCGTTGCGGAGACGAGACGTCGCCGGCAGGGACGCTTGACGCCGTGGTCGACGTTCTCGCGGCGGTGCTGAACCTGGGGCAGCGCGCCGAACGCCTGGGCCACGCGTCGCCGCTGCTCGGCGGCCTGCCGGAGTTCGACTCCATGGCCGTCATCGCCCTCGTCACCGCGCTCGAGGATGCCTTCGACATCAGCTTCGATGACGAGGACATCACCGCTGAGGCGTTCGAGACGGTCGGCACGCTGTGCCGGCTCGTCGATGCGAAGCGAGCCGGTCCGATGGTGCGGGAGTCGCTCTGAGCCGCCGCGATCGCGAAACGCGCGCTTGCGGCCGACGCGCCTGGTTCACAACTCCTTGGCCGGCGCCGGGTGGAGATCTCGACGAAAACGGTTGCAGTCGTTGAGCCGAAATGACCAGGACTGGCCCAAACGGGTGTTTGTTCGCGCTCCGATATCTGTGATCATGCGCCGTCGGGTCTTCACTCGCCGACTTCGAAGCGAGGCAATCAACGTATCCATGTGGGGAGCAGTCCGATGGACCACTCGATCGCTCTGGCCGGGGATGATGCCGTCGCCGCGCAGGGCGGGACATGTGCCCCTTCGTTGACCGATGGCGGCCCGCCCGCTCGTATCTGGCGCGCCCGGCTTGCGGTGGCCGCGTTCTTCGGTCTCAGCTTCGCCGGCTACGCCCTGATCTTCGTTGCCATCGACCAGATCGTCAGGGGCCGCATTCCCGGTCTGTTCTGACCTCGTCACGGTGTCTCGAGAGCGACTGGAAGGCGCGCAGCCGGGCCGGACGGGGCGAAATTCGTGTCGGTGCGGGCTGAGGACCCTCGAGGCGGGTAGCTCAGTGGCAGAGCGCTCCCGATACACGGGAGAGGTCGGAGGTTCAACTCCTTCCCCCGCCTACCACCGTCCAGAAGGGATTGCCGGCGGACACGGCAGCGGCCCGTGCTGGTTGGCGCGCAGCGTTTGGTTGGTCGCCGCGCGTCCTGCTATGGTCGAGGCCGCCAGTCATCTCAAGACCGACCATGAGGAGGGGACATGACAAGAACGCTCGAAGTCGTCATCGACGCATGGCCGAACGGCGGCCTGATTCCGGACGAGTTCGCCTTCTGCGTGCCTGCCGAGGAAGGTCATGTGGCCATGGGGCGCAACCGCAATCCAGGCATCCGCTGGTCCGGCGCTCCCGCGGGCACCCGATCGTACACCGTTGTCTGCCACGATCCGGACGTGCCATCGAAGCCGGACCATGTGAACAAGGAAGGGGTCACCGTTCCTGCCGATCTGCCACGCGTCGATTTCTTCCACTGGGTGCTGGTCGACATCCCGGCTGACGTCAACGAGATCCTTGCCGGTGAGGACTCGCACGGCGTGACGGCGGGCGGTAAGCCGCCGGGAAGGACGGCGTACGGCGTGCGCGGCATCAACGACTACACGAACTGGTTCGCGAGCGACGAGAACATGAAAGGCGACTACGGCGGCTACGACGGACCCTGTCCGCCGTGGAACGACGAGATCATCCACCATTACCGGTTCACGGTTTACGCCCTCGATGTCGAGACCCTGAACCTTCCGGGCCGCTTCGGCGGAGGGGAGGCCGTTGCGGCAATGCGAGGGCACGTCCTGGCCAAAGGCGAATGGGTCGGAACGTACACCCTCAATCCCGCGCTGCGCTGAGCGGGGACGGCCGAACCGTTGCAGTCGCCTGGGGGGCGCTGGCGTTGCCGCGCGCCGCGTCCTGCAGCCCAAGGGTCGGGCCGCGGGGGTTGATGTTGCCCTAAGGCGGGGGCAACGGAGGGTGGATTTCTGCAGTGCGGTAAGCTAAGCTTTGGGCGTTGCTCGATACGGCCCGGTCTGGGTGATTGGTGCAAGGTTCAAACCGACGACGCCCGGGCCGGCTAAGGTGATCGAACGGATAAGGAGAGGGGAGCGAGACCATGAGCACCTATCGCGTCATTCGCATCATCGGAAGCAGCTCCAAATCCTGGGAAGATGCGGCGAAGAGCGCCGTCGAACAGGCGGCGGCCCATCTGGAGGACCTTCGCGTCGCGGAGGTCGAAGCCCTCGACCTGAGGATGGAGAACAACAAGGTCGTCGAGTATCGGTGCAGGGTTCATGCGTCGTTCAAGTACGATCCGGCCAAGCACCGGTAATCGACGGTCGTCCCCGCGTCGAATCTGATGCACGGCGGCTCTTTCGGGCCGCCGTCGCTTTCTGGCCGCACGCCGCCTCGGAGGGCGTTGTTCTCAAGGCGGACATGTACGCCAAACCCTTGACGGACGGCCGTCGCAATCCTACCTCCTGGCCGACCGGACGCCCATGTGCGGGTCCGGCTCTCCGCGGGGTCGACCGCATGTGACCCCGAACTCAGGGCACATTGCTTGCGACGGAGGATGTGTGGCTATGACAACGTTCGATTTCTCCCCCCTGTTCCGGTCGACGGTCGGCTTCGACCGGCTGATGCAGCTTCTCGAGGACTCGATGCAGTTTGGGGACGCCGGCAACGGCTATCCGCCTTACAACATCGAGAAGCTGGGCGACGACCACTATCGCATCACCCTGGCGGTGGCCGGCTTCGGCGAGGACGAGCTCGCGGTCTCCGTGCGTGAGAACTCGCTGGCGATCGAAGGCCAGCGCAAGGACAGCCAGGGCAGTGCCTACCTCTATCGCGGCATCGCCAGCCGTGCCTTCAAGCGTCAGTTCCAGCTCGCCGATCATGTCGAGGTCGTCGGTGCCTCTCTGGTCAACGGCCTCCTGATCATCGAGCTCAAGCGGGAGCTGCCGGAGGCGATGAAGCCCCGTCGGATCGAGATCACGGCGGAGGCACGGCCCGGCGTCGGCGCCGGCAAGCCCAAGGTCATCGAGGGGTCCAAGGACGTCGCCTGACCGTCGGCTCGGCCGCGGGGAGAGGCGCCGCATGTCGCGCGGCGCCTCGTTCACTTCTGCGCCATCCGTCCGTCTGCGGCCTTGAAACCGGTGCCGGGCCGCGACATCTGCTTCGCCGAAGGGCAGGCGAAGTCGGGCGCGGCCCGCGACACGGAAGGGGCGACGATGGGCGAGAAGATCATCAAGTCCGAGAGCGAATGGCTGACCGAACTCACTCCGGAGCAGTTCGCCGTTTGCCGCCGGAAGGGCACCGAACGACCGTTCACCGGGGCGTATTGGAACACCAAGATCCCGGGCCGCTACCTCTGCGCCTGCTGCGGCCAGGAGCTGTTCTCGTCGGCGGCCAAGTTCGACTCGGGCACCGGCTGGCCCAGCTTCTACGAGCCGGTCGATCTCGGACTCGTGGAGACGGAGGTGGATCGCTCGCACGGAATGCTCCGCACCGAGGTCCAATGCAGCCGGTGCGGCGCCCATCTCGGCCACGTCTTTCCCGACGGACCCGAACCGACCGGACAGCGGTATTGCATCAACTCGGTCTCGCTGAAGCTGCGAACCGAGGACGGAGGCTGACGGTTCCGCCGGGGGCCGACGCCGCAGACTACTCGCGCCCCAGTGCCAGCGTGTCGGCGTTCAGCCGTCCGATGGCCTGCAGCACCCGATACGTCGCAACAATCGCTTCGTAGCGGGCGACCGTGAGCTGAATGCGGGCGTTCGTCACTTCGTCCTCCGCCAGGAGGACGTCGATGACGGTCTCGCGGCCGGCCTCGCGCAGCCGGCGTCGGGCGACAAAGGCCTCCTCGGCGATGACGACGGCGTTGGCCAGGAGATCCAGCCGATCCTGGGCCGTCTGCAGCTGCTGCCACGCGATGCGGGTGGCTTCGATGACGGTGCGGCTGACGAATTCGTGGTTCTCCCGGCTGGCGCTGTAGTCGTACGCCGCCTGCTTGACGCCCGCGGTGGTGGCGAACCCGTTGAAAATGTTCCATGTCGCCTGCAGGAGCACCGAGAAATCGGTGCGAACACCCTGCTGCAGGTCGAAGTCCTTCTCGTAGCCGGCGGCGCCGACGATATCGATGGAGGGATAGTAGCCCGACTGCGCCAGCCGCCGCCGTTCCGAGGCCACCTCCACTGTTGCCAGGCTGCTGCGGACCGCCGGGTTCTCGATGCCGGCGACGTCGATGGCCTTCTCGATGTCCGGCGGCAAGTGCGTGCTCGGCGGCGACGGATCCTCCATCTTGTCGAGCTCCGGTGCATGATTGAAGACCTGGATGTAGCGACTGATGGCATCCTGGAGCGAGCCTTCGAAGCCGACGCGGCGCTCCTTGGCGATCTGCAGCCGGGCCTTGGCCTGGAGGACGTCGACGGCGATGCCGGCGCCGCGCACCACGCGTTCGTCCTCGAGCTCGGTCTGGGTGCGGATCGACCCCTCGCTCTGGAGGGCGAGCTCGACAAGACGTCTTTGCCGCAGCACGTCCGCGTAGGCGCTGATTCCCTGGAGCAGCACGTCCTGGGTCGTGCCTTCCAGGGTCTGCTGCGCCACCTCGACGTTGAACCGGGCGATCTTGACCTGGGACGGCGTCTCGAAGCCATCGAACAGGTTCTGGGTGACGGTCACGCCGGCGACCTGCTGGGTCTCGCTGAAGGCGCCGAGACCCGCCGCGGTGCGTTGATCGGTCTCGATGTACGTCGGTCCGACGTTGCCGGTGAAATCGATGCTGGGGAGATAGCCCGAATAGGCCTGATCGATCGTCTGCCTCGCCGCCTCGAGCGAGGATCGCTGCGCACGGATCTGCGGGTGGGTGGTCAGCAGCACCGGAAGCTCCTCCTCGAGCAGCCGGGCCGAGCCGGGCGGGGCAGTCAGCATGACCAGTACAACCGCAAACGCCGCGGTCGCTCGAGTTGAGGCCGTCACGAAAACCCCCTGCGTCGGGACAAGGTCGCTGCCGCCAAACGTCGAGACGCAACTCTAACCGGAACGGAATCCTTGGTCAAACCCGCGACCCGAACCTCTCCCGATAAAGACGACCAAACGCCGAACCGGGCCGACGCTGCCAGCAAACACCGGGAGGCGCAACCGCTTTCTCGGTCACGAGGGAGCAGGGCGCCCTAATGCGGCGCATCGCGGTGTTGGTTGCTGGCGGACGCGTGCCGACGGCGAATCGGCCGCGGCGCTCAGGCCGCGAGTCTCCCTTCGCCGCCCAGCCGGAGCCGCGCCGGGAGTCGGCTCCTCGCCGCTTCAACCATTTGAGGCGAGTGGGCAAGTGGTTGTAGAGTGGGGCGCCCCGGGGCACACTGCCGCCGATAAGGACAAGGAGGCTGGGTATGGCGCTCAAGGATCTGTTGGTTCACATCGATCACAGCAAGCAGGCGGAGGCGCGCGTGGATGCCGCGATCGCGCTTGCGGCGCGGCATGAAGCCCATCTGATCGGCCTCTATGTCCTGACACTGCCGCACATCCCCGGGTTCGTCCGTGCGCAGATCCCCGAGGACGTCTTCCGCACCCAGGCGGCGCTTGCCGGCGAGATCGCCGAGCAGACGAAGGCGATGTTCGAGGAACGGGTGCAGCGGGCGGGAATCAGCGCCGAATCACGGATCGTCGAGGGTCAGCTGGAAGCGACCCTGAACCTCCATGGCCGGTACTGCGATGTCGCGATCGTCGGCCAGCGGGATCCGGAAGGCGACGAGACGACCTCGACACCGGAGATGCCGGATCGTCTGGTCCTTTCTCTCGGACGTCCGGTGCTGGTCGTGCCCAACACCGGACACTATCCGGTGATCGGAGACCACGTGATGGTGGCCTGGGACGCGAGCCGGCTGGCGGCTCGGGCCGTCAACGATGCCCTGCCGTTCCTCGAGCGGGCGAGGAAGGTCGTCGTCATGGCCGTCAATCCGCGCAGCGGCGACGGGGGGCACGGCGAGATCCCCAGCGCCGACATCGCGCTTCACCTCGCCCGGCACGGTATCACCTGCGAGGCTCAGCACGTCTACGCCGACGACGTCGACGCCGGCGACATGCTCCTGTCACGGGCGGCCGATCAGGGCATCGACCTGTTCGTCATGGGCGCCTACGGTCACACCCGTTGGCGCGAGCTGGTGCTGGGCGGCGTCACCCGCCACCTCCTTAAGCACATGACCATGCCGGTGCTGATGAGCCACTGATCCTCCGCGCCCGCCATTGCCGGAGCAGGGTCACGTGCCTTCGCGCCAGGACGAGAGATAGGCCTCCTGTTCGGCCGTCAGCGTGTCGATGCGCACACCCATCGTCGCGAGCTTCAGGCGGGCGACCTCGCGATCGATTTCCTGCGGCACCGAATGCACGCACCTCTCCAAGCTGTTGTGGTTCTGCCGGATGTAGGCGACACCGAGCGCCTGGTTGGCGAAGCTCATGTCCATCACCGCCGGCGGGTGCCCTTCCGCCGCGGCCAGGTTGACCAGCCGGCCCTCGGAGAGCAGGCGGATGCGCTTGCCGTCCTTGAGGCGGAACTCCTCGATCTCCGGGCGCGGGCGATGACTTTCCACCGCCAGCGCGCGCAAGGCGGGGATGTTGATCTCGACGTCGAAGTGGCCGGAATTGGCGACCGTGCAGCCGTCCTTCATGACCGCGAAGTGTTCGGCGTCGACGACGTGCTTGTCGCCGGTCACGGTGATGATGATGTCGGAGAGTCTCGCTGCTTCGGCGATCGGCATGACCCGGAAGCCGTCCATGGTCGCCTCGAGAGCGCGGACCGGCTCGACCTCGGTGACGACGACCTGGGCTCCCAGTCCCGCCGCGCGCATCGCCACGCCACGGCCGCACCAGCCGTAGCCGCAGACGGTGAACACCTTGCCGGCAAGCAAGAAGTTGGTCGCCCGCAGCACGCCGTCGATGGTGCTCTGGCCGGTGCCGTAGCGATTGTCGAACAGATGCTTGGTATCGGCATCGTTGACCGCCAGGATCGGGTAACGGAGCGCGCCCTCGGCGGCCATGGCGCGGAGCCGGATGACCCCCGTCGTCGTCTCCTCGGTGCCGCCGAGCAGGCCATCAAGGAGGTCGGTGCGGTTCTTGTGGATCTCGCTGACCAGGTCGGCGCCGTCGTCGATGGTGATCTGGGGCGCATGGTCGAGCGCCGACGCGAGGTGCCGGTAGTACGTCTCATGGCTGGCGCCGCGGCGGGCGAACACGGGAACGCCCAGGCGCAACGCCAACGCGGCGGCGACGTCGTCCTGGGTGCTGAGGGGGTTGCTCGCGCACAGGATGAGGTCGGCGCCGCCTGCGGTCAGCGCTCGCGCCAGATTGGCGGTCTCGGCGGTGATGTGCAGGCAGGCGGCGATGCGGATGCCGGCGAGCGGCTGCTGCGTGGAGAAACGCTCGATCAGGGCCCGCAGCACGGGCATCTCGGTCAGCGCCCAGTCGATGCGGTTGAGGCCGTCGTCGGCGAGGGCGGGATCGCTGATGTCGTAGGAGATGGTCTTCATTCCGTCCTTCCTGTCGAGAGCGGTTGCGGCGGGCGCCCGTGAGGGTGCGCGAAGCGGCCGAACGGGCAAGGGCGAACCCAGGTCCTCGGCGGAGCGGGGCGCGACAGCCTTAGCCGCGCAGCGATCGCGGATCAAGGGCGTCGCGCAGGCCGTCGCCCAAAAAATTCAGCGCGATCACGGTAAGGAATATGAGGAGACCCGGATAAACGGCCGTCGCCGGCGCCGAGAGGATCAGTTCCTGGGCGTGGGTCAGGAGGTTTCCCCAGCTCGGCGTCGGCGGCTGGATGCCGAGGCCGAGGAAGCTGAGGACGGATTCGAGGAGGATGATGTTGCCAGCGGCAAGCGTGGTCGCGACGATCACCGGCGAGGCCAGGTTGGGCAGGATGTGCACGGCCATGATGCGGAGGCCGCCGGCACCCTGGGCGCGGGCGGCCTCGACGAAGCTCTGCTCGCGAAGCGCCAGCGCGGAGGCGCGCACCAGGCGGGCGACGGTGGTCCAGCCGACCAGCGAGACGATGGCGATGATCCGATAGAGGCTGAGGCTGTCCGACGTCGCCAGCGCCTCCGGGAGTCCCAGCTTCTCGAGGTCCAGGGCGGCGAGGACGATCAAGAGCGGCAGCAGGGGAAGGGCGATGATGCCGTCGGTGAGCCGCATCAAGAGCGCATCGAGGCGCCCACCGTAGAAGCCGGCGAGGAGACCGATCCCGGTGCCGACGACGGCGGAGACGAGGGCGGCGGCGATGCCGACCGCAATCGAGACGCGGCCACCGTGAAGGAGCCTGAGGAGGACGTCGCGGCCCAGCTCGTCGGTGCCGAGCGGGTGCGCCGACGACGGCGGCGCAAACCGATTGAGAAGGTCGACGACCTCGGCATCGACGCCGAGCAGGCGCTCGAAGGCGGGGGCGAGAGCGGCGCCGAGCACCAGCAGCGACAGCACGATGAGACCGGCGGTGCCGAGGCGATGGCGGAGGAAGCGGCCCGCGACGATGGCGAACGGTGTTGCCGCTCTCACCGATCGACCTCGCGGAACGAGATGCGGGGGTCGAGGGCGACATAGGCGGCGTCCGCCAACAGGTTGCTGGCGAGCGTGACGACGGTGGCGAACAGGAGCGCCACCAGCGCGAGATTGAAATCGTTGCCCATGATGGCGTCGAAGATCAGCTTGCCCATACCCGGGTAGGCGAAGATCGTCTCGGTCACGAGCGCGCCCGAGAACAGCGCCCCGAAGTCGAGGGCGAGGACGGTGACGACCGGGATCATCGCATGGCGCAGCGCATGGCCGACGAGGATGCGGCTCTCCTTGAGTCCCTTGGCCCGCGCGGTGCGCACGAAGTCCTGGCCCAGCGTCTCCAGCATCGACGCCCGGATGTAGCGGACATGGCCGCCGACGCTGGCCAGCGTCAGGCTCAGCACCGGCAGCGCGAGGTGGCGAACGGCCGACCACGGATCCTCTCCGGCCACCGCGCCCATGCCGCCCGCGGGCAGCCAGCCGAGCATCACCGAGAAGACGATGATCAGCAGCAGCGCGAGCCAGAAGGAAGGCACGGAGATCCCGGCGAAGGCGAGGAGATTGATGACGGCGTCGGTGCGCGAGTTGGGGCGGGACGCGGCGATCACGCCGGCCGGCAGGGCGATCGTCACCGAGAGCGCGAAGCTCAGACCCATCAGCAGCGCGGTGTTGGCGAGAGCGGGGGCGAGGACGTCCTGCACCGGCCGTGCCTGGAGGCGCGAGTATCCGAGCTCTCCGGAGAGGGCGGCCTCGAGCCAGGCGAGGTAGCGGTCGATCAGGGGGCGATCGAGCCCGTAGAGCGCGCGCAGTCGAGCCGCGTCCTCCGAGGTCATGCGCGGATCGGCGCTGATCATGAGATCGACGGGGTCGCCGGGCATGAGTCCGATCAGCGCGTAGATCAGCACCGACATGACGGCGACGACGATGAACGACTGCAGGACGCGCGTGGCGAGAAAGCGGATCATCGCCGCGTCAGCGGATGACCGGGACAGGCTTGGACGGGACCATGGCCCCGATCACTCGGCGGCGTGCCACTGCTCGACCCACAGCGTCGTCGGATATTGGTGCCCCGTCGGCTCGACCCCCTTCAGCCATGTCGGCAGGACGTAGGGGTCGGCGCGAAAGAACAGGGGCAGGGCCGGCAACTCCTCGGCGTAGATCTCCTGCAGGTGGCGCCACAGCTCTCGCCGCTTCTCGCGATCGAGCTCGATCTCGATGGCCTCGATCAGGGCATCCACGTCTCCGTTGCGGAAGCCCGCGTAGTTCTGCCCGGCGAAGCCGTTCTCGGGCGAGGGAATCTGATCGGAGTGCAGGGTCGTGCGCGGAACGCTCTCGGGCGCGCTGATCCACGCGAACATGGCCATGGCCTTGAAGCGGCGCTCCGAGACCGTCTGTCCGAAGAACACGCGGGCCGGCTGGTTGCGGATCCGCACGTCGATGCCGACCGCCTTCCACTGGCTCTTCAGGATCTGCTGGACCAGCTCGCGCGACCGGTTGCCGGCCGTCGTCATCAGCTCGAGCGCAAGCGGCCGGCCGTCGGCGTCGTGGCGGATGCCGTCGACCAGCCGCGACCACCCGGCGGCATCGAGGAGCTCTGCTGCCGTGTCCGGTGCAAACGGATACCTGCGGACGCCATCGGCGACCATCCAGTCCAGGGGGCTGACATTGGTGTCGGCGACCGGCTGCCGCCCGGCAAACAGCACTTCACTGACGGTGGCGCGGTCGAGGGCATAGAGGAGCGCCGCCCGCACCCGCTTGTCCTCGAGGATCGGGTTGTCGAGATTGAGATCGACGTGCTCGTACGCGAGGCCCGGCTTGTAGATCACGGTGAAGCGGCGACCGTGCCGCGCCTCGAAGGCCAGCGCCTGGTCGAGGGTGAGCCCGAGCTCGCCCGCAATCATGTCGATGGCGCCCGACAGAAGGTTGGCCTCGAGCGCGGTGGTGTTCTCGATGACGCGAACGGTGATCCGGCGGAAGGAGGGGGCGCGACCCCACCAGCGCGGGTTGGGAACGAGGATCACGTGGGACCCCGGAACGACCGCGTCGATCCGGTAGGGGCCGAAGTAGAGGCCGGGGTTGGTGACGTCGGTCTCGTACCGGGTCTTCAGGCGGTAGGATTCGGGCGCCGAGAACGCCGCCGCCTCCAGATGCGCCGGCAGGAGATCGAAGGCGTTGATGGCGTTGTAGTCGTAGGTTACCTTGTCGAAGTGCAGCGTGAACCGGCGGTCGTCGTGCGCGTCGATGGCATAGAGGCTCCGGTAGAACTCCTTCGGGATCACCCCGCTCATCGGATGGCGGCCGACCTCCCAGGTGAACACGACGTCCCGCGTGGTAATCGGCGTCCCGTCGCCCCACGTCGCCAGCGGATCGATGGTGAAGGTGACGGCGATCCCCGGCTTGCCCTCGGGCGTGGTCTCGGGCACGGCGAGGCCGTTCTCGACGGTCGGCAGCTCTACGCACAGCATGCAGACGAGCCGCCACTCCCGGTCGTAGACGGTGAACGGGCGGCGCACCAGGCCGAGAACGTAGGTCTTGGCCATCATCGCATCGATGTTGGGGTGGAAGGTGAAGGGAAACTGGGTGATGCCGATGACGAGCTCGTCCCTCGCCGGAGCGGGCTGCGCGCTCGCAACGACGGCGGCGACCGCAAGTCCGCAGATGGCCGTTCGTGTTGACGTGAGACGTGCCATGAGGCGTGATGCGCTGACCGCTGGCGTCGTCGGCAAGGAATGGCACTCTATGGCTTGGGCGCGCCTCTGATCAACGCCGACCTTGGCGCGCGGGCGGCGGTCGGGCGCGATCGGCGGGACGGGAGACTGGCCGTGGGACGGACGACCCTCTTGCTCGGCTTGGCGTTGGCTCTCGGTGGATGCGCCGCCGCCGGCGGGCCGCGACTGGATGATCTCGGAGGCGCCTGCCAGATCCTGAGCTGCGTCTGCGCCGCTCGTGACACCCCGTTCTGGCAGGAACCTTCAACCACGCCGATCCTGTGGAAAGAGAACGGCGACGCGTCCTGTCCCGAAGGCTACGAGCTGCGGAAGGCGAGTCCCGAGAAGCCGAAAGGCCGCCGCTGATTACTCGTGGACGCGCCTGTAGGTTCCCTTGATCTGTCTCTCCATCGTGCCGTTGCGGACCCGCGTGAAATCCAGTGTCATACCGCCCTGGGCGAGCCGCCGGTGATAGGTCTGGACCACGTAGTCGCCGTTCTCCATGATCGTGAACACGTGCACGCTGAGCGTTTTGTCGACGAGCTGCGCCCATGCGTACGACTCGCCGTCGATCAGCGCCAGCTCGCCCTCCTCGCCGGCCTCAGGCCGCACCACGCCATAGACGCCAGGGCGCATCGTCGGCTGGAAACTGAAGGTCTCCGCCTTTCTCACGGGGCCCCTGCCACTTTTGAAGATCGCCGTCTCCCAGGCTAGCGTGAAGCCGCCGTGGTCGTAGGGATGGATGATCACCTTGAGCTGCCGGTTGGCCTCCTCGCCCATGGGGAACAGCGTGCGTCCTTCGAAGGTGCCGAAAAACGCCTCGATCCTCGCATCCTCGGACCTCAGCGTGCCGGGAAGGATCGCGACGACGAGGGCAAGCAGCGCCGGCCACAACAGCCTCGCCCCGCCGTGGCCGGCGGTCCGTCTCACAACGCGAGGCTCGTCAGCTCGACGGGGGTGCGGTGGCCCTCCAGAACGACGATGCCGCTTTCCGTCACGTGGTACCTCTTGCGGTCCTCGTCGAGATCATAACCGATCACCGAGTCCGCCGGGACCTGCACGTTCTTCTCGAGGATGCAGCGGCGGAGCCTCGACCGGCGTCCAATGTCGCAGTTGTCGAAGACCACGCACTCGTCGACCTCGGCCCCCGCGTGCGCATAGACGTGACGTCCGATCACCGAGTTGCGGACAAGGGCGCCGGAGATGATGCAGCCGCCGGCGAGCACGGAATCGATGGCATGGCCGCGGCGATCCTCCTCGTCGAAGGCGAACTTCGTCGGCGGGTCGGAGTAGCCGGCGGTGCGCAGCGGCCATTCCCGGTTGAACAGGTTGAGCTCGGGGTCGATGGCGCGGATGTCCATGTTGGCTTCGTAGTAGGCGTCGAGGGTGCCGACGTCCCGCCAGTAGGGAAGCTTGCCCTGCGGTTCGCCGGGGATGTTGTTGGTGAGGAAGTTGTAGGCGAACATCTCGGCCCGGCCGATCGCCTTCGGCAGGATGTTCTTGCCGAAGTCGTGCGAGCTGTCCTCGTCCTGCTGGTCCTCCTCGACGAGCTTGAGGAGCATGTCGGTGGAGAAGATGTAGTTGCCCATCGAGGCGTAGACGCGGCTGGGATCCCCCGGCATCGTCGGCGCATTGGCGTTCTTCTCGTGGAAGCCGACGATGCGGCCGGTCCTCGTCACTTCGATCACCCCGAACTCCTTGGCGAACTTGCGATCGACGGGAATGGCGGCGACCGTGACGTGGGCGCGCTTCTGCTCGTGATACTCGATCATCTCGTGGATGTTCTGGCGGTAGATGTGATCGGCGCCGAACACGGCGACGACGTCGGGATGCGACTGTTCGATCAGGTTGATGTTCTGGTGGATGGCGTCGGCCGTGCCGCGGTACCAGTCCTTGCCTGCCGTCCGCATCTGTGCCGGGACCGGCACGACGAACTGGTTCTTGAGAAGGCCGCCGAGGTTCCAGCCGTCGCTCAGGTGCTGAAGCAGCGACTGGCTGCGGAACTGGACGACGACATAAATCGAGTAAATCCCTGAGTTGATGAGATTGCTGAGCACGAAATCGACGATGCGATATTTGCCTCCGAAAGGAACGGCGGGCTTGGCACGTTCCTTGGTGAGCGGATGGAGCCGGGTGCCCTCTCCCCCGGCAAGCACGATGGCGAGGACCTTCAACCGCATGGCTGACCTCCTTTCCATGTTGGTGGGCCCAGCTTGGCCGCTGACGTTTTAGCAGGTATATCGATGGTGCGGGAAGGCTCGCGAACAGACAATCGACCGCGTGCCGCGGGCGCGCGGCCAGTGCCGGCGTGGACCCGATCACCGGTGTCTCGCCTCTGTCGCGGCCCCATCCGTGTAAGCATCCGGGCTCGCGGGGCGGTGCGCCCAGGATCCGAACCGCGAGACGTCGCTCAGGAGGGGACCCCAATGAACATCGGCTCGCTGCTTCCAAGGCACGCACGCTATCGCGGCGACCACACCGCCCTCATCGTCGGGAACAGCCGGCTCACCTGGCGCCAGTTCAACGCCTACGTGAACAGGCTCGCCAACGGACTTCTCGCCCAGGGACTGACGAAGGGCGACAAGTTCACGACCGTTCTTCCCAACTGCCTGGAGCTGATGGCCGCCTACTGGGCGGCGGCGAAGACCGGCATCGTCATCGTGCCGGCGAGCCCGCTGCTGCAAGCCGCCGGACTGAAGACGCTCCTCGAGGACTCCGACACCGCGCTGGTCATCGGCCATGCGACGATGGCGGACGCCTTCGCACACGTCCGCGACGGCCTGCCGCAGATCGCCCCGGACCGCTGGATCCTCGCCGGCGACGGCGGCGACCGCCCGGGCTTCCGAGCGTATTCGAGCCTGCTCGCCGCCGGCCACGAAGGCGAGCCGCCGGACGCCGGCCTCGGCGACGGCGACGTCTACAACATCATGTACTCGAGCGGCACCACCGGGCTGCCCAAGGGCATCGTCCACACCCACTATGTGCGGGCACTGTACTGCATGATCTTCGCCGAAACCTTCCGCATCATCCCCGAGAGCATCGTGCTGCACGCCGGCTCGATCGTCTTTAACGGCTCGATGGTCGACCTGATGCCATGGATGTTCGTCGGTGGTACCTACATCCTGCACGAGGCCTTCGATGCCGGTCGCCTCATCGACACCATCGACCGCGAGAAGGTCACCCACATCGTGATGGTGCCGGCCCAGATCATCGCCGTGCTCGGCCATCCCACGTTCGCGCCCGAGAAGCTCGCCTCGCTCGAGATGCTGCAGAACATCGGCGCGCCGTTGGCGCTGCGCTACAAGCAGCAGATCAACCAGCAGATTCCCGGCCGCTTCTACGAGCTCTACGGGTTGACGGAGGGCCTGATGACGGTCCTCGACAAGCACGATGCCATCCGCAAGGAGGGCTCCGTCGGCTGCCCGCCGCCGTTCATGCACATCCGCATCGTGCGCGAGGACGGCACCGACGCGGTGCCGGGCGAGGTCGGCGAGATCGTCGGCCGCAGCCCCTGCCTGATGCCCGGCTACTACAAGCGCCCGGACCTCACCGCCAAGGCGATCCGCGACGGCTGGCTCTACTCGGGCGACGCCGGCTATCTCGACGAGGACGGCTACCTCTACCTCGTCGACCGCCTCAAGGACATGATCCTCTCCGGCGGGGTCAACGTCTATCCCAAGGACATCGAGGAGGTGGTCATCCGCCACCCGGCGGTGCGCGAGGTCGCCGTGTTCGGCGCGCCCGACGAGAAGTGGGGCGAGGTACCGGTGGCGGCGGTGGTGCTGGCGGAAGGCCAGCGGGTCGGCGCCGACGAGCTGAAGGCGTGGACCAACGAGCGGGTGGGGGCCAAGTTCCAGCGCATCCAGGACGTGGTGTTCTACAAGGAGTTTCCGCGCAACGTCGCCGGCAAGACGCTCAAGCGGGAGATGCGCGACGCCTACAAGCGCGTCTGAGCCGGACCGACCGGCGAGCGGCGATCGCCCGTATGCCGGCTGGCGCCCGGCGCCGAGAGCAGGAGATGCCGGGCCCTTGGGCTCGGGGTCGGGAGAGTGCGAAGCCGATGGACGATCCGAGTGGCCGTGCCCCCGGGGGCACAGCATCGAGGTCAACGACGGCGGAAGCCCGGGGTTCCGCCGGCTGTGGGACGCAGGAAGCCGACCGGGAGAACGCGGTCACCGCATAGCCCGCCGGTCCGCTTCCGGCAACGAGGACCAGGAGGCGGACCGATGACCGAGCAACGCCATCGCAAGGGCGCCGTCCCGGACGTCGACCGGCTGGATGCGGACGCGGTGCGCAGCGTCGTCGAGACGGCGCACCCCGTGGATGCGGCCACGCTGCTGGAGGCGCTGTCCGCCCGCCTCGGCGATGGAACAGCTTCTCCGCCGCCCGGCCTGCCGCCGCACGTCAAGCTGGTGTGCGAGGACGCGCCGTCGCGG
>CAYQSU010000006.1:0-77183 GCA_964420325.1 uncultured Rhodospirillaceae bacterium | reverse complement strand
CTCAAAATCGGCGATTTTGCCGAAACCGCCGACGAATAGCGGAAGTCGGGCTAGCCCTGGATCAGCACGACCCGGGGCGGATCGTAGCGGCCGACCACGCCGTCTGCCGATCGTTGGATGGGCTTTCCCTCGACGAACGCCTCGAGGCGATTGCGATTGACCTCAAGGACACCGTCGGTCCGCGGAAAGTTGGTGAGCCGGAAGTAGAACGGCAGGCGGGCCCGGTCGTAGTGCCGCTTGCCGGGGAGCACGTACAGCCGAAGCGCCAGAAAAGAGGCGACCGTGATCGCCAGCATCAGCGCGCCCCACGGCCAGGCCGCCGCGGCCGCGGCGTGGGCGACGAGGGCACCCGCCGCCACGAACCACGTGTCGGTGAGCATGTCCTAGACCAGTTCCCGCCTGTCGATGCGGAAGAAGCCCTGTGCCTGAGCCAAGGCGATCAGGTAGTCGATCAGCTCCTTGACGGCATAGACCAGAACGAGGAGCCAGAACGACCACGAGAACGGCGACGAGAACCACAGCAGGACGAAGCTCAGACCGAAGCCGATGAGGAGATGTCCGAACTGGTTGGCCTGCCAGACGTACGTCGCCTGGTAGCTGACGAACACGTCGGAGCCGAAGACGTCGCTGGGAAAAGGGGTGACCAGCCTTGCCCACCATCGCCGCTTGGTCTGGTCCGTCAAGCTCGCGTCCGTGTCGCGATGTGGTTGTGTGACCATGCCCCCTCCGCCGATTTCGACCCGTGTTGCACCTGTTTGGGCCAGCATCCAGGGTGGCCGTGGCGGCGTCCAGCGAATTCGACGGCAGGCGAACCTCGGCGGAGAGGAAGGTATACACTCCTCGGCGACAGCAACCGGTCCCGGGAGAGGTCTTCATGTCCACGTGGAAGCAAACCCATCGCGGCGTCGTTTTTCCCTGGCAGTGCGATCAGTTCGGCCACATGAACGTGCGTTGGTACGCCCACTGGTTCGACGACGCGGCCTTCCACCTGTGGCCGCTCAACGGCGTCACCTTCAGGCGGATGCAAGAGCTCGGCGTGCATACGGTGGTCGCCCGCACGACGACAGACTTCGTGCACGAGCTCGCGGCCGGCGATCTCGTCGTGATATGGAGCGGCTTCGTTCGCCTGGGGCGAAGCAGCACCACATACGTTCAGCGCATGCTGAACGCGGAAACCGGAGCGTTGCACGCCAAGCAGGAATCGGTGGAGGTGTTCTTCGATCTGACAACACGCAAGGCGGCCGCCATTCCCGACGAGATCCGCGGGGCGATCGAGGCCGCCCTTGTCGATCCCGAGAGCGGACCCGAATGAACGCCTCGGCGTTTTACGGTCTCTTGGCCTCCGAAGGCGGCGGGCCGAGCAGCGGTGGATCGTCGTTTCGCCGCCATCCACAACGCCTGTGCAAAAGTCTGTCGATACTTTGCCGGTAGACGGCCTATGCCGCAGAGAGGCCATATTTTAGGTCGATCTGCCCAAGTATTGGGCGCCGCATAAGCCAACGAAATTTCATAAAATTTTATCGATTGGACACCCCCCTGGGGTATGGGTACCCCCATTCGTGGAGCGATGCGCTCACAGTTCAACAATCCGTCGTGATCGCAGCCGTTGTGGAAAACCCACGGCTCGCCGCCACGGGCGGTGGCGCAAGGACGCATCCACGCGCCGCGGGTGGCCGCGTCCATGGAATCCTGCCATGATGTGCCCGCGCCGGCGGTCGGCGAGCCTGGGTAGGAACGGAACCGGCCTTGATCCTCGCGGGTGATATCGGTGGAACGAAGACCGTTCTGGCCCTGATCTCCGCCGAGATCGGACCGAAACGACCGCGGAGGCAGGCGCGCTTCGCCAGCGCCGACTTCGGCCGCCTCGAGGATGTCGTCGCCGCCTTTCTCAACGAGGGTGGCGAGGCGCCGACGGCCGCCTGTTTCGGGGTCGCCGGGCCGGTGGTCGCCGGCGAGGCCAAGATCACCAACCTGCCGTGGGTCATCAACGGGAGGGCGCTGAGCGCCGACTTTGGTCTCGATACGGTCCACCTGATCAACGACCTGCAGGCGATCGCGACGGCGGTGCCGCACCTCGCCGCCGAGGACCTCGCAACGCTGCAGGGCGGGCAGGCGTCGGCGACCGGCACCATCGCCGTCATCGCCCCCGGCACCGGGATCGGCATGTCGTTCCTGGCATGGGCAGGCGACCGGCATCGTGCCTATCCCACCGAAGGTGGCCATGCCTCGTTCGCGCCGGCCACGGCCGAGCAGGTGGACCTGCTCGCCTTTCTCCACCACCGCTTCGGGCATGTCAGCGTCGAGCGGGTGTGCTCCGGCAGCGGCATTCCGAATCTGTACGACTTCCTCAGAACGACCGGGCGCTACGCCGAGCCGGCGTGGCTCGGCCACGCGCTGGCCCAGGCCGACGATCCGACGCCGGTCATCGTCGGCGCCGCCCTCGAGCGCAAGGCCGAGGTCTGCGTCGCCTGCCTCGACATGTTCGTCCGCATCCTCGGCGGCGTCGTCGGCAACATGGCGCTGATGACGCTGGCCACCGGCGGCGTCTACCTCGGCGGCGGCATCCCGCCCCGCATCCTCGGCCGGCTGCAGCAGCCCGACTTCCTCGCCGCCGTGCGCAGCAAGGGACGGTTCAGCGGTCTGCTCGCCGACATCCCGATCCACGTCATCCTCGACCCGGAGGCGGCGCTGCACGGCGCGGCGTGGTGGGCGCTGGACGCCGAGGGGCGCTGACGGGCTTCGCGGCCGGCGCCCCTATCGGCGTTGAGCGGAGAACAAGGCGGCGATGCGGTGCTGGATCGCCTCGGCGGCCGCAGACGGGTCGGCGGCGCCATGGATCGGGCGGCCGACGACGATGTAGTCGGCGCCGTTGAGAAACGCCTCTTCGACGTCAACGGTGCGCTTCTGGTCATCGACCGGGCGGTTGAACCCCGGCCGGATCCCGGGGACGACAATCAGAAGCCGCGGACCAAGGTGCAGCCGGACGTTCGCCGCCTCCAGGCCGGACGAAACGACGCCTTGGCAGCCGATCTCCAGTGCCCGCCGCGCCCGCGACAGGACGAGGGCGCGAACGTCGGTGCGGAATCCGAGGGCTTGCATGTCACGTTCATCGAGACTGGTGAGGACGGTGACGGCGAGGATGCCGAGATCGCCCCGGTTCGCGCACGCGGCCTCCAGCATGGCGTCGTTGCCGTGCACGGTGGCGAGATCGGCTCCCCGCCGGGCAAGTTGGCGGACCGCGGCACCCACGGTCTGAGGCACGTCGAAGAACTTGAGGTCGACGAACACCTTGTTGCCCCGCGTGCGCAGCCAGTCGACGAGCTCGAAGTAGCCGCCCGCCATGAACAACTCGAGGCCGAGCTTGTAGAACCGAACCCGGTCCCCGAGGCGCTCGACCAGCGTTCGTGCCTGGCCGGGGTCCGAGACGTCGAGCGCGACGATCAGCCGGTCGCGAGGCGCGATCGGCTTGTCCGACAAAAGCCGGTCGTCGCCAGCAGTCACGAGGGCGAGCGGCGGATCATGCCGCCGAGGTCGCGGCCGGCGAAGACGTGGACGTGGAAGTGCATCACCTCCTGGTGGGCGTCCCGGCCGTTGTTGGCGAGAAAGCGATAGCCGCTCTCGACGACGCCGAGCTCACGCGCGACCGCGCCGACCGCCCGCCAGAAGCCGGCGAGCAGCTCCGCCGGCGCGTCGCGGCTGAAATCTTCCATCGACACATAGGGTCCCTTGGGAATCACCAGAACATGCACGGGCGCCTGCGGACGGATGTCGCGGAAGGCGAGCGCGTGCTCGTCTTCATAGACCTTGTCGCATGGAATCTCGCCACGCAGGATCCGGGCAAAAACGTTGCCGTCATCATAAGCCATTGTCCCTCAGCCTCCCTTGCGTCCCTCCGACGTGCCGCGGGCGGCCTTCTCGGCGACACCCGAAATGCCCTCGCGGCGTGCGAGCTCTGTCCACACATCGGCCGGCCGAACTCCAGCCGCCGCCCACAGCACGAGCAGGTGGTAGAGCAGATCGGCGCTCTCGGCGGCGAGCCGTTCGGGCCCGTCGACCAGCGCGGCGATGATCGCCTCGATGCTCTCCTCGCCGACCTTCTGGGCGATCTTGGCGGCACCCTCCGAGAGCAAGCCGGCGGTGTAGGACGCTGCCGGATCGGCGCCTCGGCGGCTCTCGATCATTGCGAACAGACGGTCGAGGACACCGCTTCCGGGGTCTCTCCCGGTCATCGCCGAGTGCCGTCCAACCGCACCGGCACGCCTGCGGCCGCCATGTAGGCCTTGGCCTCGGCGATCGAATGGGTGCCGAAATGGAAGATGGACGCGGCCAGCACCGCCGAGGCGTGGCCCTCAACGATGCCGTCGACGAGATGGTCGAGGGTGCCGACGCCGCCCGAGGCGATCACCGGAACCGGAACCGAGTCGGCAATCGTGCGGGTGAGCGGAATGTCGAAGCCGAGCCTGGTGCCGTCCCGATCCATCGAGGTGAGCAAGATCTCGCCGGCGCCATAGGCGCACATGCGCTTCGACCAGGCAACGGCATCGATGCCGGTGGGGCTGCGCCCGCCATGGGTGAAGATCTCGAAACGGTTCGACCCGACCGCCTTGGCGTCGACCGAGACGACAATGCACTGGCTGCCGAACTTCTCCGCCGCCTCGCGAACGAAGTCGGGATTGCGCACGGCGGCGGTGTTGATCGAGACCTTGTCGGCCCCGGCGAGCAGGAGCCTGCGGATGTCGTCCAGCGTGCGCACGCCACCGCCGACGGTGAGCGGCATGAAGCACTGCTCGGCGGTACGCCGCACGACCTCGTAGATCGTGTCCCGGTTCTCGTGGCTGGCCGTGATGTCGAGGAAGCAGAGCTCGTCGGCGCCGGCCTGATCGTATAGGCGGGCCTGCTCGACCGGGTCGCCGGCGTCGACCAGATCGACGAAGCGGACCCCCTTGACGACGCGGCCCCGGTCGACGTCCAGGCACGGGATGATGCGCGCCTTGAGCACGGCCTACTCCAGCCGGGCGTCGAGCATGGCGACTGCGCCCGCCGGGTCGACGCGGCCCTCATAGATCGCGCGGCCGCAGATCACCCCGGCGATCACCCCCTCGCCTTGCACCTTGATGTCGGCGAGATTGGCCATCGACGAGACACCGCCGGAGAGAACGACGGGTGTGGAGACGGCGCGCCCCAACGTCAGCGTCGCCTCGATGTTGGGGCCCTGGAGGGTGCCGTCGCGGCTGATGTCGGTGTAGACGATGGCGGCCGGTGCGTCCTCCTCGAACCGCAAGGCCACCTGCAGGGCGGTCACCTCGGTGACGTCGGCCCAGCCTTCGACCGCGACCCAGCCTTCGCAGGCATCGATGCCGATGGCGACGCGACCCGGGAAGGTGCGGCAGGCCTCCTTGACGAAGGCGGCGTTGCTGACGGCAGCGGTGCCGAGAACCACGCGATCGACGCCCCGCTCGAGCCACTTCGCGATCGTCTCCCGGTCCCGAATGCCGCCGCCGAGCTGCACCTGGACTCCGGGGACCTCGAGAATCGCTTGGACGGCGGCGGTGTTGACCGGGCGGCCGGCAAACGCGCCGTCGAGGTCGACGACGTGAATCCAGCGGCAGCCGGCTTCGGCAAAGGCGCGGGCCTGGCGGCCGGGATCCTCGTTGAACACGACGGCGCTCTTCATGTCGCCGCGGACCAGCCGGACGCACTGGCCGTCCTTGAGATCGATCGCCGGAAAGAAGATCATGGCCGCCACCTGAGGAAGTTGGTGATCAGCCGGAGGCCCACGTGCTGGCTCTTCTCGGGGTGGAACTGGGTGCCGACGAGGTTGTCGCGGCCGACGACGGCGGCGACCGGCCCGCCGTATTCAACATCCGCCAAAACATGGCCGGGATCGGCGGCACGGAAGGCGAAGCCGTGCACGAAGTAGGCATGGGCGCCCGGCTCGATACCGGACAGCAGCGGATGGCCGGGCATCCGCGGCTCGAGGTCGTTCCACCCCATGTGCGGAATCTTGAGGTTCTCGGCACCCGGCCGGAGCGCGACGACATCGCCCGCGATCCAGCCCAGGCCCGCATGGGTTCCGTGCTCGTGCCCGGCCGTCGCCATCAGCTGCATGCCGACGCAGATGCCGAGGAACGGCCGGCCTTCGTCGACGACCGCACGGTGCAGCGCCTCGATCATGCCGTTGCAGGCCTTGAGCCCACCGAGACAGTCGGCAAACGCGCCGACCCCCGGAAGCACGACATGGCTCGCGGCGATGACATCCTCCGGGCTTCGCGTCAGCCGGGGCTCGAGCTCGAGCCCCGCCTCGGCGATGGCGCGTTCGAAGGCCTTGGCGGCCGAGCGAAGATTGCCGGAGCCGTAATCGATGATGGCGACGATCACGGTACGCCATTCGCCTCAAGCTGCGGGTTGAGATCGTGGAAGCGCTGCGACGCGGCGACGGGGTCGGGTGCCCCGACCACGGCAACCTCGCTGAACCCCTGACGAGAGAGGGACCAGCGCCTGAGATCGTTGGCAACGTACCCGATCACAACAGCAACGCCAACGGAGACGGCGGTCTGGCTCAAGGAGTCGAGGCCCAGCATGATCGCGCCGGCGCTGACAGCGATCTCGACCAGGAGCAGAGCCAGCGCGACCAGCCACAGCCGATGCCACAGCGCCCAAAGGATCGAAAGGAAGAACCCCGGCCAGCAGAAGCCCTCCTTGACCAGAACCACATCCCGCTCCGGATCGAGACCGTGGCGGCGAAGGTGAACGGTGTAGATGCGCACGCCGCCGCCTACAACGAGCCGCCGAGGACGCCCTTGGTCGAAGGCACCGCGTCGGCCTTGCGCGGGTCGACCTCGACCGCCTCGCGAAGCGCCCGTGCCAGGCCCTTGAAGCACGACTCGCAGATGTGGTGGTTGTTCTCGCCGTACAGCGTTTCGACGTGGAGGGTGAGGCCGGCATGCAGGGCGAACGCCTGGAACCAGTGCTTGACGAGTTCCGTGTCGAGATCGCCCAGCCGCGGCTGATCGAAGCGGACGCTCCAGACGAGGTAGGGCCGGCCAGAGACGTCCACCACCACCCGCGTCAGTGCCTCGTCCATGGCCGACAACGCCGAGCCGAAGCGGCGAATGCCGCGGCGTTCGCCGAGCGCCTTGGCGGCGGCCTGGCCGAGAACGATGGCCACATCCTCGGTGGTGTGGTGAGCGTCAATGCAAAGGTCGCCCTTGGCCTCGATCCGGAGGTCGACGAGGCTGTGCCGGGCCAGCTGTTCCAGCATGTGATCGAGAAACCCGATGCCCGTCGAGATCTCGTAGCGGCCCTGTCCGTCGAGGTTGAGCGCGACCCTGACCTCCGTTTCGCTGGTTCTTCGTTCGATCTCGGCGGTTCGCATGGGGTCGCTCGGCCATGGCTCGGTCCGCCCTTTGTGCTCGAAAGCGGGCGCCGCGTCCATCTTCGCCTCGAGCGCCGAAACGAAATCGAGAACGCGGTCCATCGTCTTCGCGGTGCAGGATCTGCCGTTGCGCAGATCGAAAACGAAGTTCGGCTCGCCGAGCGCCGCCTTGCCGAAGGCGCTCGGGCTCATGCCCGATGCTGCCAGCGCCCGTTCGATCGTCAGGAGGAACTGCGTTTGCAGCCTGTTCGTGCCGGTCTCGTTCATATGAACAATCTTACAAGACTCGTACGACGAAAGCTATCACCGCTCTGCGAGCGCGTTCGCGTGGCCGGTTGCGGCGACAAGCGGCAGCCTTGACCCGAACATGCACCCGGCCTACATCCACGACAACAGGCTTTCGCCGATCTTCCTCTTCTCCGGACCTCTCGGGACGCAAGGTGCGACGCAACAGCGAGACATGGCACGGCACCACCATCCTTGCCGTGCGCAAGAACGGCCGGGTGGTCATTGCCGGTGACGGCCAGGTCAGTCTCGGCAACACCATCGTCAAGTCCAACGCTCGCAAGGTCCGCCGGCTCGCGGACGGCGCGGTGATCGCCGGCTTCGCGGGCGCGACCGCCGACGCCCTGACCCTGTTCGAGCGCCTCGAAGGCAAGCTCGAGCAATATCCGAAGCAGCTGCCGAGGGCCTGCGTCGAGCTCGCCAAGGACTGGCGGACCGACCGCTACCTGCGGCGCCTCGAAGCGATGATGGCGGTCGCCGACAAGAACGTCTCGCTCGTGCTGACCGGCACGGGAGACGTGCTCGAGCCGGAGGACGGGCTGATCGGCATCGGCTCCGGCGGGAACTTCGCGCTGGCTGCCGCGCGCGCGCTCGTCGACCGCGAAGACATGGACGCCGAAGCCATCGCGCGGCGGTCGATGGAGATCGCGGCCCAGATCTGCGTCTTCACCAACCGGAACATCATCGTCGAGAGCCTATGACCTATCTCACCCCTCGCGAGATCGTCTCCGAGCTCGATCGCCACATCGTCGGTCAGGGCGACGCCAAGCGCGCCGTCGCCATCGCGCTCCGCAATCGCTGGCGCCGCCAGCAGCTGGACGAGACCATGCGCGAGGAGGTTCTGCCCAAGAACATCCTGATGATCGGCCCGACCGGCGTTGGCAAAACGGAGATCGCGCGCCGACTCGCCAATCTGGCGCAGGCACCCTTCCTCAAGGTCGAGGCGACCAAGTTCACCGAGATCGGCTACGTCGGCCGCGACGTCGAGCAGATCGTCCGCGACCTCGTCGAGATCGCCGTGCACATGACCAGGGAGCGGCTGCGCAAGCAGGTCCATGCCAGAGCGGAACTCGCCGCCGAGGAACGCGTCATCTCGGCTCTGGTCGGCGATCAGGCCGGCGCGGAAACCCGCGAGAAGTTCCGGCGCATGCTGCGGTCCGGCGAGCTCGACGACCGCGAGATCGAGATCCAGGTTACCGATGCCGGCGGCTTTTCGCTGCCGACCTTCGACATTCCGGGTATGCCCGGCGCGCAGATGGGCATGCTCAATCTCAACGAGATCTTCGGCAAGGCCTTCGGCGGACCGCCGAAGAGGAAGAAACGGCTGAGCGTTGCCGAGTCCTACGGCGTGCTCGTCGCCGAGGAGGCGGACAAGCTGCTCGACAACGAGCGCGTGGTCAGGGAGGCCATCAGCGCCGTCGAGAACAACGGCATCGTCTTCCTCGACGAGATCGACAAGATCACCGCGCGTTCCGAACGCGTCGGCGCCGATGTCAGCCGCGAAGGCGTTCAGCGTGATCTGCTGCCGCTGATCGAGGGAACCATCGTCCCCACCAAGCGCGGCAACGTCAAGACCGACCACATCCTGTTCATCGCCTCCGGCGCCTTCCACATCGCCAAGCCCTCCGACATGCTGCCGGAGCTTCAGGGGCGTCTGCCCATCCGCGTCGAGCTGAAGGCGCTCACCCGCGACGATTTCGTCCGCATCCTGACCGAGCCTGAAGCCAGCCTGATCAAGCAGTACAAGGCGTTGATGGGCGTCGAGGACGTGCATCTCGAGTTCACCGAGGACAGCATCCGCGAGATCGCGGACCTCGCGGCCGAGATCAACCAGGGCGTGGAGAACATAGGCGCGAGGCGGCTGCAGACGGTCATGGAGAAGCTGCTCGAGGAGATCAGCTTCTCGGCCTCAGAGCGCTCCGGCGAGGCCATCCTGATCGACGCCAAGGACGTTCGCGAGCGCGTCGGCGAGCTCGCCAAGAACGCCGACCTGTCGAAGTTCATCCTGTAGATCCTGAACCCGAACGCTCAGGGCAGCGACCGCTTGCCGACGCCGAGGCGGCCGTGGATCTCGGACAGGATCCAGTCGAGGGTCTGATCATCAAGGTCTCGGATGCGTTCGGCGAGCAGGTTGGCGAGCTCGGTCGCCTTCTCGCTGAGCCCGGAGGTATCGACGACGACCCTCGGGTGCGAGATCCGGGCAAGCCGCTTCAGGTGCTCGGCGTCGTCCCAGATCAGGCCAAGATACCAGCAGGCCTGCATCACCAGCCCCGATGACGGCCGGCCGCGATGGCCGTGCTCGAGCGCGCTCAGATAGGCCGACGAGACGCCGAGATCATGCGCCATCTTCTGGAGCGAGATCCCTCGGTGCTTGCGCAGGGCGCGAATGCGGGCGCCGAACGGCGTCATCGCGACAGGGTCGGTCGCGCCTTGCGCCGGCGCAACAGGACATAGAGCGCGCCTTCGCCGCCATGCGGCGGGACGGCGTAGCAGAAGCCGAGAACGCGCTCGCGGCTGGGCGGCTGGTTCAGCCACCGCGGCACTGCGGTGCGCAGTACGCCGGCCGCTTCCTCGGAGCGCCTCCCCTTGCCGGTGATGATCAGAACGCAGCGGAGACCCCTCTGCTGCGCCGACTGGAGATAGTCCTCAAGCGCCCTCTGGGCATCCTCGTAGCGAAGCCCGTGCAGGTCCAACTCACCCTCGATGGGTACCAAACCCTTGCGCAACCGGGCGAGCGACCGCCTGTCGAGGCCGGGAGCAAAGCCATGGTCCAGCGCCGGAGGCCACTGCGCAGTCGCCGCTTTCGCGCCAGCAGGGGTGGCCGGCGCCGGTCGTGCAGCCGGTGCCTTGGCCGTAACCTCCTGGGGCTGTGGCGGATCAGGGAACACGCCGGCGGCGGACGCCTTCGCGGCCGACGGGCGGGCGCGGGATTTCAGCGGCTTGGCGTCGGCCACGACACGCCGCCAGAGCTCGGATTCATCCTTGGCGACGCCGCGCCTCCGTCTCTTGTCAGCCGAGCTCATCGTCAATGAGCAGAATGTGCAGCCGGCGAGGCCCGTGAGCACCGAGGAGAAGCGTCTGCTCGATGTCGGCCGTGCGCGAGGGGCCGGTGATCCAGTTGACCGTGCGCGGCATGACGCCGGTGCCGAACTCCGCCCGCAACAGGGCCCACGCCTCCTCATAAGTTCCCACCAGTCGTCCCACCGGCAGCGCGACGACGTGATTGGGCGGCAGGAAATTGAGCGTCGTCGGTGTCTCCGGCCCGGAGACCACCATCAGCGTGCCGGTCTCGGCGATTCCCGCGAAGGCCCCGACGAAGGCGGCCGCATCCTCGTCTTCGGCAGGTCCGGTGGCGACGATCAGCGACGGCTCCGCCGCCCAGGGAATGGTCGCCAGCATCGGCGCCGACGATGTGCGCACGGACATCGGCAGGTTAGCCGATCGCAAAAACGCGGCAACCGCCTCCGCCACCTCGTGCCACGACCGAAGGCGTCGTGTCGTCGCGTTGACCCGCTCCGCCTCGGCGATGAACAGCGCGATGCGCTCCGCCGGAGCGACCCGACCCCGTGCCGGCACCACCCTCGCCCGGGGCGTCGGGAAGCCCTGCTCGAGGTCCGCCGTCCGGGCTTCGGGCAGGCGACCGCGACCCAAGGCGCCGCGGATGGCGGCAAGGATCGATTCCCGCGACTCCGTCACCGCCGCCGGCCCCCCTTGCTCGACCACATCTCCTGGAAGGTTCGGCCCTGTGGCGCCGGCAGATCGCGCGCCGCCGTCCAGCCGCCGGCGAGCGGCAGGCTCCTGAACCAGCCCTTACGGCGACCGCAGAGGCCGAGCAGTCCGACGCCAAAACGGGTCGCCCATCGATACAAGACTGTACGCCTCGCAAGGAACGCCCATCCCGTGAGCCCGACCCTGAGCGTAGCGGGAGAGAGCTTCCGCGCGAACTGGCGCTCCCGGAGCTGGCGCAGCATCCGCGGCAGCGGAATGCGCATCGGACATACCTCTTCGCAGCGGCCGCACAGGGTCGAGGCATTGGGAAGATCCCCGGCCTCTTGGAGACCGATCAGGTTCGGCGTCAGCACCGCCCCCATGGGTCCCGAGTATACCCAGCCGTACGCGTGCCCGCCGATGGCGCCGTAGACCGGACAATGGTTGATGCAGGCGCCGCAGCGGATGCAGCGGAGGATCTCGCGGAATTCGGAGCCGAGGATGCGCGTCCGGCCGTTGTCCAGGAGCACGACATGGAAGCCCTCCGGCCCGTCGCTGTCGCCACTCCGCCGCGGTCCGGTGGTGAAGGTCGTGTACACCGAGAGCTCCTGGCCGGTCGCCGACCGGGCAAGAACTCTCAGGATCGTCGTTGCGTCCTCGAGCGTCGGCACCACCTTCTCGATGCTGGCAAGGACGATCTGAACGCGAGGCAGAGTCTGCGTCAGGTCGGCATTGCCTTCGTTGGTCACCAGCACGATCGATCCCGTCTCGGCGATCAGGAAGTTGGCGCCGGTGATGCCGACGTCGGCCGAGAGGAACTCCTTGCGCAGGATCTCCCGCGCCTCCTCGAGCATGACCTGCGGCTCCTCCAGCGGGCGGTCCGGCGGCAAGTGCTTATGCTCCCGACGGAACGCTTCCGCCACTTGGTCCTTGTTCAGGTGGATGGCGGGGGCAATGATGTGACTGGGCGGCTCGCCGCGAAGCTGGATGATGTACTCTCCGAGGTCGGTCTCCACCGGCCGAAAGCCGGAGGCCTCGAGGCGCTCGTTGATGGAGATCTCCTCGCCGATCATGGACTTGGCCTTGGTGACGTTGGTCGCGCCGGCCTGCCGGCAGATCTCGACGACCGCCTGCCGCGCCTCCTCAGCATCCCTGCACCAGTGAACCTGACCGCCGCTCTCGATGACCTTGGTCTCGAACCGCTCGAGATAGACGTCGAGATGCTGCAAAACGTCGTTCTTGATGTCGCGCGCCGCATCCCGGAGCGCGTCGAACTCGGGCAGCCTCTCGACGGCAAGCCGCCGCTTCACCGGGAATCCCTCCGGAAAGCGCCGCAGCGCCGTCTGCAGCTGGGCATCGGCGAGGGCGGACTTGACATTAACCTTGAACGAACGCGCGGTCGACTGCACCCGGCTACTCCTCCCCTCCCGCACCCGCTACGATGTCGGCTTCGTGCCTCCGATGGGTGGGACCTCGTCGGTCATGCCGGCGAGCACCTCGGCGACGTGGCGGACGCGAACGGCGTCGCCGCGCCGATGAAGGCGGCCGGCCATGTTCATCAGGCACCCCATGTCGCCGCCGAGCACGGTGTCGGCTCCGGTGGCACGAATGTCGTCGGCCTTGACGTCGACCATTTTTTCCGAAACGCCCGGGTACTTGACGCAGAACAAGCCACCGAACCCGCAGCAGGTCTCCGCGGTCTTCATCTCTCGGATCTCCAGGCCTTCGATGCCCGAGAGCAGCGTGCGCGGCTGCGTTTTGATCCCGAGCTCGCGCAGACCGGAACAGGAGTCGTGGAAGGTCGCGACGCCCTGGTAGCGCCCGCGAATCGGTCCGACCTTGAGCACGTCGCTGAGGAAGGTCGTGAGCTCGAACGTACGGGCAGCGAGCGCGCGAGCGCGTCCGGCCATGACGGGGTCATCCGTGAACAGCTCGGGGTAGTGCACCTTGATCGTGCCGCCGCACGAACCCGACGGCAGCACCACGTAGTCGAAGCCCTCGAACGCCTCGATGACCCGGCGGGCAAGGAGGGCGGCATCCCTGCGGTCCCCCGAGTTGAGCGCCGGCTGACCGCAACACGTCTGGGCCTCGGGCACCGCGACCTCGCAACCGGCGTCCGTCAGCAGCTTGACGGCCGCGAAGCCGACGGCGGGGCGCATGAGGTCGACGAGGCACGTGACGAACAACGCCACCCGGGCCGGACGCTCAGTCATGGGAAGAAAATGAGCGCTCCGCGCCGGAATAGCAAGACGAAGCTGGCCCTTGGCAACGCTTTCAGTTCAAGGGTAACTGTTTGGGCAGAAACACATAGTAGCGGCCGGGGCGGTTCATCGCGCCGGCCCGGAGGGCGGCGTTCTCGCCGGAGCCGAAAAACAGATCGCCGCGGACCGCGCCCTTGATCGCCGATCCGGTATCCTGGGCGACAACGAGCCGGCGCAGCGGTCGCTCGGGATCGAGCGGATCAATGGTGTCGAGCCAAAGCGGCAGCCCCAGTGGTATTATCTCCGGGTCGACGGCGAGACTGCGGCCCGGCGTCAGTGCCACCCCCTGGGCGCCCAGCGGCGCCTCGCCATCGACGAGACGGAAGAAGATGAACGATTCATTCAGTGCCATCACCGCCGACGCCTCGGCCGGATGGGCCTGAAGCCAAGCCCGGATCGACTGCATGGAGACCTCGTCTCGGGCAAGGACGCCGCGACGAACCAGTTCGCGTCCGATCGCGAAGTAGGGCCGGCCGTTCCTCGCGGCAAAACCCAAGCGCACGGCACTGCCGTCATCCATGATCACCCGACCCGATCCCTGGATGTGGAGGAAGAACGCGTCGATCGGATCATCGACGAAAAGCAGCTCAAGGCCTCTGCCCGCGAGCACGCCGGTCTCGATCTCGGCCCGCGCGGGATAGGGCGCCAAGGATCCGTCGTTCACCCGGCCGACGATCCGGCGGCCCTTCAGGGCCGCATCGAACCGCCCGAGGTCGACGACAACCAGATCGGCGGGAGGACCGTAGATCGGAACCCCGAAGCGATCGCTCCGCACCCAGGCACCGCGCAGCTCGGGCTCGTAGTAGCCGGTGAACAGGCCTGCGGCATCTCCGTCCCAACGAACGAGGTAGGGAACAAAGGAGCGCTCAAAGTAGCCTCTGGCGGCTTCGTCGTTACCGTCGGCGACGAGGCCCGCGGCGGCGCATACGGCCTGCCAGTCGGCGACGGTGCCGGCAGCGGCACCGACAGTCATTGCCCGATCCGCCGGCGCCGACTTCAGTCGCGCACAGGACCGCCGGAAAGCGGTCAAGGCCGCAGCGGCATCGTCGAGCCTCCAGTCGGGTAGATCGGCAAAACCAACCGGGTTCAGGTCCACACCGGACCGCGGAGGCGCGCACGCGACGGCCGCGACCGCCAACGCAACCACCGCAAGGTGCCGGACGACCCGCCAGGCGCGCAGATTCCGGTCAGGTCCCCGGGGGGTCACTCCTGGCTGCCGGTCGCCACAAGCATCCAGTTCGGATCGCCGCTGCGCGTGTCACGTGCAAAGGTCCAATAGTCGGTGACCTCGGTCGGTGCGTGCGGATCGCCTTCGACCTGCTCGGCCTCCTCGTTGCGGACGACCGTGGCCTGCTCGCTGACGAACTTGACGGTGACATGCGCCGTGCGCCCCGCCATATAGGCTTCAACGATGTCCGCCGAACGGATGTTGACTTGGGCCAGCTCCATCGCCTCCCCCGCCTGCTGCCGATCGCGGATGGATTGCGCGAAGTTGGCGAACACCTCGGGGCTCAACAGGGGCTTCAACGTGGCCGTATCCCCGGCCGCGAACGCGTTGAGGATCAACTCGAAAGCCATGCGGGCCCCGGACAGGAACTCATCGCCATCAAAAACCGGGTCGGCGACCTTGATCGTGGTCAGACTGGCCTCAAGGGCCGACGCCGATCCCTCGGTCTTGGCGGCAGGAGCAGGCTCAGTCGCTTCCGCCGGGCGTTCGCCGCGATCAGGCAGCCGGACCACCCTGTCGTCCGAGTGCTCCCGACCGGTCGGGCTCTTGAACGGATCCGGCGCCGGACCTCGGTGTCCGTCACGCCGACCGAGCACGCTCCTGAGACGAAGGACCAGGAACGCCGCCACGAGGGCGAAAAGTATGAGGTCGAGAACCTGGAAATCGCCGCTCATCAGCTCGTCTGTTCAACATTGGCATGCAACTGGACCGTAGTGCGTCGGCCGGGTACACACCGCCGAATTCACGTTAGCGGCTTGCTTCCCGGAGGTCCAGCCAAGTGTGTCTCCGCCGGGGCGCCGACCGCTCAACAATAGATAGGCGGCAGAGGCAGCGGGAGCAACCATGGGCCTGGTCTTGATCGCAGCTTTCGTGGCAGTTCCGATTGGCGAAATCGCTCTCCTGATCGAAGCCGGCGATCGCTTCGGGCTTTGGCCGACGGTCGGCGCCGTGATCTTCACGGCGGTCCTGGGCGCTGCGCTGGTGCGGCACCAAGGCTTCTCGACGCTCGGCCGCGCTCAAGCCAGCCTCAACGCAGGGCGGTTTCCTCTGGTCGAGGTCTTCGATGGATTCTGCATCCTGGCTGCGGGCGCCCTACTCCTGACGCCCGGCTTCGTCACGGACGGGGTGGGATTCCTGTTGCTGGTCCCGGCCGCACGTCATCTCCTCCGCGAAGCGCTGTCGCGTCATCTCCGGGCCGCCGGCCGCGTCACGGTATGGACCGATGAGACCGATAGAGACGGCCGGCCGCGCTCTCCGGAAGGCCATGTCGTCATCGATGGCGAGTATGAGGAGGTTCGCCACGCGCGCCGCGAACCACAGCGGGGGGCGGATCACAAGAGAACGCCGTGGCGGAAACCGGACGGCGAGTAGGGAAGCAGACGTCCGGTCGAGCCCGGCGACGCTTGCGGTTGTCCTTCGCCGCGTTCCGTGTTAGCCACTCCGCACCCAGTCAGGACAAGGTGCAGCCATGGCCGACACGCCCGAGGATCGGCGCGCAAGCGCTGAGGCGCCCGACGAGGACCGGCAGCAACCGATCACGAGCGGCGACGCACGGGGCCGAAACGACGGCGGCGGCTCAGCGGCCAACAGACCGCCCCTCGTCATCAACTCCCAGTATGTCAAGGATCTGTCGTTCGAGGTGCCCGCGGCGCCGTCGATCTTCGCCCAGATGCAGAACCAGCAGCCGGAGATCAACGTCAACGTCAACGTCCAGGCCTCACCTCTGAGCGGTGACGCCTACGAGGTCGTTCTGCATACCCAGGCCGATTGCAAGATCGGGCAGGCCACCGCGTTCCTGATGGAACTCGCCTACGGTGGCGTGTTCACGATCAACGTTCCGGACGAGGCCTTGCGGCCGGTCCTTTTGATCGAGTGCCCGCGGCTGCTGTTCCCGTTCGCCAGACAGATCATCGCCAACACGACGCGGGACGGCGGGTTCATGCCGCTGATGCTGGGCCCGATCGACTTCGTCGGCATGTACCAGCATCAGTTGCAGGAACAGCAGCGACAGAAGAACAGCGCCGCCGCCGGCAGCGACGCCTCTCCGCCTGCCCATTAGGGATCCGGGATCTGCCGCCACAGCGGTTTGGGCAGGCGATCAAGCAGCGCCTGGTGGGCCGCGGCCTCTTCCGCCGACGGTGCGATGAGCCGCGGCGCATGCTTCCTTGGCTGCACGGCGGCTGATCGGGTCCCCGCCGCGACCAGCGCGAGACCCGGTTGGCGTCCGCCGAGGAGTTCGAGATAGACCTCGGCGAGGAGGTGGGCGTCTTTCAACGCTCCGTGCAGCGTCCGCAGCGAGAGATCGATGGCGAACCGCCGGCACAACGCATCAAGGTTGGCTG
The DNA here is from genome assembly GCA_964420325.1 of uncultured Rhodospirillaceae bacterium. GTDB lineage: Bacteria > Pseudomonadota > Alphaproteobacteria > Rhodospirillales > Defluviicoccaceae > CAYQSU01. The sequence goes on along the minus strand of CAYQSU010000006.1, from coordinate 59,984 downwards.
GTGCCCCCGGAAACCTCCTTCGCGCCAGATCGACGGTGTCGATCGCCCGACTGGCCGGGATCGCGGCGTGCCCGGTGCGCTCGAGCTCTGCGTTGAGAAAGGCCAGGTCAAAGGCGGCATTATGGATGACCAGCGGGGAGTCCGCGATAAAACCGAGAAAGGCCTCGGCAACGTGCTGAAACAGCGGCTGCTTGGAAAGGAACTCATCCGCCAGCCCGTGAACGGCGAAGGCACCCTGCGGCATGCTCCGCTGGGGGTTGATGTACTGCTGGAAGGTGCGCCCCGTCTGCACGTGATTGACCAGTTCCACGCAGCCGAGTTCGACGACGCGATGGCCGGCCAACGGATCGAGCCCGGTGGTTTCCGTATCGAGGACGATCTCACGCATGAAAGGCCTCCGAAGGTTTCCGCGCATCGCGGCGTCGCCAGGCTCCTCTCTCGGAGGTCATCCATCGACCGCCTTTGCGCCGCGAACAGTCGGCGACGATTCGCGTGATCGTCGCGAAGGTAAAGGCCTTGCCGAGGCCGGTGGGAATGACGTAGTCCGCTCGCCTCCGTTTCTCGACATCGGTCATCTGACGAGCAAGCGTCGCGTGCAACCGGGACGCACCCAATCCTGGCCGTTCCCTGAGGCGGCGCCGCTGAACGAACTCCGGCGCCGATACCACGGCAACGGCATCACAGACGGTGTCGCCCCCGGTCTCGAACAGGAGAGGAATATCGAGAACGACCACGCGTCGCCCCTGCCTTGCTTCGACCTTGAGAAACCACGACTGCCGTTCTCGCACCAGCGGGTGGAGAACGGCTTCCAGTGAGGCGAGCGCTCCGCTCGAGGCGAACACGCGGCGGGCCAGCGCCGCGCGATCGACCGCTCCTTCTGCGATCACTTCCGGAAAGAGCCGACCGACGGCGTCCACGGCCCGACCGTTCCTCGCCAGCAGCGCGTGAACACAGCCGTCGGCATCGAACACCGGGATACCCAGTCGACGGACCATTTTCGCAGCCGTTGTCTTGCCCATCGCAATCGAACCGGTGAGACCCAAAACCACCACTAGCGCGCCAGCCCCTCCAGAACAAACGCGCGGAGCTCCCGGGTCACCTCCGGCTCGACCCCGAACCAGGCCGCAAAGGCGGGCCGGGCCTGATGCAACAGCATGCCGAGGCCGTCGACGATGCGATGTCCTCTCGCGGCCGCGGCCGCCAGCAGCGGCGTGATCAGGGGCCGATAGACGATATCGGCCACCACCGCCTCGCCGGGAAGGAAAGCCAGGTCGAGGTCCAGAGGCGCGCTCCCTTCCATCCCGAGCGTGGTGGTATTGACCAGCGCCGCAGCTCCGGAGAGGGCGCGGCTGCGATCGGCCCAAGAGGTGACGACGATGGGACCGCCCAGGAAGCGCGCGAGCGCTTCGGCCCGCGACCGGGTCCGGTTCACGAGGCGGATCTCGGGTGCGCCGTCATCGAGGAGAGCCGCGCACACCGCCCGGGCCGCTCCCCCGGCTCCGATGACGACCACCGGCCCGGCATCGGCTCTCCAGCCTCCTATCGCTTCGGTCATGCTGGCCAAGAAACCGAGGCCGTCGGTGATGCTTCCGTGCAGTTCGCCGTCCTCGAGCACGACGACGGTGTTGACGGCGCCGATCCTCCTTGCCTCCTCGGACACGCTATGGACGGCTGCAAGCGCTTTCTCCTTGTGGGGAACGGTGACATTGGCGCCGACAAGGCCGAGCTTGGAAAGAGCCTCCAGAGCACCGACCAGATCGGCAGGCCTGACCGGAAGAGGCACGTAGACGCCATCGATGCCGTAGCGATCGAGCCAGTAGCCGTGCAGCCTCGGCGACAGGGAATGGGCGACCGGCCAACCGATGATACCGGCGACCTTTGTTGTTCCGCTCAACGCCACCGCCTACTCCGCAAGTATATGCTCGCGTCTCAGGAAGCCGAGAAGCGGCAGCAAGGGAAGGCCGAGAATAACGAAGTGATCGCCCTCGATGCGCGAAAACAGGTGCACGCCCGGCCCCTCGATGCGGTAGGCGCCGACGGATTGCAGCATGTCCGCTCCACACTCGCCGACGAATTGCCGGAGAAAGGCATCGCTGAACAGACGCATCGTGAGCCAGGCAGTGTCGGCGTATTGCCAGGTGCACGTTCCCCCACGCGCCGCCGCAACCGCACTGATCAAGCGGTGCGTTTTCCCGCGCAGCGCGACGAGGGTGGCAGCGGCTTCCGCCTCATCGGCCGGCTTGTCGAAGCGGTGTCCTTGGCATTCGAGGACTTGATCGGCGCCGATGACCAACGCTTCGGGATGGCGCCTAGAGACGGAAACCGCCTTCGCCTCGGCAAGAGCCAGCGCCATGGCGGCAGGTCCGAGATCGCGCGCCTCGGCCGAGGACTTGATCCGGGTCTCGTCGATGTCAGCGGAAACGCTAGTGAAGACGACGCCCGCCTCGGCCAGCATCCGCTGACGGGCGAGGCTGGCCGACGCCAGGATGAGCGAAATGCCGTTTTGCGTCATGGCCTTGCCTCGCCGTCCCATGCACCGATTTCCGGCGAGTACACACTAAAATCGTTGGAAACGCTTGCCATTCTGCCGAGAATACCCGACGCACCCGCGACCAGAACACATCGAAGGGAGGAGTTCACCGTGGAACTATGGCAATGCGCCGCCGTCATCACCGGCGCTGCATCCGGGCTGGGAGCGGAAACCGCACGTTTCCTTGCAGAGGCGGGCGCCCGGGTGGCCCTTATCGATATCGACCTACCGCGCCTCGAGACGGTTGCCCGCGAGGTGAATGCTTTGGCCATTCCCTGCGATGTCTCCGATTCAAGCGCTGCCGAGGACGCGCTGAAAAAGGCGCGAGAGGTGAACGGGCCGGCTCGGGTTCTGGTGCACTGCGTCGGCCGCGGTCATACCCAGACCATCCTCAGCAAGACCGGGCCGATGTTGCTGGACAGCTTCAGGCAGCTCGTCGAAGTCAACCTGATCTCGACCTTCAACATGATGCGGCTCGCTGCGGCAGACATGGCCACTCTTAAACGGTTGGCCCATGGCGAGCGCGGCATCATTGTCTCCACGGCGTCCGTCTCGGCGTATGAGGGGCAAAGTGGAGAGGCAGCCTATGCCGCGTCCAAGGGCGGCGTAGTCAGCATGATTCTGCCCGCCGCACGAGAGCTCGGCCCGCTCGGCATTCGCGTCGTCGGCATTGCTCCCGGACTGTTCGGCACGCCAACCCTCTTCGCCATGGAGAAGAATCTCGATTCTCGGCTGGTGCACGCGATCCCGTTTCCCCATCGTTTCGGGGACCCGGCCGAGTTTGCGATGCTGGTGATGCATGTCATCAAGAACGTCATGGTCAACGGCACCGTACTCCGCCTCGACGGCGGCTACCACCGCTAGAAAGCAGGAGCGACCGGACGAGAAGGGCGCTGCCGTGACCTCCACGACCATAATCCTCCATCTCGTTTCACATGCGTCCGGCGAGCTGATCGAGATGCTGGCGCGAAACGCCGTAGCCCAGTTCGAAGGGATCAAGGTCGAACGCCGCCTGTGGAAGTTCGTTCGGCACATGGGCCAAGTTCCAGAGATCCTCGCCGCCATCGCCGAAACCCGCGGCTTCGTTCTGCACAGCATCGCCGCCCTCGATCTTCGTAATGCGCTCGAAGAAGGCTGTCGACGCCTCAGAGTCCCCTGTCAGTTCTCCCTCGAGCCGGTGATCGGCGCCTTGGCGAAGCACTACGACCTGACCGTGCGCTACCAGACAAGTGCACGCGACCTGATCGACGAAGAGTACTATCGCCGAATCGAGGCGATGAAGTTCACGCTGTCCCATGACGATGGCCTCGCAACCGAAGACCTCGATGATGCAGATGTCGTTCTGGTGGGCGTTTCAAGGGCCACCAAGACACCGACCTGCATGTACCTTGCATCCTGCGGAGTCAAGGCAGCGAACGTGCCGTTGGTCCCCGGCTCACCCCTGCCGGTCGGACTCCTCCGTGCCAAACGGCCGCTGATCGTCGGCCTCACCGTCAACCCGAGCCGGCTCTTGATGATTCGCGCCGACCGACTCAAGGCTCTGGGCGAGGTCGGATCAACGACCTATGCGGACGAGGACGCCTTGCGAAAGGAGGTACAAGCTGCGCAGCGGCTCTTTTTCCGCCACGGCTGGCCGATCATCGACGTGACCAGCCGATCGATCGAGCAGACGGCGACGATGATCATCGACAGGCTGAAGCACCGCGCCGCCAGCGGCTGAGAAGGAAGGAAAAGCCCTCTCGAGCAGGGAGCCCAAGGCCAACGACCCCCTGTTCAACGCCTGGGGACAAAGTGGGAGAAAACGCGATCGCGTGGCATACGGGAGTAGTTCAAAACCACTCTCTTCGATTCGGCTCACACCCTTGTCATCGGACCGCCTTGCCAGCAAGGTGTATGTGATCAGCGGGGGCCGATCGATCGTGCGCCAGAGCAAGTCCCGTTTTCCCCGCTTTTCGGAAGTGGTCCAAGCTGCTCTTCCGTGAGTAGAACTACCAGCGACCTCCCGGGTGATCACCAGCGGCCTCCTCCTTCAAGCGACCCCAGCCGCTGCACGGGAATAACCTGTGGACAGCTTATAATCCCCACGATCCACGCCACTACAACAACAACCACTTTCTTGTATTAGATATTATAAGTTTAGAAAGAGATGGCGATCCCGTTCCAAACCGGAGCAGCGAGGTCAACCGTGTCGCAGAAGCTGCTGGTGCAGGCCTTTCGGTCGAGCGGGCTGGATCGGCCTCCCTGTTGGTTCATGCGCCAAGCCGGCCGCTATCTGCCCGAGTACCGCCGACTGAGGGAGCGAGAGCCTGATTTCCTCTCCTTTTGCTACACGCCCGAGCTTACGGTTGAAGCGGCGCTACAACCGATCCGGCGGTATCGGCCGGACGCGGCGATCCTGTTCAGTGACATCCTCGTCGTCCCGCACGCGCTCGGACGGCAGGTGGCGTTCATCGAAGGCGAGGGGCCGGTCCTCGAGCCGCTGGGCACCCGGGCGGACATCGCGAACCTTGACATGGAAGCTTTCGAGGAACGCTTGCAGCCGGTTTTTCAATCGGTGACGGAGCTGCGTCAGGCCTTGCCGGACGATCTTGCGTTGATCGGCTTTGCGGGCGCACCCTGGACAGTTGCCGTGTACATGGTGGACGGCCGCGGCGGGGGGCACGCGCAGGAAAGCAGAAGCCTGGCGTACCGGGAGCCGGAAACGTTTACCCTGCTCATTCGCGTTCTCGAGGAGGTCACCGGCCGCTATCTCGAGCGGCAGATCGAATGCGGTGCCGACGTGGTGCAGCTCTTCGACAGCTGGGCAGGACTGCTTCCGGAGGCGCAGTTTCGACGCTGGGTGATCGAGCCGACCGCCAACATCGTCGGACGCTTGAGGTCTTCGCACCCGGAAGTTCCGATCATCGGTTTTCCCCGCGGAGCCGGCGTCCTCTACCGTGATTACGCGGAGCGAACGAGGGTCGACGGTGTCGGGATCGATGCGTTTCTACCGCTCGCATGGGCGCGCGAGCATCTGCAGGCACGATGCCTGGTGCAGGGCAATCTCGACAACGTTCTCGTTGCCTCGGGTGGAGACCAACTCGTTGAGGAAACGGAGCGGCTTCTGAGGGAAATGACGGAGGGGCGTTTCGTGTTCAACCTGGGACATGGGGTTCTTCCCCAAACCCCGCCGGAGAACATCGGTCTGGTCATGGACATGGTGCAGAGTTGGCGGCGGACGAGGAGTGCATGAGGGAGAAGCTCGCCGTCGTTCTGTTCAATCTCGGCGGGCCGGATCGGCTCGAAGCCGTGAGGCCCTTCCTCGTCAATCTGTTCAGCGACCCCGCCATCATCGGGGCGCCGGCGCCCGTCCGCTGGCTTCTCGCTCGGCTGATCGCGAAACGAAGAACACCGGTGGCGAAGGAGATCTACCGGCAGATGGGTGGCCGGTCTCCGCTGCTGGAGCTCACTCGGGAGCAGGCGTCCTCGCTGGAGCAGGAGCTGGTACGCCGCGGCCGTGAGGCGCGTGTCTTCGTTTCGATGCGCTACTGGCATCCGCTGAGCGACGAGACGGCGCGAGAGGTCCAGGCCTATGGGTCGGATCGGATCGTTCTGCTGCCGCTGTATCCCCAATTCTCGACGACGACGACAGGGTCGTCGTTCAAGGAGTGGAGTGGTGCCGCGACTGATCGCGGCCTTGGTCAGGATCAGAGGTTCGTCTGCTGCTATCCCTGCGAGAAAGGGCTCGTCGCCGCACAATCGCGGCTGCTCCGGGACGCGCTGGCAAAGGTGGACGGAGCCGGCAAGCGTCGCGTCCTGTTCTCTGCTCACGGACTGCCGAAGAAGGTCGTTCGAGGGGGAGATCCTTACCAGTGGCAGGTCGAGAAGACCGCCGCGGCGGTGGCGGCTGCGATCGGCTTTGCTGACCTGGAGTGGGTGATCTGCTATCAGAGCCGGGTCGGACCCCTCGAATGGATCGGGCCTTCGACAGAAGAAGAGATCGAGCGCGCGGGGCGCGAAGGAGTGGCCGTTGTCATCGTTCCCATCGCCTTTGTTTCCGAACATTCCGAGACCTTGGTCGAGCTCGACATCGAGTACGCGACGAAGGCGCGCGCCTGTGGCGTTCCGGCGTACATCCGTGTTCCCACCGTCGGCACCTCCTCAGAGTTCATCGCAGGCCTTGCCGACACGGTCGAGGACGCGCTCGTGCGCGACCCGCGGGTCTGTCGGGTGGGCAGCACACGGATCTGTCCAAGAACGTTCACTCGTTGTCCCTGTCCACCGTAGTATAAAAATGAATTATATTGAGGAATCATAATGTATGATTACTATACATGGGTAACAGCATTCCACATTGTTAGTGTAATTTCATGGATGGCAGGCCTTTTTTATCTACCGCGCTTATATGTCTATCATGCCAAGCATCAAGCCGGATCGGAGGCCTCGGAGACGTTCAAGGTCATGGAGCGGAAGCTCCTGAGGATCATCATGAACCCGGCGATGATCGCATCACTGGCAAGCGGGCTGATCCTGGTGTGGCTGGGTTTTCTGGGTTCTCTCGCCGCAGAGGGCTGGTTGCACGCGAAACTCGCGCTGTCGGCGGGCATGATCTGGTACCACATGTTGCTGGCGCGGTGGCGCATTGCCTTTGCGCGTGACGCTAATACCCGATCCGAGAAATTCTATCGCATGGTCAACGAGGTGCCGACGCTACTGATGATCGGTATCGTTGTTTTGGTTGTAGTGAAACCGTTTTAGGCGGACGCCAGTGGCGATTCTCCGTTTGACAGGTGCTCCGCAGTTGGTTCATTGTGGAAACGTCATCAAGCGCGTGTCTCTGTTCCACTCAGTCCTGGGTTAAGAACGGCGCCGGCAACCGGCGGTCGTGAGAGGTATTCGGAACCCTCCGTTTTCAAGCAAAGAACGGCAGCGGCTGCCTGCGGCGCGGTAACCCTTTTCCTTTCCGAGACGGTCCCGAGGTTGGGAAACGATCATGAATCTGAAAGAGCTAAAGACGAAGCCCCCGGCGGAGCTACTGACCTACGCCGAGGAGTTGAAGATCGAAAATGTAAGCTCCCTGCGGAAGCAGGAGATGATGTTTGCTATTCTCAAGCAGCTCGCGGAAAATGAAGTTGCGATCTACGGCGATGGCGTTCTGGAAATCCTGCAGGATGGCTTTGGCTTCCTCAGGTCTCCTGAGGCCAATTACCTGCCGGGTCCGGACGACATCTACGTATCACCCAGCCAGATCCGCCGCTTCGGTCTCAGAACCGGCGATACGGTGGAGGGCGAGATCCGCTCGCCGAAAGACGGAGAGCGGTATTTTGCGCTTCTCAAGGTGAACAGGATCAATTTCGGGGAGCCGGCGGAGGTTCGCCATCGCATCAACTTCGACAACCTCACTCCGCTCTATCCGGAAGAGCGGTTCGTGATGGAGGTCAAGAACGGCGAGACCAAGGACTACACATGCCGGGTCGTGGATCTGATCGCGCCGATCGGCAAGGGCCAGCGAGCGCTAATCGTGGCCCCTCCCCGCACCGGCAAGACCATGATGCTGCAGAACATCGCGCATTCCATCGCCGCCAATCATCCGGAGTGCTACCTCATCGTGCTGCTCATCGATGAACGACCCGAAGAGGTCACCGACATGGCGCGATCGGTGCGCGGAGAGGTGATCAGTTCGACCTTCGACGAACCGGCGACGCGGCATGTACAGGTGGCCGAGATGGTGATCGAACGAGCGAAGCGGCTGGTCGAGCACAAGCGCGATGTGGTCATTCTTCTCGACTCGATCACGCGCCTCGCCCGGGCCTACAACACGGTCGTTCCCTCCTCGGGAAAGGTGCTGACCGGCGGTGTCGACGCCAACGCCTTGCAGCGGCCGAAGCGTTTCTTCGGCGCCGCCCGCAACATCGAGGAGGGAGGGTCGCTGACGATCATCTCCACGGCGCTGATCGATACCGGCTCGCGCATGGACGAGGTGATCTTCGAGGAGTTCAAGGGCACCGGCAACAGCGAGATCATCCTGGATCGCAAGCTCGGCGACAAACGGACATGGCCCAGCATCGACATCACGCGTTCGGGAACGCGCAAGGAGGAACTGCTCGTCGACAAACCGACGCTGTCGAAGATGTGGGTCCTGCGACGCGTGCTGATGCCGATGGGCGTCATCGACGCCATGGAATTCCTCTTGGACAAGCTTCGCTCCTCGAAAACCAATGCCGACTTCTTCGAGGCGATGAACGCCTGAGCCGAAGCCGGTGGCGCTACGGGATCAGCAGCGTCGAGCCCGTCGTCTTGCGTGCCTCCAGATCGCGGTGAGCAACGGCTGCGTCCTTCAGCGGATAGGTCTGGGCGATCTCGATGCGGACCTTGCCGCCGAGGACGACGTCGAACAGGCCGCGGGCGCAGGCCTGCAGATCGGCGGGATCGGCGGTGTAGGTCAACAGCGTCGGGCGGGTCAGGAACAACGATCCCTTGGCCGCCAGCAGCGCCGGATCGAACGGCGGGACGGGCCCGGAGGCGTTGCCGAAGCTCACCATCATGCCGCGCGGACGGAGGCAGTCGAGGGAGCCCATGAACGTCTCCCTGCCGACCGAGTCGTAGACGACGGCGGCGCCAAGGCCTCCGGTCAGCTCCCGCACGCGCTGGGTGAAGTTCTGCCGTGTATAGACGATGGGATAGTCGCAGCCGTGGGCGGCGGCCACGGCGGCCTTGGCGTCGTTGCCGACGGTGCCGATCACGGTCGCTCCGAGGAGCTTCGCCCACTGGCAGAAGATCAGACCGACGCCGCCCGCCGCGGCATGGATGACAATGGTGTCGCCCGGCTCGACTCGAAAGGTGCGGCGGAGAAGATACTCGGCGGTCATTCCCTTCAGCATCATCGCCGCAGCGTCGCGGTCGCTCAACGCGTCCGGAAGCTTGACCAAACGCTGGGCCGACATCAGCCGAACTTCCGCGTAGGCGCCAACCGGGAGGCTCGCGTAGGCGACGCGGTCACCGGGGGCGAGGTCGGTGACGCCCTCACCGACGGATTCGACGACGCCAGCGCCCTCCATGCCAATGACGGCCGGCAGCGACGGCAACGGGTAAAGGCCGGTTCGGTGGTAGACGTCGATGAAATTGAGGCCGACGGCCGTCTGCCGGAGGCGAACCTCGCCGGGGCCGGGGTCGGCGATATCGACGTCCTCCCACTGCAGGACCTCGGGACCGCCATTGCGATGGATGCGCACCGCTCTCGTCACGTCAGGCTCCTTTCGTCGATCGGCGGGCGCGGTCTGCGGGAAGGCGGAGCGACCCCGCGTGGTGTTTCCAGGCGAAGCAGAGCTCGTTTCGTCTCGAGGCCGCGGCCGCCCGAGTAGCCGCCGAGGTGCCCGCCCGCTCCAGTCACCCGATGGCAGGGGATGATAACGGGGATGGGATTCCTGCTGCAGGCGCCGCCGACGGCGCGTGCAGACGTTCCGAGGGTGCGGGCGAGAGCGCCGTAAGTCTTGGTCTCGCCGTAGGGGATCTCTTGGAGGAGACGCCAGACCGAAAGATCGAAAGCACTGCCGGACGGCCGCAAGGGGACATCAAAGCGTCGCAAGAGCCCCTGAAAGTAGGCTTCGATTTGGGCGCAGGCCGCGGCCAGGATAGGCGACACGCTGCTCATGGACTCGTCGGCGCCCCAGCGAAGCTGCGTCACAGCGTCGCCGGCTTCGCGTAGAATGAGGGGCCCGACCGGCGTGTCGACGCGAACGTTGGGCATGGCACAGTCTATGCCGAAGCGAGTTGGTCCCTCAAGGCTGCGGCATCGGTCACCGGGTGACCGCACGTCTGCCCGATGCAAAGGTAGGCCGTGGCGACGCCGCCGATCCGCTCCTTGCCGTGCGCAGGATGGGTCTCGAGCAGCGTCTTTCCTGTCCGCACATAGGTGACCACAGAGAGAGGCGCGTCGGAGGTGAAAACCGCCCGGCGGAGGGCGTCGACAGCCGGATCCCCGGGTTCGCCGACGATGACGACCTGGCGCGCGTCTTCGAACAGCTCGAAACCGGTAAGCAGTCCGGGAACGGACATCAGATATTGGGGATTGTCCCCGGAGAACAGGTGAAGGAGCGCATCGCACCGTTCCCGGTACCGGGACTCGCCGGTGAGGTGAAAGAGGCGGGCCAGGACCTCGAGCATGGTCCCGTTGCCCGACGGCGTGGCGTGATCGGCGATGGTCTTGGAACGGGAGATGACGTCGGCCGTGTCGCTTGCGGAAAGGAAGTATCCGCCATCGGTGGTATCCCAGTAGAAGCGTTCGGCGACGTCGACAAAGGATCGGGCGCGCTCGAGGTAGGCGTGGGAGGCCGTGGCTTCGTAGAGGGCGAGGGCACCCTGCGCCATGTTGGCATAGTCGTCGAGCACCGCGGGATGACGCGCGACGCCACGGCACCAGCTATGACGGAGACGGCCATCCTGTTCAAGGTTGTCCACGATGAATTCGAACGCGGACGCCGCGGCCCCCAGCCAGATCGGCTCCTCGAACACCGCTCCGGCGTGGGCAAGGGCAGTAATCATGAGCCCGTTCCAGTCGGTGAGCACCTTGTCGTCCCGCTGAGGCGGGGCGCGTCGGGCGCGGGCCGCGCCGAGGGAGCGGAGGCAGCCTGCCAACTCCTCCTCCACATCGCCGCCTCGCAGCGCCGGCGCCCGGCTGCGATTGAGGATCGTCCTCCCCTCCCAGTTCCCCCCGCGGCTGACGTCGTAGACGGCTTTGAACCGGGCCGCGTGCTCTCCGAGAAGCGCATCGATCTCGTGCTCGGTCCAGACGTAGAAGCGTCCTTCCTCGCCCTCGCTGTCGGCATCGAAGGCGCTGGCGAAGGCAAAGGTGCCACCCGCGTCCGGTGCCACCCGGAGGTCGGTCAGCGCCCAGTCGATGGTCTCACGAATGCGTCGGGCGTAAAGCGTGCTCCGCGTGTGCCGCCACACCTCCGTCAGGAGGTCGACGAGGAGGGCGTTGTCATACAGCATCTTCTCGAAATGGGGGACGAGCCACTGCTCGTCGGTCGAGTAGCGGGCGAAGCCGCCGCCGACGTGATCATAGATCCCACCCTGGCAGATGGCGTCCAGCGTGACGATGACGGCGTCGCGAAACATCGGCGACCGCGTTCGCTTGAAGGCGCGCCACAGGAGCCGAAAGAACACGGGCTGGGGGAACTTGGGCGCGCCGGCAGTGCCGCCACGGATCGGATCAATGAGGCGAAGGGCGAGCGTGCTGGCATCGTCAAGACGACTCCGGCTGAGGCCGCCGCCTGCGGCCGGCTGCGCCAAGCGGCGCAGCGCGTCACGCAGTGCTGAGACGTTCTTGGCGATGGTCTCCGGCTCCTGGTGGTACGAGCGGTGGACGGCGCGCAGGATGTCCGGAAAGCCCGGCCGCCCGTACCGTGGAACCGAAGGGAAGTAGGTGCCGCCCCAGAACGGCTCGCCATCCGGCGTCAGGAACATGGTGAGCGGCCAGCCGCCCTGTTGGCCCATCAGGGCCAACGCCGACTGATAGAGGGTGTCGACATCGGGGCGCTCCTCGCGATCGACTTTGATGCTGACGAACATCTCATTCATCAGCCGGGCAATCTCCGTGTCCTCGAAGCTCTCGTGGGCCATCACGTGACACCAGTGGCACGCCGAGTAGCCGACCGAGAGGAGTACGGGCCTGTTGGCGCGACGGGCTTCCTCGAGCGCCTCTTCACCCCAGGGCCGCCAATGGACGGGGTTGTCCTTGTGCTGGAGAAGATAAGGGCTGGTTTCCTGGGAGAGGAGGTTCGCGGTCATGGCATCCGGGGCAAAAGGAGTGAGAGTTAGATCGGCGCACATCGCCGTTGCGAAGTTGCACGCTCTCGCTTAGTTTGGGCACGTCGTCTCATGCAACAACCCTAAAATCCTTGTCTGAAATGAGAAAGTTCGGGTTCGGCGGCGCAAAGGAGGGGTGTCGGCAATGAAGATCCACATCGATGTCGATATGACGCCGGAAGAGGCGCGCACGCTGCTGGGACTTCCGGACGTCAAGCCGATGCAGCAGGCGATGATGACGGAGATCGAAGCGCGGATGAAGAAGGCGCTGGCCGCGATGGAGCCCGATGCGCTGATCAAGATGTGGCTGCCGGCTGGCCTGCAGAGTTTGGAAGCGTGGCAGAAGCTCATCCTGTCACGAATGAGCGCGGCCATGGGCCGCCGCGAGGGTGACAGCGAAGTGCAGAAGCAGGGCGAGAAGTGAGCGGCGACGGCCGCCCGGCGACGCTCTTCTATCGGTGTCACGTCTTCTGCTGCGTCAACGAGCGTCCCGAGAAGCATCCGCGCGGCTCATGCGCCCGCCGCGGGTCCGTTCACTTACGCAACTACATGAAGGCGCGCGCCGAGGAGCTCGGCCTCGATGGGGTTCGCATCAACCAGTCGGGCTGTCTCGACCGATGCGAACGGGGGCCGACGATGGTGATCTATCCCGAAGCCGTGTGGTACCATTACGACTCTCTTGCCGATGTCGATGAGATCCTGGAAACCCATGTCCTCAGGAGCGGTCGGGTTGACCGGCTGCTCATGCCGACCGACGAAGCGTAGCTCGGGAACGCTCGAGAGGGTTGGCACGTCTGCGACCCGGTGATGAGAGAAGAGACGATCTTCTCTGTGGCGAGCGGCGCGGGACCTGCCGGCGTCGCGGTGATTCGGGTGTCGGGACCCGATGCCGAGGCGGCGCTTTCGGGACTGACCGGGAGGGCGGTGTTTCCGCCGCGCTGCCTCGTCCGCGTCGCCATCCGGGATTGCGGAGGAGAGCTCCTGGATGAAGGGCTGGCGGTCCGCTTTCCTGCGCCTCGCAGCTTCACCGGCGAGGACGTGGTTGAGCTGCACGTGCATGGCGGGCGCGCCGTAGTCCAAGATGTGCTGGAGGCACTGCGGTGTCAGCCGGGCCTCCGGCCCGCCGAGGCGGGGGAGTACGCCCGCCGCGCGTTCGATAACGGCAAGCTGGACCTGACGGCGGCAGAAGGCCTCGCCGATCTGGTGCAGGCGGAGACGGCGGCGCAGCGCAAACAGGCCTTGCGGCAGATGCGGGGTGGACTCGCCGAGCTGTACGACGGGTGGCGCGATCGCCTGCTGCGGCTGCTCGCGCACATCGAGGCAACCATCGATTTCGCCGACGAAGGCCTGCCGTGTAGGCTCGAGAGGGACGTTCGCTCCGGCACCGACGACCTGCTGCGGTGCATCGACGATCATCTTCAGGACGGCCGGCGCGGGGAGCGGCTGCGCGACGGCATCCGGGTGGCGATCATCGGCCCGCCGAACGCCGGGAAGTCGAGCTTGCTCAACGGCCTTGCGCGGAGGGACGCGGCGATCGTCTCGCCACGACCTGGGACGACCCGGGATGTGATCGAGGTGCACCTCGAGTTGGCCGGCTACCCGGTGGTTCTCGCGGACACCGCGGGTCTGCGGGACGTCGCCGACGAGGTCGAGCAGGAGGGCGTGCGGCGCAGCCGCGCGGCTGCCGAGACTGCAGACGTGAAACTCGCGGTCTTTGACGGGGCGCTCTGGCCGCAGGTCGACGAAGCGACCTTGAGCCTCCTGAACGGCGATGGCGTTGCCGTCATCAACAAGTGCGATCTCGGCCGCATCACGGTTGTTCCGACGATAGGCGGTCGTGAGGCGCTGGCAGTCTCGGCGTTGACGGGGGAGGGCCTGGAGGCGGTGGCGGCGGCGTTGCAAGGGGTGATCGCCAGCCGCTACCAGGAGCCAGAGGCGCCGGCACTGACCCGGGCCCGCCACCGAGAGGCGCTGGAGGACTGCCGGGAAGCGCTGGCGGGGGCACTGGCGGCCCGGGATCCGGAGCTGGTGGCCGAGGACCTGAGGCTTGCGGCGCGCGCTCTGGGGCGGATCACCGGGCGGGTCGATGTCGAAGAGGTCTTGGACGTGGTGTTTCGAGACTTCTGCATCGGCAAATAGGGTTTCACGTGAAACATGCCGGCGACCGATGACGCAATGAAGGTTGACGGGTTTCGGACGATCCAGACCACATGGGACGTTATCGTGGTCGGCGGCGGACACGCCGGGTGCGAATCGGCGGCGGCGGCGGCGAGGCTCGGCGCGCGGACGCTCTTGCTCACCCACAGGCGGGGCACCATTGGCGAGATGTCGTGCAATCCCGCCATCGGCGGCTTGGCCAAAGGCCAACTCGTGCGGGAGATCGACGCCCTGGACGGGCTGATGGCGCGGGCCATCGACGGGGCAGGCATTCAGTTCCGTATCCTCAACCGGAGCAAGGGGCCGGCCGTGCGGGGGCCGCGCGCGCAAGCGGACCGACGGCTCTACAGGCAGGCCATGCAGGCGCTGTTGGCAGAGCAGCGGGGGCTTACGATCGTGCAGGCCGCTGTCGAGGACCTCCTGGTTGGCAGCGCCGGGGATGTGCAGGGCGTGAGAACCGCGGCGGGTGAGGACATTCTCGGCGGCGCGGTCGTGCTCACGACCGGAACGTTTTTGAGGGGGCTTGTCCACATCGGCGAGTCCCAGGTTCCGGCGGGGCGGATCGGGGAGGAGCCCACGTTCGGTATCAGCGTGGCGTTGGGACGGCTCGGCTTCGCCATGGGGCGGCTGAAGACAGGGACCCCACCTCGGCTGGATGGCCGCACCGTCCGCTGGAACGGGCTCGAGGTGCAGGCCGGGGACGACCCGCCGAGGCCATTCTCGTTCCTGACCGAGCGCGTCACCACGCCGCAGGTCAACTGCCACATTACCGGAACGACCCCGGCCTCGCATCGGCTGATCAGCGCCGACCTGCACCGGGCGCCACTCTATTCGGGGCAGATCCGGAGCGTCGGGCCGCGCTACTGCCCCTCGATCGAGGACAAGGTGGTGCGCTTCGCCGACCGCGACCGGCACCAGATCTTTCTGGAGCCGGAGGGGCTCGACGATCCGACGGTGTATCCCAACGGCATCTCCACATCGTTGCCGGAGGAGGTTCAACGCGCGCTTCTCAAGACGATCCCGGGGCTCGAACAGGCCCGAATGATCCGACCGGGCTACGCCATCGAATATGACTTTGTCGATCCGCGCGAGCTGAAACCCACATTGGAGACGCGGCGCGTGCCGCGGTTGTTCCTCGCCGGCCAGATCAACGGCACCACGGGGTACGAAGAGGCGGCGGCGCAGGGAGTGATCGCCGGCGCCAACGCCGCACGCGCAGTGTCGGGCGGACCTCCGCTCGTCCTCGACCGGTCCCAGGCGTACATCGGGGTAATGATCGATGATCTGATCACGTTCGGTACGGCCGAGCCCTACCGCATGTTCACCTCTCGGGCCGAGTACCGGCTGTCGTTGCGCGCGGACAATGCCGATCAGCGCCTGACTCCCACCGGCGTTCGAGCCGGTCTGGTCGGAGCGAGACGGCGGCGGGCCTTTGAGGCCAAGGCCGAGGCGCTTGCAGAGGCGCGGCAACGCCTCGATGCCCTGACGGCGATGCCCGGGGATCTGCAGGACAAGGGCCTAGCGGTGAAGAACGACGGTCGAAAGCGGACGGCCTGGCAGCTCCTCGGGTTCGCCGGCATCGACGTCGCGGCTCTCGGGCGTCTGTGGCCGGAGCTCGGCGGGATCGCGGACACCGTGGCCGAGCAGCTCAAGAACGACGCCCATTACTCCGCATACCTGCCCCGCCAAGAGGCCGACATCCGGGCGTTCAAGCGGGACGAGGCGTTGGAGATCCCGGCGGAGCTCGATTTTGGATCGGTTTCGGGTCTCTCGACGGAGGTGCGGGCCAAGCTCTCCGAAGCGAGGCCGCTGACGTTCGGGGCTGCAGCACGGATTCCGGGTGTCACCCCCGCGGCGCTTACAGCGTTGCTGCGCTATGTTCGGCGCCGCGGGCTCGACGAAGACTGCATGACGGCGTGACCACAGGATTTCGTTTCACGTGAAACATCGGCTGTCGCCGGCGGAATTCCAGCGGAGCGCCAGCATCGACGACGCGGTGCTCGGCCGCCTCGAGACCTATCTTGCGCTGCTCGCCGAGTGGAACCGGCGAATCAACCTGGTCAGTGCCGACACGCTGAGCGACCCCTGGCGCCGCCACGTCCTCGACAGCGCGCAGCTGATGCCGCTCCTTCCGCGCGGGCGGCCGGGAGTTGTCGACCTTGGCAGCGGCGCAGGCTTTCCGGGATTGGTGCTGGCCATCATGGACGGCGGCGAGGTGCACCTGGTGGAGAGCGATTCGCGGAAGTGCGCCTTCCTCCGGGAGGCTGCGCGAATCACTGGCACCGATGTCACGGTTCAGTGCTGCCGAGTCGAGGCGCTCGGAGCGATGCCGGCCGACGTCGTGACCGCGCGCGCCTGCGCCCCGCTGAGAAAACTCCTTGGATACGCCTATCGTTTGCTTGAACCTGAAGGGAGCGGCCTGTTCCTCAAAGGACGCACGCTCGAGGCGGAATTGACGGAGGCCAGCAAAACATGGATGATGCGCGCCACGCGGATCCCAAGCAGATCCGACCCGTCCGGCACGGTGTTGAAAGTGGAGGCCCTCCGCCCTCGCGATGACAACAGCTAGCGAGTGCGTACATTCGGCCGGCCAGTGCATCATTGCCGTCGCCAACCAGAAGGGCGGGGTCGGCAAGACGACGACGGCCATCAATCTGGGAACGGCGCTCGCCGCCGTCGGCAACCGGGTCCTTGTCCTCGACCTCGATCCCCAGGGCAACGCCAGCACCGGCCTCGGCGTCGAACGCCAAGCCCGGCGGCGGAATGCATATCACGTGCTGATCGGCGAGAGCGGGCTCGTCGAGGCGAGCGTCGACACGCTGGTTCCGAAGCTGAAGGTGGTGCCCTCCGGCGCCGACCTCTCGGGAGCGGAGATCGAGCTCGTCGGCCTGCCGCGACGGGAGTTCTACCTGCGCGACGCCATCGCGAGGAGCGGTGACGCCTTCGACTATGTGCTGATCGACTGTCCGCCAGCCCTTGGGCTGCTGACGATCAACGCGCTTGTCGCCGCCGATTCGGTCCTGGTGCCGCTGCAGTGTGAGTTCTTCGCCCTCGAAGGGATCAGTCACCTGATGCGAACGGTGGAGCGCGTCCGCCAGCTTTACAATCCCGGGCTCGAGATCCAGGGGATCGTGCTGACCATGTTCGACCGACGAAACAACCTTTCTAGCCTCGTCGCCAGCGACGTCCGTGAGTATTTCGGCGACAAGGTCTACGCCACCGTGATTCCCCGCAATGTCCGGATCTCGGAAGCACCCTCCCACGGCCGGCCGGTGCTGATCTACGACGTC
This sequence comes from uncultured Rhodospirillaceae bacterium, assembly GCA_964420325.1. Lineage (GTDB taxonomy): Bacteria > Pseudomonadota > Alphaproteobacteria > Rhodospirillales > Defluviicoccaceae > CAYQSU01. The sequence continues at coordinate 42,221 of CAYQSU010000006.1, read as the reverse complement.
AATTGTCCTGGTTCGCGCGCCTACCTGCATCTTGCAGGCGAGATGCTGCGCCGCGGGCGAAGGGCGGTGGCATGACGGCGGACGCCAGGCGGAACCCCCTCGGCAAAGGATTGTCGGCCCTCCTCGGCGAGGAGGACGAGGATTACGCGCGTCTCGATCGCGTCCGCGCGTTCAAGACCGTCGCCGTCGAACTCTTGCGGCCGGGCCGCTACCAGCCGCGCCACAGGGTGACCGACGAGGACCTGGAAGAGTTGGCGCAATCGGTTGCCGAGAAAGGCATCCTCCAGCCGATCCTGGTCCGCCGCGCCGCCGATGACGCCAAGATGTTCGAGATCATCGCTGGCGAGCGCCGCTGGCGGGCGGCGCAGAAGGCGCACCTGCACGAGGTGCCGGTCGTCGTCAAGGAGCTCTCGGACGAGGAGGCGCTCGAGATCGCGCTCGTGGAGAACCTGCAGCGCCAGGACCTGTCACCGCTCGAGGAGGCCGAGGGCTATGCCCGGCTGATGGCGGAATTCTCCCACTCCCAGGACGACCTGGCCCGGCGGCTCGGCAAGAGCCGAAGTCACGTCGCCAACATGGTCCGCCTGCTGCAGCTACCCGATCCGGTGAAGCGGCTGATGGCAGAGGGGGAGATCACCGCCGGCCACGCGCGGGCGCTGCTCGCGGTGCCCGATCCCGAGCGGCTCGCTCGCAAGGTGGTGAAGCAGGGTCTCAACGTTCGCCAGACCGAGCGGCTGGCGCAGGCCGACCGCGGACCGACCCGGACCGCGGTCAAGCACGCCGCCAAGGACGCCGATACCCTCGCGCTTGAGCGCGATCTCGGCAATCTGCTCGGGCTTTCGGTGGAACTCAGGCTGCAGCGGGGCGGCGCCGGAGCGCTCGTCCTGCATTACCGCTCGCTGGGCCAGCTCGATGACATTCTGCACCGGCTCACCCATGGCGGTCAGGGCGCAGGCGATCATCCGACGCCCGTCTTTCGGGCCCCTCCGGCCGGCCCGGATGAGCAGGAGATGCCGGAGATCGTCATCGCCGGGGATCCTGACCCCCGGCCGGTTTCCGACTGACGATCCTGCCTCTATGCCGGTCGGCTCTTGCGGGCGGCGGCTGCGGCGAGCTGGAGGAGCGTCCGATGGCAGATCGCCTCCTCCGGCATGCCGGTGGTCTTGCAGAGAATCTCGGCCTCTGTAAGCCTCGCGATCGCCGCCGACAGCTGATCCCGCGGCCACTGCCGGAGCTGGGCGCGAAACGCGTCTCGGTGTTTGAAGAACACCGGGGGCCTGAGCGCCGCCATCGCGGTCTCCGGCGGACGCCCGGACGCGACGATCGCCGTGACGAGGAGCAGCCGCTGGAAATGGCGGGCGCCCGCCCGCAGGATGGCGACCGACTGATACCCCTCGCCAACAGCCCGACCGAAAGCCTGCTCAAGGCTCTTGAAATCGCCGCTTGCGCACGCGAAGACCACGGCGTCGACGGAGGCGGTGGCGCTGTCGGCGATGCAGGCCTCGACGTCGTCGAGGGTGATCGTCGGATCATCGCCCTTGTAAAGGATGAGCTTCTCCAGCTCCCTGCGGGTGACCGCCCGATCGGCGCCGAGACGGTCGGCAAGAGCGGCGACGGCATCCGAAGTCGGGCGAGAGCCGGCGCTGGCCAGAGTGGCCGAAACGAAGCGGGCGAGCCCGGGTCCCTCGTCGGGGTAGCAGGCGATGGCCACGGCGTCCTCCGCCGCCTCGAACAGGCGGCGCAGCGCCGACCGCTTCGCCAGCTCCGCCGCCTCGACGACGACGAACCCTTCCCCTGGCGCATCGGCCAGCCACGACTCGAGGACGGGAGCGATGGTATCGGTGGCGTCGCGCAAGCAAACCAGTCTCGGCCCTCCAGCGGGCGTCAGCGCCGCAGTCTCGTCGGCGAGGCGGGCGGGATCGTTCTTGAGCAGGCTCACCGTCAGTTCGACGGATGCGAAGGGGTCGGCGGCGTCGAAGCCCAGACCAGCGACGAGGGTCGCCGCACATTCGCGCCTCAGCCCGGCGTCGGGCCCGTAGACGAGGCCCGCCCTCAAGGCCTTGTCGGGGCGACTCAGGAGATCTCCAATCCGCGCCGAGGCGGCGATCATCCGCGAGTGGCCCCGGGTTCCGGGCCGGCGGCCCGAAAGTAGACGCCGAGGCGGGTGCGGATATTCTCGGCGAGCCGCTTGGCGTTTCTCCGACGCGCGTCGTTCTCCGAGGTCAGCGTCGAGAACGGCGCCTCATCGAGGATGTTGTAGCTGCTCGTGGCCGAGCTTCGGTCGGTCAACAGCACGGCTCCCGTGGCCACCTCGGTGAGCGTAAAGCTGGCGTCGAGACGCAGATTTTCGCGGGTGGCGAGCCCGGTGCGTTCGACGGCGGCTTCGGTGATCGTTTCGCGAAGGGTGACGCGCAAGACGTAGGCGGCCTTGCTCGGCTGCCCTCGCGGCGTCAACAGGTCCTCGAGCTCGTTGCGCAGTTGCTGGCCCACGCGATCGGCGATCACGTTGACCTTGACGGCGGCGAGGTCGTTAAGAACGCCCTCCTTGGTGTCCGTCGGACCGTACAGAGGCTGAAAGCCGCATGCCGCCATCAGCAACACGGCGATCGTGAGGGCCCCGGCCTTAGACCACGACATTGACGATGCGGTTCGGCACGACGATGACCTTGCGCGGCGACCTGCCAGCGATCGCGCGGGCGACGTTGGGCAGCGACAACGCCGCAGTGCGCGCCTCCTCGTCGTCGGCATCCTTGAGCAGGTCCATGGTCGCGCGCAGCTTGCCGTTGACTTGAACGCCGATGGTGACCGTTTCGTCGACGAGAAGCCGCGGATCCGCCTCGGGCCACGGCGTCTCGGCCAGAAGTGTCGCGTGTCCGAGCCTCGCCCACAACTCTTCCGCAAGGTGCGGCATCATCGGCCCGGCGAGCCTCACGACCGCCTCGAACCCCTGCCGGCGAACCCAGGCGGCGCGGGCGTCGCTGCCCTCGAGATCGGCGAGCGCGTTGGTCAGCTCGCGGATGCGGGCAGCAGCGCGGTTGAAGCGGAACTTGGCGAGATCGTCGGTAACGCGGTCGATCGCCTTGTGGATCTCGCGATAGACGAGGGCCGAGCCATCGCTGCCGAGATCGACGTCGAAGCCGGGGGGCGACGGCGCGCCGACGGGGGCGATCATGCTCTCCGCTGCGCCGATCATGCGCCATAGGCGGTTGACGAAGCGCCACGCACCCTCGACGCCAGCCTCGCTCCACTCCAGATCGCGGTCCGGCGGCGTGTCCGACAGCATGAACAAACGCGCCGTGTCGGCCCCGTAGGTGTCGATGATGGTTTCCGGATCGACGACGTTTCGTTTCGACTTGCTCATCGATTCCGAGCGGCCGACGGTTACCGGCCTGCCTGTTTGCGCGTGGACCATCGCGCCATCCGGTGTGCTGAGAACCTCGGTCGGGAACAGCCACTTGCCGTTATCGTCCTTGTAGGTCTCGTGACAGACCATGCCCTGGGTGAACAGGCCGGCGAACGGCTCGTCGATCGAGGCGTAACCCAGGCGCCGCAGCGCCCGGGTGAAGAAGCGCGAATAGAGGAGGTGCAGAATGGCATGCTCGATGCCGCCGACGTACTGGTCCACCGGCAACCAGTAGTCGGCGGCGACCCGGACCACCGGCTCATCGGCCCGGGGCGAACAGTAACGGGTGAAATACCAGGACGAGTCGACAAAGGTGTCCATCGTATCGGTCTCGCGCAGAGCCGGCCGACCGCACCGGGGGCAGCCAACGTGCTTCCACGTTGGGTGACGGTCGAGGGGGTTTCCCGGCCCCCCGAAGCTCACGTCCTCGGGGAGCCGAACCGGCAGGTCGTCTTCGGGCGCGGGCACGACCCCACACTCCGCGCAGTGGATGACGGGGATCGGGCATCCCCAATAGCGCTGCCGGGAGATGCCCCAATCGCGCAAGCGATAGGTCGTCGCGCTCTCGCCCGCCCCGATCTCCTTCAGCCGCCGCGCCATCTCGGCTTTCGCCTCATCCACCGAGAGGCCGTCAAGAAAGGCCGAATTGATCAGTCGCCCGTCGCCGACGAAGGCTTCATCGCCAACGGCGAAGGTGTCGGCGCGCGCACCCTCCGGCGCCACCACCGGAAGCACCGGAAGCCCGTACTTTCGGGCGAAATCGAGATCACGCTGATCGTGCGCGGGGCAGCCGAAGATGGCGCCGCTGCCATACTCCATGAGGACGAAATTGGCGACGTAGACCGGCAGCTCGCGGCCCCGGTCGAACGGATGCAGCGCTGCGAGGCCGGTATCGTAGCCCTCCTTCTCGGCCGCCTCGATAGTCGCCTCGCTGGTGCCGAGGCGGTTGCAGCGCGCGACGAAATCGGCAAGCGCCGGCTCCGCCGCCGCCAGCTCCACCGCCAGCGGATGGTTGGGGGAAAGAGCGCAGAACGACGCACCGAACAGGGTATCATGGCGGGTGGTGAAAACCTCGAGATGATCCGTTCGCCCCTTGAGCGCGAACAGAATGCGAGCGCCTTCAGACCGGCCGATCCAGTTCTCCTGCATCAGGCGAACCCGTTCCGGCCAGCGGTCCAGTGTCCTCAGAGCCTCGAGGAGGGTGTCCGCATAGGCGGTGATGCGTAGAAACCACTGGTTCAGCTTTCGGCGCTCGATCAGTGCCCCGGAGCGCCAGCCGCGGCCGTCGATGACCTGTTCGTTGGCCAGCACCGTGTTGTCGACCGGGTCCCAGTTGACCCAGGCTTCCTTGCGGTAGGCGAGGCCCTCGCGCAGCAGATCGAGAAAGAGTTGCTGCTGGTGCCGGTAGTATCCGGGGTGACATGTGGCGATCTCGCGCGTCCAGTCGATCGACAGACCCATGGACCTGAGCTGGCGGCGCATCACCTCGATGTTCGCGTACGTCCATTCGCGAGGGTCGATGCCTCGTTCGATCGCCGCATTCTCCGCCGGCAGACCGAACGCATCCCACCCCATCGGGTGGAGGACGTTGAAACCGCGCGCACGCATGAAGCGGGCGACGACGTCACCGAGAGTATAGTTGCGAACGTGCCCCATGTGGATGCGGCCCGAGGGATACGGGAACATTTCAAGAACATAGTACTTGGGCCGATCCGACGTCTCGGCCACGACGAACGAGCGACGGTCATCCCAAACCGCCTGCCACTTGGCCTCGACCTCCCTGAAGTTGTATCGCGACATGTCGTACCGGTCAGTGGTGGTTGCGACGGGAGAGCTCCGTCTGCCGACGGCGGGCGGCCGACTACCGTTGCAGGACCTCGAAGCGGAGCTGCCGGGCCTTGGTCAGGATGGCGTCCTCGATACCGGTCCCGGTTTCCTCGGGCAGGGGAGAGTCGCGCCAGGCGCCGGTTCCGTCGTCGACCTGGCGGAACACGGCGACCCGCACCCCGTCGGCGCGCAGCGCCCGACCGAGGATGTAGATGTTGAGCTTGAAGCGCTCGCTTGGCGCCTCCGGAAAGGCGTACCAGTCGGTGATGATGACCCCGCCGAACGGATCGGCGGAGTTCACCGGCATGAACGACACAGTGTCCAGAGACGCCCGCCACAGAAAGCTGTTGACGCCGACGCCGCCACCGATCCCGCCGTCCGAAGGGCCAGTGCTGTCGCCACCGAAACCGAAGCCGACGCCGCCATCGCCGAAGATCGAGTCGGGCTTCTTGTACTTGTCCTCGCCCGGGCGGTCGTAGTCCGGGTATTCGCCGACGACCTTGGAGCCCTCGCAGCCGCCGGCGAGGGCCGCCGCGGTCAGCGCGGCGGCCATCACCTTCAAGATGGACCTGGGTGTGCTCACCATCGTCCGTGTCCGGCTCCCGTCCGGTGCTCGTAGCCTTGGCCGGCGTTGCTGTCAACGCCGTGGGCGCCTCGCCTCGGCTCCTGATCATAGCCCATCCGTGCGGCCCGTCCATCACGCCGGAGCCGCACGCGACGACCGGCCCCGTCAAAGTGCTGCCTCTCGCAGCAAGGCCCGCTCATATCTGATCGGTGAACGCGTTGGTGATCGGATAGCGGCGATCGCGGCCGAAGGCGCGATAGGTGATCTTGACGCCGGGCGGCGCCTGCCGACGCTTGTACTCGGCCCGATCGAGCATGCGCCAGACCCGCCGGACCGTGTCCGCATCGTATCCGCGCTCGACCAGGGTGGACAGCGACGCCTCTTCCTCGACAAGCCCCTGCAGGATTGCATCGAGCACGTCGTAAGCGGGAAGCGTATCCTGGTCGGTCTGGCCGGGCTTCAGCTCGGCACTCGGCGGCTTGGTGATGACCCGCTCCGGGATTACGCGGCCCATCGGGCCCTTGAGGGCGGCGGGTGCGGCCTGGTTGCGCCAGCGCGCGAGGCGAAACACCGTGGTCTTGTAAACGTCCTTCAGCACCGAGAAGCCGCCGCACATGTCGCCGTACAGGGTTGAGTAGCCGACCGACATCTCCGACTTGTTGCCGGTGGTGAGCAGCATGTGGCCGAGCTTGTTGGAAAGCGCCATCAGCACGATCGCGCGCGCCCGCGCCTGGATGTTTTCCTCCGTCACATCCGCGGCGCGGCCGGCGAGGACGACGGCCAGCATCTCGGCAAACGCCGCCATCGCCGGCTCGATCGACACGCGTTCGACGCCGACACCGAGGAGGCGCCCGACCTCGTCCGCATCCTCGAGACTCTCTTTCGAGGTGTAGGGCGAGGGCATCATCACGCAGCGGACGCGCTCCGCGCCCAGGGCGTCGACGGCGACGGCTGCGGTGAGCGCGCTGTCGATGCCTCCCGAAAGCCCGATGACGACGCCGGGGAAGCGGTTCTTGTTCACGTAGTCGGCGAGGCCGGTGACCATGGCGAAGTAGATTGCCTCCAGATCCTCTGCTCGCGGCTCGACCGTTCCTTTCTCGCAGACCCAGCCGGCGCCGTCGCGAAGGCGCCAGAACGTGGGCACCACCGCCGGCCGCCAGGAGGGCGCCTGAACGACGAAACGGGCCTCGGCGTCGAGAACGAAGGAGCCGCCGTCGAACACCAGTTCGTCCTGACCGCCGATGACGTTCACGTAGAGGAGCGGCAGCCCGGTCTCCGCGGTCCGCTCCGCGGCCAGGGCGCGGCGCGTTCCCCACTTGTCGATCTCGAATGGCGAAGCGTTGAGAACGACCAGGAGTTGCGCGCCTGCGAACTTAAGGTGCCGACCGACGTCCGGCGTCCACATGTCCTCGCAGATCATCACCCCGAGACGGACGCCGCGAAACTCCACCGGCTCCGGCATTGGACCCTCGGCAAACACCCGCTTCTCGTCGAACACGCCGTAGTTTGGCAGCTCGTGCTTGAGCCGCACGTCGCTGATGCCGCCGCGGTCCAGGAGCAGCGACGCATTGTACAGTCCGCCGCGGTGACGCCAGGGCGCGCCGACGAGCAGGGCCGGCCCGTTGTCCGCCGTATCCCGAGCCAGGTCGGCGACGCCCGCCTCGATCTGGTCCTGGAAGGCGGGCTTGAGGACCAGATCTTCGGGCGGATATCCCGCCACCACCAGCTCTCCGCCGATGACCAGATCGGCGTCGACGGCTTCGCGGCGGGTCGCGCGCAGCTGCTCGACGTTGCCGTCGATGTCGCCGACGGTGGGGTTGGTCTGCGCGATCGCGATCGACAGCGCTCGGGCCATGCTCTTCTCTTCGAAGCGGCGGCACTGAGCCTTGCGGCGTGGCGGCAGCGTAGAAACTGCTCCGACCGCTGTCAACGCAGCGACATCGGCCGGCGGAACTAGGCGTTACGTCCTATGCCTTGGCTGTCGACGCTCCCCAGTCGACGACCGAGTGCGCGGGCAGCCGGATTTGCCGGCAATGCGACCGAAATCCCTTCCCAATCGCGACGGAATGACCGACAATTATGTTTGAGACGATCCACCGCAGGGTCATCCAGCGAAAGGGAGAACGCTCATGTTCGGACTGTTCAGGAAAAAGGAAGATCAACCAAAGGTAGACGCGGCAGAACTCGAACGCCAGGAGCGCGAGCAGCGCAGAAGGGAATTGGCGCAGAAGCTGAAGGAAACGGTGGATACCGAGAAGGCCCGCGACGCTAAGTAGGGGATTGCGCCGCCGTCGGGTTCGGGCTCGCGATCACACAGCCCCGAGCTCGCGCTTCGGTGCCGTGCATCGCTGACGCCTTGAACGATACTCCTGAGGCAGACGTCAGCCGGGGAGCTTCCGCTTGAGCAGGAACTCGCGGCCGACTTTGACCTGCGGGATGTCGTCGTAGGCGACGATGTCGGCCGTGGCGTACGTCTCTTTCCAGTTCTCGGGCAGGAAAGAGCCGGTGCCGACGGCGTCGATCGGTGCGCCGACGTCGGCCATGACCTTGCACTTGTCGACGTTGAAGCCGGACGAGGCGACGATCGCGACTTTGTCGAACCCGGCCTCGTCCAGCTTCTCGCGCAGGTGATAGATGGCGGCGGCCGAAACGCCGGTGCCGGTGAGGTAGCGCAACTCGGTGTCGTTCCGGTACCGGCGGACGGCGATCGGCGCGTGGCGTTCCAGGACCGCATAGGACGCCTGCGGGTCGAGACCCTCGACATAGCGGCCGCCGTGGGTATCGAGCCGAACGGCGAGGCGTCCCGCGACGGCAAGCGCCGGAAAGCGGAAACAGACCGCCAGCGAGTCGACAACCTCCCGCCCGAAATAGTCGACGAGGACGGTCAGGGTCTCATCTGGAAACGTCTCGTTGAACATCTCGGCCGCTCGAACCGTCGATCCAGCGTAGCCGATCAGCGCGTGCGGCATGGTACCCAGACCGCGGGACTGGCCGAAATAGTGGGCGGTGGCGTCGTTGGCGTTGCCGATGAAGCCCTTGGCCCCAGACTCCTTCTGTGCCGCCCGGGACCCGACGGAAGCAGCGTAGGCCATCATCTCTTCCATTTCGATCCCGGCGCAGTGGCGGGCATCGAAGGCGATGAACGCGGCGTTAGGGAGGTCGCTGCACATCGTGAAGGCGTTGTAGGCCGCGACGCAGGCGGCGCCCAGCTTCTGCAGATAGAGGGTTTCAAGGTCGACGAGGTGATAGAACGAGCCGCTGAGATACATCAGCGGTTCGCCGGCGCCCACCCACTCGCCCTCCTTGTGGTTCAGCTCGATGTCAAAGGGCGTTCCCCGGCTGCGGCTGACGTTCTCGAGCCATTCGACGGCGAGACGGGGCGTGAAGATCACCGGCCTGCGCATGAACACGGCGTAAGTCACGCGCACGTCGCCGTAGCGGGCGATGGCCTCCTTGGTCTTGACGAAATAGCGGTCCGTCCAGCGCTGGATGTCGGCGGGATCGGGCTGGAGGGCCTCCGGCGGCCGATCCTCGGTCTCGCGCTCGGGCGGCCCGCTAGGCAGTGGCAGCGGCCCGCTGGCGGTTGCGGTCACGGGTTCGCCGCTCCTTTAGCATCTGGGCAAGCAGAAACGCCAGCTCCAAAGCCTGACTGGCGTTCAGCCGCGGGTCACAATGGGTGTGGTACCGGTCGCTGAGGTTCGCCTCGGTGATCGCCTGGGCGCCGCCGACGCACTCGGTGACGTCCTGTCCCGTCATCTCGAAGTGGACGCCGCCCGCGTACGTGCCCTCCTCCTTGTGAACCGCGAAGAAAGCCTGGACTTCCTGGAGGATGCGATCGAAGTGGCGGGTCTTGTAACCGCCGGCGCTCTTCACGGTGTTGGCGTGCATCGGATCCGAGACCCAGACGACGCGGCGGCTGTCGCGTTCGACGGCGCGGATCAGCGGCGGCAGCAGATGGCGGATCTTGTCGGGTCCCATCCGCACGATCAAGGTCAGTCGACCGGCGAGGTTCTCCGGATTGAGCCGGTCGACGAGGCGCATCAGGTCGTCGGCGGTAGTGCTCGGTCCGATCTTGACGCCGATCGGATTCTCCACGCCGCGGAGGAACTCCACGTGGGCGCCGTCTGGCTGACGCGTGCGGTCGCCGATCCACAAGAAATGGGCCGAGGTGTCGTACCAGTCCCCGGTCGTGCTGTCGACGCGGGTCATGGCCTCCTCGTAGTTGAGCAGCAAGGCTTCGTGAGCCGTGAAGAAATCGGTTTCGCGGATCTGCGGTGTGTTCTCCGAGGTGAGGCCGCACGCGGCCATGAACTCAAGCGCCTCGTCCAGGCGCTCCGCCAGGTCCCGATAGCGATGCCCCTGCGGGCTGTCGGCAACGAAGCCGAGGTTCCAGAGGTGCACCTGGTGGAGATCGGCATAGCCGCCCTGGGCGAATGCGCGGAGCAGGTTGAGGGTCGCCGCCGACTGGTTGTAGCAATGGATCAGCCGCTGCGGATCCGGAGTCCGCGCCTCGGGCGTGAACTCGGGCCCGTTGACCATGTCCCCACGGTAGCTCGGCAGGGTCATGCCGTCCCGCGTCTCGAAATCCTCGGAGCGCGGCTTGGCGAACTGCCCGGCCAGGCGCCCGACCTTCACCACCGGAACGCCGGCGCCGAAGGTCAGTACAACGGCCATCTGCAGCAGCACGCGGAACGTGTCGCGGATGTTGTTGGGGTGGAACTCGGCGAAGCTCTCGGCGCAATCGCCGCCCTGGAGCAGGAACGCCTGCCCCAGTGACACGCGCGCCAGGGCCTCGCGCAGCCGCCGCGCCTCGCCAGCGAACACCAGCGGCGGAAAGCGACGGATCTCGGTCTCGACGGCGGCCAACGCCGCGGGTTCAGGATACTCCGCCTGCTGCCGGACCGGCCGTCCGCGCCACCGGTCCGGGCTCCAGGGCTCCGGCAGCACATGCGGCTTGACGCCTTCGACCATGACTGTCTCGCTCGTGTCCGGTTTCGGGTCAGCACCAGCCTATACGCCCGGTGCCGGCCTTTTGCAACCGACACTCGGTTTCGCTGCGACCGCGATGTGGCGGGTCGACAGGCGGCGGCTGACCAGCAGCAGCGCGGCGATGATCAGCACGCCGCTGACATGCGGCAGCGGCGTGGCGAACAGGGTCAGCAGGGCGAAGGTGGCGACGAGGGCCTTGGCAAGGCCAAAAGCGTCGGCTGTCGGCACCGGAACGGCTTCGCCCGGACCTTGGTCTCCGCCGAACTGGCGCCGCCAGACGACCCACACCACGGCGAACACCGAGACCAGCCCGAAAACCGCGGGCGGACCGCAGGTCGCAGCGAAATCCCAGAAGTCCAGACCGCCTACCCGCCCGATCAGGATGTTCTGCGGGTTGCCGATGACGGTGGCGGCCGAACCGGCGTTGGCCGCTCCGGCGAGCGCGATGAGATACGGGCGAGGATCGAGGCCCCTTTGCTGCAGACCCTTGACCAGCATCGGCGTCATCGCGAACACGACGACGTCGTTGGCGAGGACGGCCGACAACGTGCCGGCGACCGCGATCGTCAGCGCGAGGATGACGACGGGCGCTGCCGCGGTCGCGGCGATGCGGGAGGAGCACCAGTCGTAGAACCCGCAGGCCGCAAACTGGGCGGAGAGGATCATCAAGCCGAAGAGCACGATCAGCGTCGGGAAATCGATCGCGGCAATCACCGTGCCGCCGTCGACGGCGCCCGCCGCATAGAGAACGATGGCACCGAGGAGGGCGATGCCTGTGCGATCGATCCGCAGACCGGGCCAGCGGCCGAGCGCCATGCCGACGTAGACCGCGACGAAGACGACCAGCACGAGGAGGGTGGCGTAGGACATCGGGCGAACCGTCCGCAGTCTCGACGGACGCTGTCCCTGACCGGCGCGCGACACCTTGTCAACACCGGCAGACGGTGCCTTGCCTCTCGCCACCAACAAGCATTGACGCCACGGCCGCGGATCGGCAACATGCGCCGTTCGGTCCGTCTGTACCCCAAATGAGGCCCGTTCGGGGAGGCTCCATTCCGAGGGACGTGGCGGCAAGACCAGCTCTGGACCCAGCATGTCCGCGAACGGCCCGACGCGTCTCAAACGCACCGCGCGATCCTTGGTGAGCCGGGGCGGCGAGCCGGCGCGCCCGCCGCCGCCCGTGGCGAGGGTGCCCATCGATGAGCCGAAGACCGCGGATCGCGCTTCGCCAGCCGAGAGAGCGCAGTCGACCAGGGGTCTGTTGGCGCGCCTGATCGAGGGGCTTCAGGAGGCTCGCTTCGAACGCCTGCACATCCGCGTCGCGGCGTTCTCGGGCAGCGAAGCGGAGGTCGCCGACTCGCGACACGTCGTCAAGGCGCTCGGCCACCATCTCGGCGTCCGCGTCCGCCCGCTTCAGCAGGCGCTGGCACTGAGAGGACCATGGGAGGACGGGGTGGCGGTTGCCAGGGCGGAGCAAGTCGGGCGGCGCTGGCTCGAGGATTGCGGTGCTGACCTGTTGGTCTGGGGCGAAGTGCCGTCACCTGGAACAACGGTTTTCCTGCGCTTCGTCTCGGCCGTGCCGGCACTCAAGGAACAACTCGGCGCCTTCGGCGCAGCCAGCGTTCTCGCACTTCCGGCCGACTTCGGGCCGGAGTTCGCGGACGTCCTGTTCGGTTCGGCTATGGCGGCCATCGTTCCGCGCACTCACAAGAAGCTCCGCCTACAGCGCCATCATCTGATGCGTTCTGTCTACGCGGCCCGGCCGCTGATGAGCGCGTTGCCGACCTCGTTGACCACGGCGGAGCGGGGGACCATCCGCGCATGCTTCGCCGATGCCGCCGTGCAAGCCTGGCAGATCTCGCAGGCACCAGCCGTGCGCGAGGTGGCTCTGCAGTGTTACGAGGCGGCCCTGAAGTCGCTGACGGCGCCCGAAATGGCGCTGACGCGCGCGTTCGTTCAGAGGAATGTCGGGCTCGCTTTGACGACGCGGGCCGGCGATGCTCAGGCCGAGACCCTGGCGGCCGCCGTCGACGCCTTCGACCGCGCGCTCGAGGTGCTGCCCAGGGCAAGCTTTCCCTTCGAGTGGGCCACGGCACAGAACAGGCTCGGCGAGGCCCGGTTCCGTCTGGAGGCGGAGCACGGCGACCCCGAGCTCCTGAAACAAGCTGTGGCCGCGCATCAGGCGGCGCTGCAGGTGTTCACGCGGACCCATTCGCCGATCGAGTGGGCGGCGACCAAGCACAGCCTCGCCCAGGTCGCCCAGCTTCTCGGCGAGCAGCTGCGAAGCGCCGACGTTCTTGAAAAGGCGGTCGAGGCCGTCCGTGCGGCGCTCTCCGTCCGTTCACGGGATCAGACGCCGCAGCTCTGGGCGGCGACCCAGAACGACCTCGGAACGGCGCTCTTTCTGCTGGGCCGGCTGATCGAGGACGATGCGCTGCTGACGGAGGCGGTCGCAGCCTTCGCCGAAGCCCGCGAGGTCTACGCCGGGCTAGACGCGGAGGCCGTCGTCGCCCTCATCGACAAGAACATGGAACGGGTGGAACGGCTGCGCGGCCGGCTCGTCAAGCGACCGAAACCGAGGCTTGACAGGGAACGGTCCACGGGGGTTGCGGCGACGGCCACACCCCAAAGCGGGGACCGCGGGCCGATGCCGGAGGGCCCCGGCCGCGATCCAACATCGCCGTCCGCCGAAGCCACCGCCCTCAGGGCTGCGCCTGACGCCGACCGCGGGTCGCCGGCCCTGCCACATAGACGCGACAGTCCGAGTATCCGTCATCGAAGAAATGATAAGTGAACCCCGGTTGGGCGAGGCCGCGTGGATCCCGCAGATTCCAACCCTTCTTGGCGATCCCGGTGGTCCCGCGTCCCTCCGCCCCACGATAGCCGATGAACAGATCGTGACGCCGCCGCTGATTGAACTCCAGCCGGCGACAGGCGTCGGTCAGCACCGGGTCGATCCGCCCGACCCGCCAAAGAGGACTCCGCGACGTCGCGTAGCGGTCGCCGCTTGAGGCCGGACCGGCGAGGCCTAGGCCGATCGCAAAGGCCGCCACCAGGAGAGCGGCCAACCGGGCGCAGTTAAGTTTCTGTCGTCTTCCGCGGCTCCAGGACACGACCGAGACCCCAGTCAGCTCGAAGCGTATTCTAGCAAAGGTTGTAGTCAAAAGCCAGGACGAGGCTGCAGGCCTCGTGCCGTCTCTGGCCGTCGGCGTCACAATCCGCTAGCTTTCGCGAATGCAGCGTTCAATCAACGCCATCGGCGGCAAAGCGAGACGATGGGTTCTCTTCCTGCTGATGCTGCCGACGCTCGTCGCCGCCCTGCCGGCATCGGGCATCGATGATTCCGGCTACGTCTACTACTTCGGCCGGTTCGGCGAATGGGCGGTCATTTGCAGCGTCGACGAGCCGACGGTTCGCCATCGCTGCCGCTTGGTCGCACCACCGCCGCAGCTGTTCGATCCGCGCAGCGAGATCGAGGTGCAGCGGACCGCGGACGGCGGGCACAGGGTGATGGCGCGCCGCCTCCGCAGCACGGCCAGGGACGCGCCGGTTTACCTCCGCATCGATGCCTTGCCGCCCCATCGCGCCCACCAGGTTGGTCCCGGCGAGGCTTGGTGGGAGGGCACGGAGGCGACGGCGATCATCGACGAGCTGCGTTCCGGCACCTTCCTGGGCCTGCGCTCCTTCGTCGACACGATCGCCCGCCCCCGCGACGAATACTATTTCCTCGACCGTTTCGAAGAGGCGCTCGGCGAGTACGAGATGCGGAGCGGGCATCGTCCTCCGGTCACGGTGAAGTGAAAGGCGGAGTGGCCGGCGAACGCCGCTTGCTGCCTCGGTGTTGGGCATCGCCCTGGTGGCCGAGTTTACTCTCGCGGCCGAGATCGGTGCCGTGGAGGTGAAGCGGGCGGTTCCTCCGGCGTCGGAACCCCGTCCGTCCGCTCAGCTGCACTTGGAGTAGCCGCAGCTCGTGCAGGTGTCGCAGTCTTCCTGGCGGATCAGGGAGGGTGCGCCGCACTTGGGGCACTGGCGGAAGCGCGGGTCGGCGGCGAGGCCGACCACCTTGCGGCTCTTGTCGGCGCCGGGATGCTCCGGTCTTCCCGCGGCCGGAATGAAGCCGATGTCGATCATGTGCTGCTCGATGACCTCGCCGATCGCGGCGAGCAGGCTCGGCACGTAGCGTCCCGCCATCCACTGGCCGCCGCGGGGGTCGAATACGGCCTTGAGTTCCTCGACCACGAAGGAGACGTCGCCGCCGCGGCGGAACACCGCCGAGATCATCCGCGTCAGCGCCACCGTCCACGCATAATGCTCCATGTTCTTCGAGTTGATGAACACCTCGAACGGGCGGCGGCGCCCGTCCTGGACGATGTCGTTGACGGTGATGTAGATGGCGTGGTCGCTTTCCGGCCAGCGCACCTTGTAGGTCCGCCCCGGAAGGGCTTCCGGCCGATCCAAGGGCTGGAACATGTGGACGATGGCGCCGGAGTCGCCTAGATCCCGCGGCCTTGCCTTGGCCGCCGGAGTCTCGAGAGGCAGCTCCTGCTGACCGGCGGCAGCTCCGGTCTCTTGCTTGGCCTTGACCTCGAGGACGGCGCCGGTCACCACGTTGGGCCGGTACGTGGTGCATCCCTTGCACCCGAGCTCGTAAGCCTGGGCGTAGATGTCCCTGAAGTCCTCAAAGGAAATGCTTTCCGGGCAGTTGATGGTCTTCGAGATGGAGGAATCCACGTACTTCTGAACCGCCGCCTGCATGATCAGGTGATCCATGGGGCTCAGGCTCTGGGCATCGACGAAGTAGCCCGGCAAGGGCGCCGTCTCGCCCTTCAGGCGCCGGAACAGGCGATAGGCGTAATCCGACACCTCCTCCTCGCGGCGGCTACCGTCCGGCAGAAGCACGTGGCGGCTGTAACGGAAGCTGAACACCGGCTCGAGGCCGGAAGAGACGTTGTCGGCGAACAACGAGATGGTGCCGGTCGGCGCCACCGAGGTCAGCAGGGCATTGCGAATGCCTTGGCGGCGAATGGCCTGGCGCACATCCGCATCGAGGCTGGCGACGGTTTCGCCCGCGAGGTATTTCTCGCGGTCGAAGAGGGGGAACACCCCCTTCTCGGCGGCGAGATCCGCCGACGCCAAATAGGCTGCGCGCCGGATCGTCTTCATCCACAGTTCGGTTAGCCGCACCGCCTCACCGCCGCCGTAGCGGGCGCCGCACAGGATGAGGGCGTCCGCCAGGCCGGTGATGCCGAGACCGATGCGCCGTTTGGTCTTTGCCTCGTGCTCGTGCTCGGGCAGCGGATAGCCCGAGACGTCGATGACGTTGTCCATCATGCGAACGGCGGTGGCGGTCAGCGCGCCGAGGCGATCGAGATCAACGCCGGCCCCGCTTTCAAAGGGATCGACGACGAGAGACGCGAGATTGAGGGAGCCGAGAAGGCAGGTCCCGTACGGCGGCAGGGGTTGCTCGCCACAGGGGTTGGTGCCATGGATCGTCTCGCAATAGTAGAGATTGTTGAGTCGGTTGATGCGATCGATGAAGACCACGCCCGGCTCGGCATAGGCGTAGGTGGCACGCACGATCCTGTTCCACAGCTCGCGGACGCGCACGCTCTTGTACGCGACCCCGCCGAACTTGAGTTCCCATGGCGCGTCTTCCTTCACCGCCTGCATGAAGGCGTCGGAGACCAGCACCGAGAGGTTGAACATCCGGAGGCGACCCGGCTCGCGCTTGGCGTCGATGAACGCCTCGATGTCGGGATGATCGCAACGCATCACCGCCATCATCGCGCCACGCCGAGACCCGGCGCTCATGATGGTGCGGCACATGGCGTCCCACACGTCCATGAACGACAGCGGGCCGGACGCATCCGCGCCCACGCCCCTCACCGGCGCGCCCTTTGGCCGCAACGACGAGAAATCGTAACCGATGCCGCCGCCCTGCTGCATGGTCAGCGCGGCTTCCTTGAGGTGCTGGAAGATGCCCGACATGTCGTCGGGTATGTCGCCCATGACGAAGCAGTTGAAGAGCGTCACACGGCGGCCGGAGCCGGCGCCGGACAGGATGCGGCCCGCGGGGAGAAAACGGAACCCCTCCATCGCCTGGTAGAAGCGCGACTCCCACTCGCCCGGATTCCGCTCAACCTGGGCAAGCTCCCGCGCCACCCGTCGCCATGTATCGTCGATCGTCTTGTCGACCGGGTGGCCGTCGACCGTCTTCAAACGGTACTTCATGTCCCAGATCTGCTGGGAAACCGGCGCGACTTGCATGCCAGATGTCCTACCCACGACCCTGTGCCGCCGCGCGCCCGACCCGGCGGCCACCACGCGGTGCTTGCGAAATCATCACTTTAGGCAGGACCCGCCGAGGCGTCAACTTCGATTGTTCCCCTTATGTTTCGGTTCATTAGCGATCGGGCGCGTCTTGGCAAGCGTGCAACGCACGGTCCCCTAAGCCTATCACGGTTCCTCTGATTCGCGGCTCGGCCGACCCCCGCCCTCCTTGGACAGGGCGAACCCGGGTGAGGTCACCTCTCCGCGGCAAAGATGGCGGTGGGCGTCCTGGTTGAGGCGATCGCACGCATCTTCGATGCGGCTCCGCAACTCGCGCAGGAACTCAGGTCGGTCGAGCCCCGGCGCGATGGCTGGCAGGATCTCCACGGTGATCGTGCCCGGGCGCTTCAGGAGACTGCGCCGACCCCAGAACAAACCGGAGTTGAGGGCGACCGGCACCACCGGCACGCGGCAGCGCTCGTAGAGCGCGACGACCCCCGCCTGGTAGCGCGTTCGTTGGCCGGGAGAGACGCGCGTCCCCTCCGGAAAGACGATGACCTGACGGCCGCCGGACAAGGCCTGTTGGGCCGCGGTCACGACGATTCGGAGCGCCTGAACCCGCGACGAGCGGTCGATGGCGATGCTTCCGGCCCTCTTCATGTACCAGCCGACCAGAGGGACCCGGAACAGCTCCCGCTTCATCACGTACACCGGATCGCGAAGCACCTGGTGGAAGATGAGCGTGTCCCAGGCCGACTGGTGCTTCGAGGCGATGATCGCGGAACCCTGCGGAACGTTCTCCAGGCCAAGGATCTGATACTTAAGACCGCACACCGCGCGCGCCAAAGCGATGAGTCCGCCGGTCCAGACGGTCGCCGCCCGCTGGGCCGTCCGCCGCGGCATCGCCAGCACCGGCAGAAAAAGGAGTGCCAGAGTCGTCGTCCACGCCACGGCAGCGACGATGAACGCCAAGGAGCGCAGCGTCGTCACGGTGCGTTCACGACGACTGCGCCGAATCCGCGAACATGTGGCGCACCCAGGCCAGCAGATACTTGTTGTACTCGCTGATGACCAGGCCCGCCGTCCCAGGCGATTGCCACCACTGGTCGAGCTTGACCGCCTCCGGGAACACCGGGTGCGGAATCACCTTGGCTTCCGGCAGGACGAAGCGGAACTCGAGCAGACTTCGCGGCATGTGGTAGCTGCCCGTGACCAGCCTAAGCGTACTGTAGCCGTGCCGGCGCATCCATGCGGCGGTCTCCGCGGCATTGCCGGCGGTGTTCGCGGCTCCATGTCCGGTCTCGATGCAGCACGCCAACTCGGACGACGCGTCCGGCATGGCCTTCAACAATTGATCGGTGTCCACGCCGCGGAACACGCCGGAGACGAATACCCGGCTGGCCTTGTTGTCGGCGAGAAGCCTGAAGCCGGTGTCGAGCCGCTGACTGCCACCCGTGAGGACGACGATCGCGTCGGTCAGCGTATCGGTGTCTCCGACCTCCGACGGGATATGCCGAACGAATGCGACGAGGCCGACGAGCCAGGCCGCCGCAAGCACGGCGAGTGACACGAGGGCGAACGATACGGACCGCTTCCTTCCGTTGCGAACCAGGGCGCCGGCGGTGTCGATCATCGCCTACAACATGGGCGCGAGGGAGCGCATGACGGTCGCCCTCGCGGTGACCATGGTCAGCCCGGCGATGATGATCGGCAGCGCCCCGAGGGCAGCCCACGCTGCGGGACCCAGCGAAGGGTCGGGAAACGGTCCGTTCTGCAGGCGTGTCGCAAGCAGGTCGAGCCCCATCAGGCTGGCGACGACAAGCGCAAGGCCGAACAGGCCGCCGACAAGGCCGCAGCGGAAAGCCTGCCCGGCAAATTGACGGGCGATGAAGGCGTCCTGCGCTCCGATCAGATGGAGAACCTCGATGCTGTCCCGATGGATGGCAAGGCCGGCACGGGTAGCCATCACAACCGAGCCCACCGTGGCCAAAGTGATCGCCGCTACGATGATCAGCGCCAGGACCTCGACAGTGCGAAACAGCCGGACGAGATGCGTCGCCCATGCGTCGTGATCATCCACCCGGGCGCCGGCGACCGCCGCTTCTAGCCGGGCGCCGAGCAGTCCGGCATCGATGCGGGCCCCAGGCTTCGCGGTGACGTCGATGAGCGTCGGAAGCGGCAACTCGTCGGCGGTGACCACGCCACCCAGCCACGGTCGCAGCAACGCGAGCATCTCGGTCTCGGGAACGATCGCAGCGGCCTCGACCCCGGGGGCGGCGAGAACGATCTGGAGTGCGGACCGGACTGCGGCGTCGGCGGCACCGGGCATCGCCGGCGCGGGGATTTCGACCGTAAGCCGGTTCTTCAGGCCGCGCTCCCAGGTCGACGTCACGTCGGCCAGCAAGAACAGGCCGGCGATCGAAAGCCCTGCCAAATACATCATGAAGGCGACGAGCCACGGCAACAAGCGTCCCTGGGGCTCCGTCGTCAGGGGCAAGGTGCGGCCGGCGGTGAACATCTAGGCTTCGGTCCTGCGCGACGATGGAGCGTTCGCGGCGGTCGCCGCCTCCCGTCCCGGCAAGCGGACGGCCAAGGCGTCTTCGCTCGCCAGCGCTCCGGCCTCGAGACGCAACCGCGGGTGTCGAAGTCGCGACACGATGGCCTCGTTATGGGTGGCGATGACGACCGTGGTGCCCAGACGGTTGAGCTCCTCGAACAGATACATGAGACGCATCGCCATGCGATCGTCGACGTTGCCCGTCGGCTCGTCGGCAAGGAGCAGGTCGGGCCGGCCGATGACCGCGCGGGCAATGGCCACCAGCTGCTGCTCACCGCCGGACAGCGTCGAAGGTCGCGCCCGCATCTGATTGCGGAGGCCGACCCACGTCAAGAGCTCGACCACGTGCTGGCGAATCTCGTCTTCTTCGAGGCCGGCGATGCGGAGCGGCAGCGCCACGTTCTCGAAGGCCGAGAGATGCGGAAGAAGCCGGAAATCCTGGAAAACGACGCCGATCCGGCGCCGCAGGTTCGGCAATGAAGCTCGCGGGGTCGATGCGATGTCGTGGCCGAACACCGTGATCAACCCCCGTGTCGGCCGCATGTCCAGGTACATCAAGCGAAGGAGCGAGGTCTTGCCGGCGCCGCTTCGCCCGGTGAGGAAATGGAAGGAGCCGGCTTCAAGCACGCAGGATACATCGTGCAGGATTTCCGGGCCGGGGCCGTAGCGGAGCCCCACGTTTTGGAAGCGCATGACCTCTCGGGACCCGTCGGCAGTCAGCATGCTGCTCGCGCTTCCCCGCCACCTGTCACCGATGCACCAACAGACGCCACATTCGAGCCTCGCTTGCGCCGCGCAGGTGTCAAGCCTATAAACACGCGAAATCAGTATACCTTGCTCGTGATGATAATCATCTGCCCCCGCTGTTCGGCGCAGTACGATGTCGATCCTGCAGTGATCGGCACATCGGGCCGAACCGTGAGATGTTCCCATTGCGGGCACCAGTGGCTGCAGGCGGGGCCTCCGGTGAGTGAGACGGCATTGCCCCGGCGCGCCGCAACGCGGGCCGCAACGACTGCTTTGCGGGGGTACGAACCGGCACCACAGGCTTCGGCGCCTGTCGCTCCGGCGCCCGGGCCGACGCCGGAGGAGGAGCTGTTCAGCCAGGTCGAGCCGGAACCCGAGGTGAGCGCAGCCACGGACCGTGAGCCCGCGGTATCTGACCTCGAAGAGCCTGAACCGATCCCCTCGGTGCTGGCAAGGCCGGCGCCGAGCAAGACCGGCCCGGTCCGGCGCAAGGCGCGCCGCCCCGCTGCCGCCGTTGCCGCGTCGCTTTTGGCCGTCGTCGTCATCGTCGCGGGCCTCCTGGCGCTGGCTCGCGATGCCGTGGTGTCGATCGTACCTGCAGCCGCCCCTGTGTACGCGATGCTGGGGTTCCCCGCGGAAGCGGTGGGAGCCGGCCTCAACATCGTCGACGTCACTTCCTCCCGCGAGCAGACCGACGACGGCGAGGTTCTCGTCGTCGCCGGCTCGGTCACCAATGTCGACCACGACATGAGGCCCGTGCCGCTGATTCGTGTGGCGCTGTTCGATGCCGACGACGACGAACTGCAGGCCATCATGGTGCCACCCGACCGCGATACACTCGCGCCCGGCCAGCGCTTCGACTTCACGGCGCGGCTCGGCAATCCCGCAGCGACGGCGAGGCGCATCAAGGTGACCTTTGCCGCCCGCGACGGCAACGCCTGAACTCAGAACCGCCGGAGAAGCCGGTCGATGTAGAGGCGCTCAAGGCGGGGACGCTCGATCTCGCCGGCTCGGCGCCTGAGTTCGCGGAGGATCTCCTCCACGCGGCGCATCTCCATCTGATCGGGGATCCTGACGTCGCCGAGGCTGAAGCCTCGGGAATTGCCGCCGCCGAAGCGGCCGAACGGATCGCCTTGCCCCTGACGGGATTCGTCGGGATCCTCGGCGAACACGCCCGGGAAGGCGCCGATGCGCTCGGCGAGCATTCGCCCCGCCTGCTCGGCGGCCTGCCGCAGGAGATCGACGGCCTCGGTCTGGCCGGGAATTGCGTCGCCCAAGCGCCCCTTGTCCAAGGCGTCGACGGCCCTCTTCATCGCCCGATCGGCCTTGCCGAGAGTCCCCGGAATGCCCCCCAAGAGCGCGTCGAAGTTCAGCATCAGGTCGCCCAGCTGATGGCGCAGGCGCTGTTGGCCGGCCGCCTTCTCGCCAGCGGTCGCATCCGACTCGCCGGGCTGTCCCCGGCCCTCCTGTCGCCGCAGTTGCTGAAGTCGTCGATAGGTCTGGTCGAGCAGCTTCTGCTGCTCGTCGCCCAGCGCGCGAAGGGCGTTCATCAGCCGTTGCGCCTCGAGAAGCTCCTTGGCGGACTGGCTGGCGTTGAGACCGGCGCGAAGGTCATCGAGCAGCCGCTGCAACTCGCCGAGGAGCCTGCGCGCGCCGTCGCGGGCGCCGGAGAGCGCCATCTCGCGCGCCATCTCGATCAGGTTCTTGAGGTCGTCGCTGCGAAGCACGTTCGCCGATGGCGGGAGGGACGCCTCAGGAATGCCTTTGCGGGACATCTCGGCGGCGACGGCCGCGAGATACTCGTCGAGCGCCCGAGACAGCTCATCCAACAGGCGCTCGATCTCGGCCTGCTCCGCATCGCGGCGGAGCGCCTCCCACAGGCGCTGACTCAAGTCACGAAAACGCTGTTCGGCCATCGGAACGTCGCCATGCTCGATCCGCAAGGCGGTTTCCCAAAGGAGGTCGCGGACCGACGGCACGGCGACGGCCGTCCGGTCGTGGAGCAATCGCGACGTGGCGACGGCCAGCGCCAGCGATACGACCAAGTCGTTGGCGAAGTGGTCGGGGCGGGTGGCGATCTCGGCCAGCACATCGGCGACGGTCGTGCGTGACTCCGCCGACCCGTCGTCGAGGCGCTTCCGCTCGGCGATCAACGCCCGCGCGACGGGGTGAGCGAAGCTGCGTTCGGGCAGCACGAAGTCCGTGCCGGCGCCGTAGCCGATCTGTCCGGCGGCATCCTCCGCCTCGAGATGGATGTGAACCGGATGGCCGGCCCACGAATGCGCGGCGAGATCGTGCAACGCGCGGCCGTCAACGGCTTCCGCCCCGGGCAACGAGAGGGGGAGCGGCAGGCGGATCTCGCTCTCGGCTGTGGCCGGCGACGGGCCGTTCGTCCGCCGCAGCACGGCCGTCACCGCGATCACGCCGTAGTCATCGACCGCTCGGTAGGCGACGTCGAACGAGGCGTCCGCCGTCGCCACGGGGACGCTGGCGAAACCGACCTCCGGCGGCGTGTCGGCAATGACCTGCAACCGCCAGCGGGCGAGATCGCGCCCTGCCGTGCGGATCGCCAGATGCTCGCCCGCCCCGATCACCGTCTCTGCCTGGTAGCCTGCGTTGCCCTTGCGGTCGCTGATCGCCGCGAACGTCGTCTCGGCCGTGCCGACGGACAGGGTCGGAGGCGACCCCACACCGCTCGCCTGGGCCAGCAGCGCGCTCCCTGCGGGCACCCGGACGATCCCATCGGCGGCGAGGGCGCTCGCAGCCGACGGACCTGTCGGGGTGTCGGGATCCACCCAGCGAAGGAAGAGGGGAGCCATGCGGGTGTACGCCGGCGGCGTGATCCAGATTTCCGCGCGGGGTGGGGTCTGCGGCTCGGCCGTCAGCCGGGGCAGAAGGGCACGCTCAAAGCGAACGTCCGCTTCCCGCGCGCCCGCCGCGAGGCCGATGATCAAGAGCAGCATGACGATCGCCCGGATGCCGAAAGGCTCCCGTCGCGCCATTCCTGGCGACGGCGGTCGCACGCAGATATCGCTGGCAACGCCGGAGAGGCGCTGCACATGCAGACGCCACAACGCTTCCGCTGCCGGGTCGCCGACCCCTGCCGCCAAACGATCCTCGAGCGCGGTCAGCGGACGATGCCGACAGCCGCTGTCCCGCTCGAGACGATGGCGAGCGTCGGCGCGATCGACGGAGCGCCATCCCCGCAAGGAACAGCTGAGAGAACCAACAACGGCGGCTCCGAACAACGCCAGGACGGCAATGTGCAGCCAGCCGGGCAACGCCGGAAGGAGATCGGCCAACGCCACGGCGGCAAAGACGCCCACGACGCCGACGACGGGCCACAGCCTCGGCCACAGCTGCTCCCACCAGAGCGCGAAGCGGGCGACGACGAGTAGGCACCGATACCGCCACGTCTCCTTGCGGCTCATGCCGGTGTCCCCGCCCGTGCCGATGCCTCTCTGATCGCGGGGCTCTCGAGCCAGTCGGGAAGATGCTGGCGGAACAGAAGCTCCTCGATTCCGATCCGATCGCGAACGACGGCATAGGCCTCGCCGCGCACCAGCACCTCCGGCACCAGCGGTCGTACGTTGTAGGTGGATGCCATGACCGCGCCGTAGGCGCCGGCCGTTCGGAAGGCGACCAGATCGCCCGCTCGGATGGGCGGCAACGACCGGTTCGAGGCGAAGGTATCGCCCGATTCGCAGATCGGACCGACGATATCGACCGGCACCGGCTCGATGTTGGCCGCCGGTTCATTGACCGGAACGACGGCGTGGAACGCCCCGTAGAGAGCAGGCCGGATCAGGTCGTTCATCGCGGCGTCGACGATGACGAACGTGCGGGTCGCTCCCTCCTTCACGCAGATGACGCGCGCGACGAGAATGCCGGCGTTGCCGACGAGCAGACGACCCGGCTCCAGGATCAGCTGGCAGCCGAGATCGCCAACGGCACGGCGCACCACTCGCGCATACGCCTCGGGCGTCGGCACCGGCGCCGCCTCGTCGCCGTAAGGGATGCCGAGACCTCCGCCGAGGTCGAGGCGGGTGATCGCGTGGCCGTCGGCGCGGAGCATCGCGACGAGATCGCGAAGCCGGTGAAAGGCCTGACGGAAGGGCTCCAGGTGGGTGAGCTGCGAGCCGATATGGACGGCGACTCCCACGACACGGACGCCCGGCATCGCCGCGGCCCGGGCATAGACGGCATGGGCGGCAGTCCATTCGATGCCGAACTTGTTCTCGCGGCGGCCGGTGGTGATCATGGCGTGGGTGCCGGCGTCGACGTCGGGGTTGATGCGGATGGCGACCGGCGCTTCGACGCCGAGCGACTGGGCCACCTGGGAGAGCACGGCGAGCTCCGGCTCCGACTCGACGTTGATCTGCAGGACACCGGCGCGCAGCGCCGCGGCCATCTCCTCGGCCGTCTTGCCGACGCCCGAGAAGACGATGGCGCCGGCCGGCACGCTGGCGGCCAAGGCCACCCGCAACTCCCCGGCGGAGACCACATCGGCACCGGCACCGAGCCCGGCAAGGGTGCGGACGACCGCCAGATTGGCGTTGGCCTTGACGGCATAGCAGATCAGCGGCTCGAGACCCCGAAAGGCATCAGCGAACACGCGGAAGTGGCGCTCGAGTGTCGCCGTAGAATAGACGTAGACCGGTGTTCCGACCTGCCCGGCGATCGTCTCGACCGCGACCGATTCCGCATGCAGGCGGCCGCCCCGATAGTGAAAGTGATCCACCGAGCCGTCTCCCCCGCGCCCTACCGAGACGGATACGGCCGCGGGTGGTCCGAGCCCGGAGGATGCTCCGGCGCCCCCTTGCGGCCGCATCCAGCCGTCGTCGCCGCAAGAGCGAGAACGAGCAGGAACACGGTGACGATGCGCGACATGGTTTGTCCTTTCGACCCGCGCCGCCTCAGTATGGGCGTTTCCGAAGCCGGTTGCGAGCACCATCGGCATCCTCAGGCGCGACGGGAGGGGCGCCGGCATGGAGGAGACGGCGGGATCGCCCGATGAAAGGGAGAGAGGAGAGGCTACAGCCCAAGGATGGTCACGACGATCCAAACCGTGCCGACAACGAGCAGGGCGACGACACCGTGCCACCGCTCCTTGATGAAGGAAACGAGCGCGAACCGCTCCCTGTTGACGCGCGAACCTCCCATAAGAATTATCCTACACCAGATCGTCTTTATCCCCAAATGGGGAAATAAGGCGATTCCGCGGCATGCGCCCTGTGCCGTTCCGATCCCGTTCGGCATCGATGTGTTGACGCACCGGCGCCGACCGACGACGTTGGGTCAGCCGCTCATGGTCGCACCGCGGAGCCCGGCGCAATGGAACAGCAGCGTCCGCGCCTGATCGCCAGCGACATCTATCGCACGTCTCGGCATGCCAGAGGTCATCCCCTTGCCATTCCGCGAGTTTCGCTCACGGTCGACCTCGTTCGCTCCCTCGGCTGGCTGCCGGACTCCAGCTATCTGGAGAGCCCATGCGCGGGTCCTCGTGAGCTTTCCCGCTACCATGGGCGGGAGTACATCGCCGCCGTGCGGCGCGCGGAAGCGCGGCAGGCCGTCTCCGAGGATGATCGAAAGCGGTTCAACCTCGGCGTCAACGGCAACCCCGTCTATCCGGAGATGTTCCGGCGGCCGGCAACCGCCTGCGGCGCCTCGCTGCTCGGAGCACGCCTGGTCGCCGCCGGAGCCGGCACGATCTACAATCCGACGGGTGGCACCCATCACGGGCAGCGGGATCGGGCCAGCGGCTTTTGCACCTTCAACGATCCGGTGCTTGCCATCCTGTCGCTGCTCGACGCTGGTTTCACCCGCGTCTTCTACCTCGATCTCGACGCCCATTTCGGCGACGGCGTGCAGCAGGCTTTCCACGACGAAAGCCGCGTCTTCACGGTGTCGATCCACGAGGCGGGTCGCTGGCCGATGGCCCGTGGCGACGGGCTGACCGCCGATCCCGGTGGTGTCTTCGACCGTGCAGGCGGCGCCGCCTGCAACCTGCCGGTGCCGCGCGACTTCAACGACTGCGAGTTGGAGTTCCTCGTCGAGGCCGTCGTGCTGCCGCTGATCCAGGCGTTCGATCCCGAAGTGGTCGTTCTCCAGTGCGGCGCCGATGCCCTCGCCGACGATCCGATGACCAGACTCGGGCTTGCGAACGTGGCGCTCTGGCGGACCGTGGCCGGCGTCGAGGCCATGGCGAAGAGGCTGCTCGTGCTCGGCGGCGGCGGCTACAATCCGTGGTCCGTTGCCCGGTGCTGGGCCGGCGTCTGGGGCGTGCTCAACCGGTTTCCCCTGCCGGATCGGTTGCCCGCCGACGCCGAAGCGGTCCTTCGCGCCGTGCGCTGGGATCACCGTCAGGGCCGCGATCCGCGCGAGACATGGTTTACGACGCTTGCCGATCAGCCCCGCTTCGGCCCCGTCAGAGGGGAGGTTCGCAGGCTGGCCGCGTTCGCCTCGGCATCGTGGACGTCGCCCTGACGATGATCCCGGGGGAAGGAGGGTGCCTTCAGACGAAGGAGGATAGGTGGCGGCCGCGAAACGCGGTAGGAAGGCCCCCTGGACGAACACCGGCAACGCGGAATGGCGGCGCTCATTCTCATCGTCTTCATCGACCTCGTCGGCTTCGGGATCATCATCCCGCTGCTGCCGTTCTACGGGGAGCGTTTCGACGCGACGCCAGCGGAGGTGGGCCTGCTGATGGCCACCTACTCGCTGACCCAGTTTCTGGCCGCTCCCGCCTGGGGCCGGCTGAGTGACCGGGCCGGGCGGCGGCCGGTGCTTCTGGCCAGTCTCGCCGGCATCTCGGGCGCCTACGTCTGGCTCGCCTTCGCCGAGAACCTGTGGGCGCTGTTCGCGGCGCGCGCGCTGGCGGGCGCCATGGCCGGCAACATCGCCGTCGCGTTCGCCTACGTCGCCGACATCACCGATGCCAAGACGCGGGCCAGGGGGATGGGCCTGATCGGCGCGGCCTTCGGCCTCGGCTTCATCTTCGGGCCTGCGATCGGCGGCGTGCTGGCCGGTGCCGATCCTGCCGACGCCGACTTTCGGACGCCGGCACTCGTCGCCGCCGGGCTCTCCGCGGTCGCCTTCGCGCTCGCCACGGTGTCGCTGAAGGAGTCGGTGCCCAAGGAGGTGAGGGCGCGGCAGAGATCGATGACGCGTGCCGAGCGCTGGGGTGAGCTGCGGGAGATCGTGACGCGGCCCACCGTCAGCCTCCTCCTTGCCTTGGCGTTCCTGGCAAGTTTCGTGTTCTCGGGCCTGGAAACGAGCTTCCCCATGTGGTCCCGGCGCCAGTTCGGGTGGGGACCGGAGCAGAACGGCTATCTGTTCGCCTTCGTCGGGTTGCTGACGGCCGTCGTCCAGGCCGGTTTCGTCGGACGTCTGGCCCGGCGGTTCGGCGAAGGCCCGTTGGTCGTGTACGGCGCGGGGGCGCTGGCGATCGGCATGCTGCTGATCCCCTTCTCCGCCTCGCTGGGTCTCCTGATCGCGGCGATGGTCGTCGTGGCGCTCGGCTTCAGCCTGATCTCACCCTCCCTCAACAGCCTGATCTCGCTGGAGGTGGGCGCGGAAGCGCGGGGCGGAGCGATGGGCGTCAGTCGGTCGGCGATCACGCTTGCCCGCATCCTCGGACCGATCTGGGCCGGCGCGTTGTTCTTCTTTCTGGGCCGGCACTGGCCCTACTTCGGGGGAGCCGTCGTCATGGTCTTCGTTCTGATCCTCTCCTTGAGGATTCCGGCCCTGACGAGGCCCTCCGCGCCGACGGCAGCGAACGAGGAAGAACCGGAGAGGGCCGGATAGGGTCGCCCTGGGTGGATCGCCTTGGGTCTAATCGAGATCCACGGCGATGCCGGTCTCGCCCGCCAACTCCTGGGAGAGAGCCTGGCTCAGGGTTCGGGCATCGCGAGTCGACACCCACCCGGCATCGCCCTGGTACGCAAAGTGGGTGGCCCCGCTCCGCGGAGACGACATCCATATCTCCCGGGTCGGGGCGTGCTTGTTGATGACGTAGTGATCCCCGGAATCCAGTTCGATGGTGAGAACGCCGCCTTGCAGGTCGATGTCCAGACGATCGCCCAGCGCATCGTCGATCCTGTCCAGGAGCCTTCCCAGTGTTTCGTTGGCCAGGGCTTCGAACGCTCCTTCGTCGATCACGATCGCTGTCCTCCCTACGATCACCTGAAGGAACGCGGCCCGCCGGCACCGTTGAAGCGGCCGCTCCCGCACGGTATATAGATGGCCAGCGCATGGAGCGAAGTCATGAAAAACGGCATCCATCCGGACTATCACGAGATCATCGTTCAGATGACCGACGGAACGACCTTCAACACGCGATCGACGTGGGGACAGGCGGGAGACACGCTCAAGCTCGGGATCGACACCAAGACCCACCCGGCCTGGACCGGGGTCCATCGGCTCGTCGACAGCGGCGGGCAGCTCGCGAAGTTTCGAAAACGGTTCAAGGACTTCGGTCTGCCGAGCTGAGGCGGGAGAGCGTTCGCAGGTGAAGTCCGTCGATGCCTTCGTCGACTGGCTGTTCCGCCTTATCCCGGTCGCTGCCCTGATGTCGCTCCTCCTGGTGTTCGAAGACGAACGGCGCTGGCTCGGCCTGCTCGGCCTGATCGCCCTGATCGCCCTTGTGCTCGCCCTCCGAGGCGCTTTCGGCTCCTGCGCGCTGCGGGTCCGGAGCCACCGCAACTGCGGTTGGCCGGGTCACTGACCGTCGGCTCGCAGGTAGCGCCGGTAAGCCTCCCGGATCTTCGGCGGAATGGTCGTCGGCTGCTCGGTCTGACGATCGACGTACACGTGCACGAAGTGGCCGACCGCCGCGGGCTCGGCATCGGTGGCTGCGAACAGCGCGAGGCCGTAGGTGACGCTCGTCGTCCCCAGCTTGTCGACACGGAGGCCAGCGTCCACCGTTGCGGGAAACGACAGGGGCCGCCGAAAATGGCAGCGGATGTCGACGGCATAGGGGATCGACGGGTCCCGGAGCCAGTCGAGACCGGCTTCGTGAATGAGCATGTGCACGACGGCGGCCTCGAAATAGCGGAAATAGACGACGTTGTTGACATGCCCGAGCATGTCGTTGTCGCTCCAGCGCGTGGGAACGGTGAGCCAGTAGCGGAAGTCGCCGCGGGTGTGGCCGGCATCGGACGTCATGGCGCCTGCGTCTCGGCTCTTGCTGTCTCGGCCGACACTGTCGACGTCCGTGACGGCGCCGTCAACAACGGGACGGTCGGCGGTCGGGCATGCCGTACGCGCCGAAAGAAAGCCGCCCCCGAAGGGGCGGCAGGAGTTGGATAGGGAGGAGGTCAATTGAACCGGAGGGATCGCAACCCCGAGAGGACTACGTCCGGTTCAATATGGACGCTCGCGGGACAGGAATGCTTATACCCCAAACGGGGATGAAAAATCAAGGGTAGATTTGAAAATTTTTTGGTCAGCCATCACGAGCCAATGCGAGAGCGGGTTTGCCCTTTGGTTGCAATCAGTTACCCCAAACGGGTTATTTCTTGAACGGCGCCTCCGCGCCCGCACGGGCGCGTTTCTTCGCGTCGATCGCGGATCTCGCCCTTTCGATCTCGGTCTCGAACTCGACGATGTAGTGCCGCAGCGCGTCCACCGACCTGTCGTCGAGGGTCTTCGGCTTCGGCTTCCGCTCCCTCGGCTCGAGTTCGTCCGGATCCATCTCCGATCGCCTCCGCTGCGTCACCGATGCGCCTGCAACCCGAATCGGCACCCGGTTTCCGCGGGCCGATCATGGCCCAGATGCGAATCAAGCCAGCTCCGGTTTGTCGGCTCGCGAGCGAATCGGCGCGCGACAGCATAACCGCTTCGGCTTCGCCTCGATTCGGCTAAACTCGCACCCGTGCCGACGGTGGTCGAGGAGAGGCGAATGGTCGAGCCCGTTCTAGAAACGATGACCTGCATCGAGATTTCCGGGCCCGGTGGACCGGAGGTCCTGCGACCGGCGACGCGTCCGGTTCCCGTTCCCGGCGCGGGCGAGGTCCTCGTCCGCGTCGCTGCCGCCGGGATCAACGGTCCCGACATCTATCAGCGCCAGGGCACCTATCCGCCGCCGCCGGGTGCCTCCGACATTCCCGGCCTCGAAATCGCCGGCACCGTCGTCGCGGCGGGCGAAAGCGTCGCCGGCTGGAAGGTCGGCGACGCGGTCTGCGCGCTGACCGTCGGCGGCGGTTACGCCGAATACTGCACGGCGCCGGCCCCGCAATGCCTGCCGGTGCCGGCCGGGCTCGACCTGGTCGAGGCCGCCGCCTTGCCGGAGACGTTCTTCACCGTCTGGACCAACGTCTTCGATCGCGCCGGTCTCCGCGCCGGCGAGACGGTTCTCGTCCATGGCGGGGCCGGCGGCATCGGTACGACCGCCATCCAGATGGCGAGCCGCCTGGGCAGCCGCGTGTTCGCGACCGAGGGCGGCGCCGACCGCTGCCGGGTGTGTGAGGACCTCGGCGCCGATCGCGCCATCGACTACGAAACCGAGGACTTCGTTACCGTCGTCAAGGAGGCGACCGCCGGCAAGGGCGTCGACGTCATTCTCGACATCGTCGGCGGCGACTACGTCGGCCGGAACATCGCCTGCCTCACCCGCGACGGACGGCTCGTCAACATCGCCTTTCGCCGCGGGAGCCGGGTGGAGATCGACCTCATGCCGGTGATGCTGAAGCGCCTGACGATCACCGGCTCGACCCTCAGGGTTCAGCCGGTGGCGCGGAAGGCCGAGATCGCCGGCGCCCTCAAGGAGCGGGTCTGGCCGCTGATCGAGGCCGGAACGATCAGGCCGGTGATCCACGTCCGTCTGCCGCTCGCCGCTGCCGCCCAGGGGCACCGTCTGATGGAAGGCGCCAAACACGTCGGCAAGATCATGCTTGTCACAGACGCTGTTTGAATCGCCAGGCGCGCCGGATATATAGAAGGTTGGAAACGTCTCCAATCGCCGCTCAACCCGCAGAATTGGCGTTCGGAACGGCGTCCCGGGTTACGGAAAGGACGAAAACAAGGGCATGTCCAAGCCTCTGATGCCGAAGGCCACCGCCGTATGGCTGGTCGAAAACACGGCGCTCACGTTTGAGCAGATCGCCGATTACTGCGGCCTGCACGTTCTCGAAGTGCAAGCGATCGCCGACGACGAGGTCGCTCTCGGCATGCTCGGGCGCGATCCCGTGCTTGCCGGCGAGCTAACGAAGGAGGAGATCGCGCGTTGCGCCGCCGATCCCGCGGAGCGTCTGCGCTCAGCCCGGTGGCGCATCCCCGTGCCGCAGGCCAAGCCCAGGGGTGCGCGCTACACCCCCGTCTCCAAACGGCAGGACCGACCCGATGCCATCGCGTGGCTCCTGAGGAATTATCCCGAGCTCACCGATTCCCAGATCAGCAGGTTGATCGGGACGACCAAGAACACGATCGAGAAGGTGCGCGACCGGACGCACTGGAACGCGGCGAACATCAAGCCGCAGAATCCGGTGAACCTCGGGCTGTGTTCGGAGGCGGATCTGGAGAAGCAGGTCAATCTCGCCCGGGCCCGGGCGGGCGTCGTCCATGGTGCTTGAGAAGGGCGTCACAGCCGCCCGATCTCCACGTCCTCGCAAGAGTACCCGAGCTGGGAGAAGCCTTCCTCCAGGAACTCGGACAACAGCGGGATGCTGAGCAGCGCCTCCACCCGCCGGCTGTCGGCGTCCTCGCGAGCGGCCGTTAGCGCACTCGCCCAGTCGCCGGCGTCGTAGTCCCCCTGCCCAACCCAAAGCAGGGCCAGGACCTCGGCGGCCTCGTCCTCATTCAGGCTCTCGAGACACGCGCGCACCTCTTGCGCCGTGGGATCGTCGGGATAGTCGAAGAGGACCTCCCGGTCCAGGTTGTCCACCGGGTTGTCTCCGGGATCGGGCTCTTCGGGTTCCATCTTGGCGTCGAACTCGCGCGCCTTGATGATGAGGTAGCAGATCTTCTCGTGATCGATCGTCAGCATCGCCGCCCTTCCTTGGTCGCCGACGAAGGATAGAGCGACCACGAGCGCCCGGCAAACATCATCGCCGAGGGGCGTCTAAGGCTCGGAGGGCGCGAACACGATACCCTGGGCGAGCGGCAACTCGCTCGAGAAGTTGACGGTGTTCGTCGCCCGCCGCATGTAGGCCTTCCACGCGTCGGACCCCGACTCGCGGCCGCCGCCGGTGTCCTTCTCTCCACCGAAGGAGCCGCCGATCTCCGCGCCGGATGGGCCGATGTTGACGTTGACGATGCCGCAGTCGCTGCCGTCCGCGGCGAGGAAGCGCTCGGCTTCGCGAAGGTCGCCGGTGAAGATGCTCGACGCCAGCCCCTGCGGCACGTCGTTATGGATCCGAACCGCGTCCTCGAAGTCGCGATAGCGCAGCACGTACAGGATCGGCGCGAAGGTCTCCTCGCGCACGATCGCGCTCTCTGCCGGCATCTCGACGATCGCCGGCCGCACGTAGTAGGCGTTCGGATAGCGGTCGGCGAGCATCCGCTCGCCGCCGAACACCGTTCCGCCCTCGACCGCCGCCGCCTTCAGCGCCTGCTCCATCCTCTCCCAGGCGGGGCGGTTGATCAGCGGCCCGACAAGTGTTCCGGGATCCATGGGATCGCCGATCGCGAGCGATCGGTAGGCCGCCTTCAGGCGTGCAATCAGCGCCCCATGAATGTCGTCGTGAACGATCAGCCGGCGCAGCGTCGTGCAGCGCTGCCCGGCGGTGCCCACGGCGGCGAAGACGATGGCGCGCTCGGCCAACCGCAGATCGGCCGAAGGCGCGACGATCATCCCGTTGTTGCCGCCGAGTTCGAGCAGTGCGCGTCCGAACCGTGCGGCCACGACCGGTGCCAGCTCCCGCCCCATGCGGCAGCTGCCGGTGGCGCTGACGAGCTTGAGACGTCGCGCCCGTGCCAGCCGCTCGCCGGCTTCGCGGCCGCCGATGACCAGTCTGAGCAGCCCTTCCGGCGCATCGCCACCGAAGCGTCGGCACGCGCGATCGAACAAGGCCCGACAGGCCAGCGCCGAGAGCGGCGTCAGCTCGGACGGCTTCCACACCACCGGATCGCCGCAGACGATGGCGAGCGCGACGTTCCAGGACCAGACCGCAACCGGAAAGTTGAACGACGTGATCACGGCGATGGGGCCGAGGGGGTGCCACGTCTCCATCATCCGATGCCCCGGCCGCTCGGAGGCGATGGTGAGGCCGTAGAGCTGCCGCGACAGGCCGACGGCGAAGTCGCAGATGTCGATCATCTCCTGAACTTCGCCGCGTCCTTCTTCTCGGATCTTTCCGGTCTCGAGGGTGACGAGCCAGCCGAGATCGTCCTTGCAGGCGCGAAGCTCCTCGCCCAAAACACGCACAAGCTCGCCGCGGCGGGGCGGAGGAACCAGCCGCCACGCCCGGAACGCCCCCTCGGCATCGTCGATCGCCGCCTGCGCGTCTTCGGGACGGGAAACGGCGACGCGCGCGATCTCGCTTCCGTCGATGGGGCTGATGACGGGCAGATCGCCGGCCGTCACCGCCCCGGCATCAAGCCCGAGACGCCGGAACACCTCGTCTCGCGTCATCGTCCCCTCGCCCGCGCCGCATGTTCCTCCCCGGGTCGGCGGTTCAACCACCGGCGTCACGTGGCTGGGGCGCCAGGATTCGAACCTGGGATCACGGGACCAAAACCCGTTGCCTTACCGCTTGGCCACGCCCCAAGAGACCGGCTGGGAGCCCGAACCTTAATCTCAATCCCCGGGGCCCGCAACCGGAGCGGGGCCGGGTCGAAAGGGCGGACTCGGCCTCGGGAGCGCCGGTGACCCGTTCAGTTGCCGCCGCGCAGCTTCGTCGCCCGCACCCACCACTCCGGATGCGCCGCAGCCAGGGCTCGGGCTGCCGCCCCGGCCTCCTCCTCGCCGGCGAACAGCGCGAAGCAGGTGGCGCCGCTGCCGCTCATGCGGGCGAGGAGAGCGCCCGGCAAGGCTGCCAACGTGCGCAGCATCGGCTCGACCGCCGGGCTCAGCGCGCAGGCCGCCTCGGTGAGATCGTTGCGGCGGGTGGCGAGGAGGCAGGCGAGCTCGGCGGCATCGGCGGGGGTCGCGGCGAAGCGCGCGCACGCGGAGAACGCACCGAAGCGCCGCTTGTAGACCGCGGCCGTCGGCAGAGGGACCAGGGGATTGGCCAGCACCAGCGCGACCGGCGGCATGGCCGGAGCCAGCGCGATTTCCTCGCCGACGCCGCCGACGTAGGCGGGCCGGCCTAGGAGGCAAACGGGAACATCCGTGCCGAGGGCGATCGCCACGCGCCTCAGATCGTCCTCGTGCGGGCGGATCCGCCACAGAAGCGACAAAAGCCGCAGTGCTGCCGCGGCATCGGCTGAACCGCCGCCGATGCCGGAGGCGACGGGAAGCCGCTTGACCAGGCGGATGGTCGCCCTTGGTGCGACCCCAGCCTCGGCCGCCAATCGCCGGGCGGCCCCCATCACCAGGTTGTCCTCGTCTGACGGCAGCTCTGCGGCGAACGGCCCTTCGACGCCGAGCTCGAGCGTTTCGGCGGGATGCACCGAGACGATGTCGCCGATGTCGGCAAAGGCGACGAGGCTGTCGAGGTGATGGTAGCCGTCAGGCCGACGGCCGAGGACGTGAAGATAGAGGTTGAGCTTGGCCGGAGCCAGGGCGGCCGAAGGCGCCGCCGCCGCGTCAGCCATCAGACTTGGTGTCGGCCTTGGTGACCAGGCCCTCCCGCAGCTTCCGTTCAATCTCGGCCCGGACATCGGGCTCGGGATCAAAGCCGAGCGCCGCCCGCCACTGGAAGCGGGCCTCGCGGTGGCGTCCCACCGACCAATAGGCGTCGCCGAGGTGGTCGTTGATCACGGGGTCCCCCGGCCTCAGCTCGACCGCGCGCTCAAGCTCTCTGACTGCCGCGTCGAAGTCGCCGAGCTTGTAGTAAGCCCACCCGAGGCTGTCGACGATGTAGCCGTCGGTGGGACGGAGCTCCACCGCCTTCTCGATCATCTCGAGCGCCTGCTCCAGGTTCGTTCCCTGATCGACCCAGGAGTAGCCGAGGTAGTTGAGGACGTAGGGCTGGTCCGGCTGCAGCTCCAGCGCTTTCAGGAAGTCCGCCTCGGCACGCGACCACTGCTTCGAGCGCTCGAGAGCGATGCCCCGGGTATAGTAGAGGCTCCAGTCCCTTGTTTCGGTGCCCTGGAGCCGCAGGAAGGCCTGGTCGTAGGCTTCGACGGCTTCGGCGAACCGGTCGCGCCGCCTGAGGATGTCGCCGAGCTCGACCAAGGGCGCTGCGTCCGTCGGCCGCTCGCGGCTGAGATCGAGGAGCAGTGCCTCGGCCGCCTCGAGGTCATCGAGCCGATCGAGATTGGCAGCCGTGCCCAGGCGCGCCTGCCAGGCCAAGGGGGAGGCAGCATCGATGCTCCGATACATCCGGTTGGCCGCCTCGTATCGCGTGAAGGATTCCATGAGCTGAGCCGCGAGGAGCTGCAGCTCCGGGAAATCGGGGCGAAGCGCGAGCCCGAGTTGGGCCATGCCCAGAGCCATTTCGCCGGCTCTTTGCTGCGACAGTGCGCCGGCGACGCCGAGCAGCGCCTCCGCCGCGCCGTCGACCGCGGTGCCGACCCGCCCGCCCGGCATGGCTTCCCGATCGAGGTCCGCAGGCACCGGCCGCAACAGCCGCGAACCAGCGGCTTGATCGAGATAGCGTTCGCCAACGGCCGTCGCATCCTGGAACTGACTTTGGCGCTGGAAGAACGCTGTGGCGATCACAGCGGTCCTGACCGACAGCGGATCTTCACCCGCGATCGCTTGGCGATAAAGTTCCGCGGCGGCCGCCATGTCCCCCTTGACCTCATTCACCATCGCGGCATGCAGAAGGTAAATGCCGCGGGCGCCCTCCCGATCTGCGATCGCCTCCAGGGCGTCGAGCGCCTCGCCGA
This sequence comes from uncultured Rhodospirillaceae bacterium, assembly GCA_964420325.1. Lineage (GTDB taxonomy): Bacteria > Pseudomonadota > Alphaproteobacteria > Rhodospirillales > Defluviicoccaceae > CAYQSU01. The sequence goes on along the minus strand of CAYQSU010000006.1, from coordinate 5,930 downwards.
ACTGCTCCGCCTGCACCAGAATCCACGCCCGCAGCAAGGGCTTGAGCACGCGATAGAACGAGGTCTCGGGAACAGCGTCGAGGTGCTCACGGGCGAAAGCCGCTTCGCCTCGCCGCAAGGCCTCGACGGCAAGCGAGAGGTTTGCGAACGACTGTCCCTCGGCGAGCCCGGTGAGGCGCCGGGCAAGCTCGTTGGCCGCTTGCAGGCGTCCCTCGAGAACGAAGAGGAAGTGCGCCCGCTGAAGAAGCTGGACGTCCTCGATCGAGGTCTCGAGGGCCGCCACGATCAGGTCTGCGGCGGTGGGGAAGTCGTGGTGGGTGCCGGCGTGGCGGGCCGCGAGATAGTTGCCGCTCGACGAGGTGCCGAGGCTGACCGCAGGGGCAAGGGCCGCCGTCTCTCCCGCGACCTCGGCGGACGCGGCTGCGAACGGCGCGAGGACGACGGCGGTCGCGAACCCCCATCCTTGCCAGCGGCGGACCACAAGACGACCTCTCATGCAACCCACGTTTCGCTCCTCACATGTTGGGATAATTGGGACCGCCACCCCCTTCCGGGACCACCCAATGGATGTTCTGGGTCGGATCCTTGATGTCGCAGGTCTTGCAGTGGACGCAGTTCTGGGCGTTGATCTGCAGCCGCTTCTCCCCGTCTTCCTCGACGAACTCGTAGACACCCGCGGGACAGAACCGCTGCTCGGGTCCGTCGTAGAGCGCGAGGTTGATCTTCACCGGCACGCTCGAGTCCTTCAGCGTCAGGTGGGAGGGCTGGTTCTCCTCGTGGTTGGTGTTGGAGATGAATACGGAAGACAGCCTGTCGAACGTCAGCACGCCGTCTGGCTTCGGGTACTCGATCCGCGGGCACTCGCTTGCCTTCTTGAGCTGGCGGTGGTCCTCGTGATGCTTGAAGGTCCAGGGCGCGCGACCGCGCAGGACATAGGTGTCGAGGGCCGAGTAGACGAGCCCGCCCCACAGACCCCAGCGGAACGCCGGCCGAACGTTGCGGACCTTGTGAAGCTCGTCCCAGAGCCATGACGTCCTGAGCGCCTCGGGATAGCTCGCGACGACCGCCGACGGGTTGTCGGCCGCGAGCGCCTCGAACACCGCCTCCGCGCAAAGCATCGCCGACTTCATCGCGGTGTGGGTGCCTTTGATCTTCGGGACGTTCAGGAAGCCGGCGGTGTCGCCAACGAGGCAGCCCCCCGGGAACACCAGCTTCGGCACCGACTGATATCCGCCCTCGGACAGCGCCCGGGCGCCGTAGGCGATGCGCCGGCCGCCCTCGAAGGTTTCGCGGATGGCGGGGTGGGTCTTGAACCTCTGCATCTCGTCGAACGGCGAGAGATGGGGGTTCTGATAGTCGAGCGCGACGACGAAGCCGACCGCGACCTGGTTGTCCTCGAGGTGATAGATGAAAGAGCCGCCATAGGTCTTGCGGTCCATGGGCCAACCGATGGTATGGACCACCCGGCCCCGGCGATGCTTGCCCGGCTCGACCTCCCACAGCTCCTTGATGCCGATGCCGTACGCCTGCGGCTCGACGCCGTCGCGAAGATTGAAGCGCTCGAACAACCCCTTGGTCAGCGATCCCCGACACCCCTCGGCGAAGATCGTATACTTTGCATGCAGCTCGACGCCGCGCTGGTAGTTCTCCGTCGGCTGACCATCCTTGCCGACGCCCATGTCGCCGGTCGCAACGCCCTTGACCCGACCGTCCTCGGCGTAGAGCACCTCGGCCGCGGCGAAGCCGGGATAGATCTCGACGCCCATCGCCTCCGCCTGCTGCGCGAGCCAGCGACACAGATTGCCGAGGCTGATCACGAAGTTGCCGTGATTGTGCATCTGCGGAGGGGTCGGAAGCTTGAATGCCCGCTTCGCCGTCAGGAACAGGAAGTGGTCGTCGTCGGCCGGCGTGTTGAGCGGGGCGCCCTTCTCCTTGCAGTCGGGAATCAGCTCGTTGAGGGCCCGCGGCTCGAGAACCGCTCCGGAGAGGATATGGGCGCCGATCTCCGATCCCTTCTCGACGACGCACACGGAGAACTCGCGGTCCTTCTCCTCGGCGAGTTGTCGCAGGCGGATCGCCGCGCTCAGTCCCGCCGGCCCGCCGCCGACGATGACGACATCGAATTCCATCGCTTCACGGTCCATTGAACCCTCCGCCCCTGCGTCCGTTCCCTCTCCCCCGCGCCTGCCTTATAACACAGGCGGTCGATACTGCGGCGCAAAATGGCGCATCAACACTGTCTCCGGCAGACCGCCATCGGCGAATGACTAGGTGCCCCCGATGAATGGCTCGTCCCCGAGCGAAACTGCCGCCTTGCTGCGATGGTATCTGGACGCGGGGGTCGACGAGACGGTCGGCGAGCAGCCGGTCGACCGCCGCCATGAGGTCGAAGCGGCCTTGCCGCAGGGACTCTCGCCTGCGCCTCCTCGACCGATCCGGCCACCGGGCGGGCAGCGTGGCAGGGTCGAATCCCCGTCGCCCTGGCTCGGCGAGACGGCGGTCGACGCGGCGGTGGCGCTGGCTCGGCAGGCGGGCTCGCTCGCCGAGTTGCGCCAGGCCCTGGAGGCTTTCGACGGCTGTCCGCTCAAGGCGACGGCGACCAATCTGGTGTTCGGCCGCGGCAACCCGGATGCCGACGTCGCGCTGATCGGCGAAGCCCCGGGCGCGGAGGAGGATCGCCTGGGGCAGCCGTTCGTCGGACCGAGCGGCAGGCTCCTGGACCGAATGCTGGCGTCGATCGGTCTTGACGAGCGTAAGGTGTGGATCTCCAACACCGTGTTCTGGCGGCCGCCCGGAAACCGCAGCCCGACGGCCAGCGAGACCGCCGCCTGCCAGCCCTTCCTGCAGCGGATGCTGGAGCTGGTCGACCCCAAGATCCTGGTCGCCCTCGGCGGCCCCGCGGCTCACGCCATCCTCGGGCGCACCGAGGGCGTGACCCGGCTCAGGGGGCGCTGGTTCACCTATCAGAGCCCCGGACTGGCAAGGCCGGTGCAGGCGACCGCGACCTTCCACCCCGCCTATCTGTTGCGCTCACCCGCGCAGAAGCGGCTCGCCTGGCGTGATCTGCTGGCGATCCGGTGCAGGCTCCGAGAACTCGCGGGCAAGGCGACGGGATAGCCCGTCGCGGCCGTACCGTCCCGACGCGCGGCCGCCGGCCCTCGCTCAGACTCCGGCGTGCCTGAGCAGGAGTTTGGCGGTCTTCCTCGCCTGCCGCGCCGCCGAGTCTCCGCCCGATGCATGGGCGCTCACGGTCGCCCCCTGCATGAGCAGGAACAGCTGGTCGGCGAGCGTCCCGGCGTTCCTGGCTCCGGCCTCGCTCGCCAGGCCGGTCAGGTAGTCCCGCACCAGTGCCATGTGCTCGACCGCGGTGACATGGACGGGGTCGTCGGAGCGGCCGTACTCGGCTACGGCATTCACGAAAAGGTCGCCAGAGAAGGCTTCGCTCGCATGCCATTCCTCAAGGACGTCGAAAACGGCCAGGAGCCGCTTTCGGGGCGAGCGAGCCCGGCCCTCGACCTCGCTCTTCAGCCAGTCCCGAAACCGCTCGCCCCGGCGCTGCAAGGCCGCAACGATCAGGGCGTCCTTGGACTTGAAGTGGTTGTAGAGGGTCATCTTCGCGACCCCGGCCTCCGCCAGGATCCTGTCGATGCCGGTGGCATGGAACCCGTGCTTCGAGAACAGCTCGAGAGCGGTGTCGATCAGGGCGTCCTTGCGCGTCGGTGCCATCGTCCGCTCCCCGGCCGGTCCGGAGTATACAATGCCGCCGGCCCGAACCAAGGCTTTCTTCAAGGGCTTGCGGAGATCGGTAAGGCTCGGGAAGGCCTTGGCCAGGTGCCGGCCGGCGGACTTCTCGGGCGTCGGCTGCGTAACCGTTCCTCAACTTTTTCAAGCAACTATGGAAATGTGGGCGGCCGACCGGCAGCCTGCGCCTCTGAGACAGGATGTCGCGGAGCATGACCATGTCGTTCCTCCATCCCGGCGCGCCGCGCCATGCTTCGGTCGAACCGAGGCTCGATCCGCGTTGGGCGCGCACCAAATTCGGCAAGTTCCATCGCTTGATCCATCTCGATCCGGAGGCGGAGGGGCTTGCCGGACGCAGCGGCATCTTCGTCGTCTGGCATGCGGGAGTGCGTCCGCAGTGGCTTTACGTCGCCAGCGACGACGATCTGGCCCACGCCCTCCACGCGCTGACCGAGGAGGCGGAGCTGATGAGCTACGAGGTCCACGGCGGTCTCTACGTCACCTGGGCGTTCGTTCGCGACGACTGCCAGGACGGCGTCGTCGCCTACCTCGCGACGCACCTGAAGCCGACCTTCGGCCGCCGCGCGGCGTCCGATGCCGGCGTCATCCCGATCCCGGTGATCCCGCCGGGCGCCAGGACACGGTGAATCGGCTCCTCGACCGGACCCCGGGGCTTGCCGGCCCCGCTCAGGCGGCCTCCTCGATGCTCCCCTCGACGATGTCGACGATGTCCGCCATGATGGCGTTGAGATCGAAGTCCTTGGGCGTGTAGACGCGGGCGACGCCGTCGGCGACCAGCCTGCGGGCGTCCTCCGGGGGAACGATGCCGCCTACCACCACCGGCACGTCGCCGAGATCGGCTTCGCGCATGCGCCGGAGGATCTCGGTCACCAACGGCACGTGCGAGCCGGACAGAATCGACAAGCCGACCACATGGACGCCCTCCTCGAGGGCGGCGTCGACGATCTGCTGGGGTGTCAGCCGGATGCCCTCGTAGACCACCTCGATGCCGACATCGCGCGCGCGAAGCGCGATCTGCTCGGCACCGTTCGAATGGCCGTCGAGCCCCGGCTTGCCGACCAGCATCTTGATGCGGCGCCCGTAGCGATCGCTCAGCACCTGGACGCGGGCGCGGACCGTCTTCAGGGTCTCGGCATCGCTGGTCACCGAGGCCTGGCTCACCCCGGTGGGGGCGCGATACTCGCCGAAGATCTCGCGGAGGCAGGCTCCCCACTCCCCGGTCGTCACGCCGGCGTGCGCGCAGGCGATCGACGGCTCCACGATGTTGCGGCCCTCCTTGGCGGCAGAGGCCAGCGCGGCGATGGCGTCGCGCACCTTTGCCGGATCGCGGGCCTCCCGCCAGGCCCGCAGCGCGGCAACCTGCTCGGCTTCCGTCCGCGGATCGACGGTGATGACGTCCTTTTCGCCCGTGGCCAGCGGTGACGGCTCCGCGTCCGTGAACCGGTTGACGCCGACGACGACCTGCTCGCCGGCCTCGATGGCCGCCAGCCGCCGCGCATTGGACTCGACGAGGCGCTGCTTCATGTAGCTGGACTCGATGGCCGCAGCGGCGCCGCCGACCTCCTCTATGCGCTCGAGCTCGTCGCGCGCCCGATACTTGAGCTCCTCCACCTTCTCGGCGATCACCCGCGAGCCGTCGAAGATGTCGTCGTACTCGAGAAGGTCGGTCTCGTAGGCGACGATCTGCTGGAGCCGCAGCGACCACTGCTGATCCCACAGCCGCGGAAGGCCAAGCGCCTCGTTCCAGGCGGGAAGCTGGACGGCGCGCGCCCGCGCGTCCTTGGACAGCACGACCGCCAGCATCTCGAGGAGAATGCGGTAGACGTTGTTCTCCGGCTGCTGTTCGGTGAGGCCCAGCGAGTTGACCTGGACGCCGTAGCGGAAGCGGCGGAGCTTCTCGTCGTCGACGCCGTAGCGCTCCTTGGTGATCTCGTCCCACAACTCGCCGAACGCGCGCATCTTGCACATCTCGGTGACGAAGCGGATGCCGGCGTTGACGAAAAAGCTGATGCGGCCAACGACGACGGGGAATTCCTCCTCGGGCACCACGCCGCTGGCCTTGATCGCATCGAGCAGTGCGACGGCGGTGGCGAGGGCGAAGGCCAGCTCCTGCACCGGCGTCGCCCCCGCCTCCTGCAGATGGTAGGAGCAGACGTTGGTCGGGTTCC
>CAYQSU010000005.1:79368-80908 GCA_964420325.1 uncultured Rhodospirillaceae bacterium | reverse complement strand
TTGACGACGGGGATCGCGGTCGGCAGCCCGGCGATGGTCCCGGAGATGGTGATCTGATTGGCAGCCGGCTTGTCGACGACGGTGTAGACGCCGTCGTTGCTGGCACTGTTGGCGATGGTGATGGTCATTCCCGGCGTGAGGTTGGCGAAGGCGTCGGCAACCGACGGCCCCGCAGCGATGATGGTGTCGCCGCCGACGAAGTCGAGCCCGCCGGTCAGCGTCTGATCGAGGACGACGTCGGTGCCGACATGGGCGTCCCGCGTCGGCGGATAGACGACGGAGAGGCCGTCGTAGCGCGCCTGGAAAGCGGCGAGATCGGAGAGACCGAAGTCCACCGGTGTCGTCGTCACCCGACCGCCGGCATAGACGAAACGGCCGTCGACATCGGTGTTCAGGTAGGCCTCCATCGCCCGCAGCGAGCGGAACGCCCAGTCCTGGATGTCCTCGATGGTCTTCTGCTCCAACGGCCGGTTGACGCCGATGTCGAGCAGGATGCGGCGGAAGTCCCGGATCGTCTGCTTCATGCCGTCGTTGGCCACCGTGATCGCCTCGAGCCGGGTGGCCATGGCGTTGTTGTTGGCAGTGAAGCGGTCGAAGAGCTCGCGCGAGGTCTCGAGCTGGACGAGGCGCAGCGACTGCGGCGCCACGCCGGCATAGGTCTCGGCCGTCTTGCCGCTGGCGATCTGGACCTGCAACGACTGGATCCGCTGCTGCGTCTGGAACACGTAGCTCATCAGCTGGTTGCTGGCCGGCAGGTTGGCGATGCGTAGCATGGGTCCGGCTCCTTACGAGACCGCGCCCTCGAGCGCGTCGAACATGTTCTGGATGATGGTGATGACGCGCGCCGATGCGGCGTAGGCCTGCTCGTAGAGGATCAGCGCCGCCATCTCTTCGTCGAGGTTGACCGCGCGCACCGCGTCCGACTTGGTCGAGAGGCTTTCGACCAACGACCTCTGGAAGGCGATGCTGGTGCGGTTGAGGTCGGCGAGCGAAGCCTGGTCGGCGATCGCGGCCGCGGCATAGCGACTGAACGAGACGGTCATCGCGCCGAGTCCCCCGGCCGCATCGAACGCGTTCGCCCGGCCGAACGTCGCCGCCAGCTCGCCGATCACCGTGTCGTCGCCGATGCTGACGAAGTACTCGCCGGCGACGCCGGCCCCCGGATCCCACTGCACGGCCGCCGTCGCCACCCGCGACGGCGCGTTGAGGATGTCCGCGCGCACGGCGATCGTGCCGGCGACGCGGACGTCGGCCACGTGCATGCCGAGATCGGCGAGCAGCGTGTCGGCACCGCCGTCGGTCACCGTGATGCTGCCGCCGTCGTCGGCCGCCAGCCGGAGCCGGTGTCCGGAGCCGTCGGGCACCAGGGTTGCGCTGACGCCGAGGGCGGCGGCGTTGATGGCGTCCGCGACGTCGGCGAGGGTCGCGCCGCCGGCGATCGCCACCGTGCCGAGAAGCCCGCCCGCGTTGCGGACCGTCAGCGTCGCGGCGGTCGCCCGGAACGCGCTCGTCAGCACGTTCGATTCGTGGATGTTGTCGG
>CAYQSU010000005.1:0-79268 GCA_964420325.1 uncultured Rhodospirillaceae bacterium | reverse complement strand
GCGGCGGTCGCCCGGAACGCGCTCGTCAGCACGTTCGATTCGTGGATGTTGTCGGCGAGGTCGTCGACGAAGAAGTCGTTGAGGCCGAAGAAGTGGGAGAAGCCCTCGACCCTCTCGTCGCTCGAGCCGCCGCCGTCGGCATCGAACTCGATGGCGGCGTCCTGCCGGCCGCTGCCGGGGGTCGCGGTCGCATCCTCGTCGCGAATGGCGAGGTGATAACCGGCGCTGGAGACGTCGATGGTGAGCCGGCCGTCGACGATCGCGGCGCTGCCGTCGGCGCCGAGGAAGGCATCGATGGCGGCGGCGACTTCGTCGACGCTGTCGCCGACGCCAGCCAACGGCAGCAGATTGCGAAGGGTGTTGGTGCGCACCTGATTGCCGTCGCTGTCGAACAGCACGAGTCGAGTGTCGGCGGTCCCGGCAAACGTGATGGTCTGGACCAGCGGCTCGACGAAGGTCCGGGTTCCGCTCATCTGCTGCAGACCGGGAAAGGCGACGCCGCGGTTGTGGACCTGGTTGATGGCATCGCGGATCTCGGCGGCGAGCTCGTCGAGGGAACTTTGCAGATCGGTGAGCACCTTGTCCCGCAGCTGGATCAACCCCTGGAGCTCGCCGCCGCGGATCTCGCCCGTGATGTCGTTGGTGGCAATCTGCGCGCCGACGTAGAGGCCGCCGAGATCGCCCTCGGCATGGGTGGTGGTGGCGCTGAGGTTGGCGGCGGTGGCATGGGACAGCGTCGCCGAGACGCTGTCGACGAGCGTGCGGCCGCTCGTCGTGAACACCACCACGTCGCCGTCGCCGCGGGTGAAGATGCGGATGTCGATGAGCTCGGCGAGACGATCGAGGGCGAGGTCGCGCCGGTCCTTGAGGTCGGTGGCGTCGTGGCTGACCGCCTCGTTGCGGACGATGCGGTCGTTGAGCGAGGCGACCTCGGCGATCAGGGAGTTGATCTCGTCGACGGCCTGGCCGATCTGGACATCCGCCTGCAAGCGGAGATCCTGGACGGTCGCGGTCATCTGCCGGAACTGGACGGCGATCTCGTGTCCCCAGCGCACGACCTCGCGCTGCTCGAGCGAGTTCTGCGGATTGAGCGCCAGCGAGTCGAGGGCGCCGGCGAAGCGGGCGATGGTGTGGGCCATCGAGCCGTCGTCCTCCGGCTTGCCGAACAGGTCCTGGACGCGTGCGTGAAAGGTCTCCTGGACATCGATGGCGCTGAGCTTCGAGAGCTCGATGCGGAGGCTCTTCAGGAGGCCCTCGTCGATGTTGCGGGTGAGCCTGGCGAGCTGGACGCCGGCGCCGGTGCCGGCGAGCACGCGCTGCTCGAGGTTGACGATCTTCCTGGAATAGCCCGGGGTGTTGACGTTGGAGACGTTGTTGGCGACGGTGTTGAGAGCGATCTGGTTGACCTGCAACCCGCTCTTGACCGTTCTGAGGGCGAGAGTGAGATTGCTCGACATCGGGGAAATCTCCTTCTGAGATCGACGCCGTGGGCCGGACCGGCGGGCCCTAGAGGGACCGGTTGACCGTCAACGCGACACCTGCCGGTGCGGCGGCACCGCCGTTGCCGGGCGAGCCGCTCCGGGAGTACGCGTTGGCCGCCGGGCTCACCGCCTTGACGGCGTCGGCGACGGCGTCGAGCAACCGGTGGTTGACCTCGATCGCCACTTTCAGAAGGCGGGCGTTGTCTTCGGCGAGCGGTGCGAGCGCGGCGGCAAGCCCGGCGAGCTCGTTCCGCTTGGCGCCGTCGAGATCGCGGAAGTCGGCCGTCTCGTCGCGAAGCGCCGTGATCTTGGCCTCGTAGGAGCGCGCCGCCGCGTTCTTCTCCCGCAGCAGGCCGGCGATGGCACGGGGACGGCCTGCCAACAGCGCCTCGTTCTCGCGCTCGAGAACGTCGGCCAAGTGGGCCATGGCATCGGCGAGGCCCGATGCGAGCATGGCGGCCTTCGATGGTGCGGTCATCCGCGTCTACCCTTCTCCAGTTTCGGCGCGCAGCTCCTGGGCGCCCAGCACGCCGCGCACGACCGCGTCGGCCAATCCGATGCCGCCGGCGCGGGCGATGGCCTTGCCGTATTCGTCGGCCAGCATCGCCCGCCAGATGTCCTCGCCGAGGCCGCCGCCGAACGGCTTCTCGGCGCCGAGGCCGGCCAACATCGGTTGCAGCATCTGGCCGAGGAAGGCGGCCTCGAACTCGAGCGCGGCGCGTCGGAGCCGCGCGGCATCGGTGTCCTTCGGCAGCGCCGGCAGCCGCGGCTCGCCCCGGGTACCAGCGGCGTCGAGGTGAAGCGGCAGCGCAACGTCCATCACATCACCTCCAGCTCTGCATGCAGTGCGCCGGACGCCTTGATCGCCTGAAGGATCGAGATCATGTCTCGCGGCCCGACGCCGAGGGCATTGAGGGCGTTGACCAGATCCTGAAGGGTCACGCCCTCCTGGACCATGGCCAGACGGTTCTGTCCTTCCTCGTCGACCTCGATCTGCGTCCGCGGCACCGTCACCGTCTCGCCGACCTCGGCGAACGGCCCGGGCTGCGAGACCTGCGGCGCCTCGGTGATGCGGATGGTGAGGTTGCCCTGGGCGATGGCGACGGTGCTGACGCGGACGTTCTCGCCCATGACGATGATGCCGGAGTTCTCGTCGATGACGATGCGGGCGAGCTGGTCGGGGCGGATGCGGAGCTGCTCGATGTCGGTGAGCAGAGTGACGAGCCGGCCCCGATAGTCCTCGGGAACGCGGAGATGCACCGTCGACGGGTCGGTGGGCGCCGCCGCAGCCGTGCCGAGGAAGGCGTTGATCGCCTGGGCGATGCGGCGGGCGGTCGTGAAGTCCGGGTTGCGCAGATTGAGCTTGACGGAGTCCATGCCGGCGAGCTCGAAGCCGACCTCGCGCTCGATGATGGCGCCGTCGGGAATGCGGCCGCTGGTCGGCACGCCCTTGGTGACGGCGGCGGCGTCGCCGGCGGCGGCGAAGCCGCCGATGCCGACCTGGCCCTGGGCGACGCCGTAGACCTCGCCGTCGGCGCCGAGCAGGGGCGTCACCAGCAGGGTGCCGCCGAGCAAGTTCTTGGCGTCGCCAAGGGCGCTGACGGTGACGTCGATCCGGCTGCCGTGGCGGACGAAGGGCGGCATCGACGCGGTGACCATGACGGCGGCGACGTTCTTCGACTGCAGCCCCTGCTCCGTCGGCTTGACGCCGAGGCGGTTGAGCATGGAGATGAGGCTCTGCTTGGTGAAGCTGCCGTCCTTCAGGGTGTCGCCGGTGCCGTTGAGGCCGACGACGAGGCCGTAGCCGACGAGCTGGTTGTCGCGCACACCCTCGAAGGCGACGATGTCCTTGATCCGCGACGCCGACGCCGCCGGGTCGGCGGTGCCGAGCGCGGCGGCGACGACGGCCGCCAGGGCGAGGCCGAGGCTCCGGGCGGCGGTGCGGATCGAGAGCGGAGCGGGTGGTCGCTTGTTCATGATGGTCATCGCCCGATGGCGCCGGAGAACGTGAGATCCGGTCTCCGCGATGCGAAAACCGTGCCACCATTGCGGATCCGAAACGCCCATGAATTCAATCCGTTGTCGGGAGGGCGGAGCGCCGCAGGCGCGCTGCGGGCGGCAACACCGTCCGGCCGGCGGAAGATTTTGCCGGGATCTCGCCGTGCCTGCCCAGGTTGGCGGGTGGCCATTGACCCCTGCGTACCGAGGGCCATCTTCAAGTGAAGACGTCGACGTCCGGGCGTGAGGGGAGACTTCCCATGCCGATCGTTACCAGATTTCCGAGTACCCTGTTCGCCTCCACGGCCGATGTGCGGCAGGTGGTGATGGCTGCGGAGGCCCTGAACGTGCACCAGTTCCGGCTGTTCCGGCTCGCCCACCGCTGGTGGTTCGGTGGCGAGGTCACCGACAAGGAGGTCGAACGGCCGTTCATGCAGTTCCTGTTCACCGAGCAGGCCCCGCCCTGGGTTCGCCAGTTCGTGCGCGAGGTGCTGCGCCGCAAGGAGCGGGGCGTGCTGGACCCCCGCCAGTTCGGCCTGCCGCCGCTGCCGCCGGCCCCGCCGGCGAACGGCGGCCTCGAGGGCTTTCTTCAGGCGCTTCATTTTGCGGTATGGACGGTCATGGTCGCCGTGCTGGCGATCGGCCTGTTCGGCTGACAGGCGGGTGCCGGCGGCGGCGTCGCGGGCTAGCGCTTGAGCTGGCCGACCTCCCGCAGCATCTCGTCGGTCGTTCTGAACGCCGTCGCCGAGGCATTGAACACGGTCTGGGTCTTGATCATGTGAGTGAACTGCTCGGCGAGGTCGACGTTGGACAGTTCGTGCGCACCCGGGGTGAGTTGCTGGATGCCGAACTGACCGCTGGTGGTGACGATGGCGTCGCCGGAGAGGTCCGAGGCGCGGAACAGGTTGCCGCTCAGGATCTCGAGGCCGTCGGTGTTGGTGAAGGTGGCAAGGCCGAGCCGGTAGAGCGGCCTCGCGGCGCCGTTGTCGAAGACGCCGACGACGTGGCCGTCCTCGTCGAAGCGGACTGTGGCGAGGTCCGAGGCCTCGATGCCGTTCTGGGTGAACAGGTAGATGGAGAAGGCACCGGCATACTGGGTGAAGGTGCTGACGTCGAGCGTGAAGCTGGTGGCGGTGCCGCCGGCGTGGGCGACGTCGACCGTGTACTGGCCGGGCGAGGTCAGAGCTGCCGTCGGATCGAACACCATCTGCTGGCCGAGAACCCCGGCCGCAAGGAAGCCCGTCGAGGCGGCGTTGGTCTCGTTGGCGGCCAGCGGTGTCGCGGGCGAGACGGTGAACGAGGAGCCGTCGCCGGCAACCGCCTGCACGGTGTAGGTGCCGTCGTTGGCGGCGGTACCGGCGATGGTGACGGCGTCGCCGGGCGCGAGAGCGGTGAACGTCCCGGCGACGGGCACGCCGCCGCCGGCGCCGCGGACCTGAACGGAGCCGGCCGCGCTGTTGAACACCGTCTCCTGGGCCGGCGTGGTCGAAAGGGCGAAGTCGGCGGGGGGCGACAGGGTGGCGACGTCGCCCGGCGCTCCGGCGATGTCGAAGGTCCAGGTGTTGGCCGTCGATCCCTTGATGAAGCGGGCGTCGAGAAGGCGGGCGGTGCCGGCGGAGTCGATCACCTGCATGGTGAACGTCTCGAGGCTGCCGGGGGCGTTGTTGGCGGGCAGGTTGAGGGAGAGGCTGGCCTGGGTCGTCGGGTCGCCGCTGTTGGTGAAAGCGAAGGGGTCGACGCGAAGGGCCGAAAGACTGGAAAGGCTGCCGGCGTAGGTGCCCGCCGGATCGGCGGCCCAGCCCTGGAGGTAGTATCCGTTCTTGTCGACGAGGTAGCCTTCCTGGACGCTGATCGGGGTGCCACCGATGCCGGGAACCGTCGTGTCGGGTCCGCGCCCGATGCCGAAGCTGCCGTCGCGCGTGTAGAGGAAGTCGCCGGAGCCGTCGAGGCGGGTGTTGACGATGAAGAGGCCCTTGCCGCCGTTGATGGCAACGTCCAGGTCCTCGCCGGTGATGTCGAACTGGCCCTGCTTGGTGATGCGGTAGAAGTCCTTCGGCACGGTGCCGCCGAGATCGGAGTGGCTCGCGCCCGAGGGCGCGCCGGTGTTGCTGCCGGGCTGGCTCGAGACGGTTCCGCTGAGCACGGTTTGGAAATGGACGTCGATCTCCTTGTAGCCGCCGGAGCGCAGATTGGCGATGTTGGTGCCGATCGCGCCCATGGCGTGGCTCATGCTGCCCATGCCGAGTGCCGAGGGCTGAAACAGTCCGATCATGCTCATGGGTCGGCTCCGAGTGGCTGGTCGCGCGCCGTCGATGTCGCGCCGGTCAGCTTTGGAGCAAACGCGATGCCAACCCGGACGGGTCGTCCGGCCCATTGAAACGCTTGAGGCTTCCGCCGGCCGGGGGTGAGCCGCCGGTGCCGCCGGGCGCGACCTGCCGGGCCGACCCGGCAAGAGCTGCCGGCTCTCAGGCCGCCGGGAAGACGAACACCTGCGCCGGATCGACGTGTGCCTGCACGGGAGATCCGGGCACCGGCAGGAACACGCCCGGCACCAGCGCCTGCAGCGGCTCCTCGAGGCCGTCGACAGCGAGCCGGAGGTGGCTCGAGCGGCCGAGCAGGCGGGCGAACACCACCGAGGCCCGGACGCCGTTGGCACCTTCGCCGATCCTCAGGCCTTCCGGTCGGACCAGCACCTCGGCGGATGACCCCTCGGCGAGCCCCGGTGCACAGAAGGTGCCGATCGCGGTCGTGACGTGCCCCTGCCTGACCGTCGCCAGGGCGCGGTTGACCGGACCGAACAGCGTGGCGACGAAGGCGCTCGCCGGGTGCAGGTAGAGCTCCGACGGCGGTCCCGCCTGCACGATCGACCCCTCCGACATGACGAACAGACGGTCGGCCATGAACATCGCCTCCTCCGGGTCATGGGTGACGATCAGGGTGGCGACGCCGGCCTCGCGAAGGATGCTCAGGGTCTCCTCTCGAACCTGCGCCCGGCGGGTGACGTCGAGGCCGGAAAACGGCTCGTCGAGGAGCAGCACGTCCGGCTCCGGCGCCAGCGCTCGCAACAGCGCGCACCGCTGCTGCTCGCCGCCGGAGAGCATGTGCGGATAGCTGGCGGCGAGGTCGGCGAGGCCGACCCGGGCCAAGGCCCTCGGCACCCATTGCCGGCAGCGGTCCGGTCGATCGCGGATGCCGAAGGCGACGTTGTCGAACACGGTGAGATGGGGAAACAGGGCGTAGTCCTGGAACATCAGCCCGGCGTGGCGGCGTTCCGGCGGCGTGTGCCGACGCGACGCGGCGTCGGCGACGAGGTGGCCGCCGACGAAGATGCGCCCGCGCTGGAGCACCTCGAGGCCGGCCGCAAGGCGGAGCAGGGTGGTCTTGCCGCAGCCGGACGGTCCGACCAGGCAGGCGACCTCGCCGGGCAAGACGGCGAACGACACCTCGCGGACCACATCCGGCCCGTCATACGCGTGGGAGACGGCGTCGTAGGCGAGACCGGTCATCACGCCGTGCGCGCCGACCCGGGTCGGGAACGTCCGATGGTGCGGCTCAGGGCGACGACGGGAAGGATGCCGACGGCGACGATGGTGAGAGCGCCTAGAGCGCTCTCCGCGAGCAGCTCCTTCGAGGCGAACTGGTGCACCGACGTCGCCAGGGTGTCGAAATTGAACGGCCGCAACAGCATGGTGATCGGCAGCTCCTTCATGCAGTCAACGAAGACGAGAAGGGCCGCCGTCAGGATGCTGCCTTTCATCATCGGCAGATGAACGTGGCCGAGGGTTCGGCCCGGACCGAGGCCGAGGGTGCGGGCGGCGGCGTCCATGCCGGGCGTGATCTTGGCCAGTCCCGCCTCCATGGTGCCGAGCGACAGCGCGAGAAAGCGCACCAGGTAGCCATAGACCAGGGCGAAGACGGTGCCGCTCAGGATCAGCCCGGTGGACATGCCGAGGAGGTGGCGCACCCAGCCGTCGACCGCGTTGTCGAGGGCGGCGAGCGGAATCAGCACGCCGACGGCGAGGACCGCTCCGGGCACGGCGTAGCCGATCCCGGCGCACCGGGTGGCCAGCTTGAGGGCCGGGCTGTCCCTGAGGCGGACGCCGTACGCGAGGAGAAGCCCGAAAACGACGGCGAGGCCGGCGGCGGCGGCGGACAACGACAGGCTGTTCCAGGCGTGCTGCAAGAAGCGGCCGCCGTCCGGCGGAAGGCCGGTGCGGACGGCATAGACGGCCAGCACGCCCGCCGGCACGAGAAATCCGAGGATCACGGGAACGAGGCAGGCCAACACCGCGAGACCGGCCCGCCAGCCGGCGAGGCGGTGGCTCGGCAGCGCGCGATAGCGGGTGGTCGTGTGATGGAACCGCTGGCGGCGGCGGGCGAGGCGCTCGGCCACCAGGAGGGCGAGGACGACGCCCAACATGACGACGGCCAGCTGGGCCGCGCCCGAGGTCGAGTTCATGTTCAGCCAGACGTCAAAGATGCCGGCGGTGAAGGTGGCGACGGCGAAATAGTCGACCGTGCCGAAGTCGTTCAGTGCCTCCATCAGGGCGAGCGAGACGCCGACGACGACGGCAGGCCGGGCGAGCGGCAGCGCCACCGTCGCGAACGCGCGCCAAGGACCCTTGCCGAGCGTGCGGCTCACCTCGAGCACGCACACGGACTGCTCCAGAAACGCCGCGCGGGCGAGCAGGTAGACGTAAGGATAGAGCACGAGCGTCATCATGACGATGGCGCCGGACAGGGAGCGGATCTCGAAGAACCAGTAGTCGCGCGGGCTCGACCAGTCGAAGATGTCCCGGAGCAGCCGCTGCACCGGGCCGGCATACTCGAGGAGGTCGGTGTACACGTAGGCGATGACGTAAGCCGGAACCGCAAGCGGCAGGAGCAGGGCCCAGTCGAACAGGCGGCGGCCCGGAAAGCGGCACATGGTGACGAGCCAGGCGCAGACGACACCGATCGCCGCCGTGCCGACGCCGACGCCGAGCATCAGGAGGAGCGTGGTGCGGACATAAAGCGGCAGCACGGTCGACGCCAGGTGCGACCAGATGTCGTCGGCGGGGCTCAAGGCCAGGGAGCCGACCGCCAGCAGCGGCAGGACGACGAGCAAGGCGATCAGCCCGGTGCCTACGGTCCAGCCGGCGGATCGATCGCGTCGCCGCCTGCGCTGCCGCACCGGGGCGTCCGCACGGAGCCGGACGCCCGGCGGGTCGGCGCCCGAGATCAGTCCTGTCGCCATGCCTCGATCGATCGTCGGCAGCAGCGAGCAGGAGCATCCGAGGGCGCGGTCCCGGCGAGACGTCCGGGTGCGAGCCGAAGGAGCGGACGTCTACGACCCGGCATCGAAGTCGTAGCGGACGCGGTCGACCAAGCGCGACGCCAAGGCGCGGTGCCTGGCGACCTCGGCGAGGTCGATGGTGTCGGCCTTGAACGTGCCCCAGGACGCCACCAGGGGATCCACCGGGACGCCGGCCTTGACCGGATACTCGAAGTTCTGCTCGGCATACATCTTCTGCGCCGCGTCGCCGCTCAGGAACTCGAGAAGCCTGACGGCATGGTCCCGGTTCTTGGCGCTCCTGGTCACGGCGCCGCCGCTGATGTTGACGTGGGTGCCGCGATCCCCCTGGTTGGGGAACACGACGCGCACCGACTCCGCCCAGACCTTCTGCTCCGGCTCCTTGTCGTTCGTCAACATGTGACCGAGATAATAGGTGTTGGCGATGGCGATGTCGCAGATGCCCTCGTGCACCGCCTTGATCTGGGCGCGGTCGTTGCCCTGCGGCTTTCGTGCGAGATTGGCCTTGACGCCCTGGAGCCAGGCTTCGGCCTCCGCTTCCCCTCGATGGGCGATCATCGACGCGATCAGCGACACCATGTAGACGTCCTTGCCCGAGCGTGAGCAGATGCGTCCGCGAAGGCGCGGATCCGCGAGGTCCTCGTAGCGTTCGACCTCGCCGACGGCGACGCGGTCCCTGCTGACGAAGAGGATGCGGGCGCGGCTGGTGAGCCCAAACCACAGCCCCTCGGGGTGTCGGTACTGCGGCGGGATGCCGGCGTCGAGCACGGGCGAAGAGACGGGCTGCAGGAGATCCGCCTCGACCATGTCGTTGAGGCGGCCGACGTCGACGGTGAGAACGGCGTCGGCAGGGCTGTTCGGCCCCTCGGCCTTGAGCCGCTCGAGCATGCCCTTCTCCGCATAGACGACGTTCACTGCGATGCCGGTTTCGGACGTGAAGGCGTCCAGCAGCGGCTGGATCAGGAACGGTTGACGATAGGAGTAGAGGTTGACGATCCTGTCCTCCGCCGAAGGGGCGGTGGCGCCCGCCAGACCGACGACGGCAGCGAGCAGCGAGAGGCGAGCCATGCGTGAGAACGACATCGTGAGTCCCTTCCCGTTGGTTGCAGGTTCCTGGCAAAACCACAAGTGGTTTGTGGCTTAGGGTAGCAGGAGCGAAATGAAAATGCAACTCACTCGCATTGCCCTCCGAGTCGGCACTTAACCCGGCGTTAACCGCAGCGAACCAGGATGGGCGCATGATATCCGAGACCTGGAACCGTGGCGACCATGCACGTCGCACGGCTTGACCCGAGGATCCACGCCGAGCGCACCCGTAAGGGGAGGGGCGGGTCATCCGCCACGGGCGAGGCGTTCCGGCTTGCGCTCGGGGCCGCGGCCGGAAGCCCCGGCTCGATGCCCGCGCCCACGACGGCGGCGAGCCCGGTGTCCACGGTTCTGACCCTGCAGGAGGTATCCGGGGATGGCGACGCACCGGCAAGGCAGAAGGCGGTGCACCGCGGCGAGAGGATGCTCGACGAACTCGAGGATCTCAGGCGGGACTTGCTTTCCGGAACGGTTCCTGCGGGGCGGCTGGTAAGGCTCGCCGGCCTTGCCCGCGCCAAGCCCGAAATGTTCGCGGATCCGCACCTGAAGGCGCTCATTGAGGAGATCGAGCTTCGCGCCGCAGTCGAGCTTGCCAAGCTCGAACGCCGATAGCAGGTCGCCCGTGCACCCGCACCCGAGTGTCGGCAATCCTTCACTTTCTAGCGATATTTCATAGGGTTATGTCGGAGCGGGAAGCCCAGAAATGTGTTGCGGCACGGTACCGCCGTCCATATATTGCCCTCGCCACGACCCTAAGAGTTGGGTCCTAGAAGGGTGGAAGAACGATGAGCGTCATCGTGCCGCCGGGATATCGACCCTCGGAGGACGAGCCGTTCATGAATCCGATCATGCGCGAATACTTTCGCCAGAAGCTCGAGAGGTGGCGTGAAGACCTCTTCGAGGAAGCGACCGAGACCCTGCTCAGCCTTCGCGAGGGCGGCCTCAACGAACCCGATATCGCCGACCGCGCCTCCACCGAGACCAACCGCGCCTTGGAGCTGAGGACGCGGGATCGGGCGCGAAAGCTGATCGCCAAGATCGACGAGGCGCTGCTGCGCATCGAGGATGGCACCTACGGATACTGCCTGGAGACGCACGAGCCGATCGGCATTTCCCGCCTGGAAGCCCGTCCCATCGCGACCTTGAGCATCGAGGCCCAGGAGCGCCACGAGCGCATGGAGAAGACCCACAGAGACGAGTAAGGTGCGGGCGGGTTTACGCGGGGCGGGCCCGGCCAGTAAGCGCAGCACCGCGAGGGGGGAGGAAAACCGGACCATGGGAGGTCTTCGCACGCTTGTCCTGGCTCTTGCGCCGGTCGTGCTGCTGATCGGCTGCGCCGGACGGGACCTCGAACGGGCGGTGCACACGCCGCCCCAAGGCTCGCCGTTCGACGTCGCCCTTTCCCAGGAGTATCTCGCTCTCGCCCGCTCGGAGCACCGCGAGGGCGACTACCGGGATGCCGACTTCTTCGCGCGCCGGTCGATCGCCGCCGGCAGCGGCAGGCGGTTTCCGCCGGAGGATCTTGGGGTGCGTCGCCTACCGGCCGACACGGTGGGCGAGCTTTCCGAGGCGCGGCAGCGGCTGATCGCAACGCTGGAGGCCGGCGCCGCCGACAGAATCCCCGACGAGGCCGCACGCGCGCAGGCGATGTTCGACTGCTGGATGCAGGAGCAGGAGGAGAACTGGCCGTTCCAGCAGGGGGAGATCGTCGCCTGTCGCGACGCCTTCAGGGACGCCTTGGCGCGGGTCGAGGCGGCGATGCGCCCGCCTCCACCGCCTCCGGCGCCACCTCCGCCGGCAGCGACCAGCCACCTCGTCTTCTTTGACCTCGACAGCGCCGCATTGACCCCGGAAGCGAGCGGCATCCTGGAGTCCGTCGCGGCGAACGCCGGGCGATCGAGCTTCGGCGGCATCGTCGTGACCGGCCACGCCGACCGCCTGGGATCGGCGCGGCACAACGTGCTTCTGTCCCGCAGACGGGCGGAGGCCGTCGGTCTCGCCCTGGTCGATCTCGGCATCCCGCCGGAGCACGTCGTTCTCGATGCCAAGGGCGAGAGCGATCCCTTGGTTCCGACCGACGACGGCGTCGAGGAGCCGCAGAACCGGCGCGTCGAGATCGTGTTCCGGTAAGGCCCCGACCCGCGCTGGACCTCGTCGCGGGAACCCCCGCGGGCGACGCTGAAGGTCACGGTTCTCGGCCGGCACGATCGAGGGCGCGCACCATCGGGTCGAGAAGGTAGTCGAGCACCGTCCGCTCCGCCGTCACCAGGAACACCTCCGCCTGCATGCCCGGCGTGAGCTTGGGATGTCGCGCGTCCTCGGTGAGTTCGGGTTCGACGCGGCCGGTGAAGAAGGCGATGCCGGTATCCGGATCGACCAGGCGGTCCGCCGAGACGGTGGAGACCCGGCCCTCGAGGGTCGGCGTCGTGCGGGCATTGAAGGCGGTGAGCCGCACCCTGGCCGGCATGCCGGGGTAGACGACGTCGATGTCCCGCGGGTCGATGCGCAGATTGACGACGTAGCGGTCGTCGTCGGGGACGAGATCGAGCAGCGGCTCGCCGGCCCTGACCACGCCGCCGAGCGTGTGGATGCTGAGCGCGACCACGGTGCCCGCCTGTGGCGCCTTGACCTCGGTGCGTTCCAGGACGTCCTGGGCCGCCCTCAGCCGCTCACGGGTTTCGGCCAGCTGCTCGCGGACGTCCTGAAGCTCGCGGGAGACCTCCTTCAGGTGGCGCTCGCGGGTGAGCGCGGACTGCATCTCGATCTCGGAGATGGCCTCACCGGCGCGGGCGATCTGTGCCGCGAACTCGCCGATCTCGCCCTCGCTGTCGGCGATCTGGCGTTCCAGCTCGAGCCCGCGCTTGCGGGGGACGAGACCCTCCTTCAGGAGATCAGCGATCATGGCGTGCTCGTCGCGGAGGAGCTTGAGGCGCCGTTCGGTCGAGGCCTTGACCGACTTGAGTCCGGCGATCTCGGTGCGGTGCTTGGCGATCCGCTCACCAAGCACGCGGCCTTCCGCCTTGAGATTGTCGATGCGGGTCTCGAAGACCTTCAACTCGCCCTCGATCAGGTCGACGATCTCCGCCCGGTCCGCCTGATCGAGCAGCTCCGGCGGCAGCGCGATGGACTGCTGTCCGCTCTGCTCGGCCTGCAGGCGCGCCCGGCGGGCGATGAGCGCGGCCTCCCGGCTCTTGAGAAGATCGAGCGCGGCGCCGGCCATGGTGGTGTCGAGACGCAACAGAGGCTGGCCGGCCGCGACATGATCGCCCTCCCGCACCAAGATCTCCCGCACGATGCCGCCCTCGAGGTGCGCCAGCGACTTGCGGTTGCTCTCGACGCCGACCACGCCGGCCGCGATCGCCGCGCCTTCGAGACGGGTGACCGATGCCCAGATCGTGCCGCCGACGACAAAGATGCCGATCAGCGCCCATCCCGCACGCCGCTGGCGGCCGATCCCGAAGTCGGCGGGATCCTCCGGGGCGCCGCGGACCGGGCGCAGGCGGTCGGCTTCCGTGCGCAGCCTCCGCACCGTCTCCCGGCCCCGCTCCGCGGCTGCCCGGAGGCGCCCGGCCGCGGCCCCGCCCCACGCCTTGACCGCGGGGATCATCGCTCGCCTCCGGCGAGGCGGGAAGAGCCCGCCGGCGCAGCGACGGGAACGACCGAGCCGTCGGGCCCGACCGTGACGAGCCGGAGCGTCGCCTTGCCCCGGTGGCGGATCAGCCGGCCGCGGCCGTCGGCGAGCACCAGCACCCGGCCGCAATGGGCAAGCACGCCCGGGCGCTGGCTGATGACGACGATGATCGCACCCTGCCGCCGGAACGCCGCGAGCGTCGCCATCATCACCTCGACGCCCTTGTTGTCGAGGTGGGTGTACGGCTCGTCGAGCACCAGAAGGCGCGGCCCGCCGAAAAAGGCGCGGGCAAGCCCGATCCTTTGCGTGAGGCCCGCCGGAAGCGGCGCCGTCCCCGGTCCCACCACCGTCTCGTAGCCGCAGGGAAGTGCCAGGATCCGCTCGTCGGCGTCGGCGCGGCGGGCGGCCTCGCGAACGGCGTCCCATGGCGCGCCGCCGAACCTGTCGATGTTGTCCCGCACCGTGCCGGAGAGGAGCTCGACCCGTTGTTCGATGAAGCCGATCGGCCACCCGGTTCCGGCGGCGCCGCCCACCGTCACCTCGCGGCCGGCGAAGAGAACCCGTCCCTGGTCCGCTGCCTGGAAGCCGACCAGCACCCGAGCGAGCATCGACTTGCCGGCGCCGTTGGCCCCGGTCACGCCGAGCATCTCGCCGCCTTTGACCTTAAAGGCGATGCCGGCCAGCACCGGCTCCCGCGCGTGTGGCGGAAACACCGCGACTCGACGGACCTCGAGGACGAGATCGCCATCGCCATCGAACGCCGCTCCTGCGCCCGGTGCCTGTAGCCGAGGCATGTGGACCAGCCGGGTCAGGCTGGAGCGGGCCAGGGCCGCCGCGCGCCAAAGCTCGCCGGCCCGCTCCAGGGGAGCCATCGCGCGGCCGACGACGACCGCGGCGGCGATCATCGCACCGGCCGTGATCTGGTTGGCGATCACCAGATGCGCGGCCGCCGCCATCAGTGCCACCTGCAGGGCCAGCCGCAGAAACCGTCCGACAACGCCGGTGAGCACGGCGCGGTCGGCGGCGCTGAGCTGTCGTCCCCAGCCCGCCGCCTGCAGCTCCCGCCAGCGACGCATCAGCCCCTGGCCGGCACCGAAGACGGCGAGCGCGCCGTCCTCGCCGGCGATTGCCGAACTCAAGCGGCGGATCGCCTCGTCATCGGTGTTCTCGTTGTTCGCCGTCCTTCGCGATGACCGCTCGGCGATGAACGCGACCGCCAGCAGCAGGGCGGCGCCGGCGAGGGCGATCCAGCCGAGCAGCGGATGCAGCAGAAAGACGATGAGAAGAAAGATCGGCGTCCACGGGAGGTCGAGCAGCATCGGCACCGCCGGACCGGAGAGGAACGCGCGCAGCCGGGCGACGTCGCCAACGTGGCCGCAGCGCTCCGCCGCCACCAGCTCCGATCCCAGATCCTGCTCCAGGCGGAGACCCGTGCGGACGAGGATGCGTCCCCGAACCAGTTCGAGCAGTGCCATCACCGTCAGCGCGACCACCGTTCCGATCGCCAGCACCGCCAAGGTCTCGCGACTGTGGCTGGCCAGGACGCGGTCGAAGACCTGGATCATGAACAGCGGCACGGACAGCACCAGGAGATTGATGGCGAAGCTGAAGGCCGCGAGATGCGCGACCATCCCCCGCACCCAGCGAAGCAGGTGCGAGATTTCAGGCGACGCGTTGGTGTCGCTTCCGCTCCGCCGCGCGGTCGTCGATGTCTCCGTCACGATCTACCTCGCGGGTCTTTCTGTTGCCGACGGCTCCGAATCAGAAGCTGAAGTCGGCGGCGCTGAGGTCGGCGACCTGGACGCCCCGGAGGGTCAGCTGCTCGCCGCCGCCGAAGGTGAGAATGGTGTCGCCGTCGGCAGTCTCGTTCATCACCAGCGCATCGAACCCGGCAAGGCCGAAGTTGGTGAGGTCGATGCGGTCGGCGTAGACGGCAGCGGCGCTCAGCGCCGTGAAGTCGGTGATGACGTCGGCGCCGCCGCCACGGCGCATGACGAAGGTGTCGTTGCCCTCGCCGCCGGTCAGTGTGTCGTCGTTTTCACCGCCGTCCAGCACATCGTCGCCGCTCCCGCCGCGGAGAATGTCCCGGCCGGGGCCGCCAAGGAGCGTGTCGTTGCCGTCACCGCCGTCGATCTCGTCGTTGCCGAAGCCGCCGTCCAGGTAATCGTCGCCGGCATCGCCGAAGATCCGGTCGTTGCCGTACTGGCCGAGGATCCGGTCGTTGCCGTCGCCGCCGAACAGGCTGTCGTCGCCCCAACCGCCGAAGATCTGGTCATCCCCGGCGCCACCCTCGATGTGATCGGCGCCATCGGGCAGCAAGGAGGTGTCGCTGGCGCCGTAGAGGATGTCGTCGCCGTCGCCGCCGAAGATCTGGTCGGCGCCGTCGCCGCCCATGATCAGGTCGTTTCCGCCGCCGCCGACGAGCACGTCGTTGCCGGCGCCACCCTCGATGCGGTCGTTTCCGGGGCCGCCGATCAGCGTATCGCTGCCGGCGGTACCCACGAGGATCAGGTCGTCGGTGGAGGCGATGAAATCGGCGAAGCTGCGCGGCACCGAGGCATCGCCGTTGAGCGCATAGGCATTGCCGTCGAAAGTGAGCTTCTCGATCGCGCCGGCGCCGTAGAACGCCTTGACGCGCAGCCCGCCGCCGCCGGCGTACTCGAAGACGAGGTCCTGGCCGTCCTGAACGACGGTCGAGACCGCCTCGAACGGATTGAGGCCGTCGAAGCGCAACTCGTCGAAGCCGCCGCTGTCCTCGATCACATCGAAGCCGCCGGGCGCATCGGCATCGAACACGTAGACATCGTCGCCGGCGCCGCCGATCAGCGTGTCGTTGCCGGGGCCTCCGTTCAGCGTGTCGTTGCCGGGGCCGCCATCGAGGTAATCATCGCCGTCGCCGCCGCGCAGCACGTCGTTGCCGTAGCCGCCGAAGATCCGGTCGTTGCCGTCGCCGCCGTCGATGACGTCATGGCCGTCGCCACCGTCGAGATAGTCGTCGCCGGCGTCGCCGAAGATCTGGTCGTTGCCGTACTGGCCGTAGATGGTGTCGTCGCCATCGCCGCCGATCAGCGTGTCATTGCCGAGCCCACCGTAGATCCGGTCGTTGCCTGGGCCGCCATCGATGTAGTCGGCCATGTCGCCGTGCTGGGACGCAGCGCTCGCGCCGTACAGCACGTCGTCGCCATCGCCGCCATAGATGGTGTCGGCGCCGCCGCCGCCCTCGATCAGATCGTCGCCGGAGCCGCCGGTCAGGACGTCGTTGCCGAAGGTCCCCTGGAGGTGGAGCGGAGGATCGGGGTCCGGATCGGGGTCGGGACTGGGATCCGGATCGGGGCCCGGACCCGGGTTGGGATCGGGATCGGGATCGGGGCCCGGATCGGGATCCGGGTTCGTGTCGGCCCGCGGCCTGTCGTGGGCCCCGGACGGCTCTGCGATCGCACCTTGAGCGAACACGAAGGCGTCGGTGCTGTGCGGCTCGCGCCCGAAACGCGAGACGCCTGCGCCGACCGGCTGGGCGGCCGCCGGCGCGGGATCGAGGCTGGGCAACATCGGCGCATCCGCTAGGCTCGGCGATGTCTCGTCGAGCGGAGACGGGCTCCGGTCACCGCCGGCGAGGCCATCGATCAGCGCCGTCGGCTCGACCCCGGTCGAGTCGTCCTGGCTCTCGGTGGCGGGCGGCGCGGACGGATCCGCCTGGGCGCCCTTGGCCGGCTCCGAGGCGTCGGGCAGGTCGGGAACGCCCGGCGGTCCGGCCGGCAGCTCTTCGGCGTCGACCGGTTGCAGTGCGGTTGCGGCCGCCGTCGCAACGAGGGCGTTGCCGATGAGCGAGAAGAGTTCGATCTGAAGGCTCGG
This sequence comes from uncultured Rhodospirillaceae bacterium, assembly GCA_964420325.1. Lineage (GTDB taxonomy): Bacteria > Pseudomonadota > Alphaproteobacteria > Rhodospirillales > Defluviicoccaceae > CAYQSU01. The sequence continues at coordinate 61,927 of CAYQSU010000005.1, read as the reverse complement.
AATGAGTTGCATGCCTTTGACGTCCCGCACCAGCGACAAGAAGAACGAAACGAACCACGACAACATACATTTCTGAGGCGCATAATCCAATAATATCGTTTGTGGTTACTTTCATATACAACAATCAGAAAAATGCATAAAATTATCACAAAAAACAAACATAAAATATCAATTAAGATATTATTTGCTGCTCGCATCATGGGTTATTATTGTATACTGTCCACGTAAACGATTTTGCGGATGACGAAACGGAAACCGCGACGATGACAATGCTGGCGTTTCTGAAACCGAAATGGCGGCTCCGATCCGACGAACGGGGATCGCAGATGATCGAGTTCGGGCTGGCGGCGCCCGTGATCTTCCTGATGGTCGCCGGCACCATCGAGTTCGGCACCATCTCGTTCGTCAACATCCTGATGGAGGCGGGCCTGCGCGATGCCTCGCGGTTCGGCATCACCGGCCAAGAGCCGGACGAGGGCGACCGGCTGCAGCGGATCGTCGAGATCGTCGGGGATCGCACCATCGGGCTCGTCGACATGGACCAAGCCGACATCAATATCCTGACCTATGCGACGTTCGACGACATCGGCCGCAGCGAGGAGTACGTCGACGGCAACGGCAACGGCCAATACGATGTCGGCGAGACCTTTACCGACGAGAACGGCAACGGCACCTGGGATGCGGACGTCGGCACGCCCGGAGCCGGCGCGGCGGGCCAGGTCGTCGTCTACCGCATCGACTATGACTGGCCGATCATCACGCCTCTGGCCGCGTCCGTGATCGGCCACGACGGCGTCTTCAAACTGAAGGCGAGCGTCGCCGTCCGCAACGAGCCCTGGGAGGACAGCACGCCATGATCAGGCGCCTGATCGCCATGCTGCGCGGCAATCGCGACGGCACGCTCTCCGTGGAGTTGGCGTTCGCGATGCCCATGCTGGTCGGGCTCTTGCTGACCGGCGTCGAGTTCACCCGCTACGTGATGATCGTGCAGAAGGTCGAACGGACCTCGGCGACCATCGCCGATCTGGTGGCCCAGTCCTACACGCTCAGCGAGGCCGGGATCGCCAATCTCTTGTCCGCCTCGGGCCACGTCATGGAGCCCTTCGATATCGCTGCCGAGGGCAACATCGTCGTCTCCTCGATCAGCGCCGCGGGCGGCGCGCCGGCGACCATCAACTGGCAGCGGGCCCACGGCGGCGGCAGTGGCGGAAGCAGCGCCTTCGGGGCCGAGGGCGAGACGGCGAACCTGCCTGCCGGGTTTACCGTCCAGGACGGCGACAGCGTCATCGTCTGCGAGGCCTACTTCGACTACGAGCCGTTCCTGCTTCAGGACATCCTCGGCGCCCGCACCGTCTATCGGTTCGCGGTGTTCCGGCCCCGCTTCACCTCGCTGACCAGCATCGCACCGTAGCCGGACTTCGAAGAACGGGTTCCTCGACGTTCCAAGCGGATTCGGAGACGCTTCCGAGAGCATGGGATGAGATCGCTCATGCTCGCAGAGGATGTGGCCGCGGCAGCAGTGCAGGAGCGGCGTTGGCGTCCGGTCCCGTTCCGCCCCAGGGTGCCACCGTGCTCGCGTCGGTCAGGGATGCTGTGCGCCGCTGCCGCCATGGCCAACCGGTCGGGACGAAGGGATGGCCGACCCGGTCGAACACAGGGATGGAACCGTGGACCACGCACAACCCTCGGCAGGCGCCGCCACAGACCCAGAACCCAATCAATCCCGCTTGCAGCGTCGAGGAGGCGGAGAACGGCCGGCAGCCCGCCGCAGCCCTCGCGGCGGTGCCTTGGTTCTTTTTCGAGAGAAGCGTGCGAGCGCCGCGGCCGGCCGCCCCGGCCTCGCCGCCAGTGGGGCGGGGCCGGGGCGCGGGCGACGCTACTTCGACAACCTGAGCTGCGAGAGGTGGTTGGCGATCTCGCGGAACGCCTGCAGCAAGGTGTCGCGGTCGGGCGCGAAGTAGTAGTAGGGAGCGGTGGGGCCGCTGGCGATCTCCTGCAAGAGGGCCTGCAGCTCGGTGCCTTCGTTGGCGAACTGGATGACATAGAGCAGCACGCCGTCGGCCTTGACGTTGAGAGCCAGCGTGCGCAGCCGGGCGTCCATCGCCTGGCGGCTGCCGGCGGCACCGCACAGACCGAACACGCCCTTGTAGCCGTCGCCCGAGATGGCGCAGTTCTCGCCGTCGGAGAGCAGGACGATGGCCTGGTCGCGGTCGTACTCGGGGTCGAGCTCGGCCTGCGTGAACGGCGGCTCCGGCTTCAGCACCCGCCAGGCCCAGCCGAGGCCGGCCGGGATGTTGGTGTTGCCGGTCGCGCTCAAGGCATTGATGCCGTTCATGATCGCCGCCTTCTCGTGCTGCAGCGGGGTGATCCGCGAGGTCGGGCACCGTCCGCATTCCTGCCCGCTGATCGCCATCGTGCACGTTGCACCGCCGGGGATCGGCTCGCCGCCCCATTGCGGCTCCGTGCCCGGAAAGACCGGCTGCCAAGCAGGCCAGTCGGTGCCGCCGCCCGAGAACGCCCCGTAGCGGATGTCGCCGTCGTTGTCGTCGGTAAAATCGTGGACGTAGCGGCTGAAGACGCAGCCGGCCCACCCCGTCGGCGGCGACGAAAACAGCGGGACTTCGGAGTTGTTGGCGTAATAGACGACGGTCTGCACCAACCCGGTTTCCGGATTGACGAACGATGGCACGGCCTCGGTGGTGGTCAGCGCCGGATCGAAGGCCTGGCCCGTCGTCATCACGTTGACCTTGGCGTTCCATGGAACCAGGCCGATGCCGAGCAGCTCCTTGTAGTCGTCGGCGCCGAACAGGATGTCGACCAGATCGGTCGCGGCCTGCTTCGCCGCCTCGATGCGCGTGCCGCCGCCCGGGGCCGACCATCCCATGGATCCCGAGATGTCGATGGCGAGGACGACATCGAGGGCCTTCATCTTCCGCGTCACCTCGGCCTCGGCGTAGACCGTCATCTCCTCGAAGCCGAAGATCCGCATGAAGCTGGTCGGGACCGTGGCGGTCGCGCTGAGCGTCAGCTTCTCCGCTGCGCCATCGGCGACGATGTCCGGCCCGCTGACCTCCGAGCTCATGAATCCTTGCGGATAGTTGGCGTCGAAGAACATGCGAATGTCGTCGTCGCGGGTTTCAGAGAAGAACACCTTGCCGCCAGCGAGGCCGGCGGCGTCGAGAGCGGACGACAGGCGCGACTTGACCAGGTAGCCGCGCGCGGTGTCGGTGGCGATGCCGATGAAGCCGACCAGCGGCACGATCGCGAAGGCGAGAAAGACGATGACGCCGCCGGCCTGGTCCCGGCCAAGAAATGTGCCGAGGTCCCGCGCGCTTCGGCGCAGGGTTTTCAGGTTCTCGAAGAGGGAGCGCAACATCGGTGCACCTCCTGACGTGGACAAGTTCGACCTTACCCAACCAAAGGCCGGATCTATATTTCTACTCTTATTTAATAACGTGTGGCAATATAATGAATGCATGATAATATAATTAACTATATGTATGATTTATCCACGAATAACACGAGGATTTTCATCAAATCCGTCCGAGTGCGCCCGGCCGACACGCGGGCCGCGGCACCCCGACGCAAACCCCGCACCCCCCGGCCGCGGGCAGGTGGCCAGAAGGAGTGTCCTCCGGAAAATGGAAATAAAGATAAAAATCTATAAAAATCCACCGGACTTCCTCTGGTCCGGTTATACAAGATTTACACGCAAATAAACTTTTTGACATTGATCCCGCAGCGTCTCAAGATGTGCAATCGAAATGAGCGACGTGCTCGCTCTGAGTTCTTCTCCGCTATGAAAGGAGCTGAGAGATGAAGCTCAATACTCTGAAGAATATCATCAAGGACGAGTCCGGTGCCACGGCCATCGAGTACGGCCTGATTGCCGCCCTGGTCTCCGTCGCCGCGATCGTCGCCCTCCAGGCCATGGGCGTGTCGCTGAACTCGATGTTCCTGGCCGTGTCCGGGCATCTCGACAACGCGGTCGCCCCGTAACCGCCGAGCGCGGTAACGAAACCGCAAGCAATGAGGAGCATGGTCACGGCGACGAGTGTCCGCTCCTCGTCTCCCCTCCTCCCGGCACGGGCGGCGGTGATGCCGCCCGCAGCCGGGGGGAGGGGGGAGAACTCGGCAAGGTTGACGGATCAGGCGGGCGGGACCGGTGGTCACGCTCCTTCGGCGCCATCGTTCGGGACCCCAAGTGTTCGGCCTCTCTCCGATCTCCGCGTTCGCCATTACGCTGTTTCTCGGCCTCGTCCTTCTTGCGGCCGTCATTGATCTTTCCCAGTTTCGCATCCCCAATCGCCTTTCTCTCGCCGTCGCCGCGCTCTATCCGGTCCACGTCGCGTCCGTGGGCACCGACGCGGACTGGCCGGCGGCGCTCGGCGTCGCGCTGCTCGTGTTCACCGCCGGCGCGGCAATGTTTGCCGCCGGTCTGATGGGCGGCGGCGACGTCAAGCTCATGTCGGCGATCGCCCTCTGGGCCGGGCCGACCCACATCCTGCCCTTTCTGGTCGTGACCACCGTCGCCGGCGGCACCCTCGCACTGGCGATGGCGACCTCGGCACGGTTCGTTGCCGCCCGGCTGTTCGAGGCGTCCGGTCTGCCCGAGGCGCGGGACGCGCTGTTCGGCCGAAAGCTTCCCTACGCCGTCGCCATTGCGTGCGGAACCTGCGGCGCCGTCGCGCCGGCCCTCCTCACCGCCAGTCCCTGACCTCGGAGGTCTCGAGCGATGAAGCTTCGTGCCATCCTTCTTCTCCTCTTCGCCGTCGGAGCCGCGGGCCTGACGGCGATGGTCGCCCAGACCTGGCTGGCGGCGCAGCGGGCTGCCATCACGTCGGATGCCCCGGCGCAAAACGTCGTCGAGGCCGTGCCGGCGACCGAGGTGCTGGTCGCCACGAAGGATCTTGCCGTCGGCACCTTCATCCGTGCCGACGATCTCAGGTGGCAGCCGTGGCCGGAGGCGGCGGTGACGGAGGAGTACACCGTCAAGGGCAAAGGCAAGGAAGACGATTTCGAGGGCGCGGTGGTCCGCAGCCGGCTCGTCGCCGGCGAGCCGGTCACGCGGTCGCGCGTCGTCCAGCCCGGCGAGCGCGGCTTCCTCGCCGCCGTGCTCGAGCCCGGAACGCGGGCGGTATCGGTGCCGATCGACGCCACCAGCGGCATCGCCGGCTTCGTCTTTCCCGGCGACTCGGTGGACGTCCTTCTCACCTTTCGGACGAGCGTTAAGGATGTCGAAAACAACGAGAGCGAAACTCGCTTCTTCAGTGAGACCCTGCTCGAAGGCGTGCGTGTGCTGGCGATCGATCAACAAGTCGACAACGAGACTGGAACCGCGAAGGTGGCCAAGACCGCGACCCTGGAGGTGACGCCGAAGGAGGCGGAGAGGATCGCCATCGCCCTCCAGATCGGCTCGCTGTCGCTCAGCCTGCGAAGTCTCGCCATCGGCGACGGCGACGCGCTGGTCGTCGCCGAGACCGGCGCCGACGATGTCGACGTTCCTGTCGGCGGCAGCTACACGCGCGATGTCGACGTCTACTACATGCTGGGTGCCCCTTACGGACTGCCGTTTCCGTCCGGAGGCGAGGGGCAGGGCGTGGACGTGCTTCGCGGCAGCGCGGCCGAGCGGGTCCGGTTCTAGGGTCGAGGGAGAGGGGGAGCGCATGTGGATCGCCGCGTTTGCCGGAGCATTCGGCCGGCTTTCCGCCCCGGTTCGTTCCGTTGTCGCGGTTCTCCTCGTCCTCGCGGTGGCGGACGGCGCCGCGGCGGCGACCTTCGTGCCAGCGAGAGGCTCGCCGATCGAGCTCGAGGTCAACACGGGCGGACTCGTTCGTCTCGACCGGCCGGCGGCGACCGTGTTCATCGCCAATCCGGACATCGGCGACGTCCAGGTGAAATCGCCGTCGCTCGTCTACCTGATGGGCAAGAAGCCCGGAGAGACCACCCTCTATGCGGTCGATGCGGACGAGCGCGTCCTCGCCGGCATTCCGGTCACCGTCGTCCACAGTCTCGGCCGACTGCAACAGGCCGTGCAGGCTGCGCATCCCGACGTTCGGGTCGAGCTTCAGAGCGTCGGCGATGCCATCGTCGTGGACGGGAGCGTGCCAACCGCGGCGGTTGCCGAGAACGTGCGCCGGCTCGCCGCCCGTTTCGTCGACAAGGACGGCGAGATCATCAATCGTCTCAGCGTCACCTCGCCAACCCAGGTCAACTTGCGTGTCCGCGTCGCCGAGATCTCGCGCACGATCGAAAAACAGCTCGGCTTCAACTGGGATGCCGCCGGTTCGATCGGCAGCTTCGCCTTCGGTCTCGGCACGTTCAATCCGTTCAATACCAATGTGGTCACGGATGCGTTGGCGGCGAGCGTTCAGTCGGGCCGCTGGGACGTCAACGTGCTGATCGATGCCCTGGAGGACGAGGGCCTGGTCAGCATCCTCGCCGAGCCCAACCTGACGGCGATGTCGGGCGAGACGGCGAGCTTCCTCGCCGGCGGCGAGTTTCCCATTCTGGTTCCCCAGGGCACGAACAGGATCACGATCGAGTTCAAGAAGTTCGGGGTGTCGCTGGCGTTCACCCCGACGATCGTCGACGAAGGCCGTATCAGCCTCCGCGTCCAGCCCGAGGTCAGCGAGCTCTCCAACAACGGAGCGGTCTCCATCCCCATCGCCGGCGGCGCACTGACCGTTCCGGCGCTCACGGTCCGCCGCGCCGAGACGACGGTCGAGCTCGGCAGCGGCCAGAGCTTCGCCATCGCCGGCCTGCTCAGGAACAACGTTGCCGACGCCGTGCACAAGTTTCCCGGTCTCGGCGACCTTCCGATCATCGGCGCCCTGTTTCGTTCGGACCGCTTCCAGCGAAACGAGAGCGAGCTGGTGATCATCGTCACGCCCTATCTGGTCCGGCCAGCGCCAACCGCGAGCCTGGCGGCGCCCAACGACGGCTATTCGCCGCCGAGCGACGCCGAGCGGCTGCTGGTCGGGGGAACCCACCGCCGCAATGCCGAGACCGGACCCGTCTCCGCCGTGACGCCGGGCGGCGCCCGCCTGATCGGCCCGGTCGGCTTCATCCTGGACTGACAGGGGGCTGCTGCCATGCCGTCCATCGCCGCACAAGGCCGACGCCTCGCCACGGGCGCCCCGGCCCTGCTCGTGCTCGCGTTCGTGGTCGCCTGCTCGTCGGTCGAGAACTGGTCCGAGGTTCGCGAGCCGCCGCAGCCCAGGGTCCGTCTCGTCACCTACCACCATACCGCCCTGTTCCCGCCCCGATCGGCCGCGCTGTCGGCGGACGAGCGCCGGCGTCTGGCCCGCTTCCTCGCCGAGACCGCTCCGGCCTACGGGGATACGGTCGAGATCGCGTCCGGCGCGGCAGCGACGGTGGAGACCGCCGAAGGCGAAGGCCTCGCCGAGCGCCGCCGACGGACGGTGGCGAGCCTGGTTCCGTCGACCGGTGCGGAGATGCGCGACGGCGTCGCGGACGATGGCGCGATCCCGGTCGGCGCGGTCTCGGTCACGGTCGAGCGCTACGTCGTCGCCCTTCCCGACTGTCCGGATTGGAGCGATCCGCCGGGGCGGAGCTACGACAACCAGCCGTCCCGCAACCTCGGCTGCGCGACGGCGAAGAACTTCGGCATCATGGTCGCCAACCCGCGGGATCTGGTCCGCGGCCGCGCGCTGTCGCCGGCCGACGGCGAGCGCCAGGCGCGCAGCATCGAGCTCTACCGCAAGGACGAGGCGAAGTCGCCGACCGGCGAGGGCGCGAGCCAGGGCGGCCCGACCCTGACGTTGACGGCGGAGTGACGGAATGCGGGCCTTGGCACTGCCCAAGCGGGCCGCCGCCGAGCCCACGCCGTTCATGGCGTTCGTCGCCGACGACGCGCACGGCCGGGTCATCGCCGACGCCGCCCGCGAGGCCGGCTTCCGCGATCCCGCGGTGGTCGCCGCGACCGGTCGGGAGGTCATCCGACGGCTCGGCGAGATGCCGACGCCGAGGCATCTCGTCGTCGATGTCTCCGGTGCCGCCGATCCCTTGGCCGAGCTTGCGGCGTTGGCGGAGGTCTGCGACGGCGGGACCCGGCTGGTGCTCCTGGGCGAGGTCAACGACGTCGACGTCTACCGCCGCATGCTCGCCGCCGGCGTCGACGACTACCTGGTCAAGCCGGTGGCGCCGGAGGTTGTCCTCTCCGTGCTCAAGGGGCTCGCCGAAACGCCGGAAACCGGCGGCGAGGGAGGCGGCGAGGCCGAGATCATCGCCGTCGTCGGCGCCTGTGGCGGCACCGGCGCGTCGACCGTGGCCGTCAACATGGCCTGGCTGTTCGCGCACGAGGCGGGATCGCGGACCGCGCTGGTCGATCTCGACCTCTACTTCGGCACCTGTGCGCTCGCGCTCGATCTGGAGACGGGGCGCGGGTTCCGCGAGGCGCTGGAAAATCCCGAGCGCATCGACAGCCTGTTCATCGAGCGGGCGATGGTCGGGGAGAGCGAGAACCTGTTCGTGCTCGCGACCGAAGACGATCTCGAGAAGGCGCGCTCCTTCGATCCGGAGGCACTGCGGGTTCTGGTCGAGCACCTGCGCCGCGACTTCCGGACCATCGTCTTCGATCTGCCCCGGTTCGCTGCGCGCAAGCAGATCGTCCTGTTCGAGCCGCCGGTCACGGTGATCCTGGTCGCAGACGCCTCGCTCGCCGGCATGCGGGATACACGGCGATTGATGAGCGTGCTGAAGGCCGATGCTCCCCGCGCGAACCTCAAGGTTGTGCTCAATCGGGTCGGCATGCTGAAGGGCGGCGAGCTCAGCCGCAGCGACTTCGAAGCGGGGGCGGAGGTCAAGGTCGAAGGCGTCGTTCCCTTCGATGACAAGGCGGTCGCCGCAAGCTGCGGCGCCGGCCAGCCTCTGGTCCAGGTGGCGCCCAAGTCGAAGAGCACGCAGGCGCTTCGCCGCCTGGTCGGGGAGCTCTGCCCGATCGGGCGCGAGGCGGTGACGCCGTCGCTGTGGGCCCGGGCTCTCAGGTTCCGACGCTAGGATGTTCGGCAGGCGGCACGGCGGTGGCGCGACCGCCTCGCGCCCGATCGGGCGAGCGAGGACCGACACGCCGGGGCGGGCGGAGCCGCCACGCCCACGTTCGGCGGACGCGGCGACCGCGACTGCGCCGCCGGCGGTCGACGCGCTGCCCCTCCCCGAACAAACCTCGGAACGTCTGTTCGAGAGCGCTCTCTTGAGCGTTCGCAAGCGGTTCCGGCCGGAGCAGGCGTTGCGGACGCCGCCGGCAGAGCTGTCGGCCGCGATCGCGGAAACGGTGGCGGAGTTGGCGGACGACGGAGCCGGCCTCGATCAGCGCGAGCGGCAGGACATCGCCGCCGCGGTTCTCGACGCCTTCCTCGAGGAGGCGAGGCGGGAGGCGGAGCTGGCGGACGACGGCCCGGAGACGATCACGCCCGCGAGCCGGCAGATCATCGATGCGGCCAAGAACAAGGTCCAGCCGATCCTTCTCGAACGGATCGATATCTCGAAGGCCTCCAGCCTGTCGCGCGCCGAGCTCGAGGTGCAGATCAGCGACGTCGTCGCCGAGATCCTCTCCGAGGAGAAGCTCCACCTCAACCACGTCGAGCAGCGCGACGTCGTGGCCGTGCTGCTCAACGAGATGCTCGGTCTCGGACCCCTCGAAGTGCTGCTGGCCGACGAAACGGTGACCGACATCATGGTCAACGGCGCCAAGCAGGTCTATGTCGAGCGCGGCGGCAAGCTGGAGCTGACCAACGTCACGTTCCGCAATGACGCCCACGTGATGAACATCGCCACCCGCATCGTCAGCCGCATCGGCCGCCGTGTCGACGAAACGACGCCTCTCGTCGACGCCCGTCTCGCCGACGGATCGCGCGTCAACATCATCATCGCGCCGCTCGCCCTCGACGGGCCTTCGATCTCCATCCGCAAGTTCTCCAAGAAGAAGATCACCCTCGATACCATGGAGCGGCAGGCCAACATCTCGGCCGACATGGCCAAGGTGCTCAAGATCGCGTCGCGGTGCCGGCTCAACATCCTGATCTCCGGCGGCACCGGATCGGGCAAGACGACGCTGCTCAACGCGCTGTCGCGGATGATCGATGCGGGCGAACGCATCGTCACCATCGAGGACGCCGCCGAGCTGCAGCTTCAGCAGCCCCATGTCGTGCGCCTGGAGACGCGGCCCGCCAACCTGGAGGGGGAGGGCGAGATCACCCAGCGCGATCTCGTCCGCAACGCGCTGCGCATGCGCCCCGACCGCATCATCCTCGGCGAGATCCGCGCCGGCGAAGCGCTGGACATGCTGCAGGCGATGAACACCGGCCATGACGGCTCGATGTGCACGATCCACGCCAACCGGCCGCGGGAGGCGCTGACCCGCCTCGAGAACATGGTGGCGATGACCGGGGTCAAGCTGCCGAACGAGGCCGTCCGCTCGCAGATCGCCGGCGCCATCAACATGATCGTGCAGATCTCGCGGATGCGCGACGGGGTGCGCCGGATCACCTATATCACCGAGGTCGTGGGCATGGAGGGGGAGGTCGTCACCACCCAGGACCTGTTCACCTTCGAGTATCAGGGCGAGGATGCCGCCGGCAGGCTTCAGGGCGTGTTCAAGTCGTCGGGCCTGCGCCCGCATTTCACCGCCAAGGCGGAGTACTACGGGCTCGACCGCGCGCTGATGCAGGCGATGTCGGCGTCGGCCGACGACATGGTGCGAGCATGAGCGGCTCGATCGTCTGGATCTTCGCCGGCTCGCTGGTGACGGTGCTTGCCATCGGTTTCGCGCTGTTCGGCGGCCCGTCGCCGCGGAGCCGGCTCCGCAAGCGGGCGCTGCGGCTGGCCCAGGGCCGGCGCGGCGGCGACCGAAGCGGGCAAACCAGCGTGGTGCCGGGGAGGACGATCCGGCGCGGCGAAGGCGGCGGTATCCAGGGCGTGGAGAGCCTGGTCAAGCGCTACCTGCCACGCCAGTCGATCCTCCGCGATCGCTTGACCCGCACCGGCTACACGATCACGCCGGGGACCTATCTCCTCGTCTGTGCCGGCATCGTCGCGGCGGTCCTCGCCGCCATGCTGGTGACGGGCCGCATCCCGGTGGTGGTCGCGGCGCTTATCGCGGTGATGGTCGGAGCGGGCCTGCCGCACCTCGTCGTCGCGTTCCTCGGCGCCCGTCGCCGCAAGCGGTTCCTCGCCGTCTTCCCCGAGGCGATCGACCTCATCGTGCGCGGACTCCGGTCAGGGCTGCCGGTCACCGAGTCGATGGCCGCCGTCGGCCGCGAGATGCCCGATCCCGTCGGCGGCGAGTTCAGGCACGTCACCGACGGCGTGCGCTTCGGCCAGGACCTCGACGACCTCTTGTGGAAAACCGCGAGGCGGCTCGATCTCGCCGAGTTCAAGTTCTTCGTGATCAGCCTGTCGATCCAGCGGGAGACCGGCGGCAACCTCGCCGAGACGCTCGCCAACCTCTCCGACATCGTCCGCCGCCGCAAGCAGATGCAGCTCAAGATCAAGGCCCTGTCGGGGGAGGCGCGGGCCAGCGCGTTCATTCTCGGCTCGCTCCCCTTCGTGATGTTCGCCATCGTGCAGCTCCTCAACCCCGGATACGCCAACGAGCTGTTCGTCGACCCGCGCGGGCTGTTGATGGTCGGTTTCGGGATCACGAGCATGCTGATCGGCATCGGGGTGATCGCCAAGATGGTCAAGTTCGAGATATGAGCGGCAGCGTGTTCGCGCTCCTGGGGGTGGCCGGGGAGGACGTCATCACCGGGATGGCGTCGATCGCCACCTTCCTCACCGTGGTTGCCGTCTGGAACGCGCTTCTCAGCCGCGATCCGATGGCGGCGCGGATGCAGAGATTGCGCCGGCGCCGGCTGGAGCTGCGCTCGGGCGCCATGGCGCCGAAGCGCAACCGCAACCGTCAGGCGACGGCAATGGGGTTCATGCAGACGGTGGCCCGGCGCTTCAACCTGCTCAAGGGCAAGACCACCGGTGCCGTCACCGATCGGCTGGCCCGCGCCGGCTGGCGCTCCAAGGAGGCGCTGGTCACCTTCCTGTTCATGAAGCTCGCGCTGCCCTTCGCCTTCGGTGCCGGCGCCGTGCTCCTGTTCAACATGATGGATCTGTTGAAGCTGCCGCCAACGGCGCAGAACGTCGTCCCTCTCGCCGCGGTGGTCTTCGGCTTCTACGCGCCGGAGATCTACGTCCGGAATGCGATCCAGAAGCGCGAGAAGCTGATCCAGCGGGGGCTCCCGGACGCCCTCGATCTCCTCGTCATCTGTGCCGAAGCCGGGCTGTCGCTCGACGCCGCGCTGACCCGGGTGTCGCGCGAGATGGGGCAGGCGACGCCGGAGGTGGCGGAGGAGTTCGAGCTCACCGCGCTCGAACTCGGCTTCCTGCCGGAGCGGCGCGCGGCGCTCGCCAACCTGATCAAGCGCTGTCAGCTGGCATCGATGCGAGGGGTGGTCAACACGCTGATGCAGACGGAGCGCTACGGCACGCCGCTCGCGCAGTCGCTGAGGGTGCTGTCGGCCGAGTTCCGTGACGAGCGCATGCTGAAGGCGGAGGAGAAGGCGGCCAAGCTGCCGGCGGTGCTCACCGTGCCGCTCATCATCTTCATCATGCCGGCGCTGGTGATCGTGCTCATCGGCCCCGGCATCCTGCGTACGATCGACGCCCTGAGCAACCTCTGACGGGCGGCGGACCGGCGGGTCCGGCGGCCGCGTCCCGCCGGTGCCGTGCCCCTACAGTCCTTCCGGGCGGGGCCAGGCGGCGGCGCCGAGGTTGGCCTGGAACACCGCCCTCGCCAGCGCCGGCCCCTTCAGCGTCTGCAGCTCCTCGTAGAACTGCTGGTTGACGCGGACGTCGGCTTCCGAAAGGTCCTGGCGCGCCACCGCCTGCGCGGCATCGAGCCTGCCGGCAAGGGCGTAGACCAGCGCCAGGTTCTGGCGGATGCGGGCATCGGCGGCCGGGTCGGCGGCGATCCGCTGCAGCACCGAGAGCGCCTCGTCGTGCTGGCCGACCAGGGCCAGCGACAGCGCCATGTTGTTGCGCAAGGGAAGGCTGTCCGGCTGTCGCTCCAGGCCGTCGATGTAGGCCTGTTGCGCCCGCTCGTGGCGACCGAGGAGGTCGAGCGCGACGCCGAGGCCGTTGTACGCGCGGGCATCGGCGGGATCGAGGCTGACGGCGATGCGGAACTGTTCCTCGGCCTTGTCGAACGCCTCGAGGGCGAGCAGTGCCCGGCCGTAGCCGCGGCGCGCCAGCGCGTTCTCGGGCGCAAGCTGCACGGCCTCCTGGAACGCTTTCGCGGCCCTGCCCGGCGAGCCGGCGGCCTCGGCGATCTCGCCGAGCGCGATCAGGGGCTCGATGTGCTCGGGCTCGAGCTCGTGGGCCGCTTGGTACATCCTCGCCGCCGACACGAGGTCGCCGCCGCGCCGCGTCGACTCGGCGATGCGCATCACCCGCTCGTAGCCCTGCTCGCCGGCGATCGCCGCCGGCCGGGTCTCCGGCGGCACCGGCGTCGTGCAGGCGCCGGCGGAGAGCGCGAGGGCGATCATCCAGGCGGCGGCGGGAGCGCAGGCGCGTCGGCCCGCGCGGGCAACGGCTGCGGTCGGCGGAATGCGCCTCGAGCGGGGGACCTTCAACGGCATCTCCAACAAACCTAGTGCATGTTAGCATTGAATTTACCTTTTTGGGGCATCAATGAGGAACCATGGACAGCGGATGTCAATCCACAGTTGGAACACCGGGCGTGAAACAGCAGTATCAAGGGCTCACCCGGCTGATCGAGCGCCTGCACCGGCGGTTTCTCGACGTGCTGCGGGCGGAACTCACCAGCCTCGGGGTCCGTGACATCAACAGCGTGCAGGCGCTGCTGCTCGCCAACATCGGCGCCGAGGAGCTGACGATTCGCGAGCTCGTCGAGCGCGGCTACTACCAGGGCTCGAACGTCTCGTACAACATCAAGAAGCTCGGCGACCTCGGCTACCTCGACTACGAGCGCGCCCTGCACGACAAGCGCTCGGTCAACATCCGGCTCACCGACAAGGCCTTGGCCGTCGTCGACAAGGTGCGGAGCCTCGAAGAGACGCTGGCCACCGAGTGGGTCGAGAAGCAGATGACGGCGGGCGAGATCGACGCGGCGTCCGAGGCGCTGCAGAAGCTCGAGCGCATCTGGAGCGACTACATCCGCTACGGCCGCCGCTGACCGCCGACACCCCCGCTGCAATCGGCCCGTGCCGCGGCAGCCGGAGCCGGCGCCGGGGTGGGCAGCGATCAGTAGGCGTACTCCTGGAACACCGGGTCGACCGAGCCTTGCCAGCGGCCGTGGTAGGCGGCGAGCAGGTCCTCGGCCGGTGTGCGCCCGGACTCGGCGATCTCGAACAGCGGATCGAGGAACCTGGCCTCGGTCTCACCGAGGCCATCCTGGATGGCGCGGCGGTCGAGCCCCGCGCGGGCGATCGCAAGCACCTCACGGGCGATATCGGCGACGGTGCGGTTGCGGAATGCCGCCTTCAGCGCCAGGCGGGGAACGTCGCGGCGGAGCGCCGTGCGCTCCTCCTCGGTCCAGTCCTTGACCAGGTCCCAGGCGGCATCACGGGCCGTTCGGTCGTAGAGCAGCCCGGTCCACAGCGCCGGCAGCGCGCACAAGCGGTTCCACGGCCCACCGTCGGCGCCGCGCATCTCGAGAAACTGCTTCATGCGCACGTCGGGGAAGAGGGTGGTCAGGTGATTCTCCCAGTCGCCGATGGTCGCCACCTCGCCCTCAAGGCCGGGCAGCCGGCCGGCGAGCAGGTCGCGGAACGAGCGGCCGGCGACGTCGATGTAGCGGCCGTCGCGGTAGGCGAAGTAGAGGGGAACGTCGAGCGCCCAGTCGACGTAGCGCTCGAAGCCGAAGCCCGCGTCGAACACGAACGGCAGATCGCCGCAGCGGTCGGGGTCGGTGTCGGTCCAGACCTGCGCGCGATAGCTGAGGAAGCCGGTCGGCCGGCCCTCCTTGAACGGCGAGTTGGCGAACAGCGCGGTGGCGATCGGCTGGAGCGCGAGACCGATGCGGAACATGCGCACCATCGCCGCTTCCGAGTCGAAGTCGAGGTTGACCTGCACCGTGCAGGTCGCCTGCATCATCGCCAGCCCGAGGCGGCCCCGCGTCGGCATGTAGGCGCGCATGATCCGGTAGCGGGCCTTGGGCATCCACGGCATCGCCGCGAGCGGCCACTTCGGCTGGTAGCCGAGGCCGAGAAAACCGACGTCGAGCTCGGCGCCGACGGCCTTGACCTGGTCGAGGTGGCGATGGACCTCGCGACAGGTCTGGTGGAGGTGCTCGAGCGGCGCGCCCGAGAGCTCCACCTGGCCGGCCGGTTCGAGGGTGACCTGGCAGCCCTCGGCATCCTTGAGCGCAATGATGTTGCCGTCCTCCCGCACCGGTTCCCAGCCGAAGCGGGTGAGACCCTCGAGGATCGCCCGGATGCTGCGGTCGCCGTCGTAGGGCAGCGGGCGGCCGTCCTCGAGGGTGTAGGCGAACTTCTCGTGCTCGGTGCCGATGCGCCAGGCGCTCTCGGGCTTGCAGCCGGCTTCGAGATGCTCGACCAGCCGCCGCTTGTCCGTGACCGGCTCGTGGGACTGTTCCTGGATCGACGACATGGCCCCGGGTCAGGGTTGGGCAGGCGGTTCCGTCCAGTCGCCGACCAGAGCCTGCCAGCACACAAGCGCGGCGATCGCGGCGGTCTCGGCGCGGAGGATCCGCGGGCCGAGCGACGCGCCCCTAACAAAGGCCAGCGGTGCCAGCGCGTCAAGCTCCGTCGCCGCGAACCCGCCTTCGGGGCCGACGAGGAAGCCGGGCGGCGGCGTGCCCGCCAGCGACCGCAGCACCTCCGCGATGGGTCGCCCGCGGCCCCGCTCGTCGAGGACGACGAGCGGTCGCTCCGCCGGCCACAGGCGCGGGAGATCCTTCAGCGGGACCGGTGCCGGCACCTCGGGGATCGTCAGCCGGCGGCACTGCTCGGCCGCCTCTACCGCGCGCGCCCCGAGGCGCGCGGTGTTGACGCGGACGGCATCGGTGTGCCGGGTGAACACCGGCCACAGCCTCGAGGCGCCGAGCTCGGTCGCCTTCTCGGCGATGAAGTCGACGGCCGTCTTCTTGAGCGGCGCGAACAGGAGCCAGGGACCCGTCTCCGCCACCTGCGGGCGATTGAGCGCCTCGGCGACGAGCGTTGATCGCCCTCTGCTTGCGGCCTCGATGCGTGCTCCCCATTCGCCGTCCCGGCCGTTGAACACAAGAAGCACATCGTCGGCGCCGAGCCGCATGACGTGGCCGAGATAGTGGGCCTGGGGCGCCGAAAGCTCGACGCTGGCACCGGCGGCGAGCGGAACCTCCACAAACAGCCGCACCTTTGGTATGCGTTCCTGCATCGGAAACCTACGACAGCATGGCGGCATGACCGAGAGCCGGGACGCGATGAACGGGGACGCCTCCGGGAGGGCCAGCGACATCCGGCCCGACAGCCTGGTCGTGCGGGCGGTGCCGCCGGCGTTGAGGCCCTATGTGCGGCTCGCCCGCCTCGACCGGCCGATCGGCACGTGGCTCCTGCTGCTGCCGTGCTGGTGGAGCGTGGCCCTGGCCTCGCCGGCGTGGCCCGATCCGTGGCTGTTGGCGCTGTTTGCCGTCGGCGCGGTGGTGATGCGGGGCGCCGGCTGCATCCTCAACGACATCGCCGACCGCGACTTCGATGCCCGGGTCGCCCGCACCGCGTCGCGGCCGATCCCGGCGGGCGAGGTGACGGTGCGCCAGGCCTTCGGCTTTCTCGCGCTCCTCTGCCTGGTCGGGCTCGCGGTGCTGCTGCGTTTCAACGCCTTCGCCGTCGCCGTGGGTGCGGCGTCGCTGGTGCTGGTCGCCGCGTACCCGTTCATGAAGCGCGTCACCGACTGGCCGCAGGCCTGGCTCGGGCTCACCTTCAACTGGGGCGCGCTTCTCGGCTGGGCGGCGGTGCGGGGCGAGCTCGACTGGCCGGCGTTCCTGCTCTATGCCGCCGGCCTGTTCTGGACCCTCGGCTACGACACCATCTATGCCCATCAGGACAAGGAGGACGACGCGCTCATCGGCGTCCGTTCCACGGCGCTGCGGCTCGGTGCGGACACCAAGCCGTGGCTCGCCGGCTTCTACGCCGTCGCCGCCGCGCTCATCGTCGTCGCCGGCCACGCCGCCGGGCTCTCGGCCTGGTTCCTTGTCGCCATCGTCGCCGTCGCGGCGCATTTCGCCTGGCAGGTATGGACGGTCGACCTCGACGATCCGCGGAGCTGCCTCGCCCGGTTCCGCTCCAACCGCGATCTCGGGCTGATCCTGCTCGCCGGCATCCTCGCCGGCCGACTCCTCGGCCACGGCTGAGGGGGCACCAGTCAGGTGTCGTCCGCCGGCGGGAGCTGCGGCGGACGGTCGCCCGGCGGCTGATGGCGGGCAAGCTCGATGATCGTCTCGATGCGGATCAGCCGGCCCTCGTGGTCGATGAGGCGGCGGCTCGCGTCCTTGAGGCCGTCGGCGAGCAGCTCGAGCTTGCTCTCCATCAGGATCACTCGGCGGATGCTCTTGATCAGGCTGTCGACCGCGCTCACGATCCTGGGTCCGACTGCGCCACCTCCCGGCCGCGGCGGCGGTCGCTCTCGGCCAGCACCGTCCGCATCCGGTCCATCTCCGCGATCGCCGCGTCCACCCTGGCCTCCGTCCGCGCGACCGTGGTGGCGAGGGCATCGGCCAGCCGGACGAGCGTCTCCTCGTCGTCCGTGCTTCCTTCGTCGGGGTGGTAGCTCCTCACCGCCCGGCGGACCAGCTCGGCGGTGGGCAGGCTGAGCGCCCGGGCGCGGGCCATCACCGCCGCCTTCTCGTCGGGGCTCATCAGCACGGTCAGTCGTGCGGTCTTCACAGGGGGGTGTCTCGCTACATGTTCATACGCATGGTCATGCTATCGCGGAGCTTCGCGTAGGGAAACCGGCTTGCGGCGGCGCGGCGCTATTTCCAGATCGGTCTGCCGCTGCCGGGGAGGCCGTAGCGGGACCACTTCTCGGTGACGCGCGCGATCACCTCGTCGCTCATCCGGATCTCGCGGCCCCAGACGCGCCGGGTCTCCGGCGGCGTCTTCGCCGTGGCGTCGATGCCCAGCTTGCTGCCGAGCCCGGACTCGGGCGACGCGAAGTCGAGGTAGTCGATCGGCGTGTTCTCGATCACCGTGATGTCGCGGGCCGGGTCGACGTTGGTCGAGACCGCCCACACCACGTCCTTCCAGTCGCGGGCATCGATGTCGGCATCCACGACGATGACGAACTTGGTGTACATGAACTGCCGGAGATACGACCACACCGCCATCATCACCCGCTTGGCGTGCCCGGGATAGGCCTTGCGGATCGAGACCACGGCGACCCGGTAGGAGCAGCCCTCCGGGGGCAGCCAGAAGTCGACGATCTCGGGGAACTGCTGGGTCAGCAGCGGCACGAACACCTCGTTGAGCGCCTCGCCCAGCACCGACGGCTCGTCGGGTGGCCGGCCGGTGAAGGTGGAGAGATAGATCGGCTGGCGCCGCATGGTGACGGCCGAGACGGTGAACACCGGGAACGGCTCGACGGCGTTGTAGTAGCCGGTGTGGTCGCCGTAGGGCCCCTCGTCGCCGTAGTCGTCGAGGGAGACGTGACCTTCGAGCACGATCTCGGCCTCGGCGGGGACCTTCAGCGGGACCGTCTTGCACGCTGCCAGCTCGACCTTCTCGCCGCGCAGGAGGCCCGCGAACTGGTACTCCGAGACCGTGTCCGGGACCGGCGTCACCGCCGCCAGGATCGTTCCGGGGTCGGCACCGATGACGGCCGCCGCCGGCAGCGGCTCGGTCCTGTCCTGCTTCCACCGCGCGTGATGCTGGGCGCCGCCGCGATGCTTGAGCCAGCGCATGTAGGTGGTGGTGCGGCCGGTCACCTGCATGCGGTAGATGCCGAGGTTGGGCACGTCGCGCCGGTCGCCGCCCTTGGCGGCCCGGCTCGGTCCTTCGGTCACCACCAGCGGCCAGGTGATCAGGGGCGCCGGCTCGCCGGGCCAGCAGGTCTGGACCGGCAGCCGGGAGAGATCGATCGCGTCGCCGGTGAGAACGACCTCCTGGCACGGCGCGCGGCCGACCGTCCTCGGCTTCATCGCCATCACCGTCTTCAGGAGCGGCAGCATGTCGAGCGCCTCGCGCCAGCCGCCGGGAGGCTCCGGCTGGCGGAGGAAGGCGAGTGTCTCGCCGACCTGGCGGAGCTGGTCCGGCGTGCGGCCCATGCCGCGGGCGACCCGCTCGACGGTGCCGAACAGGTTGACCAGCACCGGCATGTCGTAGCGGCCGCCGTCGTCGCGCACCACGTTCTCGAACAGCACCGCCGGGCCGCCCTCGGCGAGCAGCCGGGTCTGGATCTCGGTCATCTCGAGCACCGGCGAGACCGGCTCGGCGACGCGGACGAGGCGCCCGTCCCGCTCCAGATCGGCCATGAAGTCGCGAAGGGACTTGTACGCCATCGCCAAGGCTCCCAAGGTTGCCGGCAGCGATTGGGAGCCGATCGCCAAGCCAGCGTCAAGCTCGAAGCGCCATGGCCGCCCGGTTTGCCGTCTACTACGCAGCGCCCGCAGGAAGCGATCTCGAGGCGTTCGGGCGGCGGTGGCTCGGCAGCGATCCGGCGCTTCGGCCGGCCGTCGCCGGGATCGCTTCGAGCCGCGTCGAGGCGCTGGTTTCGGTGCCGCGTCGCTATGGCTTTCACGCCACGCTCAAGGCGCCGTTCCGACTGGCCGAGGGTTTCACTCCCGACGACCTCCGCCATGCTCTGGCGGCGTTCGCGGGATCGCGGACGCCGGTGTTGGCGCCGCCTCTGACGCCCGCAACCATCGGCCGGTTCGTTGCGCTCGTTCCCGCCGATCCCGCTCCGGAGCTGGACCGTCTGGCCGCCGACTGCGTCGCCGGCTTCGATCGCTTTCGCGCGCCTCCGACCGCGGAGGAGCGTGCACGCCGCTGCCGGCAAGGGCTCAGCCCACGACAGGCGGCGCTGCTCGACCGCTGGGGCTATCCTTACGTGTTCGAGGAGTTCCGGTTCCACCTCACGCTGACCGACGCGATCCCGGACGATCGCGAACGCGCGGAGGTGGTGGAGGCACTTCGCCGGATCGTGGCGCCGCTTTGCCGTCGGCCGCTCGCCGTGCGCGACGTGTGCCTCTTCGTGCAGCCGGCGCCGGAGGGCGCGTTCGTCCTCGATTGCCGATGCGCGCTCGCCGGCGGCTCCGGCCGGCCGGTCAACGGTTGATTCTGCGTCCCTGAAACAGGGGACGCCGTTGCTTCACCCGGCCATACGCGCGTGATACGCTGATCCGTGCAACGAGTGCGTCGGATGTTCGGGGGATCAGACAGATGGCTTTGCTCGACGAGCTGTTCAAACGGAACGTGGTGACGGGAATCGCCGTCGGCATCGGCGCCGCGATCCTGGCGCCGGTCGTGCTCCCGGCGGTTGCCCGGATGACCAAGCCCATGGCCAAGGCCGCCGTCAAGGGCGGCATCCTGATGTATGCCAGGGCCCGGGAGACCCTGGCCGAGCTGGGCGAGGTGGCCGAGGACATCGTCGCCGAGGCCAGATCCGAGGCGGCGGCGGAGATGTCGGCCGAGGCCGCGGCGGAAGGCGCCAAGGCGCCGGCGTCCGGGGGCGGAGCCTCGTGACCGCGATGCCGGTGCCACCGGCCTACGTGAGCCACGCGCTGCCCGGCCGCACCCGCATCAAGGTTCCCGATCGGCGCGGTGCCGCCGGCTATTTCGAGGACGTGCGCCAGGCTCTGGCAAGCTGTCCCGGCGTCGAGGAGGTCACGGTCAACGCCGTCACCGGCAGCATCCTCGTCCGTCATGCGGCCAGCGTCGCCGCGGTTGCGGACCATGCCGCAGGGGCCGGTCTTTTCGCCTTGAACGGGCTCGAACCGGGCGAGCCGCCGCTGGCCCAGAAGCTTCGCACTCAAATGGCGGCGCTCGACTCCCGGCTGAAGAGCGCCGTCGGCGGCGAGCTCGATCTGTGGACAACGGTATCGATCCTCTATCTGGCGTTCGCCGTCGTCCAACTGCTTCGAGGGAATGTGCTCGGTCCGGTGACCACCCTGGCCTGGACGGCGCTGGCGGCGATGCGGCTCGCGCAACAAAGCCGGTGAGCGGGTCTTGTGCGCGAGCGGGTTCGGGCGCAGATGATCGGCAATCACTCAACATGTTCAGGAGATGAGGAGCGGAACAGATGAACGAAATCCTGCGAGAAGCAACCCCGGAAGCCGCGATCTCGGGCGATCCCCTCGGCCGCGCCGGCAGCGCCGTCAAAGCCGGCATCATCAGCAGCCTCAAGGGGTTTGACGATATCGAAGCGGAGATCGTCACGCTTGTCCGGCACACCGTCTCGAATGCGCTGCAGGCGACGGGAGCGGTGGCCACCGAAACGGTGTCGGTGGTGCGTGACGTCGTCAACGGCACAGCGGCCGCGGTCGAGCAAGTTGGCGGCGGCCTCGTTGGTGCGACCAAGAGCCTCGCCAAGGGGGTGATCCTCGGCGTCAGCGATGTTGGTGGTGACGCGATCACTGCGGCATCGGAGACTGCGAGCGCCGCGGTCCTGGCCGCGGGCAAGGTCGGGGCCGATGTCGGCAGCGTCGCCAAGCGCGCGATCGACGGTGTCGTCGAGGCCGCATCCGAGACCGGTGGCGACGTCGCCAGGATGGCCAAGGCGGCGGCCACGGGCGCGGTCGAGGCGGCGGGCTCCATCGGAACCGTGGCCGTGGCCCAGGTTCGCGAGTTCCTCGTCGGCGTCGCCGAGGGCCTCAAGGCCGTGCTCAGCGCCGTGCTGCCCAAGCCGCGCGTGGCTGCCAGCGCCTAGCGGCGGAGCCGCGTTTCGGCCGGAGATCCCCCGGGATCTCCGGCCGCGTCCTCGCCGTCCTGCATGCAACCGATTCGCCGGTCATCTTGGCCGGCCGAGGCGGGGCGGCAGGGCCCATCCGGCGGCGCGGTCTCCTCCACGGGTATGGCCGGCACGCCTCATGCCTTCTAACCAATTAAAATAAAATGGAATTTTCCTCGGGTGCGGGTCGCCGCACGCCGCCATCGAACGTCACAAAACCGTCATATCATTGTCCTCTTGTTTTAACGGCATTGTTGTACCTTCCCGGCAGTTGGCAACCATTTCTAGTGTTGAATCGGATGACGACCTACGTTCATCACATCCCGGGACGGCTTCGCGTTCGTTCGGCTGCGGTCAAGAGGAACGAGTCGATGGCCGAGCGGGCGTGCACGATGCTGTCGCGCGCCGAGGGCGTGGTCTCAGTCGACGCCAATACGCTGACCGGCAGCCTCACCATCCGCTACGACCCCAGGCGGACGAGCCACTCCGCACTTCTCGATCGGCTGAGCGAACAGGGCTATGTCCGGGACGACATCGACGTGGATGTCGGTGATCCGATCGTCGCGCTGTCGAGCCGATTCGCGGAGAAGGCGGTCAAGACGGCGGCCACCGTCGTCGTGGAAAAAGTTCTGGAGCGCTCAGCGGTCAAGCTGATCGGCGCGTTGATCTGAAACGTCCCCTCGGCGTCGCGGCGACTGAGGGTGAGGTTCAGTCCCTGAGGGCTTCGGCGACGTTGGTCTCCTCCCACGGCAGCGACAGATCCGTGCGACCGACGTGGCCGTAGGCGCTGAGCGGAGCGTAGAAGCCTTGCTTCGAGGCGGCCGGCCGGTGACGGAGGTCGAAGCGGCGGATGATTGCGGCGAGACGGAAGTCGATCGTTTCGCCCACGCGGCGGGCGATCTCGGCGTCCGCGATGCGCCCGGTGCCGTGGGTGTCGATGTGCATGCTGACGGGTCGGGACTGGCCGATCGAATAGCTGAGCTGGATCTCGCACTCGTCGGCAAGGCCGGCGGCGACGACGTTCTTCGCGGCATAGCGGGCAATATACGTGCCGACGCGGTCGATGCGAGACGGGTCCTTGCCGCTCAGCGCCGAGTCGCTCTGTCTTGCGTACTCGCCGTAGGTGTCGACGCCGGTCTTGCGTCCCGTCAGGCCCGAGTGCATGGCCGGGCCGCCGACGAGGAACGGACCGCCAGGGTTGATGAAGACGCGGGTCTCGGCATCCGGCTTGACCTCCTCGTCGGCGAACACCGCCGTCACGACGTGGTCCATGAGATCGTCCCTGAGACGGTTGCCGCGAGCGGCGGTCTCGGAGGCCAGCGCGGCAATGATGGTGATGGCGTGCACGCGTCGGGGGTGCCCGTCGCGGTACTCGACCGCCACCTGGGTCTTGCCGTCGGGCGCAAGGTAGGGAAGATCACCCCTGAGGCGCACCGTCGCCAATCGTCTCGCGAGCCTGTGGGCGAGCCAGATGGGGAGCGGCATCAGGGTCGCGGTCTGGGTGCATGCGAACCCGAACACGGTGGTCTGGTTCTTGGCAGGGAAGGCCTCCAGCGCCTCGTCGTCCAGCTCCCGCTCGTCCTGCTCCAGCCGCTCCGACATCGGAACCTCGTTCAGGCTGGTCATGATGCTGCAGGTCTTGGGATCGAAGCCGTTCCGCTCGTAGCCGACGTCGGCGATCATCCGGCGGGCGACGCTCGGGATGTCTACCGCCGCCTTCGAGGCGAAGCGGGCGGCGATGAACAGGATGCCGGTGGCCACCGCGCATTCGGCGGTAATCACCGAGAACGGGTCCTGCTGCAGGAAGCGGTCGACGAGGGCGTCGCTGACCAGGTCGCACAGCTTGTCGGGGTGACCCTGGGTCACCGACTCGGAGGTGAAGATGAAATCGCCTTTCATGAGGGCGCTCTCCCGGCCGTGATCAGCGGGTGGTCTTGAATGTCTCGCGGCCGCGGCTTTGCGGCCTCGTTGACCAGAAACGGCAGGAGTGCCGCGGCGCCGGTCACCACGCCGTCGGCGAGGCTCAACGGAGCGAGGCCGAGCAGCCGGCGGAGTGGCGGCAAAGCGACGGCGAGCACCTGGACGGCGAGCGATCCCGCGAGAGCCCAGCGGAGTGGGCGGTTCGTCGGCGGCCGCCCGTTCCGGAACAGCCCGTAGCGGTCGGACCGGCAGGTCAAGGCATGCAGCATCTGGGCGGTGATCAGGCTGAGAAAGGCCATCGACCCGGCCCGCTCGCCGGGTCCGTAGCGGAGGCTGCCGTATGCCAGGACGCCCAGCGACGGCGCGGCGATCATCGTGCCTTCGAGGGCGATCCGCTCGAGGTCGCCCGCCCGCAGGATGGCCTCCTCGGGATCGCGCGGCCTCGCCTTCATCACGTCGCCGTCCGGCGGCTCGAGGGCGAGCGCGAGGGCGGGAAAGACATCGCTCATGAAGTTGATCCAGAGGAGCTGCATGGGCGTCAGCGGCTGGCCCAGTCCCGCGGCCGTGCCGCCGAACATCACCAGGATCTCGCTCATGTTGGTGGCGAGCAGGAACCGGAGCGACTTGCGGACATTGGCATAGATCGTGCGGCCCTCGCCGATGGCGGTGGCGATGCTCTTCGGGTCGTCGTCGGCAAGGACGACGTCGGCGACGTCGCGGGCCACGTCGGTTCCGCCGTGGCCCATGGCGATGCCGATGTTGGCGGCCTTGAGAGCCGGGCTGTCGTTGATGCCGTCGCCCGTCATCGCCACCACTTTGCCGGCGCGCTGCAGCGCCTGGACGATCTGCAGCTTGTGGCTGGGGCTCACGCGGGCGAACACGTGCGCGCGCTGGGCCAGCCCCGAGAGCACGTCCGGATCCAGGTTCTCGAGGTCCGTCGAGTCGAGGATCTCGATCCGGCCGTCGCCGCCGAGGCCGAGCTCGCGGGCAACGGCGTAGGCCGTGGCACTCTGGTCGCCGGTGATCATCACGGTGGCGATCCCGGCCCGGTGGAACTCGTGCATCAGCTCCCTCATGCCGTCGCGGCAGGGATCGGTCATGCCGACGAGCCCGAGCCAGGTCAGGGGCGCGCGCCCGCCGCCGTCATCGCCATCGGTGCGGGCGTAGGCGAAGCCCAGCACCCGGAGGGCCATTCCGCCCATGCGCTCGTTGGCGATCTCGATGGTTCGGCGGTCGGCGGGCGTCAGCCTGCCGCGCTGCCCGTCGACCTCCTGCCACTGGCACTGTCGCAGCACGGCCGCGGGGCTGCCTTTGACTGCGACGAGACGCTTGCCGTCACCTGTGCGGTGGCTGGTGACCATGAACTGCCGCCGCTCGGTGCGATGGTCGGTCTCCAGGACCGGATAGCGGTGGCGCTCGGCGTTCGCGTCGAGGCCCATGGCGATCGCCATCTCGACCAGCGCGGTTTCTGTCGGCGAGCCGGAGAGGACGACGCTGCCGGCCTCGACGGCGATTTCCGCCTCGTTGCAGAGGACGGCCACGTGACCGAGCCCGACCAACTCACCATGCGCACCGGGATCGACGCCCTCGCCGTCGAGGTGGAGCCGCCCGTCCGAAACGCGGAACTCGCGGCCGCCGCAGTGGATCGACACCACCGTCATGCGGTTCCGCGTGAGGGTTCCCGTCTTGTCGAAACAGATCGACTGGACGGCGCCGAGTGTCTCGACCGCGTCGAGCCGGCGGATCAGCACGTTGTGCCGGCGCATGTCGCGAATGCCCAGCGCGAGGGTGGTGGTGGCGATGGTCGGAAGCCCCTCGGGCACTGCGGCGACGGCGAGCGAGGTGGCCGCCTTCAAGACCGGGATCAGGCCCGAGCCGCGCACCAGCCCGAGGATGCCGACGGCGGCGCAGAGGGCACTCGACAGCCACACCAGGCGCCTGCCCAGCTGGTCGAGCTGTGCCTGCATCGGCGTATCCGGCGGCTGGGCGGTGCCGACCAGCGACTGGATGCGGCCGATCTCGGTGTTCCGGCCGGTGGCGACGACAACCGCGAGGCCGCTGCCGCCGGTCGTCGCCGCTCCGCGGTAGACCATGTTCCCGCGGTCGGCGAGAGGGACGTCCTTGCGGTCGAGCGTTCTCGGCGATTTGGCGACGGGAAGGCTCTCCCCGGTCAACAGCGACTCGTCGACGCTGAGGTCCTGCGCCGCGACGACGCGGGCGTCGGCGGCGATGAAGCTCCCCGGTTCCAGGACCTGGAGGTCGCCGACCGTCACGTCTGCCAGCGGCACGGTTCGCTCGATCCCGTCCCGGAGCACCCGCACCTTCGCTTCGGTCGGCTCGCTGAGGGCGGCGATGGTGCGTTCGGCCTGGGTCTCGGTGGAGAAGCCGATGGTGGCGTTGACCACAACCACGCCCATGATCACCGCCGCGTCGATCGCGCCGCCGGTCATGATCGACAGTACCGCGGATCCAGTCAGGAGCGCGACGGGCAGGCTCTTGAACTGCTCGACGAGGATCTCCAGCTCCGACCGCCGGGTGGGCGTCGGCAGCGCGTTGGGTCCGTCGCGGGCCAGCCGGTCGGCTGCCGCGGCGGAGGACAGCCCGCGCCGTACCGATGTTCCGGTGAGGGCGGCGACCTCGGCCGCCTCCATCAGGTGCCAGGGCGGCGTCGACACGCGCTCGGGCGGCACCTCGGCCCAAGGCCTGCCGCCCGCTGCGGCGCGCGGCATCGCCTCCTCGGGACCGGGTGGGCAGGCGAGGACGGCCTCGATCGCGGCGACGAGGCGGTCCCTCGCCATGCCCGGATCATGGTGGACGAGAACGTTGCCGGTCCACTCGCTCGCCGACGCGTGCTCGATGCCCGGCACCCTGGTGAGGCTCGCCTCGAGCGCTCGCTTGATGGCCGGGCGGCGCCTCAATCCCGCGACATGCAGCCGCGTGCGGCCGGCGACGGCGTCATGGACTGCATACACCGCCGGCGCGGAGTCCGTGGGCTTCCGCGGTTCGACAGCCGCGTCCATGGGTGTCCCTCGCTGCTCCCTGGCTCCCGATGCCTGCAGATCGAAAAAAAAGGGTAGAGCGATTATGATGGATCGACAACGCCTCGGTGCCTCAAGATTGCGGGCATCAGGCCTGCGAACACCGCAGGCGAGTCGGCGGAGGACCAAGGAGCGCGAGCCGACGGCCGCATCGACAGCGGAGGAGAGGATGAACGCAGCGAAAGCGGAAACGCGACGCCGGCACGCGCTGGCGGCGTTTCGCGAGGAGTTAACGAAACTGGACCCGGAGGAGATCCGGGACAGGCTTGCGAGCAACCGCATCCGCAGTCCTGAACGGCGGGCGATCGCGGAGGAGCTTCTCCGCTCGCTGGGCGCGGCGGCGGCACCATCGGAGCCCGCGCCCACAGCAGAGAGCCCGGCGACGGAAGCAGCAGCCTCGCCGGAAGCTGCGCCCGTCGCGAGACGGCTCGGCAAGGCGTTCGGAGTGGGCGCGGTGCTCGCCGCCATCGCCCTCGCGGTCCGCTGGATCGTCCGCCGGTGATGCGGAAGGAACTCGGGTCCGATCGAGGGAGAGGGTTGCGGACCGCCCTCACAGGCTCACGCGGAACAGCTCCCAGAGCATGCGCCCGGCCTCGTCGCCGTAGCCGTGCAGCCGGGCCATGCGGTCGTTGTGGCGTCGGATCAGCCGGATCAGCCGCCGCGTCAGCTGAAGCGAGACGGAGGGCTCGCGCGCGAGCAGGTCGACGAAGACGCTGCGCGGAATCTCCGCAAGAACGGTCGGCACCCTGGCGCGCACGTCCGCCGAGCCCATGCGCCCGTCGACGGCCGAGAACTCGCCGAAGCAGGCTCCGGGTGAGAGTTCGCCGAGGGCGACGGCATCTCCGCAGTCGGCCGGCTTGAAGACGTCGACGACGCCTTGCAGAACGACGTAGACCCCGTGGGCCTGCGGCGATTCCGAATCCAGGACCATCTCACCGGGCTCGAACCTCAAGAGGCGGCAGTCCCGTTCGAGGTCGGCAAGCGCCTCCCGCGGCAGCTCCGAGAACAGCTCGGACGCCGCCAGAGAATAAGGCTCGAGGAACGACGCGGGGGACGCGCCGGGCGGGCGGCTCGCAGGCGTTGCAGACGGCCCCATGTCCCGGGAGCGCACGGTGCACCTCATGAGCACGACTTCCGCCGATCATACGATGTTTTCGCGAATGTGCGATGCCCTTTGCGTGACCTTTGGTTTGCGCTTTCTTGACAGCCTTCATCGCGGCACTGGAATCGCGAGGCCTTCGGCGCACGAAGGCGCTTGCCGTCGGTGGCTGTCGGGGGCAGGCTTGACTGCGTTCTTGGGCGCAGATGAGGTCGGAGCACATGGGATGGAAGGCGGCCCAGGGGTCGGCGATGGCGGATCGCGCCGTGGCGCAGATCGCCGACGCACGCGCCGACTTCCCCATCCTTGGCCAGTCCGTGCCGGGACGGCCGCTCGTCTATCTCGACAGCGCCGCCAGCGCCCAGAAGCCGCGTGCCGTCATCGACGCCATGGGCGATGCCTACGAGCGCTCCTATGCCAACGTCCATCGCGCGGTCCATCGGCTGGGCGTGCTCGCCACCGAGGCCTACGAGGCCGCGCGCACGGAAGTCGCCCGCTTCATCGGCGCGGACAGCGCCGGCGAGATCGTCTTCATCCGCAATGCGACCGAGGCCATCAACCTCGTCGCCGCCAGCTACGGCCGCCGCTTCCTCGGGCCGGGCGACGAGATCCTGCTTTCGGTGATGGAGCATCACGCCAACATCGTGCCCTGGCAGCTGCTGCGAGAGGAGCGTGGCGTGCGGCTGCGCATCGCGCCGATCACCGACGAGGGCGAACTCCGGCTCGACGCCTTCGCGGAGCTCCTGGGGCCGAGAACACGGCTGGTGGCGATCACCCACTGCTCGAACGTGCTGGGCACGGTGGTGCCGGTGAAGGCCGTCGTCGCCCTCGCCCATGACCGCGGCGTCCCGGTGCTGATCGACGGCAGCCAGGCCGTCGTCCACGGCGTCGTCGACGTCCGCGCCATCGATGCCGACTTCTACGTCTTCACCGGCCACAAGCTCTATGGCCCAAGCGGCATCGGCGTGCTCTACGGCAAGGCCGAGATGCTGGCGCGGATGCCGCCCTATCAGGGCGGCGGCGAGATGATCGAGCATGTCACCTTCGAGCGGACGACGTTCAAGGAGCCGCCTTACCGCTTCGAGGCGGGAACGCCGCCGATCGTCGAGGCCGTCGGCCTCGCCGCCGCCATCCGCTACGTCTCGGCGATCGGTCTCGACCGCATCGCCGCCCACGAGCGCGATGTTCTCGACTACGCGACCCTGCGGCTTTCCGCCATCGGCGGCCTGCGGCTGTTCGGCGCGGCCAGGGACAAGGCGCCCATCGTCTCGTTCGTCATCGGCGATCTGCACGCGTTCGACGTGGCCGCGCTCCTCGACCGCGCCGGCATTGCAGTCCGCGCCGGCCACCACTGCGCCGAGCCGCTGATGGAACGCCTTGGCGTTCCCGGCACCATCCGTGCCTCCCTCGGCCTTTACAACAACCGCGCCGACGTCGACGCGCTCGCGGACGCGGTCGAACACGCCTGGGCGGTGCTGTCCTGAGATGGAGCCGCTTCGCCGCTACGAAGACCGCGTCGCGGCACTGGCGGCGATCGCCGACGAGGACCGGCGCCTCGAGTACATCATCGATCTTGCACGACGACGGCGCGCCGAACCGTTCCCGAGCGCGTGGCGCAAGGACGCCAACCTGATGCACGGCTGCATGGCGAAGGTCTGGATCGTGCATCGCGTCGCGGGGGACAGGCATCACTTCCGGGGGCGGAGCGACGCCATGATCGTCGATGGCCTCGTCGCCATCATGACCGAGTCGTTCAGCGGCCTGACGGGCGAGGCCCTTGAAGCGCTCACGCTCGACCACGTGCGCCGCTTCCGACTCGGGGCGCTTACCGCCCAGCGTCAGGTCGGCATGATGGCGATGCTCAGGCACTTCCAGAAGCTGGCACGGGGAAGCCGGCTCGGCGACGATGGCAAAGTCTCCGCGGGCCCGATATCCTCGGCTTGACCCGACGGTCTTTCGCCGATGGCTCGGATGCGAACGCGGAACCTGCCCGCGATGTCGAGCGGAGATTGCAAAGGTGCCCGTTCTCGAGCGCGACCCCTGGCGGATGCAGTACTTCGAGGGCGTGTCCTGTCCTGCCGGAACGATCATTCCGACCGAGGACGGCGACGCCTACGCGCTGTTTTCCCAGCACCGGTGGGTCTACAACAAGCTCTTGATCGCCGAGACGCAAGGCATGGTGCACGGGTTGCACGGCATGGATCCGCCGTCGTTTCCGGTGTTCAGCAAGCCGATCTACAACATGCGCGGGATGGGAGCGGGAAGCCGCGTCCTCCGCTCGAAGGAAGACTATCAGCTCCTTCAGAGACCGGGTCACATGTGGATGCCGCTCCTCGAGGGCGAGCACGTGAGCACGGACGCCGCCGTCGTCGACGGGGAGGCAAGGTGGTGGCGTCACGTCGTCGGCAGTCCCTTCGGAGAAGGGATGTTCGACCACTGGGTCGTGCTCGCCGGCGCGCGTCCGGACATCGAGGCCTATTGCGGCGAATGGTTGAGCCGGACGCTCCGCGGATACACCGGGATGGTGAACTTCGAGACCATCGGCGGCCGCATCATCGAGGTTCATCTCCGCTTCTCGGACCAGTGGCCTGACCTCTACGGCGAGGGTTGGCTCGACGCGCTGGTCCGGCTCTATGCCGAAGGTCGCTGGAGCTTCGCCGACGGAGACCGCCGCGACGGGTACAGCGTGGTGCTGTTTGGCGCCCATGGTCTCAAGTATCGCCACCCGGACCGTGAACTGGTCTCCGAACTCCTGCAGCGGCCCTCGATCTCGAGCGTTCAGATCACCTTCCACGAGGACAAGCCGCCGCAGGCGCACTCGATGCCGCCCGGCGGCTTCCGTCTCGCCATCGTCAATTGCTGGGATCTCGATGCCGGGCTGGCGGCCCGCGAGCGTCTTGCGCTCGCGTTCTGGTCGACGCAGCAACTGGTGCGGAGACGCTCTCGGCGGCAAAAGGCGTCAGCCTGAGACCATGGCGATCGCACGCCGGTGGTGGATCGCTTGAAATCGCGCACGGATCTCGCCGACCGCGTCGTCGAGATCGAGAACGTCTGGATTCCGATGGCGGACGGCTGCCGGATCGCCGCCCGCCTGTGGCTGCCAGCGCGCACAGAGAAGGCGCCGGTGCCGGCGATCCTCGAATACATCCCCTATCGCAAGCGCGATTTTTCGCGCGCGCGGGACGAGCCGATCCATCGCTACTTCGCCGCCCACGGTTACGCGAGCCTGCGCGTCGACATCCGGGGTTCGGGCGATTCCGAGGGCACTCTCGCCGACGAGTACTCGTCTCAGGAGCACCGGGACGCCCTGGAGATCATCGCCTGGATCGCCCGCCAGCCTTGGTGCAGCGGCGGCGTCGGCATGATGGGGATCTCGTGGGGCGGCTTCAACGCCCTGCAGGTGGCGGCACTGAATCCCGAGCCTTTGAAGGCGATCATCACCCTCTGCTCGACCGACGACCGCTATGCCGACGATGCCCATTACATGGGCGGTTGTCTTCTCAACGAGAACATGCAGTGGGGCTCGATCCTGATGGTCTACGCGGCGCTGCCCCCCGATCCGCTGATCGTCGGCGACCGCTGGCGGGAGATGTGGCAGGAGCGGATCGCGGCGCTGGCGCCGTTCCCGGCGCGCTGGATGGAGCATGCATGGCGCGATGCCTACTGGAGGTACGGCTCGATCTGCGAGGACTACGCGAAGGTACGCTGCCCCGTGTACGCCGTCGGCGGCTGGGCCGACGGCTATTCCAACGCCATTCCGAGGATGATTCAGGGCCTGAGATGCCCGCGAAAAGGCCTGATCGGCCCCTGGGCGCACGTTTTTCCCCAGGACGGCGTTCCGGGGCCGGCCATCGGCTTTCTTCAGGAGGCCGTTCGCTGGTGGGATCACTGGCTCGGTGGCATCGACAGCGGGATCATGGACGAGCCGATGCTGAGGGTGTGGATGCAGGAGAGCGTGCCGCCGCAGCCACACTACGAAGAACGCCCGGGGCGCTGGGTCGCCGAGGCCCGCTGGCCGTCGCCGCGCATCGTCTGCCGCTCGCTGTTCCTCACTGCTGGCGGCTTGGCGGCGGCGCCCGGTGCGAGTACCGAGATCAGCTTCAGCTCGCCGCAGACGACCGGGCTCCACGCTGGCGAATGGTGTGCCTTCGGCGCCGACGGCGAGATGGCACTCGATCAGCGTCCCGATGACGGCCGTTCGCTGACCTTCGACAGCGAGCCGCTCGCCGATCGGCTTGAGATCCTGGGGGCCCCCATCGTCCGGCTCAGGCTCTGCGCCGACAGGCCGCAGGCGATGGTCACGGTCCGCCTCAACGACGTGTCGCCCGATGGCGTCTCGTCCCAGGTGACCTACGGGCTTCTCAATCTCACCCACCATGGCGGCCACGAGCGGCCGCAACCGCTGATCCCGGGGCTGCACTACGACGTCGCGGTGAAGCTGAACGACATCGCTCACGCCTTCCCGGCCGGCAACCGCATCCGGGTCGCCCTCTCGACGTCCCTCTGGCCCATTGCCTGGCCGTCACCCGAGCCTGTCGTCCTTACCGTCGCGACCGGCGCCAGCGTTCTCGACCTGCCTGTGAGACCGCCGTCGGACGAGGATCCCCGGCTGCGGCCGTTCGCTCCGCCGGAGGCGGCGGCCGGCGCCGGGCCGAGGACGCTGCGGCCGCTGCCGTTCAGGCGGGCGGTCGAGGTCGATCGCACCCGGAACGAGACGGTCTACACCCTGGAATGCGACGGCGGCGATCTCGGGGGCGCCGCGCTCGCCCGCATCGAACCCATCGGCATGGACGTCGGCTACTCCCTGGCCCGCCGATACCGCATCGTCGAGACCGATCCGCTGTCGGCGGAGACCGAGCTCAAGCAGTCGGTGATCATGCGGCGGGCGGGCTGGTCGATCCGCGTCGAGCTCGAGACGCGGCTTGGGGCGAGCCGCGAGGCGTTCCTGTTCGACGGCCGCGTGAGGGCCTACCTCGAGGACGAGCCGTTCGCCGACCGCCGCTGGGAGCAGGTGATCGCGCGCGCCCTCGTATGAGGCTACCGGCGCGAGAGGCGGCAGAGGGCGGACTCGACGATCGAGCGCAGCATGGCGGCGTAGGGCAGGCCCGCGAAGCCGGCCATCAGCGCGAGCTTGCCGTCCGAGGCCCAGGCCGGGTTGGGATTGACGTCCATCAGCCGCGGGATGCCGTCGGCTCCGGCGCGGAAGTCGAAGCGGCCATAGTCGCGCAGTCCCAGGCGTTCGAACAGGACCTTGCTGTGCCGGATCATCGACTCGACGACGCCGGCCTTGGCCTGCGTCGGTCGATAGCGGATGTCCGTCCAGTAGGGGGAGTCCGGGATCGCCTTCGATTCATAGGGAAGGATCGGCACCAGGCCGGCCGGCAGGCCCGAGTAGTCGACCTCGAGCACCGGCAACGCCTCCAGACCGCGCGCCGGGTTGCCGATGAGGCCGACGGTGTACTCCGGGCCAGGCAGGTACTCCTGGATCAGGGCGGCGCGGCCGGGCAGCGTCCTGTCGAGCCACCGCAGGTAGGCCCGGGCCTCCTCGGCCGAAGCCACCCTGGCCCGCCGGGTGATCCCGAGGCTGCCGTCGGCCTGGTTCGGCTTGATCAGGGCCGGGAAGGGGAAGGGCAGGGTCGCGGGCGCGTCCGTCGCTTCGACGCAGACCTCGTTCGGCACCGGTACGCCCCGGCTCTCGGCGACGAGGCTGACAATCTGCTTGTCCAGACAGACGGCGATGGCGGCCGGCGGCGCGCCCGAGTAGGGGATGCCCAAGAGCCCGAGCAGGGCCGGGATGTGCAGCTCGCGGGCGGCGTTGTTGCGGTATCCAGTATCGCAGAAGTTGAGGACCAGATCGGGCGGGCGGAGCCTCAGGCGGTCGAGGAGCGCCGAGTGATCGTCAAGGAAATCGAAGAGGAAGCCGGGCAGCGAGCCGAGCGCCTCCCGCATGGTGTGGAACGTGGCGAGGTCTTCCTCGTTGTAGCGCTGATCGCGTTTGCTCGCATCGGGCAGGCGCGGATCGCCGGTGAGGACCAGGATGGAGAGCTCGGCCATGGCGGAGCGGATTCATCGAAAGTCTCAGCGAAGCGGTCAACCCCTTTCGCCGACGGCGATCGGCGAAGGCGGCGAAGCCGGTTTCGATTTGACATGCTGCGGTGAGGATTGTTTAATCAACGCAAGGCGATCCCTGCAAGCAATGCCGTAAATGGCGATAGGTGAGGTCCGCAAATCTGGCTCGTGAATTCACGAAATGGATGCGAACGCCTCCGAGGATCAAGCCTCCGGATCGACATCGGTCTTTGATCTAAGGGACGGATATTTCGCTTGTTCAGCGCGATACGAAAGAGGAGGGAGACGCATGTCTGAAAACGGCCGGAGAATGCCTCACCCGTTTCTGCCTGAGCTTGTCGAGCTGCTGAGGAAGGGGTCGATCGGGCGCCGTGACTTCATGGCGACGGCGACCCGGCTCGGGGTTTCCGTCGCCGCGGCCTATGCGATGGCCGGTTCCGTCCTCGGCGCGCGGCCTATCGCGCGGGCCGAGGCGACGGCGCCCCAGTTCGGCGGCACGCTCCGTGTCTCGATGAACGTCAAGGAGATCAGCGATCCGGCGATCTACGACTGGTCGGAAAAGGCCAATATCGCTCGCCACATCATCGAGCCGCTCGTCCGCATCAACAAGGACAACGTCGCCGAACCTTACCTGGCCGCGGGCTGGGAGGCGTCCAACGATCTGAGGACGTGGACCTTCCGCCTGCGCAAGGGCGTCAAGTGGTCGAACGGCGACGATTTCGGCGCCGACGACGTCGTCTTCAACGTCAAGCGCTGGCTCGACCCGAGGACCGGCTCCTCCAACCAGGGGCGGTTCAGCGCGATGACGACGCAGATCGAGACCGGGCGCAAGGATGCCAAGGGGAACCCGGTCCTGTCGACGGTCGCGGCCGAGGGCACGATCGAGAAGGTGGACGACCACACCGTCCGCTTCCATCTCAACCGCCCCGACATCTCCCTGCCGGAAGCCATGGCAGATTACCCGGCGCTGATCGTCCATCGGCGCTTCGGCGAAGAGGGTGGCGACTTCGCGAAGAACTCGTTGGGGACCGGGCCGTTCACCCTGACCCGGTTCGCCGTCGGCGAGATGGCGGAGTTCAAGAAGCGGACCGATCAAGGGTGGTGGGGTGGCGACGTCTACCTCGACGGCATCGTCTATATCGACCATGGCGACGACCCGGCGGCGCAGATCGCCGCGCTGGCCTCGGACCAGGTCGACACCAACTTCCGGACCAGCGTCGAGCAGGTCGACACCATCCGCGCCATTCCGCATCTCGGGCTGTACCAGACTGTGACGGCGCAGACCGGCGTCGCCCGGATGAAGGTCACCGAGCCGCCGTTCGACAACAAGCTCGTCCGCCAGGCGATCCAGGCCTGCATCGACCACGCCAGGCTGCTCGAGATCGCCTACCAGAGCCTGGGTGCCCGTGGCGAGGATCACCACGTCTCGCCGATCCACCCGGAATACGCCGAGCTGCCGCCCTTGAAGCAGGACTACGCCAGGGCGAGGAAGCTCCTTGCCGACGCCGGCCATCCCGGCGGGATCCGCCTTGGCATCGACTGTGTCGCCAATCCCACGTGGGAGCAGAACACGGTCAAGGCGATCGCCGAGATGTGCCGGCCCGCGGGCATCGACATCGCCATCAACGTCATGCCGGGCGGGACCTACTGGGATCGGTGGATGACCACGCCGTTCGGGTTCACCTCCTGGGCCCATCGCGCCCTCGGCGTTCAGGTCCTCAACCTCGCCTATCGGACGGGCGTGGCGTGGAACGAGACGTCCTATGCCAATCCTGCGTTCGACCGGCTGCTCGACGAGGCGTCGGCGATCCTCGACCCCAATGAGCGCCGGAAGGTGATGGCGAAGCTGGAGACGATCCTGCAGGACGACGCCATCGTCATCCAGCCGTTCTGGCGGTCGGAGTTCATCTGCGCCAACAGGCGCGTCCGGGACATCTACTGCCACGTCGCCAGCGAGCACCACTTCAACAAGGTGTGGCTGGCCAGGGCCTGAGCGGGCGCGAGCGCTTGGTCCGGGGGCGGCCGGCAGCATGGTTCTCTTCATGGCAAGGCGGCTGGCGACCATGGTGCTCACCATGCTGGTCGTGTCCGTCCTCCTCTTTCTGCTGCTGGAACTGACGCCCGGCAGCGTCGCGACCAAGGTTCTCGGACCCTACTCGTCCGAAGAGCAGCGCACCCTGTGGCTGGAGTCGCACGGCTACTTCGAGCCGCTGCACGTTCGCTACCTGAGCTGGCTCGCCCGGTTTGTCACCGGCGAGTTCGGCGAGTCGATCCGCTTCAAGGTTCCGGTGGCCGACGTCCTGTGGCCGCGGCTGTGGAACACGGCCGTCCTCGGCTTCTGGGTGCTCGTGGTCATGGTGCCCCTGTCCCTGGTGCTGGGCGTGCTCGCCGGCATGCGCGAGGGCTCGCTACTCGACCGCACGATCTCGGTCGGCAGCATCGTCACCACCTCGATCCCCGAGTTCGCCAGCGCCGTGTTCCTCGCCGCGATCTTCGTCTTCTGGCTCGGCATCCTGCCGGGAACGAGCACGATGACCGGCGGCTTCGACTGGACAGAGCTGGTCCTGCCGGTGATGGTCCTCGTCATCTACGATTCCGGCTACGTGGTTCGCATGACCCGGGCGTCGCTGGCCGAGGTCATGACCGCCCCCTACATCCGCACCGCCATCCTCAAGGGCCTGCCGTACCGGCGCGTCGTCCTCCGGCACGCCCGTCGCAACGCACTGATCACGCCGTTCACGGTCATCACGCTGCAGATCAACTGGCTGCTGTCGGGCGTCATCGTGGTCGAGTTCTTCTTCGCCTACAAGGGGTTCGGGGCGCTGTTGCTGGAGGCGTCGCTCAATCAGGACATCTTCTTGATCGAGGCGTGCGCGATGGTTGCGGTGTTCGTCGCGGCGGCGACGCAGACCATCGCCGACGTCGGCTACACCTATCTCAACCCGCGGATCCGGTTCAGCTGAGGCCGGCCGCGGATGACCGAGTTCGCCAAGACGATCTCGCCCGCGGCGTCGGCCGGCAGTGCCCTCGGGCGCGCTTTCAGGTCGTTCGGCCTCCTGCGCGAGAGCAAGACCGCGCTCGTCGGCGCCGGGCTGATCCTCTTCTGGCTGGTGATCGCCCTCCTCGCCCCCCTGATCGCGCCGTTCGATCCGAACGCGACGCTGCAGCCGTTCGCCGAACCGGGCGCCGCCTACGCGGCCGGAGAGGGCGTCTTCTGGCTCGGCACCGACCATATCGGCCGCGACATCCTGTCCCGCATCATCTGGGGATCGCGAACGGTGCTGTTCTACGCGCCGCTGGCGACCGGCTCGGCCTACCTCGTCGGGATCATGATGGGGCTCGCCGCCGGCTACCACCGCGGCACGGTCGACGAGATCCTGTCGTTTATCGCCAACATCATCCTGTCGTTCCCGGTCCTCGTGCTCTACGTCCTGGTGATCGCCACCATCGGCGCCTCGGGCATCAACATCGTGATCGCGATTACCTTCGCGAGCGCGCCGGGGATCATGCGGATCGTCCGCGGCCTCGTCCTCGACCTGCGCAACCGCGACTACGTGGCGGCGGCGCAGACGCGGGGCGAGTCCGCGCGCTTCATCATGCTGGTCGAGATCCTGCCGAACGCGCGCGGACCGCTGATCGTCGACGCCTGCCTGCGGCTCGGCTACGTGATCATCACGATCGGCGTCCTCGGCTTCCTCGGCCTCGGCCTGCCGCCGCCGGACCCGGACTGGGGCGGCATGATCAACGAGGCGCGGTCCATGGCCCTCGCCTTTCCGCACATGACGGTGTTCCCGTGCATCGCTATCTCGTCGCTGATCCTCGGCTTCAACCTGCTCGCCGACGGTCTGCGCGAGATCGCCCTGAGGGACTGAGATGGACGCACGCAACGAGCCGCCGCTGCTCGAGATCGAGAACCTGTGCATCTCCTACTTCACGCGGGCGGGCGAGATCCCCGCGGTCGTCGACTTCTCGCTGACCTTGCACGCCGGCGAGAGCGTTGGGCTGGTCGGCGAGTCCGGTTGCGGAAAGTCGACGGTGGCGATGGCGATCATGCGGTGCGTCGGCCGCAACGGCCGCATCATCGGCGGATCGGTCCGGTTCAAGGGACGCGATCTGGCGATCCTCGGCCCAAGAGAGCTCAGGAGGCTGCGCGGTGCGGAGATCGCCATGATCTATCAGGAGCCGATCGCGGCGCTCAATCCGAGCCTGACCATCGGCAGCCAGTTGACCGAGGTTCCCGTTGTGCATGAAGGCGCGAGCGCATCGGAGGCCCGCGCGCGCGCCATCCGAATGCTCGCCGACGTCCGACTGGCCGATCCGGAGCGGCTCCTCTCCGCCTATCCGCATCAGCTCTCGGGCGGCCAGCAGCAGCGCGTCGTCATCGCCATGGCGCTGCTCGGCAAGCCTTCCTTGCTGCTGCTCGACGAGCCGACGACGGCGCTCGACGTCACCGTCGAGGCCGGCATCGTCGATCTGATTGCGGGTCTCAGCGCGAGGTTCGGGACGGCACTGCTCTACATCTCCCACAACATGGGGCTCATACGCAAGACCTGCGGCCGTGTGTGCGTGATGTATGCGGGCCAGGCCATCGAAACCGGACGAGTAAGCGACGTGTTCGGCCGGCCTCTGCACCCGTATGCACGCGGGCTCCTCGGCTGCATCCCGTTGCCGGGATGCGACAAGAACCAGCGCCCGCTGATGCCCATTCCCGGTCGGCTGCCCTTGCCCCACGAACGGGCCGGGGGGTGCTTGTTCTTCCCTCGATGCCCGCACGCCGAGGCCGGACGATGCGATCGCGCCCCGATCGCGATCGAGACCGCGGGCGCGGCCGTCCGTCAGGTCCGCTGCCTGCGTTGGCGAGAGATCACCGAGCCGAGCGAGGCGCCGAAGGAGAGGCTACGACCGCGCACCGAGATCGGCGACGAGGTGCTGAGGGTAAACGGGCTCCAGAAGCACTATCCGGTCCGAGATCGGTCGTTCGCCGCGCTGATTGCCGGGCGCGCGGTCCGCCATGTGAAAGCGAACGAGGCGGTGAGCTTCAGCGCCCGGGTGCGGGAGACCGTTGCCATCGTCGGCGAGTCCGGGTGCGGCAAATCGACCTTCGCCAAGGTGCTGATGGGTCTGGAGACGGCGACCGGGGGAGAGCTCGTCTTCGCCGGCGAGGACATCAGCCAGAGCCCGGTCCGCCAGCGTCGCCCCGATCTGCTGGGCTCGCTGCAGATGGTGTTCCAGAACCCCGATGACACCCTGAACCCATCGCACACCATCGGCGCGCAGATCGCGCGGGTGGTGAGAAAGCTCGGCATCGAGAGGGACCCAGGCCGCATCCACGAGCGCGTGCTGGAGCTGCTGGACACCGTCAAGCTGCCGCGGGAGTTCTTTCGGCGCCGGCCGCGACAGCTTTCCGGCGGCCAGAAGCAGCGGGTCGGCATCGCCCGCGCCTTCGCCGGCAACCCGGCGATGGTGGTGGCGGACGAGCCGATCTCGGCCCTCGACGTTTCGGTGGCGGCGGCGGTGACCGAGCTGCTCCTGGACATCCAGCGCCGGCACGGAACCACGCTCATCTTCATCAGCCACGATCTCGGCGTCGTCCGCTACCTCGCCGATCGCGTCGTGGTGATGTACCTCGGACGGATCATGGAAAAAGGGACGACCGAGGAGGTCTTCAGCCCGCCTTATCATCCCTATACCGAAGCGCTGCTCGCCGCGACTCCCGTCGCCGACCCGCGTGTCCTGCAGCGGGAGATCGTCCTCGAGGGCAGCCTCCCGAGCGCCCTCAGCCCGCCGAAGGGGTGCCCGTTCGCCACGCGCTGTCAGCGCAAGGTCGGGCCGATCTGCGACGAAGAGCCGCCGCCGTTCAGGCACGCCGCCCCGCGCCACTCCATCGCCTGCCACATTCCGCTCGATGAGCTTCGCCAGGTCGAGCCGGTTTTTCGATTCGCCGCCGGGGACGCCGCGGAGTAGGGGCGGTCAGGCTTCGCGCGCGGCCGGTGCCGTCACCGGCGCCCAGCCCGCGACGAACGCGAGAAAGCCGTCCTTGGTCAGGGCCTTGGAGAAGTACCAGCCCTGCGCGTAGACGACGCCATGGTCACGCAGGTATCGGGCCTGTTCCGCCGTCTCGACGCCCTCGGCAATGGTCTTGAGCCCGAGCGACGTCGCCATCTCGATGATGATGTTGGTCAGCCGCACCGACGGCGAACGGGTGCCGATGGCCGAGACGAACGCCTTGTCGATCTTGAGGTAATCGAGCTTGAACTTGTCGATGTAGGCGAGGCTCGAATAGCCGGTGCCGAAGTCGTCGACGGCGACCTCCGAGCCCAGCCTGCCGAGCGCGGCCACCACCTCGCGACAGGCGGGATCGTCCATCAGGCCGCGCTCGGTCAGCTCGAACAGGATCTGGCGGGGTTGGATGCCGTAGGCCTCGACGATGCGGCGGGCATCCTCGACGATGCCGTGGTTGCTCGTGTGCGCGGGCGCGAGGTTGATGCCGACGTGCAGATCCGGCGACGAGCGCAGGAGCTCCCCGAGGTCCTCGCCCACCTGGCGCATCAGCCAGCGGGTCATCGGGATGATGATGCCGGTCTCCTCGGCAAGCGCGATGAACAGGTCGGGCGGGATCATGTCCCGCTCCGGATGGCGCCACCGGATCAATGCTTCGGCGCCCGCGCAGCGGCCGCTCCGCAGATCGATGGTCGGCTGGTAGCGGATCTCGAACTCGCCGTTGGCGAGACCGTCCTTGAGCTCGCCGGCGAGAGAGAAGTGCTTGCGCGCGATGCGAGCCGCGCCGAAGGCGAGGGCGCCACCGGCAAGTGCGCCGAGGGTGGCGGTGAGGATGGCGCTCTCTCGCCACGGCGCCAGGGCCCAGGCCCTGGTGGCGTAGGCGTGGATCCGGGCGTCGTAGAGGCCGGCCGGCCGAACCACCGTCAGGAAGTCGGACGCCCGCGTCTGGCCGACGCCCAGCGACGCCAGCTCGACCCCTTTCATGGTCACGGCGATGCGTCCGTCGCCGCCGATGACGTCCGGCGCAACAAAGCCGAACAGCAACTCTGGGGTGAATGCGGCGACCAGCCAGTTGCCATCCCTGAGCGGCAGGATGGCCGTCACCAGCACGCTTGGCGCATACTCTCCGGTCGCCGGCGGCGCGAACCAGATGATCGCGCCTTCGGGCCGGATCGGCTCCGTCCGCGCGACCGCGATCGCAGGCTCGACCATGCCGTAGGAGGTGCAGGCGAGGGTCGAGCCTTCGATGACGAGGCCCATGCCCTGAATGGCCGGCGCGGTGATCGTCTTGTTGCGGAACTCGCGGATCAGCTCCGGCCCGCATCCCAGCCGTGCATCGAAGGCGACGTCGGCGAGAGCGGCCTCGACGACCACCAGCACGTCCTCCACCTGGCGGGCGATGGCCCCGGCCACCTCATCGACTCGTTCCCTCGACCGTTGCAGCGTGTCGTGGTAGGTGTAAACGAGTGTGCCGACGACCGGCAGCGCGACCAGGATCGCTACCGTCGCCATCAGCAACAGGGCTCTGCGCGTCCGACGTTGCAAGGGCCACCGATCCGATGCGTGCGCCCCGTTATGGCACGAAATCGGGGCGCGGGCCACGGCCATTCGGCCGTGGATTGCAGCCAGCGTCGGCCGCCTGACGGATCTCGGTCGCCAGGGCTCGGAACAACCGTTTAGGGAGGCTCGAGGTCATGGACATCGCAGGATCGGTGGCGCTGATCACCGGCGCCGACCGGGGAATCGGCCGGGCCTTCGTGGACGCGCTCGAGCGCCGCCGGGCTGCCCGGATCTACGCCGGCGCGATCGACGACGCGGCGTTTCGCACTCTCCAGTCGCTTGGCGGCGACCGGCTGGTGCCGGTGCGGCTCGACGTGACCGACCTCTCGGCCGTCGCCCGCGTCGCCGAGGGAGCGCCTGACGTCACGCTCCTGATCAACAACGCCGGCGTGCTGGCGTTCGGCGGCTTCCTCTCCCAGCCCTCGATGGCGGCCGCCCGCCACGAGTTGGACGTCAACTACTTCGGTCCCCTCGCCATGATCCGCGCCTTTGCTCCGATCCTGGCCGCCAACGGCGGCGGCGCCATCGTCAACATGCTGTCGATCGCCGCCCGCATCAACGCGCCGTTCATCGCCTCCTACAGCGCCTCGAAGGCGGCGGCGGCGTCGCTGACGCAGGGCGTGCGCGCCGAGCTGGCGAAACAGGGAACGCTCGTCGTCGGCGTCTTTCCGGGGCCCGTGAACACCGACATGATCGCCGGCTGGGAGACGGAGAAGGTGCCCCCGCGGATGATCGCCGAGGCCGCGCTCGACGCCGTCGAGGCCGGCGTCGAGGATGTCTATCCCGACCCGCATTCCCGCGAACTCGCCCTGCGTCTGGCCCGCGATCCCAAGGCGCTCGAACGGAGCCTGGCCAGGACGGTCGCCCGGTGAACGTGCAGCCGGCGCCGGCCTCCTTCAGTCGTCTTTCCGCCGCCGGCCGTAGGTGAGGACCTTGACTTTCTCGAGGGTCACCAGACCCGCCGGCATCATCGGCTCGACAGCCTCGAGGAAGGCCATGATCTTGTCCTCGCTGTCGACGATCTCGACGACCACGGGGAGATCCTGGGAGAGCCTCAGGATCTTGGCGGTGTGCAGGCGGCTGGCGTGGCCGAAGCCCATGGGGCCGCGCAGCACCGTCGCTCCGGCGAGATGCAGGTCGCGGGCCCTGGCGACCAGGGCCTCGTAGAGCGGCCTGCCGTCGGCCTTGTCGTCCTCGCCGACGAAGATGCGCAGCAGCGCCGCCTCCTCGGGGATCCTCATTGCCGCCGCCGTTCCGTCCTCAGCGGTTGAGGGCGACGCCGCTGACGTAGCCGAGCCAGACGCCGACGAGGCACAGCACCACCGACAGCACGATGTTGGCGCCGGCATGGAACCACTGGCCGTCCTGGGCGAGGTTCAGCGTCTGCAGGCTCCACGATGAGAAGGTGGTGAAGCCGCCGAGGATGCCGAACATCAGGAACTGCCGCGGCACCGAGCCCATCAGGATGCGGCCGTCGGGTGCGGTGAGCGTGGCGACGAGGCCGATCAGGAACGAGCCCAGGACGTTGACCGCGAGAGTTCCCCACGGAAACGTCTCGCCGATGAGGCGCGCGACCCAGCCCGAGCACCAGTAGCGAAGCACGCCGCCAAGGGCAGAGCCCCCCGCGACCCACAGCGGCATCAGCATCTGATCGCGCGTCATCGGGCTCTTCTAGCCACGGCGCTGCGACCCGGGCAAGCGGTTTGCTGCGGTCGGCGCTCACGCCACCGGCGCCTTGCCGCCGCGGGTGAGGAACTCGCGGACCCGCGGGTCCGGGCACTCCCGGGCCAGAACCTCCGGGTTGCCGGAGGCGATCATCGTCCGGGTCCCGGCGTCGAGGTAGACCGCGTTGTCGGCGATGGCGAAGATGCTGGGAAGCTCATGGGTGACCAACACCATCGTCGTCCCGAGGCTGTCGCGCAGCTCGACGATCAAGTCGTCTAGCAAGGCCGACGTCACCGGATCGAGTCCGGCCGACGGCTCGTCGAAGAACAGGAACCGGGGATCGAGGGCGAGCGCGCGGGCGACGCCGGCCCGCTTGCGCATGCCGCCAGAGATCTCTGCCGGATAGTAGTCCTCGAAGCCCTTGAGCCCGACCAGGGCGAGCTTGAGGGCGGCGAGCTCCCGGATGTCGGCCGCGCCGAGGCCGGTGTATTCGCCGAGGGGGAGCGCGACGTTCTCGGCGAGCGTCATCGAGCTCCACAATGCGCCGCTCTGATAGACGATGCCGAGATCGCGGCCGATGCGGGCGCGCTCGTCGGCCGCTGCCTCCCACAGGCTGACGCCGTCGATCAAGACGCGGCCCGCGGCCGGCTCCTTCAAGCCGGTGATGCAGCGCATCACCGTGGTCTTGCCGCAGCCGCTGCCGCCCATGATGACGAAGATCTCGGCACGCCGGACGGCGAAGGTGAGGTTGCGCTGGATGACGAAGTCGCCGTAGGCGATGGTGAGATCGTCGACGACGATGGCGTCGTCGACGCCCGGAACGACGTCGGCGGGTGCCGCCGGGTATGACGGCATCATCGCGGCCGGCTCAGAGGGGCAAGCCGCGCATGAGGCGCGGCAGGTCGCCGACCACGCCCATGGCATGGCGCATGAAGAGCCGCTTCACCGGCGGCAGCCGGTCGACCACCGCGAGGCCCACGTCGCGGGCCAGGCGCAGCGGCGGGATGTCGTTCGAGAAGAGCCGGTTGAGCGCGTCGGTCATGGCCAGCATCAGGTGGTTGTCGAAGCGGCGCCAGCCCTCGTAGCGCGCCAGCACCCCGCTGTCACCGATGTCAAGGCCGCGGCGCAGAGCGTCGGTCACCGTCTCGGCCAGCGCGGCCGCGTCGCGAAGCCCCATGTTGAGCCCCTGGCCGGCGATCGGGTGCATGGCATGGTAGGCATCGCCGACCAGTGCGAGGCGCACCGCGGTGGCCCGCCGGGCGAACTGGAGCGCCAGCGGATAGCACCAGCGCGGCCCGACGACGGCGAGGCCGCCAAGGAAGTCGCCGAAGCGACGGGAGAGCTCGTCGCGGAACCCTGCCTCGTCGAGCGCCATCATCACTGCGGCAAGGTCCTTCCGCTCGGTCCACACGATCGACGACCGGTTGCCCTTGAGCGGCAGGATGGCGAACGGCCCCGAGGGCAGGAAATGCTCGTGGGCGACGTTGCGGTGGGGCCGCTCGTGGGCGACGGTACAGACGATGCCGGCCTGGTCGTAGGCCCAGCGCGTCACGCCGATGCCGGCTGCCTCGCGCGTCGGCGAGTCGCGGCCCTCGGCGGCGACCGCGAGGCGGGCCTCGATGCGCCCGCCGTCGTCGAGCCGGGCGACGACGCCCGCGGATGTTCGCTCGAGGCCGTGTACCTGCCGGGGCGC
Organism: uncultured Rhodospirillaceae bacterium; assembly: GCA_964420325.1. Lineage (GTDB taxonomy): Bacteria > Pseudomonadota > Alphaproteobacteria > Rhodospirillales > Defluviicoccaceae > CAYQSU01. The sequence goes on along the minus strand of CAYQSU010000005.1, from coordinate 16,971 downwards.
CCGGTGGTCGACGCCGGCGAGGTCCGAGAGGCGCGCGAACAAGGCCTGCCGCAGGGTGCGGTTCTCGACCATGTGGCCGAACGGCTCGTCGCCGACGTCCTCGTGGTGGTAGTGCAGGAACAGCGGCGAGTCGCCGTCGGAAACGCGGATCTCCAGCATCGGCTCGGCGGCGTCGGCGACGAGCGGCCAGACGCCGATGGCCTCGAGTAGGCGGCGGGACGACAAGGCGATCGCCGATGCCCGGCCGTCGAAGCCGGTCTTCGTCATCGCCGCCGGCGCTGCGGCGTCGACCACGGCGACGGCGAGGCCGGCGGCGCCGAGGGCGCACGCCAGCGTCCCACCGACAAGGCCGCCGCCGACGACGAGGACGTCGACCGCGTTCGCCGTCCCGGTGCCCATCTTCGCCCCTCCTAGGCTTCCTGCGCGTTCCCGGCCGTGTCGGCCGGCTCGGCCGAAGCTTCGACGATGGGCCGGCGATTTTCAAGGGTCGGTGCGCGCCCGGCTACGTTCGGCACGATTCTTGAACCTCGGGCGGACGTGGCCGCATCGCACCCGGCCTGGGTTCCGCGCCCGCCCGGCGTCGGCGGTCGCGGGCTCGGCCTCGCCGATCGGCCCTCGGCTCAACGGCAGGGCTCGCCACGATGAAAAAGATCTCCGCCATCATCCGGCCGTTCAAGCTCGATGAGGTTCGCGCGGCGCTGATGCGGGCCGGTGCCGAGGGCATGACGATCATCGAGGCCATGGGCTTCTCTCGCTGTGACGGCCGGACGGGGACCGATGCCGGCGGGGAGTACGCCGGCGGTCCGGTGCCGGGGATCAAGATCGAGGTGGTGGTCGCCGACAGTCGGGTCGAGTCGCTCATCGAGGCGGTCCGCGTGTCCGCCGCGACCGGCCGCGGCGACGACGGCACCATCCTCATCTCCTGCGTCGACCGTGCGGTCCGCATCCGCACCGGCGAGGTCGATGCCGCGGCACTGTGAACCGGGGCCGGCGAAGTTTGCATGTTTTTCCATCAATTTGGCCCAGGTTGCACGAAAAACAGGCGATCCTGCCGGTGCCGCTTGGTCGCACGGATCCTCGCCGTTCGCCGAATTGCCGCCGGATTCCAGGCGGTTCGCGCTGCTCTGCGGGCACTGGCACGGAAGTTGAGAAGGGGGAGTGACCGTGGCGCGTGTCGAACGGGACGGGCCGTGGCATCGGGGCGTCGTACGCCGGAACCGAGGAGACGGGTGTCCGCAGAGCCGGCACCGGATGCGGCGGACGTCGGGCGGCGGCCTCGGGAACGATGAGACCTTGAGGAGAGCGGTGTGATGACCTTGAAACGGACAAGACTGGGCGCCGTCGTCCTCGCCGGGGCGGCGTTCCTGGTGAGCACCGGCGGTGCCCTCGCCGAGGAGGCGAAGCTCGATACCGGGGATACGGCGTGGATGCTGACATCGACGGCGCTGGTGCTGATGATGACGATCCCGGGCCTCGCCCTGTTCTACGGCGGCATGGTACGCAGGAAGAACGTGCTGGCGACCGCGGTGCAGAGCTTCGCGGTCTGCTGCCTGATGAGCGTCCTGTGGATGGTCGCGGGCTATTCGCTGGCCTTCGGCGACGGCGGCAGCCTCAACGCCTACATCGGCAATCTCGACAACCTGTTCCTGTCGGGGCTCGCGGTGGACGCGCTCAGCGGCACCATCCCGGAATCGGTGTTCATGACCTTTCAGATGACGTTCGCCATCATCACGCCGGCACTGATCACCGGCGCCTTCGCCGACCGCATGAAGTTCTCGGCGGTGCTGTGGTTCCTAGGCGTCTGGATGCTCCTCGTCTACGCCCCGGTCACCCACTGGGTGTGGGGTGGCGGCTTCCTCGGCGAGGAGGGTGTCCTCGACTTCGCCGGCGGCACCGTGGTCCATATCAACGCCGGCATCGCCGGTCTGGTCGCCGCCATCGTTCTCGGCAAGCGCCGCGGCTACGGCAGCGAGAACATGGCCCCGCACAACCTCACCTTCAGCCTGATCGGCGCGTCGCTGCTGTGGGTCGGCTGGTTCGGCTTCAACGCCGGGTCGGCGGTGGCGGCGAACGGCACGGCGGGCATGGCCATGGCGGTGACCCAGATCGCCACCGCCGCGGCGGCGCTGTCTTGGATGTTCACGGAGTGGCTCTTGCGCAAGAAGCCGAGCGTGCTCGGGATCGTGTCCGGTGCCGTCGGCGGCCTGGTCGCCATCACCCCGGCCGCGGGCTTCGTCGCCCCCAGCGGCGCACTCGTCATCGGCATCGCCGCCGGCGTCGCCTGCTACTGGGGCGCGGTGTGGCTGAAGACCGCTCTCGGCTACGACGATTCGCTCGACGTGTTCGGCGTCCACGGCATCGGCGGCATCGTCGGCGCGGTGCTCACCGGGGTGTTCGCCGTCGAGGCCATCGGCGGCACGCCCGGCGCGCTCGAGGGCAACATCGGCCAAGTCTGGACCCAGATCGTCGGCATTCTCTCGACCATCGTCTACTCGGCGGTGATGTCCTTCGTCATCCTCAAGGTCGTCGACCTGGCCATCGGCCTCCGCGTCGACCAGGAGGCCGAGGTCACCGGGCTCGACCTCAGCCTGCACGGCGAGACCGTGCACTAGCCCCACCCGGGCCGGGGACCCAGGACGGGCGCGATCTCCTCCCGTCCGGACCCTCGGTATCTCGGCCGGAAGGTTCCCCCAAACCTTCCGGCCCTTTTTGTGGCGTATCCGGCGGCGACGTCGGGAAGGCGACCGATCGTCGCTTGAGGGTGGCGCCCGCCGGGCCTAGACTTCCGGCCCGATGATCAACCCTCGCCTCGCCGCTCTCGCGGACTATCCGTTCGACCGCCTGCGGACCTTGCTTGACGGCATCGATCCGCCCGGCCTCAAGCCCTACGTGCTGTCGGTCGGCGAACCGCGGCATCCACCGCCGCCGCAGGTTCGAGAGATCATGGCCGCAGCGACCGGCGACTGGGGGCGCTATCCGCCGGTGGAGGGAACGCCGGCGTTCCGCGCCGCCGCCGCCGGCTGGCTCGTGCGCCGCTACCGACTGCCCGAGGGCTTCATCGACCCCGACCGCCATGTCCTCCCGGTCTCCGGCACGCGGGAGGCCCTGTTCCTGGCGGCGCTGGCGGCGTTGCCCGAGCGCAAGGCGGGCGGCCCCCCGGCGGTGGTGCTGCCCAACCCCTTCTACCACGTTTACCTCGGTGCGGCGCTGATGACGGGCGCCGAGCCCGTCTGCCTCGCGGCGACGAAGGAGACCGGTTTCCGGCCGGATCTCCGCGGCCTCGACGGGGAGCAGCTCGCGCGGACAGCGCTGATGTATCTGTGCTCGCCTGCCAACCCGCAGGGCTCGGTGGCCGGCCTCGACGAGCTTGGGGCGGCGATCGGCCTCGCACGCGCCCATGACTTCGTGTTGGCCTGCGACGAATGCTACGCCGAGATCTACGATCGCGCGCCGCCGCCGGGCGCCCTTCAGGCCTGTGCCGCGCTCGGCGGGAGCCTCGACAACGTCCTCGTCTTCCACTCGCTGTCGAAACGGTCCAGCGTTCCCGGCCTGCGCTCGGGGTTCGTTGCCGGCGACGCCTCGCTCATCGCCGCGTTCCGGCGGCTCAGAAGCTTCGCCGCCGCCACCGTGCCGCTGCCCGCGCTCGAGGTCTCGGCGGCGCTCTGGGACGACGACGAGCACGTCGAGGCGAACCGCAGCCTCTATCGCCGGAAGCTCGATCTCGCCGAATCGATCCTCGCCGGACGCTTCGGCTTCTACCGCCCCGAGGGCGGGTTCTTTCTGTGGCTCGACGTGGGCGACGGCGAGGAGGCGGCCAGGATCCTCTGGAGCAAGGCCGCCATTCGCGTGCTTCCCGGCGCGTTCCTGGGGCGAAGCGGCGGCAACGGCGCCAATCCGGGCCGCGAATACGTTCGCGTCGCCCTCATCGACGATCTCGCCGCCACCGAGGAAGCCTTGAGGCGGCTTGCTAGTGCCCTATAAATCGTTATCTTTTGTGCGGCCATCATGAACCGCATATCGAGCCCCGCTGGTTTCATGGAGTTCGTCACCCCGGCAGCGCGGGCGTGGCTCAAGCGGCGCGCGAGCGAGCTGGCCGGTCTCGCCTTGCTCGCCGCCGCGGCCTATGTCCTTGTCGCGCTGCTCACCGCCGACCCCGCGGATCCGTCGTTCAATCATGCGACCGATGCCAAGCCGGCGAACCTGCTCGGCTCCGGCGGCGCCCATGCCGCGGACCTGCTGCTGCATCTGTGGGGTGTGGCTGCGCTCGCGCCCATCCTCGCCGTCGCCGCCTGGGGCTGGCGCCTGCTTGGCAAGCGCGGCATCGGCCGGCCCTGGCTGCGGCTCGTTGCCCTCGGTCTGGCGACGATCGCGCTCTCTCTGGCGGCGGCCGCGTCGTCGCCGCCGAACGGCGGAGCCACCGTGGCCGACGCCGGCGGCGTCTTGGGGAGTCTCCTGTTCGAGCGGGTTTTCGCGGGCATCGATGCGGCGTATGCCGAGACGAATGCGGCCCAGATCGCTCTCGCCTGCGGTCTTGTCGGCGCCATCGCTTGGTTCACCAGTCTGGGCATCCCATGGCCCGAGTGGATGGCCTTCGGCCGCCTCGTCAACCGCGCGGCCGCCTCGGCCCATGCCGCCTGTCGCGGCATTTACTTGCGCTCGCTGGGCGGCACGCCGGTGCTTCGGATTCGCGGCTGGCGCCGCGGTCGCCGGCCCATCGCGGACGATGACGCGGTTCTCGATCCGGCCGCCGTCGATCCGCAGTCCGCGGCCAAGGACACGCCCGTCGTCGTCGCCGCGAAGCCGTCGCCGATCCCCGCGGGCATCAAGGCCGAACGCGCCCGGCAGGGGCGTTTCGAGTTCGAGGCCGAGGCCCGCCATCGGCCGCCGCCGATCGATCTCCTACGGGCGCCGCCCCGCAGTCCGGGCGTCGATCAGGTCAATCGGGAGGGCCTGGAGCAGAACGCACGCTTGCTGTCGACGGTGCTCGAGGACTTCGGGGTGCGTGGGGAGATCGTCAAGATCAGGCCCGGCCCCGTGGTCACGCTCTACGAGCTGGAGCCCGCGCCGGGGACCAAGACGTCGCGCGTCATCGGCCTTGCCGACGACATCGCCCGATCGATGAGTGCGGTGTCCGTCCGCGTCGCCGTCGTGCCGGGGCGCAACGTGATCGGCATCGAGCTGCCGAACGCGCGGCGCGAGATGGTGTTCCTGAGGGAGCTCCTCGCCTCGGAGACCTTCGAGCGCGGCACGGGCGCGCTCACGCTGGCGCTTGGCAAGGACATCGGCGGCAGCCCGATTCTCGTCGATCTCGCAAGGATGCCCCACCTCCTGATCGCCGGGACGACCGGCTCCGGGAAGTCGGTGGCGATCAACACGATGATCCTGTCCTTGCTCTATCAGCTGCCGCCGGCGGCGTGCAAATTCATCCTCATCGATCCGAAGATGCTCGAGTTGTCGGTCTATGACGGCATCCCGCACCTGTTGGCGCCGGTGGTGACCGACCCGTCCAAGGCGGTCGTGGCGTTGAAGTGGACGGTGCGGGAGATGGAAGAGCGCTACCGCATGATGTCGCAGATCGGCGTGCGCAACATCGCGGGCTTCAACGCCCGTGTGGCCGAGGCCCTGCGCAAGGGCGAATCCCTGATCCGTCGCGTCCAGACGGGCTTCGACGACGACGGCCGGCCCGTCTACGAGGAGCAGACGCTGGATCTCCAGCCGCTGCCGTTCATCGTCGTCGTCGTCGACGAGATGGCCGATCTGATGCTCGTCGCCGGAAAGGACATCGAGGCCGCGGTGCAGCGGCTCTCGCAGATGGCGCGCGCCGCCGGCATTCATCTCTTGATGGCGACGCAAAGACCGTCGGTGGATGTGATCACCGGCACCATCAAGGCCAATTTCCCGACCCGCGTCAGCTTTCACGTGACCTCCAGGATCGACAGCCGCACCATCCTCGGCGAACAGGGAGCGGAACAGCTGCTCGGCCAGGGGGACATGCTGTACATGGCGACCGGAGGGCGGATCACCCGCGTGCACGGGCCGTTCGTCTCCGATGAGGAGGTCGAGGCCGTGGTGCGGTTTCTCAGAAGCCAGGGCGAGCCCGAGTACGTTTCCGAGGTGACCGAGGAACCGGAAGACGACGGCACTTGGCCGGAAGGCGCGGTCGGCGACGACGGCTCCGGCGTGAGCGACGAGCTCTACCGGGAAGCGGTCGCCATCGTCGCCGGCGAAGGAAAGGCATCGACCAGCTTCGTGCAGCGCCGCCTGCAGATCGGCTACAATCGGGCGGCGCGCCTGATCGAGCGGATGGAGGCCGAGGGGCTGGTGAGCAAGCCCGACCGGGTCGGCCGCCGCGAGATCCTCATCGGCGAGCGCGGTGCCTGAGCATCGGCCGGCTGAAATGGAGGGCTGATCGTGAACTGCTGGACGGTTCGAATTGCGGTCGTGATCGCGCTGTTCGGCCTGGCCGGCACGGTCGCTTCGGTCGATGCCAGCACGGCGCGAGACGTGCAGGCGATAACCCTCAGCGCTTCGGAGCGCGCCGACGTCGCCCGGATCCAGGAGTATCTCAACGCCATCCGCACAGTGCGCGCGCGCTTCACCCAGACCTCGTCCAACGGTCAGGTTGCGGAGGGCGAGCTTTACATCTCGCGTCCGGGACGCCTCAGGATCGAGTATGATCCCCCCGTTCCGGTGCTCATCGTCAGTGACGGCACCTGGCTGATCTATTTCGATCGCGAACTGCAGCAGGTCAGCCATCTGCCGTTGGGCTCGACGCCGGCGGACATCCTCACCAAGGCGGATATCGCGCTGTCGGGCGACGACCTGACCATCACCGGCTTCGAGGCGAAAGCGGGCCTGCTTCGCGTGTCCCTCGTGCGCACCAAGGATCCGCTCTCGGGCCGCGTCACGCTCGTCTTCAACGAGAACCCGGTGATCCTGAGGCAGTGGACGATCGTCGATGCCCAGGGTGTCGAAACGCACGTATCGCTCGACGCCACCCGTTTCGACGTGCCGTTGAACCCGAACCTGTTCCGCTTCGAGGATCCGCGGATGTTCAAGGACAAGTTCTGAACGGCGGCATGGACCTCCCCGAGCAGCCATGCGTTTTCGGCAATTCAGAATTGCGATCAGTGCATTGGCGCCGCCCCTTCGAGTGCCCACGTCTTAATCGGAGAGGTCAACCTCCGATCTGCGAGGGATCTCTTCCGGATGGTTCCCCTGCCATCCGCAGGCTCCCACAAGGGAGCTGCGAGCGCCCGGTTCACCCCCCTGACCGGGCGCTTTTTTCTGGGTGAGAGTAGGGCGGATCCACCGGGCTATGGGATCAGGCGATAGCCTCCGGCTTCGGTTACCAGAATCTGTGCGTGGGCGGGGTCGCGCTCGATCTTCTGGCGAAGGCGGTAGACGTGGGTCTCCAGGGTGTGCGTCGTCACGCCGGTGTTGTAGCCCCAGACCTCGTCGAGGAGCGTGTCGCGGCTGATGACCTTGCTGCCCGATCGATAAAGGTACTTGAGGATGGCCGTCTCTTTGTCGGTGAGACGGATCTTCTTGCTGGTCTCGTAATCCACCAGCATCTTTGCGCTCGGCCGGAAGGCGTAGGGACCGATGGTGAAGACGGCGTCGTCGCTCCGCTCGTGCTGACGGACGTGAGCGCGCAGGCGGGCGAGCAGCACCCCCAGGCGGAACGGCTTGGTGACGTAGTCGTTGGCCCCGGCATCGAGCCCGAGGATGGTATCGGCATCGCTGTCGGCGCCGGTCAGCATGATCACCGGCGACTTGACGCCGGCGCGGCGCATCAGGCGGCAGACCTCGCGACCGTCCATGTCCGGCAGTCCGACGTCCAGGATGATGACGTCGAAGTAGTCCTTCCTGGCGATGGCGAGCGCTTCGCCGCCGGACCCCGCGGTGACGACCGCGAACTCCTCATGGAGCTGAAGCTGCTCTGCGAGCATGTCGCGCAGCGCTTCGTCGTCATCGACAAGGAGAACCCGGCGTCCTGTGGTCATCCGCGCTGTTGCCAATTGCTGCCGACCGGTGGCGCAAGCATAAGGTAATCTGGTCCTTTCTGACAACCGAGCGGGCCGCGGGTCCTCTTCGAGACCTCGACAATCGCCTTTCGTCCGTTCTGCTCCAGGGGTATGGTCGGAGCGGCCGGAGCCGCGGCGAAGCAGGTCAAGGGCGTTGTACAGGGCATGCGTGACGGACGTCATCTCGTTGCCATCCCCGCCACGCGGGAGCCGCTGTCGCTCCTGTCGGTCGATCGGGCGGTGTCCGACCTGCGCCGCGGTCAGCCGGTCGCGATCCAGGGAAGCGGCGGGCAGGCGCGCGTCGTCCTCGCGGCGGAGGCCGTCACCGGCGATACCCTCGGCCGACTCCTGCAAATGGCGGATGGTGCCGCGCTGCTGGCGATCACGGCACGGCGGGCGTCAGTCCTCGGCCTTGCCCCGGCCGGACTGAGAATCGTCACGCTGAGGGCGAGGGATCGCCTCACCGCGGCGATGATCAGCGAGCTCGCGGATCCTCTCGCCGCGCCGCCGGTTCCGTTGCCGTACGACCTGGACATCGAGGACGCGCCGGCGCACGGCTGCGAGAGCGCCGCGGTGAAGCTCGCGAAGGTGGCGCGGCTGTTGCCGGCCGCGGTGTGCGGACGCCTGGGCGGCCCGGAAGCGGGGGACCACGCGGCGTGGGCGGCTCGACACGATCTGCTGCTGGTCGACGCCGGAGACGTCTTCCAGTACGAGCGGATCGCCGCGCGATCGCTCAGGCCCGTGAGCGAGGCGCGCGTCGCGCTGGCCGACGCCGAGGACACCCGGATCATGGCCTTCCGGCCGCGCGACGGCGGGCTCGAGCACCTGGCGCTGGTCTTTGGCGATCCTTCGCCCGACACCGCCGTCCTCACCCGCATTCATTCCGAGTGCTTCACGGGCGATCTCCTCGGCAGCCTGCGCTGTGACTGCGGGGACCAGCTCAGGGGCGCCATCCGCGAGATCTCGGCCGCCGGCGGCGGCGTGCTCCTCTATCTGGCACAGGAGGGGCGCGGCATCGGCCTGGTCAACAAGCTGAGGGCGTATGCGCTCCAGGACATCGGCTACGACACGATCGATGCCAACGAGCAGCTCGGCTTCGATGCCGACGAGCGCATCTACCTTCCCGCCGCCGAGCTGCTGCGCCAGATCGGCTTCACCCGGGTGCGGCTGCTGACCAACAATCCGGCGAAGGTGGTCGCGCTGGCGCGTTGCGGCATCGTCGTCGAGGAGCGCGTCCCTCACGCCTTTCCCTCCAATCGGCACAACGAGCGGTACATGCGGACCAAGGCCGAGCGCAGCGGCCACCTGTTCTAGGTCCTGCCGGACCCGCTCGCCGGCCGCGGCGGCAGATTGTGCCGCGCGCGGCCATTGTTGCCGGCCTGCCGGCGGCGACCCGCCGCGAAAGCCGCGGCGCCCTGCCGGCCGCGCCGGCCCGCGCCCTGGCACGGGTCTTGCTCCGTTGCGGACACCCAGCGGGGGACCGATCCATCGTGGCCATCTCGACGCCGATCTCCGCCGAACCAGTCACCCCGCAGGCGGCACGAGCCGGCACGGCCCTCGGAGCGCCGGGCCCGGCCGCCAGCCGACCGGGGCTCGAGCCGTTCGGCAGGGACGGCCTCACCTTCTTCGACGTGCTCGATGTCATCAATCCGCTACAGCACATCCCGGTGGTGTCGACGATCTATCGCGAGCTCACGGGCGACGGCATCGATCCCGTGCCGCGCATCGCCGGCGGCGCGCTGTTTGGCGGCGTCATCGGCGCCGTGTCGTCGCTGGTCAATGTCATCGTCGAGGCGTTGACCGGGCGAGACATCGGCGACCACGTGCTGGCGGCGCTGACGGAGGAGGCGCCCGCTGATGACGGGCTGACCGAGACGATGCTCGCCGCGGCGGGGTCGGCGACCGACGGCATGGCGGCGCCGACGACCGGCGCCCTAGGGGCCGCGGCGTGGGCCATCGGCGACGACGCGAGCCGGCCCTGGGTCGCCGACTGGGCGCGCCAGGAACTCGGCTTCAGGGCGATGCTGGCCGCCCAGGAACAGGAGGCCACACCGGCGCTGCCCGCTGCCGCCCGCTACTCATTCTTCACCGAGGAAGGCTGATCGGCCGCGCGGGCATCCCCTGCCGCCGGTGACGCCCACAGGCGATCGACGAGACGCTTGAGCGCGTAGAGGGCGGCTGCGGCGAGGCAGGCGCCGGTGGTCCGTACCACGCCCCGGACCGGCATCTCTCCTTCCGGCCACATGCCGTCCCGCCACCACAGGAAGAGGGTGGCCGCCGCGAGCGCCGCCAGCGCCGCCAGGAACAGCATCCACAGGGTCCGCCGGTCGCCGGACCGGCCGGGACGCGGGAGACCGACCCCGGTCCTCACGGCCGCGCCATCTCCTCGAGAATGCGGCTGATGGCATGGTGCGAGAGCCGGTGCGAGGCATGGGTCTCGTCGATCATCACCGCGAAGCTGCCGGCTCCGAGCTGCGACACCGCGTCCCTCACCGCGTGGTCGTAAAGCGTTGCGCGCTCGCCGGCAAAGCAGCAGCGATCATAGCGATTGAAGATCTGCAGCTGACGGCGGCCGTCGCCGAGGGCTCCGAGCACGAACATGTCGAGATAGCCGCCCGCCGCCAGCAGGGTCGGGTTGAGCTGCGGCGGCGCCGTCTCGCGCGCGCGCCGGAGGTAGGCCGGGAGAACGCCGGCCACCGGAAAGCTTCGCCGGATGCGGGGGTCGACCGCGGCGGCGGCCACCGTGACCCAGCCGCCGGCCGAGAAGCCGACCATGTCGATCGCGGCCTCCGGATGGTCCTTCCGCAGATGATTGATGCCGGCGACCACCGGCTCGACGTACATGCGGACGGGCGGATCCCTGAACAGCTCTCGGGGCGCCTGGTAGTGGCCGTAGCCCGGGAGGTTGAAGGCGAGCACGGCGTAGCCCTCCGAGACCAGCGCCGCGATCAGCCGAGCCTGGTCGTGGTAGGTTCCCGCATAGCCGTGATGATAGATGACCACCCGGCCGTTGCCCGCCTTCGGCCGGAAAAAGCCCGGGAACGCGACGTAGCCGATCGGGAGCGTGATGCGCAGACGCTCGATGCGGGCGAGGTTGTCGAATCCGCCGTAGATGGCGGTGAGGCACCGACGACCCGCCTTGACTTCGACAAGGACGGTGTCGCAGTCGGCGGAGGCGTCGGCGGATGGACCCGGAAAGACCTGCACCGCTTCGTCGGGCAACGCCGCATGCGGAAAGCCCGACCCGTCCCAGATCGCGGCGATGAGCCGATCGCGGGCGGCCCCGACATCTGCTTCGCCGGCGATGGTGATCAACGTCGCCGGATCGGTCGCCCGCAGGCGCGGGTCGATCTCGTCGTAGAGGTAGGGGTCGGACGCGGTCCATCGTTTCCAGTGGATGCGCGTCGGGTCCCAGTAGTAGAGGAACGAGGCGACGGCAAACACCCCGCAGGCGAGCGACAGCACCGCAAGCACGCCGGAGGCGAGGCGAGCGGGGGACATCCGCGTCATGACCGGAGCCTTCGATCGGTGGGTGCCATCATGCAGCCAACGGCCCTATGATCGCTGCATGGAGATCGAGGTCCTGCCATCGGGGCATCTGCGCTGGCAGGGGCGCGAGGTGCGCTGCGCCCTGGGGCGGAGCGGTGTCGCGGCCGACAAGCGCGAAGGCGACGGCAAGACCCCCGCCGGCCGTTTTCCCCTCCGGTCCGTCATGGTTCGCGGGGACCGGCTGGCGCCGCCGGCGTCGAGGTTGCCGTGCCGGAGCATCCGCACGGACGACGGCTGGTGCGACGACCCAGCCGATCCCAACTACAATCGGCTGGTGCGGCTGCCGTACCCCGGCCGGCACGAGCGCCTGTGGCGCGACGATCACGTCTACGATCTCGTGGTGCCCATCGGCTACAACGACGATCCGGTCCGGGCCGGGCGCGGCAGCGCGATATTCCTGCATGTGGCGAGGCCCGATTACGCGCCGACTGAAGGGTGTGTGGCGCTCGCCCTCGACGACCTCCGGGAACTCCTTGCCGCCTGCGCGCCCGGCGACGCCGTCGTCATCTGCGCATGGGAGTGACCAGCAGCACGCATCGGTCAGGGCGTCGCCTGGGGCCTGGGACCGAAGATGGCGGTGCCGACCCGGACGATCGTGGCGCCGAACGCGATGGCGATCGGGTAGTCGGCGCTCATGCCCATGCTCAGTTCCGGGAGGCCGTTGCGCCCGGCGATCTTCCTCAGGAGCGCGAAATGCAGGGACGGCTCCTCGTCGAGCGGCGGAATGCACATCAGGCCCTTGACCGGCAGTTCGAACTCGTCGATGCAGGCGCGGATCAGGCGATCGGCCTCGCGCGGGGAAACCCCGTGCTTCTGCGCCTCCTCCCCGGTGTTGACCTGAACGAACAGATCCGGCACCCACCCCTTCTTGTCCCTCACGTCGGCGAGCGCGCGCATGAGCCTCGGGCGGTCGACGGTCTCGATGACGTCGAACAGGCGCACCGCGCGATGCACCTTGTTGCTCTGCAGCGGTCCGATCAGGTGCACGCGCACGCCCGGATGCCGGGCCTCCAGCTGCGGCCACTTATCCTCCGCCTCCTGGATCCGGTTCTCGCCGAACACCCGTTGCCCGGCAGCGATCGCCCGCCCGATCGTCGCCACCGGGTGGGTCTTGGTCACCGCGACCAGGGTGACGTCCTCGGGCCGGCGCCCGGCAGCCGCCGCGGCGTCGGCGATCCGGGCTCGGACGGCGGCGAGGTTGGCGCCGATGTCGGCGTCTGCGAGGGTTTCGCTTGCCATGACCGTCTGACCTTCCCAGCGTTGGACGAAGCGCCGTGCCGACCCTAGCAAACCTGGTGCGCGGTCTCAAATCGAGGACGCGGGCACAAGCCTTTCCCGGGCTGATCCTGATGACGGATGCTGAACGCCTCGCCGACCCGAGACCGGCGATCGAGAGCCTGCCGCGCGGCTCCGCGGTGATCCTCCGCCACTACGGCGTGGCGGACCGAGCGGCGCTGGCGCATGCGCTGGCCGCCCTCTGCCGGGGGCGGGGGCTCGTGTTCCTTGTCGCCGGCGACCCTCGCCTTGCCGTCGCCGTCGGCGCCGACGGCCTGCACCTGCCGGAAGCCTTGGTCCGCCGCGAGAGGCAGTGGCGGCTGTGGCGGCGACCGGGGTGGCTCGTCACCGCGGCCGCCCACTCCCTGGCCGCGGTGATGCGGGCCGTCCGCGCCGGCGTCGACGCCGTTCTCGTCTCGCCGGTGTTCCCGACCGGGAGCCACCCGGAGGCGGCGCCCCTGGGCTCGCTCCGGTTCGCGGCGATCGCCCGGCGGAGCCCGGTTGCGGTCTACGCCCTCGGCGGCGTGACCGCTGAGACGGCGCGGCGGCTCGCCGGTTCCGGGGCGTGCGGATTCGCAGCGATCAGGGGCCTGACGGATACTCGTCGGTGCGGCGCGGTGCGTCGGTGGAATAGCCGAAGGCGCTGATGAACGGCGCCAGGATCGGCAGAACCGGCTCCAGCTCCTGCCGATAGGTGCGCCAGCGGCCGACCGACCGCGCGTAGATCGGCTGTACCACTTGGTGGTAGCTCGGCGTCGCGATCGCCCGCGACCGCGCGTGCTCGGCGTAGGCGAGCACGGCATCGTCCCAGGGCACGCCGAGGAAGGCGAGAACGCGGGCGGTCTCGGCCGGGAAGTCGGCGATCAGATCCTCGTAGCGGACCGCGAGCCACGAAAGCGGCAGGACCTCGGCATAGCGGAGCCAGAGGCCCATGACCGCGGCATACAGGCGGGCGGTGTCGGCGAGGGTGGCGAAGTGCACCATGGCGGCGTTCGGCTTGAACGCCTGCATGAAGCCGCTCAAGACCACGTCGCAGGGATGGCGGAGGGCGAGCAGGATCCTCGCGTCCGGAAACAGCCGGTGGATGAGGCCGACGTCGATGGTGTTGAGGGGCATCTTGTCGACGATCACGCGATCCGTCCTGCCCCGGAGGTGCCTGGCGGCCTCGGCGAAATAGATCTCCCGCAGCGCCGCGATGTCGTCGGCCGCGAGTGCCTGGAGCGCATCCGGATAGCCTTCCGACCGCGCCTCCAGATGGTGCTTGACGACGTCGAGCATCGGCTTTTCCTCGATGGCGGCGAGCGCCGGATGGACGTCGAGGACCTGGTCGAGGAGGGTGGTGCCGGAGCGCGGAAAGCCGATCAGGAACACCGGCTGAGCCCCGGCCGGCGCCGCCGGCGGCGTCCACGAGCGGACCCAGTCAGGCGTGAAGCGCCGGGCCAGCGCCTCGATCTGGCGGGGAAACAGGGTGCGGTCGACGCGTCGGCCCTGGCCGCCCTCGAGCACCAGGCGATTGGCCTCGGCGAAGCAGCGGAAGGCGCCGGCGTGGTCGCCCTGGCGGTCGGCGAGGGTGCCCCGCTCGAACAGCGCGAACGCCCGCATCTCGTCGTCCGCGGCCATCCCGCCCGCGGCCTCGAGGCGGGCCCACGCCGCCTCGAGACGGCCGAGGCGCCGCTCGCAGCGGGCGGCGACGACGATCGCGCGGACGCAGTCGGGGCGATGCCGGATCGCGGCCTCGGCGGCGCCGAGGGCGTCCTCGAGCCGGCTCGCCCGCTCCCACAAGGCGGCCAGCGCGGCAAGGGTGTCGGCGTCGGCCGGATCGGCCTCGAGTGCCTTCCTGTACGCCGCCTCGGCGGCCTCGGGGCGGCCGAGTTCGCCCTCGGCGTTGCCGAGCCGCCGCCGCGCCTTGACGTAGTCGGCTCGCAGCTCGAGGGCGCGGCGATAGTGCCCGGCGGCAGCCTCGAGATCGCCCAGGGCATGGAGGGCCTGCCCGAGATTGCAGTGGGCCTCGGCATAATCGGCACGGACGGCGAGCGCCGCCCGGTAGGCGTCGATCGCGGCCTCGATCTCGCCCAGGGTCTGCAGCGCGTTGCCGAGGTTGTTGCGGGCCTCGGCGTAGGCGGGGCTGAGGGCGATCGCGCTCCGGAAGCGGTCGGCGGCCTCGGCGGCCGCACCGACGGCGAGGAGGACGGTGCCGAGGTTGTTGTGGAAGCTGGCGTCGTCGTCCCGGACCGCGATCGCCCGCTCGATCAGCTCCCGTGCCCGACGATGATCGCCGCGCTGGTGGCAGACCACGCCCAGGAGATGCAGCGCATCGGCGTTGCGGGGCGCGGTCCTGAGGATGCGGCGGTAGAGATGCTCGGCCTCGGCGAGATCGCCGGCGCGATGGCGGCGGACCGCCTCGGCGAGGCGGGCCGGCTCGCCGCCGGCTGCCGCACGCGTCACCGCCACCCCCTGGCGAGCGCCTCGCCGACGCTGCCGACGACGCCCGTCCAGTCGCCGGGGGCGGTCTGGCGGAACAGCCGCATCGTCGGATACCAGGGGCTGTCGTCGCGGTCGAGGAGCCAGCGCCACTCCGGGACGAACGGCAGCAGGAGCCACACCGGACGGGCCAACGCCCCGGCGAGGTGCGCGACCGCGGTGTCGACCGAGATCACCAGGTCGAGGCTGGCGACGACCGCCGCGGTGTCGGCGAAGTCGCCGATCTGGGGCGCGAGGTCGAGGATCGGCCCCGGCGGCAGGCGGGCGGCGGCGGCGGAGCCGGGTCCGGCCTGCAAGCTGACGAAGGAGGCGGCACCCGACGCCGTGAGCGGGGCCAATGCCGCCTGCGGCATCGACCGGTTGCGGTCGTTGTCGTGGCGTGGGTTGCCGGCCCAGACGAGGCCGACGCGGGGCGTGGGGAGGGGCGAGAGACGCTCCCGCCAGCGCGCCACGAGCCCCGCGTCGGCGCCGAGATAGGGGACGGTGGCCGGGATCGTCTCGAGCCGGGTGGCGAACAGGCGCGGCAGGCTCATCATCGGCACGTGCACGTCGAAGCCGGGCAGCGCCTCGCCCTTGGCCACCAGCCGCGACACGCCGTCGACGGAGGCGAACAGGCGCTGCAGCGGCTCCTGGCACTCGAGGACGACGCACCCGCCGCGGCGGGCGACCAGCGGCACGTAGCGGACGAACTGGATGGCCGAGCCCAGTCCCTGCTCGGCGTGCACCAGGATGGTGCGCCCGACGAGCTCGGCGCCATCCCAAAGGGGCTCCGCGAACGGGCGGCGGGGGGTGGTGAAGCCGCGGGTGCGCCAGCGCCACTCGTATTCCTCCCAGCCCTCGGCGAAGCGACCGAGGAGGAGCAGCGCCGTCGCCCGGTTGGCATGGGCCTCGGCATGTCCGGGATCGACGGCGAGCGCGCGCTCGTAGTCGGCAAGCGCGTCCTCGGGGCGGCCGAGTTCGGCGAGCACGCGGCCCCGGTTGGACAGCGCCGCGGCATACGCGGGATCGCAGGCGAGCGCCCGGTCGTAGGCGGCAAGGGCGTCCGCGAGGCGGCCCTGGCGGCGGAGCGCGCCGCCCAGGTTGTTGTGGGCGACGGCGTAGCCGGGGCGGCGGCCGAGCGCCTGCCGGTACGAGGCCTCGGCTCCGGCCGCATCGTCGAGGCGCATCAGCGCGTTGCCGAGGTTGGTGTGGGCCTCGGCGGAGTCGGGGTTGAGCACCAGCGCCCGGCGGAAGCAGCGGAGGGCGGCATCCGGCCGGTCGCGGGCGAGAAGCACGCTGCCGAGGCTGTTGTGGTAGCCGGCGTCGTTGCCGTCGAGGCGGAGGGCACGGCGGATCAGCGCCTCGGCCGTCTCCTGGTCGCCCGACTGGTGGGCGACGAGGCCGAGAAGATGGTGGGCATCGGCGCTCCCAGGCGCGAGCCGGAGCGCGTCCTCGTAGGCGCGCCGCGCCGCCTCGAGCCGGCCCGCCCGGTGCAGGCGGACGCCCTCGACCAGCCGGCGACCGGCCTCGCCGCCGGCCGGCGTCCCACGCTCGGCTTGCCGATGCCGGACCATGCCGCTCCCTCTTCCGCACCCGACCACGACGAAATGCGACAAATTGCGACATTTTGCGACATTTTGCGACAAAATGCGACATTTTG
>CAYQSU010000004.1:0-81106 GCA_964420325.1 uncultured Rhodospirillaceae bacterium | reverse complement strand
ACGGGGCCGCGGCGTCGTGGGCGCGGAGCCGGCGCTTGGCGGCGGCCGGGCTCGCGACCGCATAGCAGTAGGCGCAGCCGTGCGGGCACGTGTCGTAGGCGCCGATGTCCCGGCTGGCCCAGCAGCCGCAGGAGGGCCGGTGGGGCCTGCGGTCGGCAGCGATCGGATGCCCGGCGACGTCGGCCAGGCGCTCGGCATCGATGCAGCGGGCCTCGCCGAGACCGGGGACGAGGAGCTCCGGCTGGCCGCAGAGCGTCGGTGCGAGGCCGTGGGCGCGCACGATTGCGGCGAGGCGGAGGAGCAGCTCCCGCTTCTCGGCGGCGTCCGGATCGCGCCAGGTGAAGCCGCGGGCGCGGGCGGCCTGGTCCAGGTTGCGCCGGGTCTTGCGGTAGACGTGGGCGACCGACAGCACCACCTCGTCGACGGCGCCGGCGAGCGCGCGGGCGAACCGCGAGACCGTCTCCGCGTGCCAGGCGGGCGGGGTGAGCGAGGAGACCACCACCGGATCGTAGCGCCAGACGACCGAGCGCGGCCCGTAGGCGCGGGCGAGCGCCAGGACCTGGGCGAGGGCGCGGTCGGGCGCGATGGTGGCGGCATCGAGCGCCCGCGGATAGCCGGTGATCGTATACTGGACGACGAACGGAACGCCGAGTTCGCGGACGCGGGCCAGCGCCGGCAGGAACGGCCCGGCGTTCCGCGTCCAGAAGACGAAGCCGGAGACGGCTTCGGGCGCGAGCGAGACGGTCGCGGGCGGGCCGCCGAAAGCGTTCTCGATGCGGACGCAGCCGGCCTCGAGCCGGCGCACGAACCAGGCGCCGTAGAATGCCGGGATGTCGGTCTTGTAGCTCGCCGAGACGATCATCGCTGTCGGCGGCGATGATGGCCCGGCGCCGGCCGCTTGGCCAGAGGCGCCGTGCCGCCGCAGCGAAGGGGTTGACGAGACGGCCTTATAGGACAATATTCTTGCACGAGTCGCGCGCCTGCGGCGGGCGACCGGGCGTTGGGGCCGGCGGTTGCGCCTTCCCGTCCACCCGCATATATATCGCGCACGTTCCGCGGCCCGATGGTCGGCTCTGCGAACGAAGACAAGGCGATCCGCGTGGCGCCGGCGCGGGCTCTGCGGACCGGCCGAGACAAGAGGTGAGCTATGGCGAAGGTTATCGGCATCGATCTGGGGACCACGAATTCCTGCGTCGCGGTGATGGAGGGGCAGGACGTCAAGGTCATCGAGAACATCGAGGGGACGCGGACGACGCCCTCGATCGTCGCGTTCGCCGAGTCCG
Source organism: uncultured Rhodospirillaceae bacterium (assembly GCA_964420325.1). Classification (GTDB taxonomy): domain Bacteria; phylum Pseudomonadota; class Alphaproteobacteria; order Rhodospirillales; family Defluviicoccaceae; genus CAYQSU01. The sequence goes on along the minus strand of CAYQSU010000004.1, from coordinate 79,823 downwards.
GCGAGCGGCTGGTCGGCCAGCCGGCGAAGCGCCAGGCGGTGACCAACCCGGAGAACACGATCTTCGCCATCAAGCGCCTGATCGGGCGCCGGCACGACGATCCGATGACCGAGAAGGACAAGGGGCTGGTGCCCTACCGCATCGTCAAGGCCGACAACGGCGACGCCTGGGTCGATGCGCAGGGCAAGAAGTACAGCCCGAGCCAGATCAGCGCCTTCATCCTGCAGAAGATGAAGGAGACGGCGGAGAACTACCTCGGCGAGAAGGTCGAGCAGGCGGTGATCACGGTGCCCGCCTACTTCAACGATTCGCAGCGCCAGGCGACCAAGGACGCCGGCAAGATCGCCGGCCTCGAGGTGCTGCGCATCATCAACGAGCCGACGGCGGCGGCGCTGGCCTACGGCCTCGAGAAGAAGAGCGCCGGCATCATCGCCGTCTACGACCTCGGCGGCGGCACCTTCGACATCTCGATCCTCGAGATCGGCGACGGCGTGTTCGAGGTCAAGTCGACCAACGGCGACACCTTCCTCGGCGGCGAGGACTTCGACAAGCGGATCATCGACTACCTCGCCGACGAGTTCAAGAAGGAGCAGGGCATCGACCTGCGCAAGGACCGGCTCGCGCTGCAGCGGCTCAAGGAGGCGGCCGAGAAGGCCAAGTGCGAGCTGTCGACGACGATGCAGACCGAGGTCAACCTGCCGTTCATCACCGCCGACCAGACCGGGCCCAAGCACCTCAACATCAAGCTCACCCGCGCCAAGCTCGAGGCCCTGGTCGAGGACCTGGTCGAGCGGACCGTCGGCCCGTGCCGGGCGGCGCTCAAGGACGCCGGGCTGAAGCCGAACGAGATCAACGAGGTGATCCTCGTCGGCGGCCAGACGCGGATGCCGAAGGTGGTGGAGACGGTGAAGAGCTTCTTCGGCCGCGAGCCGCACAAGGGCGTCAACCCGGACGAGGTGGTGGCGATCGGCGCCGCCATCCAGGCCGGCGTGCTGAAGGGCGAGGTCAAGGACGTGCTGCTGCTCGACGTCACGCCGCTCTCGCTCGGCATCGAGACGCTGGGCGGCGTGTTCACCCGGCTGATCGACCGCAACACGACGATCCCGACCCGCAAGAGCCAGGTGTTCTCGACCGCCGAGGACGGCCAGACCGCGGTCACCATCCGGGTGTTCCAGGGCGAGCGCGAGATGGCCGCGGACAACAAGCTCCTGGGCCAGTTCGACCTCGTCGGCATCCCGCCGGCGCCGCGCGGCGTGCCGCAGGTCGAGGTCACCTTCGACATCGACGCCAACGGCATCGTCAACGTCTCGGCCAGGGACAAGGCGACCGGCAAGGAGCAGCAGATCCGCATCCAGGCCTCGGGCGGACTCAGCGACGCCGACATCCAGAAGATGGTCAAGGACGCCGAGACGCACGCCGCCGAGGACCGCAAGCGGAAGGAGCTGGTCGAGGCGCGCAACCATGCCGACGCGCTGATCCACACCACCGAGAAGACCATGAAGGAGGTGGGCGACAAGGTCGCGGCCGCCGACCGCGGCGCGGTCGAGGCGGCGATCGGCGAGCTGCGGGCGGCGCTGGGCGGCGAGGACACCGAGGCGATCAAGGCCAAGACCGAGGCCCTCGCCCAGGCGTCGATGAAGCTCGGCGAGGCGATGTACCGGGCGAGCCAGGCCGAGGCCGGCGGCGACGGCGGCGACGGCGGCGAGGCCGGACCCGGCGGCCGCGAGACCGCGGGCGAGGAGAAGGTGGTGGACGCCGACTTCGAGGAGGTCGACCCGGAGCGGGGCAAGAAGGCCGGCTGAGCCGGCGGACGGCAAGGCTCTCGAGGTGGCAGCCCGGAGCGCGGCCGGACGGCGGCGCGGTCGGGCGTGATCGTGTGAACGGCGGCTCATGGCCAAGGAAGACTATTACCGCACCCTCGGCGTCGCCCGCGACGCGTCGTCCGAGGAGATCAAGAAGGCGTACCGCAAGCTGGCCATGACCTATCACCCGGACCGCAATCCGGGTGACAAGGAGGCCGAGCACCGCTTCAAGGAGATCAACGAGGCCTACGAGGTCTTGCGCGACGTCCAGCGGCGGGCCGCCTATGACCGTTTCGGCCACGCCGCGTTCGAGGCCGGAGGCGGCGCCGGCGCAGGCGCCGGTGGCGGAGCCGGGTTTGGCCCCGGCTTCGGCGGCTTCGGCACCGGCTTTGCCGACGTCTTCGAGGAGATGTTCGGCGACTTCATGGGCCCCGGCCGGCGGGCGCGCGCGAGCGGCCGCGGCTCGGACATCCGCTACAACCTGGAGATCACGCTGGAGGACGCGTTCGTCGGCCGGAAGGAGACGGTCCACGTGCCGACTTCCGTCGCCTGCGAGAGCTGCCACGGCACCGGCGCCGCCGGCGGCGCCGAGCCCACGGCGTGCAGCATGTGCGGGGGAGCGGGTCGGGTGCGCACCCAATCCGGCTTCTTCACGGTCGAGCGCACCTGTCCGTCGTGCGGCGGCAGCGGGCAGATGATCCGCGACCCCTGCCGCGCCTGCAACGGCGCCGGCCGGGTGCGGAAGGAGAAGACGCTGCAGGTGTCGATCCCGGCGGGGATCGAAGACGGCACCCGCATCCGCCTCGCGGGCGAGGGCGAGGCCGGGCTCCGCGGCGGCCCGCCCGGAGACCTCTACATCTTCGTCACCGTCGCCCCGCACCAGTTCTTCGTTCGCGACGGCGCCGACGTTTACTGCCGCGCGCCGATCGCGATGACCAAGGCGGCGCTCGGCGGCACCGTCGAGGTGCCGACGCTGGAAGGCGCGCGGGCGCGCGTCGCCGTGCCAGCGGGCACCCAGACCGGCCGCCAGTTCCGGCTGCGCGGCAAGGGCATGCCGGTGCTGCGGTCGACCGCACGCGGCGACATGTTCATCGAGGCGATCGTCGAGACGCCGGTCGACCTCACGGAGAAGCAGAAGCGGCTCCTCCAGGAGTTCGAGGAGGCCGGCAACCAGGCGCGCCACAGCCCGGAATCCCACGGCTTCTTCTCCAAGGTCAAGGAGCTTTGGGAGGACCTGCGCGAATGACGGGGGCGAGCCCGCGGCCGATGGCCGTCGGCGTCGTCGGCTGCGCCGGCCGCATGGGGCGCGCCGTGGTCGCGGCCGTCCTCGCCGCCGAGGGCGTCGCGCTCGCCGGAGGGACGGAACGCGACGGCCATCCGGCGATCGGCGCCGACGTCGCCGCCGAGGCCGGATGCAGCCCCTGCGGCCTGCGGGTGGGCACCGACACCGACGCCCTGTTCGCCGCCTCCGACGCCGTCATCGATTTCACCCAGGCGGCCACCCTGCCGGCGCATGCCCGCCTCGCCGCCCGCCACGGCGTCGCCCTCGTCGTCGGCACCACCGGGCTGGCGCCGGAGCACCACCAGGCGCTCGCCGCCGCCGCCGCGACAGTGCCCGTGGTCCAGGCCGCCAACATGAGCGTCGGCGTCAACCTCCTGGTCGGGCTCACCCGGCAGGTGGCGGCGATCCTCGGCGACGACTACGACGTCGAGATCGTCGAGATGCACCACCGGCACAAGGTCGACGCGCCGTCGGGCACGGCGCTCGCCCTCGGCCACGCCGCCGCCGCCGGCCGCGGCACCGCCCTCGATCAAGTGGCGAAGCGGGTCCGCGACGGGCTGATCGGCGGCCGCCGCCGCGGCGAGATCGGCTTCGCGACGCTCCGCGGCGGCGACGTCGTCGGCGAGCACACCGTGCTGTTCGCCGGAGAGGGCGAGCGCATCGAGCTCACCCACCGGGCGACCTCGCGGGCGGTGTTCGCCAGCGGTGCGCTGCGCGCCGCCCTGTGGACCAAGGGCCGCGCTGCCGGCCTCTATTCGATGCGCCAGGTGCTCGGGCTCGAGTGAGCGGGGTCAGCGGCCGGCACGGGACCGGGTCAGCCGGACGAGCTCCCGGCGCAGCGCGCGGGCAAGCTCCTGACGCTCCTCCGGCAAGAGGAAGGCGCCGATGACCAGCGACCGGCCGTGCGAGCGGAGCTCGAGGCGGCTCTGCCGGCCCGCGGGCGCCTCGAGGTTGACCTGCAGCCAGCAGGGCGGGAACGAGAAGTGCCTACTCTTGCCCCAGTGGTCGACGCGGCGGACGGTGAGCGCGTCCGGAGTGAGGTTGAGCGCCTCGTACGCGTTGCCGGCCCTGAGGTTGAAGCGGAGCGCCGCGTACAGGAGCAGCGCCTCGAGGCCGAGGAACGGCACCACCGGCCACGCACCGGCGGCGGCGAACGCCAGACCGACGACGAGCCAGACCACGGCGACGAGCAGCAGAACGGTCCTGAGGCCCGCGGCCCCCGCGCTGCGGTGGGGCCTGAGTACGGCGCTGTAGAGGACGGCGCCATGGACCGGCGTATTCATGGCGGGCCTGCCCCACCGAGAACGATACTCATTCTTAAGCTAGCAGATCCGCCGGCCGAAGCCAACATGCGGCGCGCGCCGACGGCCCGGCCGCGCCAGCGATGAGTCCGGACGCCGTCGCCGAATTCTACCGCCGGCTCGCCCGGGCCATGCCCGAGCCCAGGACCGAACTCGCCTTCGTCAACCCGTTCACGCTGCTTGTCGCCGTCGTGCTCTCGGCGCAGGCGACCGACGTCTCGGTCAACCGGGCGACCGCGGCGCTGTTCGCCCGCGCCGACACCCCGGAGGCGATGCTGGCCCTCGGCGAGGACGGGCTGCGCGAAGCCATCAAGTCGATCGGGCTGTTCAACACCAAGGCCAGGAACGTCATCCGGCTCTGCCGCGTCCTCGTCGAAAGCCACGGCGGCGAGGTGCCGAGGGACCGCGCCCTTCTCGAGGCGCTGCCGGGCGTCGGCCGCAAGTCGGCCAACGTCGTCCTCAATGTCGCCTTCGGCGAGCCGACCATCGCCGTCGACACCCACATCTTCCGCGTCGCCAACCGCACCGGCCTCGCTCCCGGCAAGACGCCGCGCGCGGTCGAGGACGCGCTGGTGCGGCGCACGCCCGAACGGTACCGCCGGCACGCCCACCACTGGCTGATCCTGCACGGCCGCTACGTGTGCAAGGCACGTCGGCCGGACTGCGGCCGCTGCGTGGTCCGCGACCTCTGCGAGTACCCCGACAAGACTTGACCGCCGACGGGGCTCAGCCGTCGGTATCGACCCCCGGTTCCGGCCCCCGGACGACGGCGCCCTCGGCCGCGGGCGTGGGCGGCGGGGTGCCGGCGCCGATGAAGCCGATCTCGCCCGAGACCTGGCCGCCGGCCTCGACGACGATGGCACCGTAGCGGATGCGCCCCCTGACGTCGCCCGGGGCGCGGACGACGAGCCGTTCGCGGGCGGTGAGATCGCCCTCGAAGCGGCCGGAGATCTCGGCCTCGGCCACCTCCGCCGTGCCGACGAAGACGCCGCCCGGGGCGATCTGGATCAGCCGGGCGCCCGAGAGGCGGAGCTCGACGGTGCCCTCGACGACAAGCGCGTCGCAGGCCGTCACCTCCCCCTTGAGCCGAATGTCGCGGCCGACGACCAGCCTCCGGTCCTCCGCCGGCGGCGGTGGAGCGGTCTCCGCGCCGCCGTGCGAAGGCGCGACCGACGGTCGCCGCGCAGCGTCCGCGCGCCCGCCAGGGCCGCCGGCGGCCGGGAACGCCGGCGCCGTCGGTCCCGGCCTGGCCGGCGCCGCGGCCAGCGTCCGCCCGGCCGCGGTTCTGGTTGCCTCGGAGCCGCGCGACGCGGAGGTGCGGGCAGGATCGTCGTCCCTGGTTCGCCGGAACATGTCGTTGACACTCCCTTTCCAGGCGATCAGCGTGCGCCCGCCTCGCGGGCTCCTCCGCCGCGCCGCCGCCAGCCCTCGAACAGGTGCACCATCGCGGCGGCGCCGATGATCGGTGCGATCAGGTTAACCAGTGGCACGGTCAACAGCAACGCGATAACCACCCCCGCCAGGAACAAAGGCCCGCGATACTCGGCCTGCAGGGAGCGGGCCGCCGCGGCATCGAGGCGGCGAAGCGCCACCAGCTCGAAATACTCCCGCCCCAGAAGGTATCCGTTGACGGCGTAGAAGACAAAAGGGAAAACCGGCGGAAACAGGAGAAAAATGAGAACGACGAGGTTGAGAGCGACCATGACGGCGAGAAACCTGAGGGTCGTCGCCACCACCTCGCCCAGCGGAGCCTCGCGCGCGGGCGAGAGATGGGGGTAGTGGCGGCGCTCCACCGCGTCGGCGACGGCGTCCAGGTAGAGGCCGATGAAGGCGCTGACCACGGCGGGGAACAGGAGCCAGGTGATCACCGCGACCGCGAGGCCGCCGAGCACGTCGATGGCGGCATCGAGCCAGCCGATCTCGAACAGGCTGGTCTGCGTCAGAACGGCGCCGACGAGCGCCCACAGCGCGACGACGACACCGACCGAACCCGCGAGGCTGATCCACACCACACGGCGCGTGCGGGGATCGCCGAGCTGGTCGACGCCCTTGGCGAAGGCGGCAAGCATGGCCAACACTCCTCCCCGCGAAGCCTCCCACGGCATCCCTGTCTAGCCGCCGGCCGCGGCAACGGCAAGGCCGCCTTGCCGCCGCCGGTCTCGCCGGTATACTCGCGCCCGCCCGGAAACCGGTCCAGGCCAGAAGGTGATCACCATGACGGCTGCCCAGCATGACGTGGTCGGCGTCGGCAACGCGATCGTCGACGTGCTTGCCCACGCCGAGGAGGCGTTCCTCGAACGGCACGGCCTCAACAAGGGGACGATGACGCTGATCGACGCCGAGACGGCCGACCATCTCTACGACCGCATGGGACCGGGCGTCGAGGTCTCGGGCGGCTCGGCGGCGAACACCATCGCCGGCGTCGCCTCGCTCGGCGGCAAGGGCGCGTTCATCGGCAAGGTCCGCGACGACCAGCTGGGGGCGATCTTCCGTCACGACATCCGCTCGCTCGGCATCACCTTCGAGACCGCGCCGGCGGCCGACGGCCCCTCGACCGGGCGATGCCTGGTGCTGGTCACCCCGGATGCGCACCGGACGCTGCAGACCTTTCTCGGGGCGAGCGCCGAGCTCGGCCCCGACGACATCGACGCCGAGCTGATCGCCGCCGCCAAGGTGACCTATCTCGAGGGCTACCTGTGGGACCGGCCGCAGGCGAAGGAGGCATTCGTCAAGGCCGCCCGCATCGCCCATGCGGCCGGACGGCGGGTCGCGCTGAGCCTCTCGGACCCGTTCTGCGTCGACCGCCACCGTGCCGACTTCCTCGATCTCGTCAACGACCACGTGGACATTCTTTTCGCCAACGAGGACGAGGTGGTGTCGCTGTACCGGGTCCATTCCTTCGACGCGGCGCTGCAGCGGGTGCGCGGCCACTGCCAGCTCGCGGCGCTGACGCGCTCGGAGAAGGGCTCGGTCGTCGTCACCGACGGCGCGATCCATGTGCTGGATGCCGAGCCGGTCGCCGAGGTGGTGGACTCGACGGGCGCCGGCGACGCCTACGCCGCGGGATTCCTCTACGGCCTGACCCACGGCCGGCCCCTGGAGGTGTGCGGACGCCTCGCCAGCATCGCCGCGGCCGAGGTCATCAGCCACGTCGGCGCGCGCCCGGAGGTTTCGCTCGCCGAGCTGGCGGGCCTGAGGCTCGGCGGGAGTCCGGCATAGCAGGCGGGCGCCCGTGACCGGCGGCCGGACGACGGTCGCCTCGTGGCGCGAGGCGGCGCGCGTCTATCGCGACGCCCGCGTGCTGTCGATGCTGTTCCTCGGCTTCGCGAGCGGGCTGCCGTTCGGCATCCTCGCCGAGCCGTTGACCGCCTGGCTGGTCGATTCGGGGGTCAGCAAGACCGAGATCGGCCTGTTCGCCCTGGTCAGCCTGCCCTATTCGCTGAAGTTCCTGACCGCGCCGTTCATCGACCGCCTGCCGCTGCCGGTGCTCACCCGCGCGTTCGGCCGTCGCCGGGGCTGGGCGCTCGCCGCCCAGGCGCTCCTGCTCGCCGCGATCTTCTGCATGGGCGGGACCGAGCCCGGGGCGGAGATCCTGTGGACGGCGGTGTTCGCCTTCGCCGTCGCCCTCGCATCCGCGAGCCAGGATGTGGTCGTCGACGCCTACCGCGTCGAGATCCTGGAGGAGCACAAGCTGGCGGCCGGCGCCGCCACCGTGGTGTTCGGCTGGCGCATCGGCCAGTTCGTCGCCGGCGCCGGCGGCCTCGTTCTCGCCGACCTTCTGCCGTGGCCGGTGGTGTTCTCGATCCTGGCCCTGTTCGTCACCGTCGGCATGCTCGCCATCCTTCTCAACCCGGAGCCGAAGGCGCCGATCACGGCGGAATCCCGGCAGCAGCAGCAGCGGACGGAGGCCTTTCTCGAAAAGAGGCGGCACCTGCCGCGGCCACTGGCGCAGGCGACGGCCTGGCTCTACGCCGCCGCCGTCTGCCCGCTCCTCGAGTTCCTCGGTCGCCGCGGCTGGCTCGCCATTCTCCTGTTCATCATGCTCTACAAGTTCGGCGACGCCGTGCTGGCGGTGATGAAGGTACCGTTCTTCCTCGAGCTCGGGTTTACCAAGACCGAGATCGCCGAGGTGGTAAAGCTGTTCGGCACTGGAGCGACCATCGCCGGCGGCTTCATCGGCGGCCTGGTGCTGGCGCGGACCGGGATGCTGCCGGGACTGCTGATCTGCGGCATCCTGATGGCGGTGTCCAACCTGGTGTTCGTGGTCCAGGCCTGGATGGGCGCCGACCTCGCCATGCTGGCGGTGACCATCGCCGTCGAGAACGTGACCACCGGCATGGGCACGGCGGCCTTCGTCGCCTATCTCTCGAGCCTCTGCAACGTCGCCTACACCGCGACGCAGTACGCCCTTCTCACCTCGCTGATGGCGTTCTCGCGCACGGTGCTGTCCTCGGGCGCCGGATGGCTCGCCGACCGGCTCGACTGGACGAGCTTCTTCATCGTCACCACGCTCGCCGCCGTGCCGGGATTGCTGCTGTTGCTGTGGATGTGGCGGCGGTTTCCCGCGTCCCTGCCCTCGGCCTCGGCGAGCCCGCCGGCGTGAGCACCGGCCGCCGGCGCCTAGAGCCTGCGGCTGACGATCTCGGCGATCTCGCCGTCCTCGAGGACGATGGGATTGGTCTTCATCGAGCTGCCGCGGCTCTCCGCCACCACCCGAGCGACGTCGGCCTCGCCGACGCCGAAGCCGCCGAGCCCGGGCAGGGCGAGCCGCTCGGTCCACGCGCGGAGCGTCTCGACCAGGCTCGCCGGTGCGGACGGGCGTTCCACCGGCCAGTGTCCGCCGACCAGCGCGGCGACGCGGGCGTACTTCTCGAGCGCCGGCGAATCCGGGTCCCGCCGGCGCAGCGCCCGGAGGTTGACGGCCGTGGCCTCGGCGACCAGGGTGCCGCAGCAGACCCCGTGCGGGATCGGGAAGAACGCCCCGAGCGGCGACGCGAGACCATGGACGGAGCCGAGGCCGGTCTGCGCGAGGCAGATGCCGGAGACGAGCGAGGCATAGGCGAGCCGCGAGCGCGCCGCCGCCGCCCGTGGCCCTTCGCCGCCCTCCCAGGCGGTGAAGAAGCCCTCCCTGAAGGCCTCTAGACCGGACCAGGCGAGGGCATCGGTCAGCGGGTTGGCGCGGATCGAGACCAAGGACTCCAGGAGCTGGGTGAACGCGTCCATGCCGTTGGCGGCGATCACCTCGCGCGGGCAGCCGGCGAGGAGCTCGGGGTCGACGACGGCGATGCGCGCCACCAGCGCCTCGTCGCGGAACGATTTCTTGAAGCCGTCCCGGCCCTGGCGGCTCAACACCGCGTTCTTGGTCGCCTCGCTGCCGGTGCCGGCGGTGGTCGGGACCGCGATCAGCGGCACCGCCGGACCCTTATAGGGGCGCTCGATGCCGAGCCCCTCCAGGTGCTCGACCACCGAATAGCCGTGGGGCAGCATGCCGGCGATCGCCTTCGCGGCGTCGAGCGCGCTGCCGCCGCCGATGCCGATCACCACGTCGATCGCGCTCTCGCTGAACTCGGCGACCGCCCGGTCGACCAGCTCCGGCGACGGCTCGCCCTCGACGCTGAGGTCGAACCAGGCGACGCCGCGAGCGGCGAGGCCGTCGAGGAGCCGCTGCCAGTGCGGGGACGCGCGGAACGACCGGGCGCCGGTGACGATCAGCGCGCGCCCGCCGAAGCCGCGGGCCTCGGCGGGTACGCTCGCGACAGTGCCGGCGCCGAAGACGATGCGCGGCAGCCGGGCGATGGCGAACGGCGGGATCGGCTGCACGCTCAGCCCTGCGGGAACAGGCCGCGGAAGGGCACCGCCTGGCGCGGCTCCGCCATCATCTCGGCGACCGCATCCCGCCAGCGGAGGTAGTGCGGGGTCTCCTTGTGGGCGGCGGCGGAGGCGGCGGAGGCGTAGGCCTCGTAGAGGGCGAACCGGGTCGGGTCCGCGGGATCCTGGAGCACGTCGAAGCGCCGGTTGCCCGGCTCCTGCACCGATCCCTCGTGGTTCCGGCGCGTCGCCTCGACGAAGTCGTCGACGCGCTCCGGCTTCACCGTGATCTTGACCAGGGTCACGTGCATCCCTCACCCTCCCCTCCCCGTGTCGACGAAATCTTGACCTCCACCCGCCGATGGCGTCAAGGGTTGCAGCGGGCGCGGACGCCGCGCGGTGCGGCGACGGCCCGAGGACGGAATGCGATGAAGGTCGCCGACTTCGACTTCGCCCTGCCGCCGGAAGCGATCGCCCAGCGCCCGATCGCGCCGCGGGACGCCGCCCGCATGCTCGAAGTGGGTGCGGCGCTGGCCGATCGCACCGTCGCGGACCTGCCGTCGCTGCTCGATCCGGGCGACGTGGTGGTGGTCAACGACACCAAGGTCGTCCCGGCCCGGCTTCACGGCCGGCGCGGCGACGTGGCGATCGAGCTGACGCTGCTGAGGGAGCTCTCCCCCGGCCGCTGGCGGGCGATGGCGCGCCGGGCGCGGCGGCTGAAGCCGGGGCAGCGCATCACCTTCGCCGCCGACTTGGCCGCCCGCGTCGAGGCCAAGGAGGACGACGGCGAGGTGGTGCTCGCCTTCGACCGCGCCGGCGCCGCGCTCGCCGCCGCTCTCGAAACCCACGGCGCGGCGCCGCTCCCCCATTACATCCGGCGCGAGGCAGCGCCCGACGCCCGCGACCGCGCCGACTACCAGACGGTGTTCGCCCGGCACCCCGGCGCCATCGCCGCGCCGACGGCGGGCCTGCACTTCACCGAACGCCTGCTCGCCCGGCTCGACGCCGCCGGCGTCCGGCGGCTGACGCTGACCCTCCACGTCGGCGCCGGGACCTTCCGCCCGGTCAAGACCGAGAAGGTCGTCGACCACGTCATGCACCCGGAATGGGGCGAGATCGATCGCGCCGCCGCCGACGCCATCAATGCCGCGCGCGGCCGCGGCGGACGCATCGTCGCCGTCGGCACCACCTCGCTCCGGCTCCTCGAGACCGCGGCGGACGCGGACGGCCGGGTGCGCGCGTTCACCGGCGAGACCGACCTGTTCATCACGCCGGGGCGGCCGATCCGCACCGCCGATCTCCTCCTCACCAACTTCCACCTGCCGCGGTCGACGCTGTTCATGCTGGTCTGCGCCTTCGCCGGAACCGAGCGCATGAAGGCGGCCTACGGCCACGCCATCGCCGCCGGCTACCGCTTCTATTCCTACGGCGACTGCTGCCTCCTGCACCGGAACCCCGCCGGGTGAGCGGCATCGGCTTCCGCGTGCTGGCGACCGACGGCCAAGCCCGGCGCGGCCGGCTCGAATGCGCCCACGGCACGGTCGACACCCCGGCGTTCATGCCCGTCGGCACCGCCGCCACGGTCAAGGCGATGACGCCGGAGATGCTGGCCGAGACCGGTGCCGGGATGATCCTCGCCAACACCTATCACCTGATGCTCCGTCCCGGCGCCGACCGCATCGCCCGCCTCGGCGGCCTGCACGCATTCATGAACTGGCCGCGGCCGATCCTCACCGACTCCGGCGGCTTCCAGGTGCTGTCGCTGGCGCCGTTGCGGACGATCGGCGAGGACGGCGTCGTCTTCCGCTCCCACGTCGACGGCCGCCAGCACCATCTGACGCCGAGGACCGCGGTGGACATCCAGCGGAAGCTCGACGCCGACATCACCATGGTCCTCGACGAGTGCACCGCCTTCCCCGTCGACGAGGACGAGGCCGCCGGCTCGATGCGCCGCTCCATGCGCTGGGCCGAGCGCTCGAAGGCGGCGTTCGTCGCACGGCCCGGCTACGGGCTCTTCGGCATCGTCCAGGGCAGCGTCTACGCGGACCTTCGCGCCGAGTCGGCGGATGCCCTCGTCGCCCTCGGCTTCGACGGCTACGCCATCGGCGGGCTCGCCATCGGCGAGGGCCGGGAGACCACGCTCCGCGTCACCGAGGCGACGGTGCCGAGGCTGCCGGCCGACCGCCCGCGCTATCTGATGGGCGTCGGCAAGCCCGACGACCTGGTCGGCGCGGTCGCGCGGGGCGTCGACCTGTTCGACTGCGTGCTGCCGACGCGATCGGGGCGCACCGGCCAGGCGTTCACCCGGCGCGGTCCGGTCAACATCGAGAACGCCCGCCACGTCGAGGACCCGCGGCCGTTGGACGAACGCTGCCGGTGCCCCGCCTGCCGCGGCTTCAGCCGCGCCTACCTCTGCCATCTGCACCGCGCCCGCGAGATTCTCGGCGCCATCCTGCTCACCGCCCACAACCTCACCTACTACCAGGAGCTGACGGCGGACCTGAGACGGGCGATCGAGGAAGGGCGGCTCGCGGCCTTCGCCCGCGACTTCGCGGCCGAGTACGGCGCGGGCGACATCGAGGCGGCGGCCTCCTGACGCGCCGGCGCGAAGCGTCGCGGTTGCAAGCGCGTCCGGTCGGGCGCACATTAGCGGCCATGGAGAGCGTCGATGCCTCGCGGGCGCTGGTGCCGGTCGCCGGCCAGGAGGAGACGGTCCGCCGCCGCTTCTGGGCCAAGGTGCGGCGGACGCTCGGCCGCGTGCCGTTCCTCGACCAGGCGGTCGCCGCCTTCTATGCCGCCATCGACCCGGCGACCCCCCGCCACGCCAAGGCGGTGCTGTTCGCCGCGCTCGCCTACTTCGTCGCTCCCCTCGACCTCGTTCCCGACGTGATCCCGGTCGGCGGCTTCGCCGACGACCTCGCCGTCCTCGTCGCCGCCCTGCAGGCGATCGGCCCGCACATCACCGCCGCGCACCTGGCGAGGGCCCGGGCCGCTCTCGAGGACGGCACGGGCGGACGGCCCTGAGCGCGGAGACTGGGCGGCCGCCATGGCGGAGCTGAGCCAGCTCGGCGCCCGCGCCGAGATCCCGGCGACGCCGGAAGCGGCGGTGCTGGAGACGGTCGCCAACCCGCACCCGGGCACGGCCTATGTCGTCCGCTTCACCTGCCCCGAGTTCACCGCCCTATGCCCGGTCACCGGCCAGCCCGACTTCGCCCACCTCGTCCTCGATTACGTGCCCGACGCCCGGCTCGTCGAGAGCAAGTCGTTGAAGCTGTTCCTCGCGTCCTTCCGCAACCACGGCGCCTTCCACGAGGACTGCACGATCGCCGTGGCGAGGAAGGTCGAGGCGGCGGCGCGGCCGACGTGGCTCAGGATCGGCGGCTACTGGTATCCCCGCGGCGGCATCCCCATCGACGTCTTCTACCAGACCGGCGAGCCGCCGCCGGGGCTGTGGGTGCCCGACCCCGGCGTCGCCCCCTATCGCGGCCGCGGCTGAGCCTTTCCGCCCTCGAACGGGTGAAGGGTCGGGCCAGATGGGGAATACCGTCCTTGGCGCACCTGTGCTATACGTCAACAAAACCTGGACATGTGCGCCAACCGCGCTACGGACGGCGCGGCCGCGGACGGGAGGTCGGCGATGCGGGCGGCAACGAGGCGGGGCATGGCGGCGGCGGTCGTCGCCGGCTGGGCGCTGGCGGCCGGAGCGAGCGAGGCGGCACCGGTGCAGTGGACCAGCGGTGCGGGCGGCAACGACCACTGGTACGAGGTCGTGTTCGACACCGCCAAGGGCTGGACCGCGGCGCAGGCCGACGCCGTCGCCCGCGGCGGCCACCTCGTCACCATCACCAGCCCGGCAGAGCAGACCTTCCTGATCTCGACGTTCTTCTCGCCGGGGGCGCCCTACGGCTCCTACTGGATCGGCCTCAACGATGCCGTGACCGAGGGCACCTGGGTCTGGGTCACGGGCGAAGCGTACTCTTACAGCTTTTTCGCGGCCCTTTCCAATCAGCCGGACAACAATACTGCCTCGAACTTCGGAGGTGCCGGAGGCGAGGACTACGTGCAGATCGTCTGGCGGCCGGACGGCAATTATCCGCTGCAGGGAGCCTGGAACGACGCCCGCGAGGCCGGATACTTGTTTGCCGACGGCTCCGGTCTCACCCACCTTAACCGGCAGGGCTACATCGTCGAATACACCCAGTTGCCGGCACCGGTGCCGGTGCCGGCGGCGCTGCCGCTGCTGGCCACCGCCGTCGCCGCCCTCACGGTCCTCGCCCGCCGCTCCCGTGTCCGGAGAGCCGAGCCCCGCTCCTGAGCGTTCCGGCGCGGATGTCAGGAGGCCAGCCCCGGAGCACCCGGCATCAGGCCACGAAGGGGTTGTCGATGCGGACCGCGCCGTAGAGGCGACCGTGCTCGAAATCCTCGGAAAGGATCGAAGCGAGACCGTGATGCTCGGCGTAGGCCCAGAGATGGGCGTCGAACCAGGACAGCCGGTATGTCGCCGCCCCCCTCACCGCCGTGCGAACGACCCCTTCGCTGGGGTAGAGGACGGTGAACTGGGCCAGCATTTCCTCCGCTTCGCGGAGCGCGTCTTGCAGCGGCAACAGCGGCCTCCCACCCGGCAGGGGACGGGTTGTCGCGGCGACGAACTCGAGAATCGCCTGGTGCGGCACGCGGATGCCGTCAGCGGCGATCCCGTCGCGAAGGATACGCGTCGCGATCTCCTGCTTCGCGGGAAAGCGCGGATCGTACCGGTAGACGAGGACGTTGGTGTCAACGAGGGCGGGCACGCCCGTAGAGATCCTGTCGCCGCCAGCCGCGGTCCGTCGCCGCAGGGCGGCGCGGCGCCGTCTGTTCGCGTTCGCGCTGGCGCCGGCTCGCCACATCGAACAGCCGGACCCGCTCCTCCACCGTCAGCATTGCCCTTGCGGGTACGTGCGGCGCCAACCTCAGCGCATCGCCCGCCGCCGTCCACTCGACGTCGTCGCCGGGCCGGATGCCGAGCCGTTCGGCAAGCCGCTTCGGGATGGTGACCTGAAGCTTCGACGTGACCTTGCTCACGTCCTTACTCTAGCACGGATACTCTCCTTGTCAAGACGCGGCCGGGGGCGGATGCGGGGCGGTTGACCAGGGGCCGCGGCTTTGCTTCGATGGGCGCAGGACGGCGGCACGGCGCAGCGGAGCGAGGACGGCCATGCGTGTGTTCGGGACCCTCGAGGAGGCGCGGCAGCACATCGAGGCGAGCCTGAGGGGGCTCGCCAAGAGCGCGCTCGAGAGAGCCCAGGACAGCCGGCGCCGCTTCGAGGCCGAGACCGACGCCAGGCTCAAGGAGATCTGGCGGCTCGAGGCCGAGGCGGAGAAGCGGATCGCCAAGGCGATCAACGACGAGTGCGAGGCGTTGCTGAAGCGGCTGGCGGCGGACTGACGGCCGCGGTGCCGGTCGGTCAGCCGTTCGCGCCGCCGCCGGCGAGCGCCCGGCGGAGGAGGCGCGTGTCCTCCTCGGGCCGCGAAGCAATGCCGAGGCCGGCGCTTTCGCCGTAGCATTCGGGGCCGTCCCCGGTCCAGCGGACGAAGCCGGCGGCGACCACCGCCATCGGCCGGAACGCCGTTGCCGCGTACGCGTGCAGGAAGGTGCGGGGGAACAGCACCGGCACCTCGCCCTCGGGCGCGCGCAGCACCAGGTACTTCATGGCCAGCGGCGGAAGCGGTCGAGGCCGAGACCGTCGAGGGCGATCTCCGGCGTCCGCCCGGAGACGAGATCGGCGACGACCCGCCCCGACCCGCAGGCCATGGTCCAGCCGAGGGTGCCATGGCCGGTGTTGAGGCAGAGGCCTTCGATCGGGGTCGGCCCGATCAGCGGCACGCCGTCCGGCGTCGACGGCCGGAGCCCGGCCCACAACGTCGCTTGGGCCGGATCGCCGGCGCGGGGGAACAGCTCGATCGCCTTCGCCAGAAGCGACCTTGCGCGGCGGGTGTCGACCGCCGCATCGTAGCCGGCGAACTCGGCGGTGCCGGCAATCCTGAGGCGGCCGCCGAGCCGGCTGTAGACCATCTTGTGCTCGTCGTCGATGAGGCCGACCGAGGGCGCCTCGCCCGCATCCGCGACCGGGATCGTCACCGAGTAGCCCTTGGCCGGATAGACGGGAAGCCCGAGGCCCGCCGTCTTGAGAACCCGCGGCGAGTAGCTGCCGAGGGCGACGACGCAGGCGTCGGCCATGATCATCCCGGTGTCGGTGTCGATGCCGGCGAGGCGCCCGTTGGCGACGTCGAGGCGGCGGACGGAGGTCCCGTAGCGGAACCCGACGCCGAGGCCGGCGGCGATGGCCGCCAGCGCGCTCGTGAACGCGTGCGCGTCGCCGGTCTCGTCGCCGGGACTGAAGATGCCGCCGACCAGCCGGTCGCGCGCTCGCGCCAGCGCCGGCTCGATGGCGACGCAGCCGTCGGCATCGACGACCTCGCGGACGCAGCCGTGGCGGGCCATCAGCTCGACCTGCGGCAGCGCCTCGTCATAGTCCCGGCGGCTGCGGAAGATGTGGAGGATGCCGCGGCTGAGATGGTCGTAGGCAAGCCCGGTCTCGGCCCGGAGCCGGACGAGCTCGGCACGGCTGTAGAGGGCGAGCCTGAGCGCGCGCTCGGTGTTGCGGGCGAGCCGGCCGCGGGTGCAGTTGGCGAGGAAGCGCACGAGCCAGGCGGCCAGCGCCGGATCGGCGCGCAGGTGAACCAGCAGCGGCGCGTCCCTCCGTCCCAGCCACTTGAGCGCCTTCCATGGCGCCGACGGCGTCGCCCACGGCGTCGCATGGTTGGCCGAGATCTGGCCGCCGTTGGCGAGGCTGGTCTCCAGCGCCGGCCCCGGCTGGCGGTCGACGACCGTCACCGCGTGGCCGGCGCGGGCGAGATGGTAGGCGGTGGCGACGCCGATGACCCCGGCGCCGAGGACGGCGACTTTCATGGGCAGCCGCCGGCCGGCGGGGATCCGGAGCCCTCAGGAGGCAATGGCGCGCTCGGCCGGCAGAAGGTCATGCCCGAGATCGCGGGCCACCGCCTCATGGGTGATCCGCCCGGAGTGGACGTTGAGGCCGTTGCGTAGATGCGGGTCGTCCGCCATCGCCTGGCGGTAGCCCTTGTCGGCGAGCGCCAGGGTGAACGGCAGCGTGGCGTTGTTGAGCGCGAAGGCCGAGGTGCGGGCGACCGCCCCCGGCATGTTGGTGACGCAGTAGTGGACCACTCCCGCCTCGATGAAGGTCGGGTGCTCGTGGGTGGTCGGCCGGCTGGTCTCGAAGCATCCGCCCTGGTCGATGGAGATGTCGACCAGGACCGAGCCCGGCCGCATCGCCGCCACCATCTCCCGGGTCACCAGCTTCGGCGCCGCCGCGCCGGGGACGAGCACCGCGCCGACGACGACGTCGGCATCGCGCACGTATGTCTCGACGGCGTCGCGGGTGGCGTAGATCGGGTTGAACTTGCGGCCGAACTGGAGATCGAGCTCGTAGAGCCGCCGCAGCGACTTGTCGATGACGGTGACGAACGCTTCCAGGCCCATCGCCATGCGCGCGGCGTTGGTCCCGGCGACGCCGCCGCCGAGGACGACGACGTTGGCCGCCTGCACCCCCGGCACGCCGCCGAGCAGGATGCCGGCGCCGCCCTGGTGCTTCTCGAGGCAGTGCGCCGCCACCTGGATCGACATCCGGCCCGCGACCTCGCTCATCGGCGCGAGCAGCGGCAGGCCGCCCCCGGCATCCGTCACCGTCTCGTAGGCGATGGCGACGGAGCCGCTCCGCATCAGTCCCGCCGCCTGCTCGGGGTCCGGGGCGAGGTGCAGGTAGGTGAAGAGGATCTGGCCTTCCCGCAGCATCCGAAGCTCCGCCGGCTGCGGCTCCTTGACCTTGACGATCATCTCCGCCCTGGCAAAGACCTCCTCGGCCGAGTCGACGACCTCGGCGCCGGCCGCCCGATAGACACCGTCGTCGATGCCGATGCCGGCGCCTGCCGCATGCTCGACGATCACCCGGTGTCCGTGCAGGGCGAGCTCGCGAACGCTCGCCGGCGTGAGCCCGACCCGGTTCTCCTTGGTCTTGATCTCCCTGGGTGCGCCGACGAGCATGGTGACCTCCACCGCCTGGTGTCGAACCGGTTCATCTCTAGATGGGTTTCAACGGCGCGTCAGTCGAGCACGCGCAGGACCATGGCGAGCGTGCCGAAGATCTCGTCGATGTGGCTCCGGTCGACGACGAGCGGCGGCGACAGCGCGATGATGTCGCCGGTCGTCCGGATGAGCAGCCCCCGCTCGTAGCACTTGAGGAAGACGTCGAGCGCCCGCTTCGTCGGGCTGCCGGGGATCGGCTCGAGCTCGATGCCGGCGACGAGGCCCAGGTTCCTGAGATCGATGACGTGGGGCAGACCCTTGAGCGAGTGGACGCCATGCTCCCAGGCGGGCGCGAGCTCGCCCGCGCGGCGGAACAGGTCCTCCTCGCGGTAGACGTCGAGGGCGGCGAGGGCGGCGCTGCAGGCCAGCGGGTGGCCGGAATAGGTGTAGCCGTGGAAGAACTCGACGACGTGCTCCGGCCCCTGCATGAAGGCGTCGTAGATCGTCTTGTCGACGACCACCGCGCCCATCGGCACAACGCCGCTGGTGAGGCCCTTGGCAAGGGTGACGATGTCCGGCTCGACGCCGAAGCGGTCGACGGCGAACGGCGCGCCGAGGCGCCCGAAGCCGGTGATCACCTCGTCGAAGATCAGGAGGATGCCGTGGCGCGTGCAGATCTCGCGGAGCCGCTGGAGGTAGCCCTTGGGGGGCACCAGCACGCCGGTCGAGCCGGCCACCGGCTCGACGATGACGGCGGCGATGGTCGAGGCGTCGTGCAGCGCGACCAGCGCCTCCAGCTCGTCGGCGAGATGGGCGCCCCATGCCGGCTCTCCCCGCGAAAACGCGTTCTTCGCGAGATCGTGGGTGTGCGGGAGGTGATCGCAGCCGGGAAGCCCGGGACCGAACATCTTGCGGTTGGGGGCGATGCCGCCGACCGAGATGCCGCCGAAGCCGACGCCGTGGTACGCGCGCGCGCGGCCGATCAGCCGGGTGCGCGAGGCCTCGCCGCGCACCCGGTGGTAGGCGAGCGCGATCTTGAGCGCGGTGTCGGCGGATTCCGACCCCGAGTTGGTGAAGAACACATGGTCGAGCCGGTTGGGAAACAGCGGGGCGAGACGGGAGGCGAGCCGGAACGAGAGCGGATGGCCCATCTGGAAGGGCGGCGCGTAGTCGAGGACCGCCACCTGCGTCTGCACCGCCTCGACGATCTTCGGGTGGCAGTGCCCGGCATTGCAGCACCAGAGTCCGGCGGTGCCGTCGAGGATGCTCCGTCCGTCGTGGGAACGGTAATGCACGCCGGCGGCGGACACCAGAAGCCGCGGATGCGCCTTGAACTGGCGGTTCGCCGTGAACGGCATCCAATGGCTCTCGAGATCGTTGGGCGTCGCCGCGAACGGCGCGCTGCTCACCATGCCGGCCATGCCAAGGGTTCTCCTTCCCCGCCGCGAGGGATTTCCGTTTATTCCGGGTGCCGCACGCACTATCTCTCGGCCGAGGGCGAGATTGTGCAGGCCAGGCGGCGGGCGTCAAGGAGGCGTCACGGGGGAGACGACGAGGAATGACCGAGCTTCTGCATCATTTCGTGGCCGGCGCGGCCCGGCACGGCACCAGCGGCCGCTTCGGCGACGTCTTCAATCCGGCGACCGGCGAGGTCCGCGCCCGCGTGCCGCTCGCCTCGCGGGCGGAGGTCGAGGAGGCGGTCGGCGCCGCGGAAGCCGCGTTCCCGGCGTGGGCCGCGACCCCTCCCCTGGTACGGGCGCGCGTGCTGTTCGCGTTCCGGAGGCTCATGGACAAGGCGTTCGACGAGCTGGTCGACCTCGTCATCGCCGACCACGGCAAGGTCCTCGAGGATGCGCGTGGCGAGGTCACCCGCGGCATGGAGGTGGTGGAGTTCGCCTGCGGCATCCCCCACCTCGTCAAGGGCGAGTTCTCGGAGAACGTCGGCCGCGGCATCGACAGCTGGTCGGTCCGCCAGCCGCTCGGCGTCTGCGCCGGCATCACGCCGTTCAACTTCCCGGCGATGGTGCCGATGTGGATGTGGCCGGTGGCCATCGCCTGCGGCAACGCCTTCGTGCTCAAGCCGTCGGAGAAGGTCCCGAGCTGCTCGCTCCGGGTCGCCGAGCTCCTCGACGAGGCCGGCCTTCCCCCGGGCGTGTTCAACGTCGTCAACGGCGACGGGGAGGCGGTGGACGCCCTGCTCGCCGACCCCAGGGTGGCGGCGGTCAGCTTCGTCGGCTCGACGCCGGTGGCCCGCCATGTCTACGCCAGCGGTGCCGCCCACGGCAAACGCGTGCAGGCGCTGGCGGGCGCCAAGAACCACATGATCGTGATGCCCGACGCCGACATCGACGACGCGGTGAACGCGCTGATGGGCGCGGCCTATGGCTCCGCCGGCGAGCGCTGCATGGCGGTGCCGGTGGCGGTCGCCGTCGGCGACGCCGGCGAGGCGCTGATGCGGCGGCTGGTGCCGCGGGTGCGGTCGCTGAAGGTCGGTCCGGGCAACGACCCCGAGTCCGAGATGGGGCCGCTGATCACCGCCGAGCATCTGGCCCGGGTCGCGGGCTACGTGGAGGTCGGCGTCGCCGAGGGCGCCGAGCTCGTCGTCGACGGCCGCGGCCTCAGGCTGCAGGGCTACGAGAGCGGTTTCTTCATCGGCGGCACCCTGTTCGACCACGTCCGGCCGTCGATGCGCATCTACCGGGAGGAGATCTTCGGCCCGGTGCTGGGCGTCGTCCGCGCCGACGGCTTCGAGGACGCGCTCCGGCTGGTCAACGACCACGCCTTCGGCAACGGCAGCGCCCTGTTCACCCGCGACGGCAAGCTGGCGCGGGAGTTCGCGAGCCGGATCCAGGCCGGCATGGTCGGCATCAACGTCGCGATCCCGGTGCCGCTGGCGTTCCACAGCTTCGGCGGCTGGAAGCAGTCCCTGTTCGGCGACCACCACGTCCACGGTCCCGACGGCGTCCACTTCTACACGCGGCTGAAGACGATGACCGCGCGCTGGCCGGGTGCGGCCGCCAGCGGGCCGTCGTTCGCCATGCCGACGATGCGCTGAGGCGCCGGCGGGCCGTCGGGCCGCGGTCAGGCCGGGCCGAGCGGCGCGAACAGGTCGGCGAGATCGGCCTCGGTGATGTGGCTGGCCGCGGCCGCGGTGCCGGCGAACACCGCCTCGGCCAGCTCGCGCTTGCGGCCCTGCAGGGCGACGATCTTCTCCTCGACGGTGCCGACGGTGATCAGCTTGTAGACGAACACCGGCTTCAGCTGGCCGATGCGGTGCGCGCGGTCGGTGGCCTGCGCCTCGACCGCCGGGTTCCACCACGGATCGTAGTGGATGACGGTGTCGGCGGCGGTGAGATTGAGGCCGAAGCCGCCGGCCTTCAGGCTGATCAGGAACACCGGAACCTTGCCCTCCTGGAACCGGCGGATCGGTGTCCGGCGGTCGCGGGTCTCGCCGGTCAGGCGCACGAACGGCACCTCGAGCCGCCTCAGCTCGGCCTCGATCAGGTCGAGCATGCCGACGAACTGCGAGAACAGGAGGATGCGGCGCCCCTCGGCAAGCAGCTCGGGGATCATCTCCATCAGCCGCTCGAACTTGGCCGAACCGGTCTGTCCAGTCGCACGCCTGAGCTTGACCAGGCGCGGATCGCAGCACACCTGGCGCAGCTTCAGGAGCGCGTCCAGGATGACGATGTGGCTGCGCGCCAGCCCCTTGCGGGCGACCTCCTCGCGCACCCGATCATGCACGGCGAGCCGGATGCTCTCGTAGAGGTCGCGCTGGCGGTCCTCGAGCTCGACGTGCTCGACGATCTCGGTCTTCGCCGGCAGCTCGCGCTCGACCTCTTTCTTGGTGCGGCGGAGGATGAAGGGCTTGACCCGGCGGACCAGCATGTCGCGGCGGGCGGTGTCGCCCCGCTTCTCGATCGGCGTGCGAAACAGCCTGGTGAACTGGGTGCGGTCGCCGAGGAGGCCGGGATTGAGGACGTGCATCAGGGACCACAGCTCGCCCAGGTGATTCTCGAGCGGCGTGCCGGTGAGACACAGGCGATGGCGCGCGCAGAGGCCGACGGCGATCCGGGTCATCGACGCCTGCGGGTTCTTGATGGTCTGGGCTTCGTCGAAGACGAGGAGATGGAACTCCTCGGCGGCGAGGACCTTGTGGTCGCGCAGGAGGAGCGGGTACGAGGTGAGCACCAGATCGTGCCCGGCGATGGCGGCGAACCGGGCCTTGCGCTCGGCGCCGTGCAGGACCAGCACGCGGAGCGAAGGCGCAAGGCGCTCGGCCTCGGCGGCCCAGTTGGCGACCACGCTGGTCGGCGCCACCACCAGGCTCGGCCGGTCCAGCCGGCCGCTGTCCTTCTCGAGGAGCAGATGGGCCAGGGTCTGCACCGTCTTGCCGAGGCCCATGTCGTCGGCGAGGATGCCGTTGAGGCCGTACTCCCGCAGGAACTGCAGCCAGCTGAGCCCGTCCCGCTGATACGAGCGGAGCGCGCAGTCGAGGCCCGCCGGCACCGGCGCCTCGGCGATGCGGTCGAACGATTTCAGCCGGCGCCCGAGCTCCCTCAGCTGCTCGCCGCCCTGCCAGCGGACCCCGACCCCGTTCGCCGTCGCCTGTTCGAACAGGGCGAGGTCGGCGGCGCGCAACGCCGGCAGGCGAAGGGCACCGTCGCCGCCGACGGCATCGGTCCGGAACAGCTCGAGCAGCGCCGCCAGAATCGGCCGCAGGCGTTCGCGGGGCAGCGGCAGATGGCGGCCGTCGTCGAGCGGCACGAACACGTGGACGCTGCCGTTGCCCTTGCCGAGCGCGGCGTCGAGGGCGTCCGGGCGGGTGTCCGCCGGCAGCCGGCGGAGAATCTCGAGCAAGGCCGGCAACAGGTTGACCCGGCGACCGTCGACGATCGCGCCGAGGTCGAGCTCGAACCAGTCGATGCCGGTGCCGTCGCGGACTTCCGCCGTCCACTCCTCGCCCACCTCGCAGACCCGGTACGGCCAGTCGTCGTCGATCTCGACCGTCCACCCCGCGGCGCGCAGCTCGGGAAGGCGGCGAAAGCCGAGGTCGAGCAGTGTCTCGGGCGCATCGCCGGGAGGAAACGCCCAGTCCTGCCGGTTGGTCTCGGGAACGCGGTAGCTGATGTCGAGCGCAGTGGCCGGGCCGAATCCCAGGTTGCCGAGCCTGTAGGCCGCGGCCGACTCGGCCGCCGGGTCGCGAACGACGCTCAGCAGGCGGCCGTCCCTGACGTAGGTCGGCTCGCCGCGCCGCTCCTCGGGGCCGACGCGCACGCCGTCGTAATCGAAGGAGAGCCTCGCCATCGCCACCAGGGGATTCGCCTCCCTGTCACCGACGTACCAGTAGAAGGGCCGTTCCAGCCGCGTCGCGAACAGGCGCAGGTGGGGACGCGGAGCCGTGGCGACCCGCTCCACCGGCGGCGGTTCCGAGACCAGAAGATCCGGGCGCTCGGGAAAGCGGCGGCCGAGCTCCTTGCGGACCTGCTCGACCTGAGCCGGAGGTACCGCCGGCGCGGCCATGAACGCCTGGGCGATCCTGGCCGGCATGCCGGTCTCCAGCGGTCCGCAGGCGCCGCTGCCGAGATCGGCGTACCACGGCGGGGAGACGGGGAGCACGGCGTCGATGCTGTCGGCCTCGAAGCCGAAGCGCTGCATGCCGTCCGGCCCCAGCGTCCAACAGGGCCTCGCCGGCCGCGGCTCGCCCCGCGACAGGACCGGGCCCTCGACGCCCGCCCAGCGGCAGCGGCCGGTGTTCACCACCGCTTCCAGGATCTCGCGCCCGTCGGCACCCGACAACGCCTGACCGCTTGGTCCCCAGGAAGCGGTCTTGGCATGCGCCAGCCGGCGCAGGATGTCGTGATCGCTGGGG
The DNA here is from genome assembly GCA_964420325.1 of uncultured Rhodospirillaceae bacterium. Classification (GTDB taxonomy): domain Bacteria; phylum Pseudomonadota; class Alphaproteobacteria; order Rhodospirillales; family Defluviicoccaceae; genus CAYQSU01. The sequence continues at coordinate 55,675 of CAYQSU010000004.1, read as the reverse complement.
CGCAGATGCTTGGCCGGATTGGCCGAAAGCACGTTACCCGGAACGTACGGGGTGACCTGCCCGCCCAATGTTCCGTCCTTGCGGAGGCGCACCGAGCAGGGCTGCACGCGGAGCTGCGATGGCCCGTTGGGCGGCCGCTCCAGCGACAGCACGTAGAACAGGCGGTGGTGGAGGTCGGCTGGGTAGTCCTCGGTTGCGCGCTTGGCGGCATCGTCCAGAGCGTTGAGCCAGCGGGAAAGATCCGAAGCGAGACCGGTCGGCGACGTCGGCGCGCGGTAGCTCCCCGAGGACGCCACCGTCAACAGCAGCGCGGCCGCGTGCTTGCAGTTGAACCGCATCGGGCATGAGCAGACGCCGGAGATCCCGACGCCTTTGGGCCCGACGGCCACATCGACCTCGACGTGGTAGGGCTGCGGCCGCGAGCCCCGCACCAGGCCGGAGATGCGCAGGCCGTCCTCGGCCGTGCCGAGGACCGTGGCGCGTGCCTGCCTCTGATACTGGAAGCCCCGCGCGAACGTACGGTCGTCGAAGGCGTCGCGGACATCGTTGAGGGTATAGATGCGTTCGATCATCGCCGTCCCCCGCAAGTCGCGGGGACTGTAGAGCGAGCGCCCCGACCGGACAACGGCGCCGCCGAGCCGTCTCTAACGATCGGCAGCGACTGGCGATTCCCGCCCGCCCGCGGATGGGCCACGGTCGGTGCGCCGCCCCTCCCCGGGAATCGATCGCGGCGGTGGGGGTGACGGAGAGGCACGACGGAGGCGCCCGGGCCTCGAGGCGGGCGCCGCGGCCTTGCCATCGTCGACGGGCTCGTGGCAGAGTTCGCCGCCGCGGGCGTGCCCCTGGCGCTTGCCGCCCACATGCGAGTCCTTGCTTCGGCCGAGGAGCCCGGGGTGATCCTCAACGTCCAGCCCGCGCCGCGATGACCGTCGTCGGCCTGATCGCCGGTCTCGCCCTGCTGTTCGTCGGCGCCGAGCTCCTGGTGCGCGGCGCGGTGGCCATCGCCAAGCGGTTCGGCGTCTCGGCCTTCCTGATCGGGGTCACGCTGGTCGGCTTCGGGACCTCGACGCCCGAGCTGACGGCGAGCCTCGGCGCGGCCTTGGCCGGATCGCCCGACGTCGCCGTCGGCAACGTGATCGGCAGCAACATCGCCAACGTCCTGCTGATTCTCGGCCTGGCGGCGATCCTGCGGCCGATCCGCACGACAAGGACCGCCTTCGTTCGGGACGGATCGTTCCTCATCGGCTTCACGGCGCTGACGGTGGCCGTGTGCCTGACCGGCGTCATCGGACGGTGGGGCGGGGCCGGCTTCCTCGCCCTCCTCGCCGGCTACGTGTTCTGGACCTATCGCACCGATACCACGGAAACCAACGGCGCCGCCGGCGTCCATCGCGAACAGGCCGAGATCGTCGACGGCATGGAGCGCAAGCCGGGACTCGCGGCCATCGCCGCAGCGGCCGGTCTCACCGGTCTCGTCGGCGGTGCCTGGCTCCTCGTCGACAGCGCGATCACGATCGCGCGCCTGGCCGGCATTCCGGAGGCCGTGATCGGGCTGACGCTGGTTGCGGTGGGGACCTCCCTGCCCGAACTCGTGATCAGCGCGGTGGCCAGCATCCGCGGCCACTCCGACGTCGCCTTCGGCAACATCGTCGGCAGCAACATCTTCAATCTTCTCGGCATTCTCGGCGCGACGGCACTCGTGCTGCCGCTCGCCGTGCCGGAGCAGATCGTCGGCTTCGACCTGTGGCTGATGCTCGCGGTCACCGTGCTTGCCGTCATCTTCGCGATGACCAGCTGGCGCATCGAACGCTGGGAAGGGGGACTCCTGGTGGCCGCCTACATGGCCTACGTCGCCGTCCTCCTGTCGCCGTCGGCCCGCGCGGCGGTCGGCCTGCCGTGAGGCGAAGCGACCGAGCGCTCGCGGACCTCACAGGGCGGCGAGAAAGCGCCCGACCGCGTCGACGAAGCGATCCGGCTGCTCGGCGTGCACCCGGTGGCCGGCATCGGCGATGACCGCGAACTCGGCTCGCGGAAAGAACGACAGCACCCGCTCGTGATGGCGGGAATCGATGTACTCGGAGCGCTCACCGCTGACGAACAGCGCCGGACCGGGAAACCGGAGGTCGCCCATGGCGGGGAAGCCCAGGAGCTCCTCCATGTGCCGGCCGATGGCATCGAGGTTGACCCGCCACGCGTAGCCGCCGCCCCGCGCGACCAGGTTTTGCATCAAGAACGACCTGAGATCGGCGTCGGGGATCGCCTGGGCGAGCCGGCGCTCGGCCTCGGCGCGCGAAGCGACGGTCGCCAGGTCAACCCGACGCATCGCCTCGACGGCCGGCAAATGGGTATGGGAATAGCGGACCGGCGCGATGTCGACGACCACCACGGCGTCGACCATCCGGCCGTGAAGGAGGGCGAACAGCATCGCGGTCTTGCCGCCCATGCTGTGGCCGATCAGCACGGGACGGTCGATGCGGTGACGATCGAGGAACGCCGCGAGGTCGTCGACCATCTCCGGAGAGGTCATCGGCTCGGCCCACGGCGACGCGCCGTGGTTCCGCAGATCGACGGCGTAGACGCGGCGGCGATCGGCCAGACGGCGGGCGATGGTGCGCCAGTTGCGGGCCGAGCCGAACAGGCCGTGCAGGACGACCACCGGAGGTCCCTCTCCGTAGGCGCGGAAAGCCAGCGGCACGCTCATCGCACGTCTCGCATTCGTGATGGCCGGGCGACGGCCTCCTGTGATATATACCGTCCACCATTCCCGCGCTGATTGTGATCCCGCCGCGGGATGGCTTTGCGAGGGCCGCACCGATACCATGCGCATCGGCATGAACGTACTACGCATCGCACGGTCGCGACTTGGCCCTCTCGTCGCCGTGTGTCTCGCGCTCGCGCCGATCTCGGCGCCGATGGCTCATCCGGCCGCGGCTCCGATGGCGGATTCCCAGCCTTCGCACGAGACCCGCTCGATGCCGGGACTGGGGGCTTCGCCGGCCGCCGACTCGGCGACCCAGCACGGCCAGGATGCGGGCTGCGCCGTCGTCGATGCATCGGACCGGCCGGACGCGACGGCGGATCTCTGCTTCACCCACTGCTGTCTCGCCGTCCTGGCGCTTCCCTCCGCCGAGGCTCACGGGCGCAGTTGCGCCCTGCCCGACTCGACCGTCCCCCTCCCAACCTCCGTCGGCGCCCTCGGCGACCACCCGCCTCCGAGACCGATCGCCTGACCTGAGCATTCGCGTCCTGTCCGGCCCTGTCGGAAGGGGACGGTCCGCTTGATCTTTGGACAATGCGAAGAGGAGGCCGCCATGCGTGCCTGGACGTTTGTGTTCGCGAGCGTAACCATCGCCGCTGCCGGCGTGTCCGGCTGGGCGCTCGAACGATATGTGCTGAAGGGCCTCAATCCCCTCGAAGTCACGGTGTCCGAGGCGAGAAAGGCCGAGGGCCGGAGGATCCTCTACTGGGTAGCGCCGATGGATCCCAACTATCGCCGCTCGGGTCCCGGCAAGTCGCCGATGGGCATGGATCTCATCCCCGTCTACGAAGGCGACGAGGTCGACGAGCCAGGGGTCGTCTCGCTTCCCCAGGACATCGCCGATGCCATCGGCGTCCGCTACGCCACCGTGCAGCGGGAGACGCTCACGCCGGAGATCCGCACCGTCGGCCGCGTGGCGTACGACGAGGACCGTTCGAGCCATGTCCATGTGCGCGCCCGCGGCTGGATCGAGAAGCTCCTCGTCCGGCGCACGGGAGAAACCGTCCGCGAGGGGGACCTCTTGCTCGAGCTGTTCGCTCCCGATCTCTCGATCGCCGCGATGGAGTACATGCGCGAGCTCGAAGGCGACGCCCCCCGGGGCCTCGCGGCAGCGCGCCGCCGGCTGCAATCCCTCGGCGTCAGCGAGCGCCAGATCAGGGAGATCACGCCCGCTGCCGGCTTCGTCGAGCACATCCGGGTCTACGCGCCGCAGGATGGGGTCGTCACCGCCATCGAGGCCGCCGAGGGCATGTTTGTCGAGGCCGGCACCACGATCGTCTCGCTGTCCGACCTTTCCCACGTCTGGGTGCTCGCCGACGTGCTCGAGCGCGACATCCTGCAGGTGGGTGCGGGCTTGGCCGCGACCATCGAGACCGTCACCGAGCCGAGGGTGATGCGTGAAGGCGTCGTCGACACCGTTTTCCCGGGCCTGCGCGACGACACGCGAACCATCGAGCTCCGGGTCCGGGTCGACAATGCGGACGGGGCGCTGCATCCCCGGGCGCTGACCCGCGTCACCCTGAAGGGTGCCGAGATCAAGGACGTCCTCACCGTGCCGGCGGACGCGGTGATCCGCCTCGCGGACTCGGCCCGGGTCGTCCAGGCCGTCGACGAGGGCCGGTTCCGCCCACTCGCGGTGGAGACGGGGCCGCGGATCAAGGACCGGATCATCGTCCGCGACGGCCTTGGCGAGGGTGAGCGGATCGTCGCCGCCGCCCACTTCCTGATCGATTCCGAGAGCAGCCTCAAGGGGCAGCTCGAGCGCATGGCCGCATCGGGTGCGGATCAACGGGGCGACCATGGTCATGGTCATGGCCACGGTCACGGGGACGCCGGGGCCCCGCCCGAAGCCGCGATGACCTGGACCGACGGCACCGTGGTCGCCGTCGACGCCGGCGCGCGCATGGTTACCCTCGAGCACGAACCCATCCCCGAACTCGGCTGGCCGTCGATGGTGATGGACTTCCGCGTGGCCGAGGACGTGCCGATGAAGGATCTCGGCGTCGACGCGAAGATCCGCTTCGGCTTCGTGCAGGCCCCGGACCGCCGCTACGAGATCCGCGAGATCGCGCCCGCAGCGAAGCACCACTGATGATCGCAGCCGTCATCCGCTGGTCGACGCTCAACCGGGGCGTCGTCCTCGCCTTCGCGCTCGCGCTGGCGGCGTGGGGCATCTGGTCGATGCTGCGGACGCCGGTGGACGCCATTCCGGACCTCTCGGACGTCCAGGTGATCGTGAAGACGACCTTTCCCGGCCAGGCGCCGCAGATCGTCGAGGATCAGGTCACGTTTCCGATCGCCACCGCGCTGTTGTCGGTGCCCTACGCCACGACCGTTCGCGGTTTCTCGTTCTTCAACGATTCGTTCGTCTACGTCCTGTTCGAGGAGGGCACCGACCTCTACTGGGCGCGCTCGCGGGTCCAGGAGCAGCTGGCGCGAATCGCCGGCGACCTGCCGGCCGGTGCCAGGACGGCCATGGGGCCGGACGCCACCGGTGTCGGCTGGATCTTCCAGTATGCCCTCGTCGACCGCACCGGACGGCGGGATGCGGGGGAGCTGAGGGCGATCCAGGACTGGTTCCTGCGCCTGGAGCTGCAGGGCATGCCCGGTGTTGCCGAGGTCGCCACCGTCGGCGGCATGGTCCGCCAGTACCAGGTGGTCACCGATCCCGCCCTGCTGCGCGGATTCGGGCTCTCGATCACCGATCTGCGCGACGCCATCAGCCGCGCCAGTGCCGAAGCCGGCGGCGCCATCGTCGAGATGGCAGAGGCCGAGTACATGGTAAGGGCCGGAGGCTATCTCGAGACCCTGGACGACGTCCGCAACGTGCCGTTGCGCACCACCGCCCGCGGCACGCCCGTCAGGCTGGGCGACGTGGCCGACGTGCGGTACGGGCCGGAACTCCGTCAGGGCGTCAGCGAATTCAACGGCGAGGGCGAGGCGGTCGGTGGCGTCATCGTCATGCGCTGGGGCGGGAACGCCCGCGAGGTCATCCAGCGCGTCAAGGACCGCCTGGCGGCGCTGCAGGCGGGCCTGCCCGAGGGTGTCGAGATCGTCGCCACCTACGATCGGTCCGCGCTCATCGATCGCGCGGTGAGCCATCTGCGCCAGAAGCTGACCGAGGAGACGATCGTCGTCATCCTGGTGATCGCGGCGTTCCTCCTGCATTTCCGCTCCTCCCTGGTGATGGTGATCACCCTGCCGCTCGGCGTGCTGGCGGCCTTCGGTGTGATGCACTCCCAGGGGATCAACGCCAACATCATGTCGCTCGGCGGCATCGCCATCGCCATCGGCGCGATGGTCGATGCGGCGATCGTGATGATCGAAAGCCTGCACCGCCGGCTCGAGCACCGGGAGGTGAAGGGCGAGGAGCGTTGGCGTCTGGTCGCCGACTCGGCAGCCGAGGTGGGACCGGCGCTGTTCTTCTCGCTGTTGATCATCACCGTGAGCTTCGTTCCGGTGTTCGCGCTCGAGGCCCAGGAGGGCCGGCTGTTCAAGCCGCTGGCGTTCACCAAGACCTACGCCATGGCCGCCGCCGCGATCCTGTCGATCACGCTGGTGCCGGTGCTGATGGGCTACTGCGTCCGCGGCCGCATCCGGCCGGAGAGCGCCAATCCGCTCAACCGCGCCCTCATCTGGCTCTACCGCCCGGCGATCGCCGGGATCATCCGGTGGCCGATCGTCGTCATCGTCATCGCGGCCGCCGTTGCCGGAAGCATGCTCTATCCGGTGCCGCGCCTCGGCAACGAGTTCATGCCCGACCTCGACGAGGGCGACATCCTCTACATGCCGACCCTGCTACCGGCCGCCTCCATCGCCACGGCGACCGAGGTGCTGCGCGAGACCAACCGCCTGATCAAGACGGTGCCGGAGGTAAAGACCGTGCACGGCAAGGCCGGCCGGGCGGAAACCGCCACCGATCCGGCGCCTCTCGCCATGATCGAGACCGTCGTGCAGCTCAAGCCGCCGAGCGAGTGGCGGCCGGGCATGACCATGGACACGCTGAGGGAGGAGCTCGACCGCATCGTCAGGCTGCCGGGGGTGACCAACGTCTGGATCATGCCGATCAAGAACCGCATCGACATGCTGGCGACCGGGGTGCGATCGGCGCTCGGCATCCGCGTGACGGGGCCGGACCTCGCCGGCATCTACCAGCTCGCCGGCCGCATCGAGCGGCTGGTGGGCGACGTCGACGGCACCGCCTCCGCCTTCGCCGAGCGCGTCACCGGCGCCCGGTACATCAACATCGACATCGATCGCGCGGCGGCGGCGCGCCACGGTCTCAACATCGAGGACGTGCACGAGGTCGTGCGGTTCGCCGTCGGCGGCATGAACGTCACCGAGACCGTCGAGGGGCGGGCCCGGTTTCCGGTCAACCTGCGCTACCCCCAGCATCTCCGCGAATCCCCGGAGGCGCTGGCGGCGCTGCCCGTCGTCACCCCGGCCGGCCCGCACATCGCGCTGGGCGACGTGGCAACGGTCAGCCTCGGCGACGGCCCGGGGATGATCCGCACCGAGAACGCCAGGCTCGCCGGCTGGGTGCACGTGGACATCGCCGGCCGCGATCTCGGCGGCTATGTCGGGGAGGTGCGGGCGCTCATCGCCGACCGGGTCGAGCTGCCGCCCGGCTACGCCATCGACTACGCGGGACGCTTCGAGTTCCTCGAGCGCGCACGCGAACGCCTCGGCACGATCATCCCGGCGGCGGTCGCGATCATCGCGCTGCTTCTGTTCATGACGTTCCGCAACGTTGCGGACGCGCTGACGGTGGCGGCGAGCCTGCCGGTGGCGCTGGCCGGCGGGGTGTGGCTTCTCTACCTCCTCGATTTCAACATCTCGGTCGCCGTCATCGTCGGCTTCATCGCGCTCGCCGGCGTTGCCGTCGAGACCGCGGTGATCATGCAGGTCTATCTCAATCTCGCCCTCGATCGCCACAGACGCGCCGCCGCGGACGAAGGCCGGGCGTTGACGCCCGCCGACCTCGAGGCGGCGGTGATGGAGGGCGCGGTGCTGCGCCTTCGCCCCAAGATGATGACGGTCATCACCATCTTCGCCGGGCTGATGCCGCTGATGATCGGCACCGGCACCGGCGCCGAGGTGATGCAGCGGATCGCCGCGCCGATGCTGGGCGGCATGGCGACGGCCACCCTCCTCACCCTGTTCGTGATCCCGGCGGTGTTCCTTCTCCGCCACCGCCGGCATTTCCCGGCGGCCGCCCGAGAGGTCCGCTGATCGCAGCCCGCATCCCGGCCGGCGCGGACACCATGCCGCGCCTCGGGGCATGGCCAGTCAGGGCTGAAAGCGGAGCTCGCCGATCGGGCGCACGGTCGAGGCCTGCGGCCCCTCGGCGCTCTCCTCCTCGTCGACGGCGAGCTCGACCGTGCTGCCGACGGCGAGATCGTCGAACCGGCCGCCCGCGACGCTGTTGCGGTGGAAGTAGATCTCTCGGCCGTCGGCGGCAGCGATGAAGCCGTAGCCGTCTTCGGGAAACAGCCTGGCGACGCGCCCCTGCAGGGGCGGCTCGTGCACCTTGACGTCACCCCGCACCCGCTCCGCGTACTCCGCGAGCCGGCGCTCTGCGGCGTCGAACGCGTCGCGGATGGCGACGTAGACGTCCTCGTGGGCATAGATGTTGCCCGGATCCCTGCTCACCACCAGCTCGTGGCCGGGCACGTGGATGACGACGCGGATGTGGTAGATCCTGCCCTTGTGGTGGTGGCGATGCGGCACCTCGACGGTCACCCGGCAGCCGACGACGTGCTCGAAGTGACGCTCGAGCCGCTGCACCCGCTCGCGAACGCGGCGCTCGACGAATTCGGACTGCTCGAGATTCTGAAAGCTGATCTCCAGCGGAATGTCCATCCGATCCCTCCTCCCCAGGCGGCGGAGCAAGAGTGTAGCGCCTCCGGGCGAATGTCCGAAGATAATACTCGACCGGGACGGTGCGGCAGATCGCCGGCGCCGAGATGTACGTGGACGATCCCGTAAGGCTCGCATCGACCGCGCCGCGGACCGCCCCACTCCGATGACGACGAAATCTCCCGCTTGCCTCCCGCACCAACCCTCCGGTCGCGACCCGGAACACGCCTCCGCGCGGGCCCGGTTCTCTGTTCTCATGCCGCTGGTCCATGCGCCGCGATTGCCGCGTGTTTGCGGCCGTTCGCGTGCACCCTGCCAGGCGGCCGGCGACGCGGGATGAGGCCCCCGGGCGGCGGAGCGATCTATGCCGTGACCAGATGCTCGGGGCTGGAGGCGATGGGAACCGCGGTCGGAGGCTCGCTGACCGAATAGCTCGCGCCCGCGCCGCTGCCGAGGGCGACGGGAACCTCGCCCGGCGCGCTCGTGCCGATGTCGACGCCATCGCCGCTGCCCGCACCGCCAAGGAACCAGCCGTCTCCGTCGGCGGCGAAGTCCCCGTCCAGCGTGGAGCCGATGCGGAACACGGCGTCGTCGAAGTCGAGGTCGCCGCCGCTTGCCTGGTCCTCCCAGCGGACGACATAACTGCCGACGCCGGAGCCGTCTCCGATCACGCGGACGTGCTCGAGGCCGCCGGGATTCTTCGCCGCCTCGCTGAAGAGGGCGGGCGCGCCGCGGCCCTGAAAGACGAACCCGGTGCTGGTGTCGACGATGCTCCAGCCGTCCGCGCCCTCGACCACCCGGAGGGTGAGATCGCCCGGGTAGCCGGCCGCGAACGGCTCGCCCTTCTGCCGATTGAGCGTAAAGCCGTTGGGGATGAGGAAGAAACCGATGGTCGGCAGCCGATCGACGCCGAACTCCAGTTCGGCGGAAAACGCTCCCAGATCGGGGTTGGTCTTGATGTCGACGTTGTCGACGAGCAACCCGGCTTCCAGCGTCTCGGTGTCGTACCAGCCGAAGCTGTTGCGGTAGCCGGCCTGCTCGCTGACGAAGCCGATGGTCATCCTCGCAAGCAGGGGCGACCCGCCATCGCCGATCGAACCGTCGCCACCGTTGCCGACGGTGGCCGTCTTGTCGGCGGCGGGGAGGTCTTGAGCCGGCGGGTGGTCGGGCACCGTCGGGGCGGCGCCATCGCCCGCGGGATCGCGGTCGGGAAGCCGGTTGAGGCCGAGCGCCGACGGCAACGGCGCTGCCGGCCCGTCGTATGCGTCGGCCAGGACGCGAAGGACGTCCCCGAACGCGGCCGCGCCGCCCTCGGGACCGGACGCGACCTCGAGGCCGGGGAGCTCCTCTTCGAGGTCTTCGGCGGCAAGGTCCTCGCCGTCGAGGTGCCAGGGGAACGGCTGCAGGTCGGCGAAGGCTCCGAAGCAGGCGGCCGCCGGCGCCACCCCGGCACCGGCAACGTGCGCCACCTCGAGGCCGTGGTTGAGGATGACGGCCCCCGCGTCGTTGGCGACGACGACCTCGCCGACACGGCCGCCGGCGCCGCCGGGCAGAACGACCTCGAGCGCACCGTCGCCGTCGATGCCCATCCGGATCCGGGCGTCGCGGAGGGTGACGACGGCAACCGGCGTGTCGACGGCCATCGTCTCCGGTCCGGTCCGCGCGGTGTTGCCGGAGACGATGGCGGCCGCGCCGCTGAGCAGCGACAGCCGGACCAGCTCCTGGTCGGCGGCAGGATCGAGACCGAAGGCGGTGAGGGCGAGGCGGGCGTCGCCGCCGAGCGTCGCGCGGGTGCCGTCGGCAAGCACCACCGCGATCCCGCTGCCGAAGGCCGTCTCGAGGGAATCGCCAACGAAGACCCGGCTGCCGGGCTCAGGTGTCGAAGCAGTTCCGTCGGCGTGCCGTGCGTAGGCTTCGCCGGACACAAAAGACACCGAGGCAACCGCCGTGCCGGGGCCCGGCTGCGGTCCCGCATGGTCGATGCCGTTCAGTTCGGCGCGCGCGCCGCCCTCAGCCCTTCCCGTCATTGCCCGTTCTCCACCTCAGAGCGGCATGAGCCCCATGCCTTCGGCATCATCCAGACGGATCAGGGTGAAGAAATGGTTAACGGCCGCTGGACCGCGGCTCGGACCGGGAAAGGCAGGCCCCGCCGATGCGGCCGCTCAAGGCGCGCTTCGGCGGGGCTCCGGGTTCGATTCGGCGGTGCGGATGCCGGCTGGTGCTCGCGAGAGCGCGGGGCCGGTGGCCCCGCCCCCCGGATGATCGTCAGGCGCCGGCCTTCTGCTGGCGGGCGGTGGCGTAGCCGACCGACTCCAGCGCCTCCTTGATCTCGTCAAGGATGGCCGGATCGTCGATGGTCGCCGGCATCTTCCACGGCTCGTTGTCGGCGATCTTCTGCACCGTGCCGCGAAGGATCTTGCCCGACCGCGTCTTCGGCAGGCGTTCGACGACGAGCGCCTGCTTGAAGGCCGCCACCGGTCCGATCCGGTCGCGGACCATGGCGACGACCTCCTTGACGATCTCGGCGTGCGGCCGGGCCACGCCGGCCTTGAGAACGAGGAAGCCGATGGGCAGCTGACCCTTGAACGAGTCGTGAACGCCGACGACGGCGCACTCGGCGACGTCCGGGTGGCTCGCCAGGACCTCCTCCATGCCGCCGGTCGACAGCCGGTGTCCGGCGACGTTGATGACGTCGTCGGTGCGGGCCATGATGTAGAGGTAGCCGTCGTCGTCCATGTAGCCGGCGTCCGCCGTCGCGTAGTAGCCGGGGAACTCGCTCAGGTACGACTTCACGTAGCGCGCATCGTTGTTGTAGAGGGTCGGCAGCGTTCCCGGCGGCAGCGGCAGCTTGACGCAGATGGCGCCGATCTCGCCGCGCTTGACCTCGTTGCAGTTCTCGTCGAGGACCTTGACGTTCCAGCCCGGTGCGGCCCTGGTCGGCGACCCCGGCTTGACCGGCAGAGGCTCGAGCCCCATGCAGTTGGCGGCGATCGCCCAGCCCGTCTCGGTCTGCCACCAGTGGTCGATGACCGGCCGCTTCAGCGCCGTCTCTGCCCACGCGAGGGTGTCGGGATCGGTCCGCTCTCCCGCCAGGAACAGCGCCTTGAAGCCGGAGAGATCGTAGGTCTTCAACAGCTCGGCCCGCGGATCCTCGCGCTTGATGGCGCGAAACGCCGTCGGCGCGGTGAACAGGGCCTTGACCTTGTGCTGGGAGATCACCCGCCAGAACGCGCCGGCGTCGGGGGTGCCGACGGGCTTGCCCTCGTAAACGATGGTGGTGTTGCCGTTGAACAAGGGCGCATAGACGATGTAGGAGTGGCCGACCACCCAGCCGACGTCGGACGCCGCCCAGTACACGTCGCCGGGAGCGACGTTGTAGATGTTCTTCATCGTCCACTTGAGCGCGACGATGTGGCCGCCGTTGTCGCGCACCACGCCCTTGGGCTCACCGGTGGTGCCGGACGTGTAGAGGATGTAGAGCGGGTCGGTGGCCGCGACCGGGACGCTGTCGGCCGGCTTCGCCTTCGCCGTCACCTCGGTCCAGTCGAGATCGAACCCCGGCTTGAGCTCGGCCCGGACCTGCGGCCGCTGCAGGATGATCGTCCTCTCCGGCTTCGACTTCGAGAGGTCGATGGCGCCATCGAGGAGCGGCTTGTACGGGATGACCTTGCTCGCCTCGATGCCGCAGGATGCCGAGACGATGACCTTGGGCTTGGCATCGTTGATGCGGACGGCCAGTTCGTTGGCGGCGAACCCGCCGAAGACGACCGAATGCACGGCGCCGATCCGGGCGCAGGCGAGCATGGCGATGACCGCTTCCGGCACCATCGGCATGTAGATGATGACCCGGTCGCCCTTGGTCACGCCCTGGCCGGCGAGGGCGCCGGCGAACGTGGCGACCTGATCGCGGAGCTCTCGATAGGTGTAGCGCCTGACGGTGTTGCCGGTGACCGGGCTGTCGAAGATCAGCGCCAGCCGATCGCCGTTGCCTTCGTCGACATGCCGGTCAAGCGCATTGTAGCAGGTGTTGACGACGCCCCCCGTGAACCAGCGGTAGAAGGGCTTGTTGGAGTCGTCGAGAACCTTGTCCCATTTCTTGATCCAGACGACGTCCTCGGCGGCTTCGCCCCAGAACCCGTCCGGGTCGTTGATCGACCTGTCGTACGCACGCTGATATTCGCCGGTCATGGTCCTCCCTCCGGTTGTTCTTAGGCCTCACGGCTCGCCGCCGATGCCAGAAGCGCGTCAGCAGGACACTCTTCCGCGAGCTTTGCACAACTATGCTCGAAATGTATCGAAAGGTATCCCGGTCATCGTGCGCGCGATGCGAAGCCCCGCCATCCCATCAGTGCCCGCCCGTTGCGCCCCCTTGCGCCCGCTCGCACCTGTCCCGGGCGCGGGTCGGCGACGCCCCTGAGGCAGGGCGCGAGTGTGGAGCAGAAAGGCGTTTTTTGCAAAGCCGGATTGTGGCACCTTGCCGGCCCCTCGGCTCACTGAAACCACTCGCCAACCGCGAAGGAGGAGGCGTCATGGGAGGAGACGACCGAGCGCGCAATCCGTACGAGATCGGGCTCGACCGCAACGCAGGCAACTATGCGCCCCTGACCCCGCTGGGATTCCTCGAACGCTCGGCCGCCGTCTATCCCGATCATCCGGCGGTGGTGCACGGCCCGAGGCGCTACACGTGGGCCGAGACCTATGCCCGCTCGCGCCGCCTGGCGAGCGCCCTTGCCGCCCGCGGCATTGGTCCCGGCGACACCGTCGCCTTCATGGCGGCCAACACGCCGGAGCTCTACGAAGCGCACTTCGGCGTGGCGATGACGGGCGCCGCGCTGAACGCCATCAACACCCGCCTGGATGCCGCAACGATCGCCTTCATCCTCGAACACGGCGAGGCCAAGGTCCTGTTCACCGACCGCGAGTTCGCGCCGGTGGTCGAGCAGGCGCTCGACCGGCTGGATCACGATCTCCTCGTCATCGACATCGACGATCCCCTCGCCGCAAGCCGGGGCGCCGCCCTCGGCATCGTCGACTATGAGCGGTTTCTCGACACCGGCCGCCCGGACTACGCCTGGAGCCCGCCGGACGACGAATGGCGGGCGATCAGCCTCAACTACACCTCCGGGACCACGGGCAACCCCAAGGGCGTGGTCTACCATCACCGCGGCGCCTATCTGCTCGCGCTCGGCAACGTTCTGGCCTGGGATCTCAGCCATCATCCCGTCTATCTGTGGACGTTGCCCATGTTCCACTGCAACGGCTGGTGCTTCCCATGGACGCTCGCCGCCGTCGCCGGCACCAGCGTCTGTCTGCGCTCGGTCACCAGCAAGGCGATCTACGACGCCATCGCCGAGCGCAAGGTGACGCATTTCTGCGGCGCTCCGATCGTCCTCGGCATGGTGATCAACGCGACCGAGTCCGAGCGCCGCGCCTTCGATCACACGGTCCGCGTGATGACGGCGGCGGCGCCGCCGCCGGCATCGACTCTGGAGGCGATGCAGCGGGCGGGGTTCCGGGTCACCCATGTCTACGGGCTCACCGAGGTCTACGGTCCCGCCGTCGTCTGCTCCTGGCACGAGGAGTGGGACCGGCGTCCGATCGAGGAACAGGCAACGCTGAAGGCCCGCCAGGGCGTGCGCTATCACGTTCTCGAGGGACTCGCCGTGATGGATCCCGAGACCATGACGCCGGTGCCGGCCGACGGCGAGACCGTCGGCGAGGTGATGATGCGCGGCAACGTCGTGATGAAGGGCTACATCAAGAACAGCGCCGCCACCGACGAGGCGTTCGCCGGCGGCTGGTTCCACACCGGCGACCTCGGCGTGGTATGGCCGGACGGCTACATCCAGCTCAAGGACCGCTCCAAGGACATCATCATCTCCGGCGGAGAGAACATCTCTTCGATCGAGGTCGAGGACGTCCTCTACCGCCACCCGGCGGTACAGGCGGTCGCCGTGGTGGCGAGGCCCGATGACAAGTGGGGCGAGACCCCGTGCGCCTTCGTCGAGCTGAAACCGGGGAGCGGCAGCGTCACCGCCGAGGAGATCATCGCGTTCGCCCGCGACAACCTCGCCCACTACAAGTGCCCGCGGACGGTCGTTTTCGGCGAGATCCCCAAGACGTCGACGGGGAAGATCCAGAAGTTCCTCCTCCGCGAGCGCGCCAAGGCGCTTTGAGGGAGGGCGATGGGAGGTCTCCGCCGCCCCTCCGGCGCCCGATCGAGGTGTCGGAGGGTGGCGAAACGCCTCGCGCGCGAGAGCCTCCTAAGCCGAGGCGGTCGTGTTCTGCTTTGCGGCGAGGCCGGCGATCTGGTCCTTGATCTGAAGCTTCTGCTTCTTGAGCCTGACGATTTCGAGATCATCCGGACAGGGCCGGCTGTTTTCCTGCTCGATGGCGTCTTCGAGAGCGCGATGCTTGGCCCTTAGCGTCTCAATCCGTTCATCCAGGCTCATGGCGGTAACCCTCCCGTTATCGCATACAACCTTGCATGATATAGCACATCCCGCCCCCTGCCAACGTCAACATCCGACCGGCAGGGGGCGCAGGGAAGCACGCCCGTCGCGCCCGCAGCCGCGGTCGCACTTGGTCGTTGCCGACGGCCTCGGACTGATGTAGTATTGTTCGCATACCGAACAAATTCCGCTCGTCGGCGGACGTCCTGGGAGGGGAGACGCATGGCGAAAACGCTTCTGAGCCTCACGGTCAACGGCCGCCGGCGGGAGGACGCCGTGGCCCACAGCATGCTCCTCATCGACTACCTCCGCGACGTCGCCGGACTGACCGGCACCAAGATGGGCTGCGACGGCGGCGAGTGCGGCGCCTGCACGGTGCTGGTGGACGCGAGGCCGCGCCTCTCCTGCATCTCGCTCGCGCACTCGGTGGCCGGATGCCACGTGGAAACCATCGAGGGCACAGTGCGGAATGGCCGTCTCTCGCGCCTGCAGCGGGCGTTCCACGAACGCCTGGGCTCGCAGTGCGGCTTCTGCACGCCGGGCATGATCATGGCCGCCGAGGGGCTCCTCAGACGCCATCCCCAGCCGAGCGTCGACGAGATCCGCGCAGGCCTGAGCGGCAACATCTGCCGGTGCACGGGCTATGTGAAGATCATCGAGGCCGTGCAGTCGGCGGCCCGGGGAGAGACGTCATGACCGACATCGCGGCAACGCCCGGACCCGCGCGCCTCGTCGGCGAGCGCGTTCCCTTGATCGACGGCATCGAGAAGGTGAGCGGACGCGCGCTCTACACCGCCGACCTCGCCCATCACGATGCCCTCGTCGGCCGGCTGTTCCGCAGCCCTTTCAGCCATGCCAGGATCCGAGCACTCGACGTCGCCCAGGCCCGCGCGCTGCCGGGTGTCGTCGCCGTCGTCACCGGAGACGACTGCGACGTCCCCTTCGGCATCCTGCCGATTGCGCAGAACGAGTATCCGTTGGCCCGCGGCCGGGTGCGCTACCGCGGCGAGCCGGTCGCCGCGGTGGCCGCGGTCGACGAGGCAACGGCCGAACGGGCGATCGCGCTCATCCGCATGGAGGTCGAGGAGATTCCCGCCTACTACGACCCGGAAGCGGCCCGCGCCGCCGGCGCCGTCCTGTTGCACGACGACAAGCCGGGCAACCTCGAGCGCGACGTCCACCACCAGTTCGGCGACGTCGACGCCGGCTTCGCCGCCGCCGACATCGTCGCCGAGCGGACCTACGAGTGCGCCGAGGTCACCCATGTGCAGATGGAGCCGAACGCGTCGCTCGCCGAATACGACGCCGAGCGCGACCGCATCACCCTCCACTCGGTGACCCAGGTGCCCTATTATGTGCACATGCGGGTCGCGCAGTGCCTCGGCATGGACCCCGCCCGCATCCGCGTCGTCAAGCCGTTCATCGGCGGCGGCTTCGGCCACCGCAGCGAGACCCTTAACTTCGAGATCATCGCCTGCCTGCTCGCCCGCGCGGCGCTGGGCAAGGTGCGCATGAAGCTCACCCGGGAGGAGACGTTCCTCACCCACCGCGGCCGGCCGCGCACCCGCGTCAAGGTGAAGCTCGGGCTCAAGCGCGACGGCCGCATCACGGCGTGCGCCTGCGAGGCCGTTCAGGCCGGCGGCGGCTACGGCGGCTATGGCATCGTTACCATTCTCTACGCCGGCTCGCTCCTGAACGCCATCTACGACATCCCGGCCGTGCGCTACGACGGCTTCCGCGTCTACACCAACACGCCGCCGTGCGGCGCGATGCGCGGCCACGGCACCGTCAACGTCCGCTATGCGTTCGAGTCGATGCTGGACGAGATGGCGAGAGACCTCGGTATCGACCCCATCGAGCTGCGCCGCCGCAACCTGTTGCGGGCGCCGCTCCGCACCATCAACGATCTGATGGTCGAATCCTACGGCCTGCCGGAATGCCTCGCCTGGGTCGAACAGGCGTCCCGCTGGCGGGAGCGCCGGACAACCCTGCCCAACGGCAAGGGCCTCGGCGTCGCCTGCTCGCACTACGTCAGCGGCGCCGCCAAGCCGGTGCATTGGACAGGCGAGCCGCACGCGGTCGTCAACCTCAAGCTCGACTTCGATGGCGGCATCACCATCCTCACCGGCGCGGCCGACATCGGCCAGGGGTCTTCGACCGTTCTCGCCCAGCTTGTCGGTGAGGTCCTCGGCCTCGATTTCTCGCGCCTCACCGTCATCGCCAACGACAGCCGGATCACGCCCAAGGACAACGGGTCGTACTCCTCGCGCGTCACCTACATGGTGGGCAATGCCGCGATCGAGGCGGCCCGCGCGCTCAAGGACCTGCTCGTGCGGGCTGCCGCACGGAAGCTCGAGGCGCGGCCGGAGGATATCGAGTGTCTCGGCGAGGTCTATCGCGTCCAAGGCGGCCAGGACCCGGGCATCACCTTCCGCGAGGTGGTCAACGAGGCGCTCGCCGAGTCCGGCACGATCACGGTCAAGGGCACCTTCACCGTGCCGAAGGAGTACCAGGGCGGCCGATACCGGGGAGCCGGCGTCGGCCCCAGCATGGCCTACTCCTATGCGGCCACCGTGGCCGAGGTGACGGTCGACGAGGACACCGGCCGCGTCGTCGTCGACAAGGTGTGGACGGCGCACGACTGCGGCTTCGCCCTCAACCGGCTGGCCGTCGAGGGCCAGGTCCAGGGCGCCGTGTGGATGGGGCTGGGCCAGGCGTTGAGCGAGGAGAACCGTTACGACGACGGGCTTCCCGTCGGCCCCAACATGCTCGACTATCGGGTGCCGACGATCGTCGAGTCGCCGGACATCGAGGTCGGCATCGTCGAAAGCATCGACCCCAACGGTCCGTTCGGCGCCAAGGAGGCGAGCGAAGGCGCGCTCGCCAGCATCATTCCGGCGGTGGCGAACGCCGTCTACGACGCCATAGGGGTGCGGATGCGCGAAACGCCGATGACGCCCGACCGAGTGGTCAACGCCGTCGTCCGCAAGCACCGCGAGAACCGGGCCGCCGGCGCGGGGAGGGCCGCGTGATGGAGTCCATGCCGGAGTTTGACCTGTTGCGCCCATCCTCGGTGGCCGAGGCCGCCGCGGCACGCCGGGCCCATTCAAGCGCTCTCGTGATCGCCGGCGGCACCGACCTCGTGCCCAACATCCGCCGCGGCATCGTCTCCCCCGAGACCCTGATCGACGTCAACCGCATCCCAGAGATGCGCGGCATCGAGGCCGCCGCAGAGGGGCTCAGGATCGGCGCCGCGGTCCGCCTCGCCGAACTGATCGACGCCCCCGGGGTGCGGGACGGCTACGCGGTGCTCGCCGAGGCCGCGCGGCAGGTCGCAGCCAGCAGCCATCGCGAGGCGGCGACGGTCGGCGGCAACCTCTGCCTCGATACCCGCTGCGTTTTCTACAATCAGAGCGAGTGGTGGCGGAAGAGCAACCGCTACTGCTTCAAGCATCAGGGCGACGTCTGTCACGTTGCGCCGAAGACGGTCGCCTGCTTCGCGGTGTTCTCGGGCGATCTGGCGCCGGCGCTGATCGTGCTCGCCGCCGAGGTCGAGATCGCCTCAGCCGAGCGCACCCGCGTCATCCCGTTGACCGAGATGTACCAGGACGACGGGCGCGCCCATCTCCGCCTCGGCAACGACGAGATCCTGGTCGCGGTGCGGGTGCCGCCGGCGACCGGCTGGCACGCCGGCTACTCCAAGGCCCGGGTGCGCGGTGCCATCGACTTTCCGCTGGCCGGCGTCGCCGCCGCGGTTCGCAGCGACGGCGCCGCGCTCACCGGGCTCCGCATCGCGCTGACCGCCACCAACTCGATGCCGCTTCTCCTCGACGGCACCGACGACGTGCTCGGAGCGCCGCTCGACGACACGGCTATCGAGCGCATCGTCGGCCTGTTGCCGAAGCAGATCCAGCCGATGACGAGCACGTTCACGCCGCCGGGCTACCGCCGGCGCGCCGTTGCGAACATGACCCGTTCGCTGGTCCGCCGCCTGTACGCGGACGCGTTCCGAGCCTGACCGCCGCCCTCGGGCGCGCCCTACGGCCGGCCGATCCGGCGCAGGAGGCCGATCAGCGTCGCCGCCTCGGCCGCGGTGAGGCCCGCGGCGATCTTCCGCTCATGGCGGCGAACGATGGGCTTCAGCCGCTCGAGGAGGGCCGCCCCGGCGGCCGACAGCCTCAGCGCATAGGACCTCCGGTCCTGCGCCGAACCGAGGCGCTCGACCAGACCCTGGCGTTCCAGCCGGTCGATCACCGCGACCATGGTCGAGCGCTCGATCCCGAGCGCCTTGGCCAGCGCCGACTGGGTCAGGCCGGCATTGGCCTCGATGAGAACCAGAACGCCAAACTGCCCCGGGGTGATGCCGAAGGCGGCGGCCTCGGTCATGAAGTCCGCGAAGACCAGGGCCTGCGCCCGCCGCAGATGGTAGCCGACGAGCCCCGACAGCATCCCGTAGTCGACCGTTCTCTCTCCGGTTCCTTGCCGTCTCGGCGTCGCATCTCTGCTCGGGCGATCGTTCATGGACTGCTCCAGGTGCGGCTCGGCCGCGGCTCGTGCGCCGACAGCATTGTTCGCCTGACGAACCAATCCTCGCGGCAGGCGGGGGCGGAAGTCAACTGCCGGACCATCAGCGCCCGGGCCGTCGTCGGCGCGGTTGTCATTCACGCTCCGGGCCTGCACGATGCGCGGCCAATCCGTCCACTTCGCCGGAAGAGGTTCGCGTCCGCCGTGTCAGCCCAGCACCGTCCCCTCCTCGGCTTCCCGCTCCAACGCCGCCGGCTGCTTACGACCGGCTTCGCTCTCGCCGCGTTCGCGCTCGTTTCGGGCGGTGGGCCGGCCGCGGCGGCAGAGCCGACGACGCCGGCTGTTGACCTCACGCCCCTCGCGCCGCTGTTGTTCTGCGACCGCGACCTTGCGGACATCGTCGCGTTCTCGGCCGCAAGCGGCAGCGGCGACCGGCCGCCCTGGTCGTTGTTCCGTCGTGCCCTCGATGCCCGCACGCGGGGCGACGAAGGATCCGCTCGAGAGGCGCTGCTGAAGGTCTTGGACACGCCCGCCGCCGGCACTCCGGCGGCGCTGTGGGCATGGTCGAACCTCCGGCGGCTCGGCGTCTCGGCCCCGGCCGGCTCGGCCGACCGGGTTCAGGGCGTGGTGTTCGAGGTGCCCACCGGCGACGGCACCGACACGCTGGCGGTCTACGCCGACGGACGCTGGCGGCTGGTCCGTCGCTCGGGCGGCGGCGTGTTCTGGGAGCGGACCACAGACCCGGCCTCGCGCCAGATCACCGACGATATCATCGCCGCCGCCCAGCGTGGGGTGTTCTGGTTTCCCGAGGTCGCGGAGCGAGGGACGCGACCGCCAGGATCGATCCGGATCGCGCTCCTGACGTTCGCCGGTCTCCGCCAGGAGACGGTGTCAACGCCGATGCTGGAAACCGGGCCGCAGTTCCGGGTGCTGGCCGAGGGCTTCGACCGTCTTCTCGCCTTTGCCGATGCGGTCTCCGGCGAACGCCGTTGAGCCGTGCCTCGCTTCGCCGGCCGCACTCGCCATTGCGCACGGCGAGAAAAAGCGGAGCCCCGAGGGGGAGCTCCGCCGGAATGATTGCGAATCCAGGTTGTCTCCGTCGGCAGACGATGGAGACGGGTGGAACCCCGGATGATCCTAGCGACTGCGTCAGGCGAGGATCAACCGGCGTCGCCGACGACAGGGCATTCTGGCGCAAACGGGTCGCAATAGCTGTGATCAAGATCACAGATCCCGGAACCGTTCGGACGAGGAGGCGTGGACGTGGCGCGAGAGGGCCGCCGAGGCGGTTGCTTCAGCCCTGGCACGCGGTATTCTGAACCCTCAGGCAGAGGTCCGCGGCGGGACGAGGACCAGCACGGATGTCCATGAGTTTGCGTTCGCGGCCTCGACAGTGTGCCGACGCCGAACGCCCGGTGGGCGTAGGTCTCATCGGCACCGGCACGTTCGGGACGTCGTTGATGGTCCACGTCGGGGCCGGTCTCGTCGCCGGGCCGCCGTTGGCTCACCGTGCACACCAAGCCGGCGCCGTCCGGCGTGAGCGCCGATGAACGTCGCCAACCTGCTTGTTCGTGCCGGCCTCGCCCACCGCGAGCGCTCGGCCATCGCCCTCGGTCCCGCGCCGCATTGCACCTACGGCGTTCTGCTCCAGCGCGCGGCGGTGATCGCCGGCAACGTGCGCGAGCGCTTCCGTCTCGCGCCCGGCGATCGCGTCGCGCTGGTGATGCGGAACGGCCCGGCCTACGTCGAGGTGCTGTTCGCGTGCTGGCACGGCGGTCTGGTCGCCGTGCCGGTCAACGCCAAGCTGGCCGCCCCGGAGTTCGAGTACATCCTCGGGCACTCCGGTGCCCGCGTCGCCTTCGTCACCGCGGACCGCGCCGAAACCGTGGCGTCCCTGGCACCGAAGCTCGCCGACCTCGAGGCGGTCATCCCGGTCGAGGACGAGGACTACGTCGGGCTCGCCTCCGGTGAGCCGGTGCCGGCCTGGCCGCGGGCGCCGGGCGACACTGCCTGGCTCTTCTACACCAGCGGCACCACCGGCCGGCCGAAAGGCGCGATGCTGAGCCATCGCAATCTCCTGGCGATGACCACGAGCTACTTCGTCGACGTCGATCGCATCGCCCCTGAGGACTGCATCATCCATGCCGCGCCGATGTCCCACGGGTCGGGCATGTACATCCTGCCCCACGTCGCCGCCGCGGCGACGCAGGTGATCCCCGAGAGCGGCGGCTTCGAGCCGGCCGAGATCTTCGATCTGATCCGCGCGCACCCGGGCGTCGGGCTGTTCGCAGCGCCGACGATGGTCCGCCGTCTCGTCGAGAGCAGGGACGCCGCGCGGGCCGACACGACCAACCTGAAGACCATCGTCTACGGCGGCGGCCCGATGTACGTCGAGGACTGCAAGCGGGCGATGGCGGTGCTCGGCAACACGCTCGCCCAGATCTACGGCCAGGGCGAGAGCCCGATGACGATCACCGCCCTCGACAAGGCGCGACATGCGAACGTCGCCCATCCGCGGTACGAGCAGCGCCTGGCCTCGGTGGGCATCGCGCAGACGGTGGTTCAGGTGGCCGTCGCCGACGCGGACGACCGTCTCCTGCCGCCGGGCGAGACCGGCGAGGTTCTGGTGCGGGGAGACGCGGTGATGACCGGCTACTGGCAGGATCCGCGGGCGACCGCCGAGACGCTGCGCAACGGCTGGCTGCACACCGGCGACGTCGGCGTCCTCGACGAGGACGGCTTCCTCACCCTGAAGGACCGCTCGAAGGACCTCATCATCAGCGGCGGCGCCAACATCTATCCGCGAGAGGTGGAGGAAGCGCTGATGCGCCATCCGGCAGTGGCGGAGGTGTCGGTGGTCGGAGAGCCCGATCGCGAGTGGGGGGAACGGGTGGTCGCCTTCGTCGTCCCGGCGCAGACGCGTTCGGTCGATCCGGCTGCGCTCGACAGGGTGTGCCGCGGGCACCTTGCCAGCTTCAAGCGCCCAAGGCGCTACGTCATCGTCGATGCCCTGCCGAAGAACAACTACGGAAAGGTGCTGAAGACCGAGCTACGCCAGCGGCTTTCGGAAGGCACCGGAGGATAGCGATGGCGAAGCGGCTCGAAGGCAAGGTGGCGCTGATCACCGGCTGCGGCTCGGTCGGTCCCGGCTGGGGCAACGGCAAGGCGATCTCCGTCCTGTTCGCCCGCGAGGGAGCGAAGGTGCTCGGCGTCGACGTCAACGGCGACGCCGCCGACGAGACGCGGAGCCTGATCGAGGACGAGGGCGGTGTCTGCAAGATCGGCCTCGGCGACGTGGCCAAGGCCAAGGACGTGAAGGCGGCCGTCGACGCCTGCATCGAGGCCTTCGGCCGCATCGACGTGCTGGTCAACAACGTCGGCATCGCCGTCGTCGGCGGGCCCGCCGATCTCGGCGAGGAGACGTGGGACCGGCTGATGGCCATCAACATCAAGGGAACCTACCTCACCTGCCATCACGCGCTGCCGGTGATGATCCGGCAAGGCGGCGGGTCCATCGTCAACATCTCGTCGATCGCCGCGCGCGGTTGGGCCGGGGTCGACTACGGCTTCTACGCCGCCAGCAAGGGCGCCATGGTGGCGATGACGCGGACCATGGCGATCCGCCACGCGCGTCAGGGCGTTCGCGCCAACTGCGTGCTGCCGGGGCTGATGAACACGCCCTTGGTGCATGCGGCGCTGACCCGGGTCTACGGCGACGAGGGCGACATCGAGACCCTGATCCGGGTGCGCGACTCCCAGTGCCCGATGGGCCGCATGGGCGACGCCTGGGACACCGCCCATGCGGCGCTCTATCTCGCCTCGGACGAGGCGAAGTACGTCACCGGCACCGAGCTCGTCGTCGATGGCGGACTCTCGGTCCGCTTCGCCTGATGCGGACCGGCCTCTCCCGCCGCGAGAGGCCTACTCGCCGCCGAACAGCGCAAGCCGCGCCCGGCTTTCGAAGGACTCGACCATCGCCTTCGCGGTCTTCGGCAGCATCTGGTCGATCGCCTTCTGCATCAGACCGGACTGCACCTGCCAGCTCATCGCGATGGTCACCCGGCATCCGCTGCCGACGGGGTGGAAATCCCAGTGGATATAGAAGTCACGGAACAGCGGGTCGGTCGACGTCACCTCGATCCTGCGGGGA
Source organism: uncultured Rhodospirillaceae bacterium (assembly GCA_964420325.1). Classification (GTDB taxonomy): domain Bacteria; phylum Pseudomonadota; class Alphaproteobacteria; order Rhodospirillales; family Defluviicoccaceae; genus CAYQSU01. Next base: position 31,932 of record CAYQSU010000004.1, on the reverse strand, counting down.
CGGAACAAGACGGTGGTGGTGCGGAAGTTCTGGCGGAGCGGGCCGAGACCCACCTCCTGCTCGGTCTGATAGGCGTTGCCACGTCGCGCGACGACCTTGGCGCTGACCCACAGTGGCAGGAAGTCGGGGTAGCTCTCCACATCGGCCACCATGTCGAACAGGTGGTCGGGCGACGCCCGGATGACGCGGCTCTCGGTGTGAATGGTCATGACCGGCGCTTGAGCGATCCGTATTGCTTCTTGCCGTTAAGGCGTCGCGTGAACATAGTGCAACTGCCGGCGGATCGGCAACGATGAGCCGCAGTCCCCCGGGTCGGGAGCTTGCGCGTCAACACCGAGCCGCGCCGGAGACCTCCGGATACAGGGCCGCAAGACCTGGCTCGGACGCCTGGCAGACGCCGCGTTCGGTGATCAGCGCCGTCACCAGCCGGGCCGGCGTCACGTCGAAGGCGTAGTTGCCGGCGGGGGTGCCGTCGGGCGCCAGGGTCACGGACAGCACGCGGCCATCGGCGGCGCGCCCGCTGATCTCGGTGACTTCCGCCGCGTCCCGCTCCTCGATGGGGATCTCGCGAAGGCCGTCGCGGATCGTCCAGTCGATGGTCGGTCCCGGCAGCGCCACGTAGAACGGCACGCCGGTGTCGCGGGCCGCCAGCGCCTTCAGATAGGTCCCGATCTTGTTGCAGACGTCGCCCGAGCGGGTGGTCCGGTCGGTGCCGGTGATGCAGAGATCGACCATGCCCCGCTGCATCAAATGGCCGCCGGCATTGTCGACGATCAGGGTGTGGCGGACGCCGTGCCGGCCGAGCTCCCATGCGGTCAGCGCCGCGCCCTGGTTGCGCGGACGCGTCTCGTCGACCCACACATGGACGGGCAGGCCGGCATCGTGGGCCTTGAAGACGGGTGCCAGCGCCGTCCCCCAGTCGACGGTCGCGAGCCAGCCCGCGTTGCAGTGGGTGAGCACGTTGAGCGATCCGGTCTCGCCTTTCCATCTCCAGACGTCGCGCAGCAGCGCGAGGCCATGGTCGCCGATGGCGGAGTTGATCGCCACGTCCTCGTCGCAGATCTCGGCGGCGCGCCGGTAGCAGGCCTCCGCCCGCCGCGCGGGTGGAAGCTGTCGCGCCACGGTCATGATCTCGTCGAGCGCCCAGCGCAGGTTCACCGCCGTCGGCCGGGTCGCCCGCAGCCGGTCGCAGGCGGACCCGAGCGCGACGTCCGAGGGGTCCTCGCGCGCCTGCAGGCAGAGGCCGTAGGCAGCGGTGGCGCCGATCAGCGGTGCGCCGCGCACCATCATCGTCGCGATGGCGCGGGCGGCGTCCGCCACCGTCTCGAGCCTGGCAGTGACGAACGCATGCGGGAGACGGGTCTGGTCGATGACCTCGACCGACCATCCGTCGTCGGCGAGCCACAGGCTGCGGTAGGAGCGGTCGCCGACCCGCATCCGTCGGCTACCTCAGGACGCGGCCGGCAACGGCGTCGAGCCTCGCGATCAGGTCGGGGTCGCGGGCCCCCTCCGCCGTGATCAGCGCCGCGCCGAGGGCGGTGTGACAGCCCTGGCCGCAGGACTCCCTGCGTCCAGCCAGCCTGGGCGTCAGACACTTGACGAGGGATCGCGCCCGGGCGGCGTTGTCCTTGAGCACGCGGATGATGGCCTCGACGGTGACGTGGTCATGGTCGGGATGCCAGCAGTCGTAGTCGGTGACCATGGCGACGGTGGCGTAGCACATCTCCGCCTCGCGGGCGAGCTTGGCCTCGGGCATGTTGGTCATGCCGATGACGTCGCAGCCCCAGGCGCGATAGAGGTTCGACTCGGCGAGCGTCGAGAACTGCGGCCCTTCGATGACGACGTAGGTGCCGCCGCGCACGGTCTTGATGCCGAGCTCCCGCGCCGACTGTTCGATCGCGTCGCTGAGGCGGCCGCACACCGGGTGTCCCAGCGCCACGTGGGCGACGAGGCCGCTGCCGAAGAAGCTCTTGACGCGCGCATAGGTGCGATCGATGAACTGGTCGACGATGACGAAGGTGCCGGGGTCCAGCGCCTCCCGCAGCGAGCCGCAGGCGCTCAAGGAGATGATCTCGGTGGCGCCCAGGCGCTTCAGAACGTCGATGTTGGCGCGGCTGTTGAGATCGCTTGGCGGCAGCCTGTGGCCGCGCCCGTGGCGGGGCAGGAACATCATCTTCTGGCCATCGAGATAGCCGACGAGAACGTCGTCGGACGCTTGGCCGAACGGCGATGCCACGGGGAGCCACTGCGCCCCCTCGAGGCCGTCGACGTCGTAGATGCCGCTTCCGCCGATGATGCCGATGACGGGCGGCGTGCCCGGTGCGGTCATGCTCTGCCCTCCCTTGCCGGCCGAGCAGTTTTTCAGGTTCCCGCCGTCTCTTCAACCATGCGCGATGGCAACAGGCCGTGCTTCCTGAGGCGGCCGCGCAGCTGATGGTAACCGAGGCCCAGGCTCTCGGCCGCCCGCCTCTGATTGTAGCGCGCGGCCTCGAGTGCGTCTTCGAGCAGCCTCGCCTCGTAGCGGGCAAGGCGCGCATCCAGGTCGGCCGTGGACGATGGCTCCCCGGGACGCGCCGGCTCCTCGACCGGGCCGGGCGCCGTGCGCGGTCCGGGGCCGGGCCGGTAGGGCGAAGCGAACGGATCGAACTCGATGTCAGCAATCGCCTGGTCGCGGTCGGGCCAGCGGTAGACGGCGCGCTCGACGACGTTCTTCAGCTCCCGCACGTTGCCGGGCCAGGGGTAGCGCTGCAGCGCCGCGGCGGCAGCGGCGCTGAAGCCCGGGAAGCTCGCCCAACTGAGCTCGACGGCGATCGCGCGGGCGAAATGGTCGGCAAGCAGGATGACGTCCTCCGTGCGCGCCCGCAACGGCGGAAGGGTGAGCACGTCGAAGGCGAGGCGATCGAGGAGATCGTGGCGAAACCGCCCGCTCTCCGCCTCGGCCGGCAGGTCGACGTTGGCGGCGGCGACAATGCGGACGTCGCAGGTCAAGGGTGCACTGCTGCCGACGCGCTCGAATTCCCCGTACTCGACGACGCGCAGGATCTTCTCCTGGATCGCCAACGGCGCACGGGCGATCTCGTCGAGAAACAGCGTGCCGCCGTCGGCGAGCTCGAACCGCCCGGCGCGCCGTCGCACCGCGCCGGTGAAGGCGCCCGCCTCGTGGCCGAACAGCTCGGTCTCGAGCAGGGTCTCCGGCAGCGCGGCGCAGTTGAGCTTGACGAACGGCCCGTTCCAGCGCGGCGACAGGAAGTGCAGGCGGGCGGCGACCAGCTCCTTGCCGGTGCCGCGCTCGCCGACGACAAGAACCGGACGGTCGAGCCCAGCCGCGCCCGAGACCCGCTCCATCACCTCGAGAAACGGCGGCGACTGACCGATCAAGGGCGGCAGGCCGGATGGCGCCATGGTGGATCTGTCCCCAGCAACGAACTGTTGGTTTTTTCTACCACTTCATAGCATTACACGCAACAGGTGCCTACGGACGGCGATCCGTCCATTCGGTCGATTCGATCAGGATTTCCTCGGCTTGGCGACCCTGCGCTGGCGTGGCACGGGATGTGCACCGTGGGTGTGCAGACGCGGGGCAAGGCTGCCGGCGGTCGGCGCCCGGCCTCGCGACATCAGGAAGGGGACTGCAGATGGGCGTGTTTTCCAGGCTTTCCGACATCATCAACTCCAACCTCAGCGCCATCCTCGACCGCGCCGAGGACCCGCAGAAGATCATCCGTCTCATCGTTCAGGAGATGGAGGAGACGCTCGTCGAGGTGCGGGCGACGGCGGCCAGAGCCATCGCCGAGCGGAAGGAGGTGACCCGCCAGCTCGACCGCTACCAGGGGGCGCAGGCCGAATGGGAGCGCAAGGCGGAGCTGGCCCTGCGCAAGGGGCGCGAGGACCTGTCGCGGGCGGCCTTGGTCGAGAAGGCGAAGCTCGCCGACGCCGCCCGCAGTCTCGCCGACGAGCTGGCGGCACTCGACGCGGCGCTCGGCCAGGGCGACGAGGACATCGCCAAGCTCGAGGCCAAGCTTCGCGACGCCAAGGCCCGGCAGAAGGCGATGCTGGCGCGAGAGGAGACCGCCGCCAACCGACTTCGCGCCCGGCGTCAGACCCATGATCCGCGCGTCGAGGCGGCGTTCGCGCGGTTCGAGAGCGTCGAGCGGCGGATCGACCGCACCGAGGGCCGGGTCGAGGCCTACGACCTCGGCAAGCGCAAGACCCTCGCCGAGGAGATCGCCGAGCTCGAGGCCGACGCCGGCATCGAGGCCGAGCTCGAGGCCTTGAAGGCGCGCGTGGGCCGGGATAAAGAGCGCTCCTGAAGGCGGCCCCGCGGGATACCCGATGATGCTCGATTTCCTTCACGTGCCGCTGATCCTGTTCCTCACCATCGTCGCGCCGGTGTGGATCATCGTGCACTACGTGACGCGCTGGCGCACGTCGAAGATCCTGTCGGCCGAGGACGAGAAGATGCTGGCCGAGCTGTGGGATCTCGCGCCCAGGCTGGAGAGCCGCATCAACACCCTTGAGCGGATCCTCGATGCCGAGGTTCCCGAGTGGAGAAGGCAGGTATGACCACGAGCAGCTCCGATCGCGAGGCGAGCCCGAGCCGGCTGTACCGCAACCCGAAGCAGGGCATCCTGTTCGGCGTCTGCGCCGGGATCGCCGCCTATTTCGGCATCAATCCCTGGGTCGTCCGGGCGTTCGCCATCCTGGGCCTGTTCATGTTCGCGCCGGCGACCATCATCAGCTACGTGATCCTGGCGCTGGTCCTGCCGAGGGCGCCCGCGGCGCTCTACCGCACCGAGTCCGAGGAGCGGTTCTGGCGCGAGGTGCGCGTCGATCCCGCGCGCTCGCTCTCGGAGCTCAGGCACCGCTTCCTCCGCCTGGAGCAGCGGCTCACGTCGATGGAGGCCTATGTCACCTCGGACGCCTACCGGGTGCAGCGGGAGATCAACGACCTCGAGCGCTGATCGCGGGCGGTTGCGCCCAATGCGCACCGGGGAAGAACGGGTCGTCCTTGCGGACGACCCGTCGCTTGCGCCGTTCGCGTCGGGGGGGGAGGCGCGAGGGCCGGCGTCAGGCCTTCTTGGGCACCCCGCAGGTGCTCAGCCCGAACAGGCGGTAGGCCGGACACCAGCCGATCAGGGCGGTGACCAAGGCGATCACGCCGATCCAGCCCCACGGTGTCTCGGGTCCCACGAACACCAGGGCGATCAGCACCACGCCGAGGAGGATGCGAAGAACGCGATCGACCGTTCCCATGTTCTTGATCATGCGATTGTTCCTTCCTTGGATCGCCAGCTCATGGGCACGAGCGTAGCGGAAGGCCTGCGCACCGTCGGTGACATGGTCACACGGCATCCCGTTCGGCGTGGGCGCGCAAGGCCCCGGCGTTGAGGACGCGGACCCGGCCCCTGTGCAGCGACACCCAGGCTCTCCGCTCGAACTCCTTGAGCTGGCGGCTGATCACCTCGCGGGCGGAGCCGAGCTCGACGGCCAGCTCCTGGTGGGTGCATTCCAGCACGCCCGACCGATCCATGCGCTCGAGGAGAAAACGCGACAGCCGGACGTCGACGCGACGAAAGGCGATCTCCTCGATGAGCATGAGAAGATCCGAGATGCGGCGCCCAAAGGTCGAGAACACGAACTCGCGGAACACCGGCGAGCGCGCGAGCAGCACCTGGAAGCTCGCCGCCGGCAGGATCGCGGCCTTGACCTCGGTCTCGCTCACCGCCTCTGCCGGATAGTCCTCCCGCGCCAGGAGGCAGGAGGTGGTGAGGATGCAGCTCTCCCCGTCCTCGACGCGATAAAGGACGATCTCCCGCCCCGTCTCCGACACCATCTGCACGCGGACGCTCCCCGACAGGACCAGAAGATAGTTGTTGCAGGCGCCGCCGCTGCGAAAGGCCGCGGAGCCGGGCGGCAGCGTCACGAGCCGAGCGCCGGCGAGGAGGGCGGACCGCGCCTCGGGCTCGATCCCCTCGAGCCCCGGGAACGCTTCGGTCCAGTCCTCGGGCATGGTCGGCCGGTCCCCGGGTTCAGTCGTCCGCGAACGGGTCCGACGGCGCTCCGTCTCCGACGACGACCGCCGGTGCCGGCCGCTCGTTGACGTGGAGGCGGAACACGTCGGGCCGGGCATAGTGGCCGACGACGTCGAAGTCGTACTTGCCGCGCGGGATCTCGGCGGTGTCGATGTCCGCGGTGAGGATCGTTTCGCCCTCGCGATCGGGACCGGCGAGCACCTGTCCCAAGGGGCCGACGATGCAGCTTCCGCCCCGCATCAAGACCGTCTTCGGATCGTCGCCGTGAACCGCGGCGTAGTCGGCCGGGCAGTCGCTCCGCTTGAGGTACTGGCAAGCCGAGAGCACGAAGCACCGCCCCTCGAGCGCGACATGCCGCATGCTGGAAAGCCAGGTGTCGCGATCATCGGCCGTCGGCGCGCAGTAGAGCTCGACGCCCTTGGCGTACATCGCCATCCGCAGCATCGGCATGTAGTTCTCCCAGCAGATCACGGCGCCGAGCCGTCCCAACGGCGTATCGACGACCGAGAGCGTCGAGCCGTCGCCGAAGCCCCAGACGAGGCGTTCCATTGCCGTCGGCATCAGCTTGCGGTGCTTGCCGAGGAGCCGGCCATCGGCGCCGAACATCAGCGCTGTGCAGTAAAGCGTGCCGCGCTCGCGCTCGATGACGCCGACGACGAGATGGAGGCGGCCCGCCCGCGCGGCGGCGCCGATGGCCTCGGTCGCCGCGCTCGGCACGTCCACCGCGCTCTCCCAGTAGCGGCGGAAATCTTCGCGCCCTTCGGGCGTCCGCATCCCCACCCGCGCCCCGAAATCGAGACCCTTGGGATAGGCCGAGACAAAGGCCTCCGGAAGGACGGCGAGGACGGCGCTACGCCGGGCCGCATCCGCGCAGAGATCCTGAAGCTTCGCGAGGGTCCGCTCGCGATCGAACACGACCGGTGCCGCCTGTACCACCGCCGCCTTGAAGATGCTCATCGAACCGCCTCCGTCACTGCTGGATTTCGCCTTCCGCATAGGGGTGGAGGGCTGCAAAAACCGTCCGATGAACCGGCGTCGGGACGCTCAGCTCCTGGCCCATGCGGACGACCGCGCCGGAGAGCCATGCAAGCTCGAGCCGCCGGCGGTGCGAGAGATCGTAGAGCATGGACGAGCCCATCTCCGCGGGCAGCCCGGAGATGGTGGCCATGTGCCGGTCTGCCGTATCATCGGCCAGGATGATCCCGCGGGCACGGGCGACCGCGACCGCCTCGTCGATGGCCGCCCGCACCAGCGCCCGCGCCTCCGAATCCGACCGTATGGGACCGAGGGGCAGGCGCGTCAGCGCGGTGATGCCGCTCACCGCGGCAAGAAACGTGAACTTGGTCCAGATTGCGCCGACGATGTCGTCGCTGACGGTGGCGTCGATCCCGGCGCGATCGCAGGCTGCGCAAAGTGCCTCCGTGCGCTCGCTCGCGCGCCCGTCAAGCTCGCCGAACACGAGCCGCGCCATGGTTCCGGTGTGGGCGATGACGCCCGGCTCGGCGATGGTGGCCAGGATGTAGGTGCAGCCGCCGAGAACCCGCTCGCGGCCGAACGTCCGGCGCAGGGTATCGACCGCCTCGACACCGTTCTGCAAAGAGAGCAGCGTCGTCGCCGGCCCGACCAGCGGCCGCGAGGCGGCCACAGTGGCTTCGGTGTCGTAGAGTTTCACCGTGACCAGCACCAGATCGACGGGTCCGACCGCCGCAGGGTCGTCGGTCGCCTGCCGGGGCCGGATCGCAACATCGCCGAGCGCGCTCCGCACGTGAAGGCCCTGTCCACGGATGGCATCCAGATGCCGGCCGCGGGCGATAAACCGAACGTCCTCGCCTGCGGCCGCCAGGCGGGCCCCGAAGTAGCCGCCGACCCCGCCTGTCCCAAATACCGCGATTCTCATGGACATCCCCGTCCTGCCGGCGAGCACGGTGCCGGTCGCCGCTCCTGAAACGATTGAAACACGAAAGTATCCCCATCGAAATGCCCTGGAAACCGTGCCGACCTAGCCTCCCCTGCAGTGATGGTGGCTCTGGGGAGGAGGACGGCCATGCGCACGCTGATCCGCGAGCTTCGCGCCATCGCCCGCATGTTCGGAATGAGACGGCTGGGCAACGATCAGGTCTTCGCGGTGATGATCCCGCGGCCGATGATCCCGGTGGCGCCAACGTCCGTACGAGCGGGGCTCTCGAATGTCGGCACGATATATATCTTGAAAATATAATACGGAATGATATATATCGATTCGATATTGGACGCCCGGCTGCGGCGTGGCCAGGCTGAGGAGCTTCGTGCCGTGGATGTCAAGACATTGTGCCTGGGTGTGCTGACGCTCGGCGACGCCAGTGGCTACGAAATCAAGAAGCATTTCGAGGAGGGGCCGTTCGCCCACTTCCACGCCGCCGGCTTCGGCTCGATCTATCCGGCTTTGAGCGCGCTGCACGCCGACGGCCTCGTCACCTGCACCGAGATCCCGCAGGACGGACGGCCCGACAAGAAGGTGTACCACATCTCCGAAGCCGGACGGACCGTCTTCCGGGAGGCGCTGCGCAAGGATCCCGCACCCGACAGCTACCGTTCGGAAGCCGTGTTCATGATGTTCTTCGGCGACCTTCTGGACGAGACCCATCTAACCAGCGTGTTCGAGGAGTATCTCGAGACCTACCGCCGGCGTGCCGAGCGCATGCGGGCGCAGGAGGAGGCGTTGCGGGCCGCGAGCGCCGAGCGACGGTTCGTCCATGGTCTGGGACTCGCCATCTACGAGACGGTTGTCGACTACATGCAAACCAATCGGCCGCTTCTGTTCGGCGACCGGGATGGGCAGGGACGACCGCGGCTCGCCCCGGACGCCGCGGAATAGGGTGCGACGAGGACCTGCCGTGAAACGCTCGCTCCTGATCGCCTGCGCGCTCGCCCTCGCCGTCGGCGCCTGGCTCGCCAGCGGCTTCTTCGCTGCCGACGGCGACAGCGGACCGAATGGGCGAGCAACCGCGCCGGATTCCCCACCGTTGCCGGCGGTGCAGGTTCGAACGCTCGTCGCCGAGCGTCACACGCGCGTGCTGTCGCTGTTCGGCCGGACCGAGGCGTTGCGGACCGTCAACATCGGTGCCGAGACCACCGGCCGGGTCGTCGAGCAGACCGTCGCGAAGGGCTCGTGGGTCGAAGAAGGCGCGGTCATCCTGCGACTCGGCCTGGACGACCGGGAGGCGCGGCTGCGGGCGGCCGAGGCGCTGGTCAAGCAGCGCACCATGGAGTACGAGGCCGCGCGCAAGCTGCTGCAGTCGGGCTTCCAGTCCGAGGTGAGAAAGACCGAGCAGCAGGCGTTGCTGGAGTTGGCGCGGGCCGGCCTGGAAGCCGCAAGGCTGGATATCGAGCGAACCGCCGTGCGCGCCCCTTTCCGGGGCATCGTCGATCGGTTTCTGGTCGAGGTCGGCGACTATGTCGACGTGCATCAGCCTCTCGTCGAGTTCGTCGACCTCGACCCGATCCTGGTCGTGGCGGAGGTCAGCGAGCGGGATGTCGGCAACATTCGCGTCGGTCGCGGCGCGACCGTACGGCTCGTCACCGGCGATCACCTCGAGGGCAAGGTCCGGTACGTCGCCAGCACGGCGAACGCGGGAACCCGGACCTTCCGCGTCGAGATCGAGATCGCGAATGCCGACGGTCGGATCCCGGATGGACTGACCGCCGAGGTCCGCCTTCCTTTGGGCGAGATGCTCGCCCACCTCGTCACGCCGGCCATCCTCACCCTCGACGATGCCGGAGTCCTCGGCGTCAAGACCATCGACGACAACGACGTCGTCGCCTTTCGCCCGGTCAGGATCATCGACGACACGGTCGACGGCATGTGGCTTGCCGGCTTGCCGGAGCGGGTGCGCCTGATCACCCTCGGACAGGAGTTCGTGCGCGACGGCCAGCGCGTCCGCGCCGTCGATACGGGCGCCGCCCCGGCGAGCGGCGCAGGGGCATCCTGATGGCGCTGATCGACGCCGCCCTCGGCCGCTCGCGGACGGTTCTCGCCGCGCTCGTCCTGGTGCTGGTGGCCGGTGCCATCGCCTTCATCGAGATCCCGAAGGAGGCCGAGCCCGACATCAACATCCCGATCATCTACGTCTCGATAACCCACGAGGGCATCTCGCCCGAGGACTCCGAGCGGCTGCTGATCCGGCCGATGGAGATCGAGCTCCGCAGCATCGAGGGGGTGAAGGAGATGCGGTCGAAGGGTTTCGAGGGCGGCGCATACGTGCTGCTCGAGTTCGAGGCCGGCTTCGATGCCGACACCGCGCTCCAGGACGTGAGGGACAAGGTCGACCAGGCGAAGCCGAAGCTCCCCGCCGACACCGACGAGCCCAGCGTCAACGAGGTGAACTTCAGCCTGTTCCCCGTGGTCGTGGTGATCCTCTCGGGCGACGTGCCGGAACGGACCCTGCTGCGCCTCGCCCGCGACCTCCGAGACGAGATCGAGCGCCTGACGAGCGTGCTGCAAGCGGAGATCGCCGGCGACCGCGAGGAGATGGTCGAGGTGCTGATCGATCCGTTCAAGGTCGAGAGCTACGGGCTCACGCCTCAGGACGCCTTCGACATCGTGCAGAACAGCAACCTCCTCGTCGCCGCCGGCGCCCAGGACACCGGCCAGGGCCGGTTCACGGTCAAGGTGCCCGGCCTGTTCAAGACCGCGGCGGACATCGCGTCACTGCCGGTGCGCGTCTCTGGCGACGCCGTCGTCCGCCTGCTCGACATCGCCGAGGTCCGCCGCAGCTTCAAGGATCCGACGGGGTTCGCCCGCGTCAACGGAGAGCCGGCCTTCGCCCTCGAGGTCTCCAAGCGCACCGGCCAAAACCTGATCGGCGCCGTGCAGGCGATCCGCGACGTGGTCGAGCGCGAGCGCCAGGCCTGGCCCGAGGGCCTGCGCCAGGCGGTCCGGGTCTCCTACATCCAGGACAAGTCGGAAACCATCCGGATCATGCTCAACGACCTGCAGAACAGCGTGGTGTTCGCGGTTCTGCTGGTGATGATCGTGGTCGTCGCCGCGTTGGGCCCGCGTTCGGCCGCCCTGGTCGGGATCGCCATTCCCGGCTCGTTTCTCACCGGCATCCTGGTGCTCGCGGCGCTCGGGCTGACCATCAACATCGTCGTCCTGTTCTCGCTCATCCTGGCCGTCGGCATGCTCGTCGACGGCGCCATCGTCGTCACCGAGCTCGCCGACCGCAAGATGATCGAGGGTGAGCCCCGGCGACGCGCCTATGCGCTGGCGGCCAAGCGCATGGCGTGGCCGATCATCGCGTCGACGGCGACGACCCTGGCGGCCTTCCTGCCACTCGTGTTCTGGCCGGGCGTGGTCGGCGAGTTCATGAAGTTCCTGCCGATCACCCTGCTCGCCACGCTCACGGCATCGCTCGCGATGGCGCTGATCTTCGTTCCCACCCTCGGCAGCTTCGTCGGCAAGCCGGGGACCGCGGATCCACGGACGATGAAGAGCCTGGCGGGGAGCGAGCGCGGGGACATCACCGAGATCGGCGGCCTCACCGGACGCTACCTCGGCATTCTGCAAGCGGCGCTGCGGAGGCCCGGCAGGGTCTTGCTGGCGTCCATCACCCTGCTGGTCGCAGCGCAGGTCGCCTACGCCCTGTTCGGCAAAGGAATCGAGTTCTTTCCCGACGTCGAGCCGGACTTCGCCAAGCTGCAGGTCCGCGCGCGCGGAAATCTCGCGATCGACGAGAAAGACGCGATCATCCGCGAGGTCGAGCGCCGGATCCTGGCGATGGACGAGTTCAAGGCCGTCTACAGCCGCACCGGGACGCCCGAACAGAGTGAAGAGGCCGAGGACATCATCGGCACGCTGACGCTCGAGTTCGTCGACTGGGAACGCCGCCGGCCCGCACGGCAGATCCTCGCCGACGTCAAGGCGCGGACCTCGGACCTTCCCGGCGTCTTCGTCGACCCTCGGGAGGAGGAGGCCGGCCCGCCGGTCGGCAAGCCGATCCAGATCGAGCTCGCTTCACGGTTCCCGGACCTCCTCGCGCCGGCCGTTGAGCAGGTGCTGGCCGGCCTCGCCGAGATCGGCGGGCTCGAGAGCATCGAGGACTCGCGGCCGCTCCCCGGCATCGACTGGGAGGTCGCGATCGATCGCGCGCAGGCGGCGAAGTTCGGCGTCGACGTCCGGCTCCTCGGCAGCGCGCTGCAGATGGTCACTACTGGGATCAAGGCCGGCGAGTATCGCCCGGACGACACGGATGAGGAGATCGATATCCGGGTCCGCTACCCCCGCGAATACCGCACCATCAGCATGCTCGACAGCCTGCGCATCAACACCGCGTCCGGACCGGTGCCCGTGGGTAACTTCATCGAGCTCAAGCCGAAGCCCCGCGTCGGCTCCATTCATCGCACCGAGAGCCGCAGGGTGATGACGATCAAGGCCGACGTCGTCGAGGGCGTGCTCGCCGACGACAAGGTTCGCGAGATCGGGTCCTGGCTCGAGAGCGCCGGACTCGATCGGCACGTCAGCGTTCGGTTCAAGGGCGAGGACGAGGAACAGAAGAAGGCGCAGGCCTTCCTGAGCAAGGCGTTCCTGTTCGCCGTGTTCCTGATGGCGATCATCCTGGTCACCCAGTTCAACAGCTTCTATTCGGCGTTCATCATTCTGTCTGCGGTGATCATGTCGACCATCGGCGTGTTCATCGGCCTCTGGGTCACCGGCCAGCCGTTCGGCATCGTCATGGGCGGGATCGGCGTCATTGCGCTTGCCGGAATCGTTGTCAACAACAACATCGTGCTGATCGACACCTACGACCGGCTGCTCAGGGAAGGGCATCCGCCGCTCGAGGCGGTGATGCGGACGGGCGCCCAGCGCCTGCGCCCCGTGGTTCTGACCACGGTCACCACCATGCTCGGGCTCCTGCCGATGGTGTTCGGCGTCAACATCGACTTCCTCGCCCGCCACGTGACGGTCGGCGCACCGGCGACGCAATGGTGGACGCAGCTCGCGACGGCGATCGTCTTCGGTCTCGGCTTTGCCACAATTCTGACCCTGGTGGTGACGCCGGCGGCGCTGATCGCCAAGGCCAATGTCGCCGCCTGGTGGCACCGCCGCCGCGCGCACCGCCTCAGCGTGGTGGCGGTGCGGCAGGCGGCGGAATAGGCGTCTGCGCCGCGGCAGACTTCCTGGCCTCGGCGTCGATGCGCCGCAACTCCCGGTAGGCGCGGGCACTGAACGGGATGGAGACGAGATAGGCCACCATAGTCAGGGACAGCGTGACCCACGGCGCGCTGACCAGCAGCGCGAGATAGAGGCCAACGCCGAGCATGACCGGCAGCACGCGGGCGTGCTCGATGCGGATCTTCTTGAACGAGTAGGTGCGGACGCGGCTGACCAGCAGCGCCGACGATGCGATCAGGAAGCCGGCGACCAGGCCCGGCTCCCGCAGCGCGTCCGACTCGATCTGGAACCAAACCACCATCGGCAGGAGCACCAGACCGGCGCCGGCCGGCGACGGCATGCCGATGAAGAAGTTGCGGCTCGACGCGGCGGGCTCGGGCTCTTCGAGGTCGGTATTGAAGCGGGCAAGCCGAAGCGCGCAGCAGATGCAGTAGAGGAGGGCGATCGACCAACCGAAGCGGCCGGCGCCGTCCAGCGACCAGACGTAGAGGATCAGCGCCGGCGCCACACCGAAGCAGAGGAAGTCCGAAAGCGAATCGAGCTCCGCGCCGAACTTGGACGCGCCCTTGAGGATGCGGGCGATGCGGCCGTCGAGACCGTCGAGAATGCCGGCGGCGACGATGGCGAGCACCGCCGGCTCCCATTTCTCCTGCAACGCGAAGCGAATGCCGCTGAGGCCTGCCGCCAACGCCAGCAACGTCAGCACATTGGGGATCATCCGGTTGATGTGGAGGCCCCTGAGGCGCTGCCGCCTCGCCTCCGATCGCCCGTTCATCACCGCACCTCTCCTTCGCGTGCCGGCTCCTGGCCGCGCAGATCGGCGATCACCGTCTCGCCGCCAACCGCTCGCTGGCCGACGACGACGAGCGGTGCAACACCGTCCGGGAGATAGACGTCGATCCGGCTGCCGAAGCGGATCATGCCGAAGCGGTCGCCGGCGCGCACCACCTGTCCCTCGGCAAGCCCGCAGATGATCCGGCGGGCGACCAGCCCGGCGATCTGCACGAACCCGACGTCGAGGCCGTCCGCCGTGCGGATGACCACCCCCTGGCGTTCGTTCTGTTCGCTCGCCTTGTCGAAGGACGCATTGAGGAAGCGCCCCGGTCGGTAGGCGAGGCGCGTGACGCTGCCGTCGACGGGGATGCGGTTCACGTGAACGTCGAAGACCGACATGAAGATCGAGACGCGCATGCCGGGCGGACCGTCGATCCCGAGCTCGGCCGGCGGGCGGGCCTGCGTGATCTGCTGCACGCTGCCGTCGGCGGGAGAGACGACGAGCCCCGGGCGCACCGGAGTCACGCGCTTCGGATCGCGGAAGAACCAGGCGCACCACGAGGTGAGCGCCGCGCCGATCCAGCCGAGCGGGGCCGCGAGCAGGAAGAGGACCGCCGTCGCCGCCGCGAACGCCGCGACGAACGGCCAGCCGGCGCGATTGACCGGGACCAGGATGGACTTCAGCACCGATTCCTCAGCCACGCCCACTCTCTCATCGAATAGCCTGCGGCAGACGACCCAGTCTTAGTTGATCCGGTCGTCGGATTCCATGCGTCGTCGACATTCCTCGCGTCACCGTCTTGTGACAGGCGTATCGGCGCGCTACGCTTTCGGCGAATGGTTCCGTGATCGACCGGAGGATGGGGCATGCGCAGGCTGGCTTACATCTGCTTGGGCGTTCTGGCATGGCTCGGCTTCGCACCGGCTGCCGCCTGGGCGCAGACCGCTGAGGGGACGCAGGTGGCCGCCGATCTTCGCGAACGCGTCAACCAGGGCACGGTGACCATCATCTCGGGCGGCGTCGCCGGAACCTACATCCGCATCGCCGCCGACCTCGCATCCGTCCTCGACAAAGGCTACGATCTCCGCGTGCTGCCGATCATCGGCAAGGGTTCGGTGCAGAACATCACCGATATCCTGTATCTCCGGGGCATCGACATCGGCATCGTGCAGTCGGATGTCCTCGCCTTCATCCGCAGCAAGCGCATTCATCCCACCATAGAGCAGCGCATCCGGTACATCACCAAGCTCTACAACGAGGAGTTCCACCTGCTCGCCGGCAAGGACATCACCACGATCGAGGACTTGGCCGGCAAGAAGGTCAACTTCGGCAACGAAGGCAGCGGCACCTACATGACCGCTGCCACCGTGTTCGATACCCTGAAGATCCAGGTCGAGCCGACGACGTTCGATTACGCGCTCGCCGTCGAAAAGATCCGGACCGGCGAGATCGCCGCCATGGTCTACGTGGCGGGCAAGCCGACCTCCCTGTTCGCCAGCATGGAGCGAGGCGAAGGGCTGTACTTCGTCTCCATCCCGATCACGCCGGCGCTCCTCGAGACCTATCTGCCCGCCGAGTTCGGGCATGCGGACTATCCGGCGCTGATTCCCGACGGCGAGGCCGTGGCCACGATCGCGGTCGGCGCGGTGATGGCGGTCTACAACTGGCCTGCGGGTCACGAGCGCTTCCAGAAGGTCGAGCGCTTCGTCAAGGCGTTCTTCGAGAACTTCGACCAGTTTCTGAGACCGCCGCGCCACGATAAGTGGCAGGAGGTGAACCTGGCGGCCAGCGTTCCGGGCTGGACGCGGTTCAAGCCGGCGGACGACTGGCTGAAGGCCCAGCCCGTCCAGCGGGTGGCCGAGGCCGATCCGGAGCTTCGCGCCGCGTTCGAGGCCTTCCTCGACTTCATCAAGGACCCTCGCAGCGAATCCGCGGCTGCGGCCGTGGACCGAGGCGACATGCAGGCGCTGTTCCAGCAGTTCCTCGAATGGCGGGAGCGTCAGGGCCGGTGAACCCGGCGGGCGGTTCGGTGCCGCAGCCTATCGCTCGATGAGCGGGTGCGGGGCGCCATCCTCGGTCCGCCTCGCCAGCCACGCCGTCAACGCCAGGGTGCGGTCCCTCGCCGCCGCCTCGCCCAGCTCGACCGCCGTTCGGTACCAGAGGAGCGCGGCCGCCGGCTCGGGAAGAACGCCGCGGATGCCGGCTTCCTCGAAGAACACGGGATCGTAGGTGCGGCCGACGGCCATGGCGGCGGCACCGTCGCCGCGCTCGGCGACGATGCGGAACAGCAGTCGAGCGGAGACGACGTCGCCCAGCTCCAGCAACCGATTGCCGCGCGCCACGAGCCGGCCGGACTCGACACCGGCCAGCGTCTGGCCCTGATCCAGCCGCGCCGCCGGTTCGGGCGCCTCCGTTCCTGCGACCGCGGGCGATGCGCCCGGACCAGAGGGGTCGGCGGCCGCTGTCGCCGGGACCTCGCCCTGCGGGCTGATCGGGATCGCTTGTTCCGGTGAGCCCTCGGCCGGCGAGGATTGGTGCGGGCCGGGGGCGCCTCCACCGTCGCCGGCCGGGTCGGCCAAGCCCGCTTCGATCTGGAATGCGAGGCCGGCCAGCCACGAGGCGGCTCCGGCGACGAGGCCCCTCCCCGCCGCCGCCACATCCTCCGCCTTGATGCGTCCCGATGCCACGAGATAGCCGCCGATGACGCCGCCGACCAAGAGACAGATCAACGCGACCGCGCCGACGCAGAGCGTTCGCCGCAGTCGCCCCCGCGGGCCCGCGTGTGTGACGGGCGTCCGTGGCATCGCCCCGCGCGTCATGAGCGAGCGGCCACCCGTGACCCCTTCCCCGTGCGGTTCGGAGAGCCCGTCGCCGCTGAGGACCACCCGTGGATCGGTGACGGGCGATCGGCCGAGTTGCGCGTCGGGTAGCAATCGGGGAGCCCCGGCGGCGCCATTTCCCGGATGCTCCGCGCTGCCGTCGAGGCCCGCACCGGGCGGCAGGCTGCTGTCATTCGCCATGCCCTTGGCAAGCTTCTTCAGATGATCCGGAACGAACAGGTCCCAGGCGGCCTCCTTGACCAGCTCTGGCAGGATCGGCAAGGCCATCTCCCTCCGCGCCATCCTCAGAACGTGGCCGCAAAGGCGGGTGATGCGCCGGGGATTGCCGTTGCCGTAGAAGGCGACGCGCTCGACGGCGTCGGCGGTGAAGACGCGGGGACCCGCGAAGCCGGCGGCCCGCAGACGATGGCCGACGAACGCCTCGACCTCCGCCGGATTCAATGGCGAGAGCCTGATCTCGACGGCGGCGGCGGCCCGCAGCCCGCGGTACAGCGGCGTATCGGTCCGCTTTCCGTTGTCCGTCGCCGACAGAACGACCGTGATCGTCATGTCCCCAGCCCAACGCATGATCGGCTCGAGTGCCGCGCTCTTAAGTCTGGTGGCGTCATCGAGCAGAAGAACGGAGCTGCGGAAAGACTCGGATCCGTGCCGGGGCTGCGGACAGCCGCAGGCGGACGACACGTCCTCGAAGGTCGTCGACTCGGTGCACGGGAAAACGCCCTCCACGCAGGCGAGCGTCATGTCGCCGTGCGATGCAACGGCTTCGGCGAGTCCGAGCAAGAAGGATGTCTTCCCCATGCCGGGAGCGCCGGAAACGAGCACGACTCCCGCGCCGTGGCGGATGGCGTCGATAAGCTCGTCGAGGGCGCTCGCCCGAGACTGGTCGACATAGACGAACCGGGCATCGAGCGCGCTGCCGAACGGATCCTCACGCAACCCGAGATCTTCGAGGTGCCAGGTCCTCGACGTGTCCCACCGGAGATCGGGATGAACCTCGTCTTCGCTCATTGCCCCCGCCTCGAGGACTGGATGCGCAGCCGCTTCGACCGGCATCGCGTCATGATCACCACCGATCCGGCGGTGCCGATCGGGCTGACTCGCCACCGGCCCAGCCTCCTGACAAAGCAATCGCCGCACATCCGGGCTTTTCGGCTCCCCGAACGGGGTCGAATTATCCTGCAGCAAGGCAACAAAACTGTAAACGTGTTCGCATGCGCCGTCGCCGGTCGGAGGCCGCGCTGGGCTTCGGGCCGTTTCAGTTGAGACGCGTTCCCGGCGGCGGCTTCGGGGCGAGCAGGACCTCCGCCGCCGCCGCCACGCGGACCCACTCCGTGCACCCGTCGACGTCGAGTGAAACCAGGAGTTCGCAGGCGATCGCGGTGGCGCGTGCGGGCGCGCCTTGTCCGTGATGCTGGATGAGGACGATGGCGGTTCGGTAGATCTCGGCGTCGGACATCATGGCGTCGCGGCCATCGCAATCTATGATTGTGTGCATCGTTAATATTCTCTAAATGGCTGCCATATCCAACCCCCGGCTGGGTCATAGTGTTCGTTTCCCGCCGACATGACGGTCGCCGGGGCGACGGCGCTCAGTTGGTCGCCGGCAGGGCGAAGATCTGGCCGGGATAGATGCGGTCCGGATCCCTGATCTGGTCGCGGTTGGCGTCGTAGATCACCGCGTAGGCATAGCCCGAGCCATAGGTCCGCCGCGCGATCCGCCACAGGCTGTTGCCCGGTTGAACGATGATCGAGCGCTCGTCCGCGGTCTCGAAGATCGGCTCGGCGCGGACGAACGGCAGCTCGATGCGCACCGCCACCTTGCCGGCGTCGTCGACCTGATCGGCGCGCAGGGTATAGAGGCCGGGCGCGATCTCGTCCTCCGGCACCAGGCGCCACACGCCGCCCCGATCGGCGACGCTGCGGCCGATGAACCTGTTGCTGAGATAGACATGGACCGCCGCGTTGCCCGGGGCGCGGCCGCTGACGATGATGCGACCGTCGGCGTCGTAGTCTATGGCGTCGACAGTGAACGCGATGGCTCTGCCGACCTCCGGTGTCGCACCGGGCGTGCGCGGCCGCGGGGTGACGTGCCCATCCCCCTCCGCCGGCAGCGGCGTCTCAACAGCGGCCGCCTCGCGACCCCCAGGGTCGCCGGCATCCACCGGCGCACCGGCCGGGCGCTCGAAAGCCGTCACCGCGTCGCCGCTGAACTCGCTCGGTTTCTGCAACACCGTGGTCGCACCCGCGCCGGACCGGGGGACGCGCAGCGCCAACGCCTGTGCACCCTCGCCCGCGGGACGGCCGGCGATGTCCTCGCCCGGCTGTGGCACGACCAGAACGACGACATCCTCGGAGACGACCGGTTCGCCGTTCTTCCCGTGCATTTCCAGACCGAACTCCCGCGTTCCCGGCTCCAGCGGCGCGTCCGGGAGAAACACCCACTCCCCCCGCTCGTCGGCCACGACCTCGCCGATGACCACGCCGTCATCGATGATCCGGACGCGGCTTCCCGGCTCTGCACGTCCGGCAATCACCGCATCTCCGCCCGGTCCGATGCGGACGACGTCGAACGTGGGGTGCGAATGGAAGTCGCGACGAGCGGCGGGGTCGCCCTCCGGAAACGCCTCTTCCTCGCGCTCGTCGACGACGCGCCCGTCGGTGTCCGTCGGCTGCCAGGGCACATAGTTGAGCGCGATCGCCACCACTACCACGAGGAGGCCGATCGCGGCGATCAGGAGGGGCCGTTTCACCGCCTAGGCAAGCCCCGCTGCAACAGCAAGAACAGCATCGCGACCGAGCCTAATACGCGCCAGCGGCCGACGCAACGGTGGTACGGCCGCGCCGCAGGGCGACTGCTTGACGGGGATGGGGAGCCCCCATACATTCGGCGGCGTCTGCGGACGCCCGCGGCTGCAGAGCTTGAGAGCCACTGACAGGGTTGAGGTGATGTCGAAACTGGTGACAGACGAATCGTTCGACGCAGAGGTGCTGAAGGCGGAGAAGCCGGTCCTCGTCGATTTCTGGGCCGAGTGGTGCGGCCCCTGCAAGCAGATTGCGCCGGCGCTGGAGGCCTTGGATGCTGAGATGGGAAGTCAGGTCACCGTGGCCAAGCTCAACATCGACGAGAACCCGATGACGCCCTCGAAATACGGCGTGCGCGGCATCCCGACGCTGATGCTGTTCAAGGACGGCCAGGTGGCGGCGACGAAGATCGGAGCGCTGCCCCAGGGCAAGCTGTTCGAATGGGTGCAGTCCGTCTTGTGACGCCGCCGCACCGGAGCGCCTGAAGCACTTTCCCCTCAGACTGCCGGCAGCCCCGAAAGGCTTCTCTCCTCCGGCGTTCCCGTGCCGTCGAGTGCCAGAACCTCGCCGGCGAGATAGAGCGAACCGCAGATCAGCACGCGAGCGGTGCCCGTGCACCCGGTCGCCAGCATGGTCAGTGCCTGCTCGATGCCGTCGGCCGCCCGGCTCCGGATCCCGACGCCGGTGGCAACCGATGCGGCCTCGACGGCGGTCAAGGCACCGGTCTGCCCGTGGATCGGGACCGTGACGCAGGTCTCGACCGCGGCGGCGAGGCGACCGATAAAGCCTGCGGCATCCTTGCCGCGGAGCATGCCGAAGACGAGAAGGACGGGTCGATCGGCCCAACCGGCGAGTTCCCGCGCCAGCACCTCGGCGGCGCCCGGATTGTGGCCGCCGTCGACCCAAAGCTCCCACTCGCCGGGCAAGAGCCGCCGCAGCCGGCCCCGATCGAGGCGTTGGAGCCGCCCCGGCCAGCGTGCTGAGCGTATGCCGTGCCGGAGCGCGCGCTCATCGACATCGAGGCCCGGAAAAAGGCCCGCACAGCACACCGCCTGGCCGGCATTGACGATCTGAAAAGCGCCGCTGAGGGCCGGACAAGGCAGCGTCAGCGAGCGACCGCCGCCTTCGAACCGAAACCCGTCGGCCGACGGGCGGACGAACCAGTCGCGACCCTGCCACACCACCGGCGCCCCGATGGCTTCGGCGTGCCGGCGGATGGCGGCTTCGGCTTCGGGATGCTGGGCGACCGAGACGCACGGCGCTCCGGGTTTCAGAATGCCCGCCTTCTCGGCGGCGATGGCGCCGATGGTGTCGCCGAGAAACGACTGGTGATCGAGCGAGATCGCGGTGAGAGCGGTCAGCGCCGGCCGGGGCACCACGTTCGTCGCATCGAGACGGCCGCCGAGGCCGGTCTCCAGGAGCGTCACATCGGCCGGCACCCGGGCGAAGGCGAGAAGTGCGGCTGCGGCAGTGATCTCGAAGAAGGTGATCGGGCGACCGGCGTTGACGTCTTCGCACTCCTCCAGGATCGCGCACAAGCCTTGATCATCGATCTCCTCTCCGGCGATGACGATGCGCTCGTGAAACCGGACGAGATGCGGCGAGGTGAAGACATGGGCACGCCGGTCGTGTGCCTCGAGGATCGAGCGCAGGAATGCGACGACGGAACCCTTGCCGTTCGTCCCCGCCACGTGGACTACGGGCGGCAGGCGCTCGTGCGGGCTGCCCAGATCGACGAGCAGGTGCAGGATGCGGTCAAGGCTAAGGTCGATGACCCGCGGATGAAGCGCCCCGAGGCGGGCAAGAACCGCGTCACTCCTCAGTGCCGTGGGCTCCCCCCTGCGTCCTGCGGGCGGGCCGGGTCGTTCCCCGGCTCCGGCTTCGTTTTCGCCGCGGCGACCTTTGCCTGGGACAGGGACAGGACATCGGCCGAGGGTCGCGGGCAGCGCAGCAGGGCGACGGTCTGGGCCAGGACCGACCGGAGCCGGTGGCGGTGCACGACCGCATCGGCGAGTCCAGCACCATCCGCGCGTTCGTTCGTCGTGGCGCGACCGGCGTGCTCGTCCCCAACGACCTCGCGAGCCGCCGCCTCGCCTTGCAGGCCTGCCGCCGCTCCCGGTTCGCTGAACATCAGGTGGGCGAGAGAAGCCAGCGCGGCCCACGACGTCCCCGCCGTCGGCCTGGCGGCGATGGCGATCAGCGGCAGGCCGCGGGCCTTGACCTCGTCGAAGGCGGCGGCGATGCGGACGGTCTGGACGAGGGCGAGCGCGCCTTCCTGAAGGCGAAGGCCGGAGGACGCGATGCGGACGATCAGTGCCGCTTCCTGGACGACCGCCAGTCGAGCCGCCGTGACCAAGCCGGCACCGACGGCGACGCCAACGGATCCCTGCAAGAACTCGTGGCAGACCACCGCCGCGACCACCGGCGTTCCCGCCACGCTGCCATGGCTCACGCGGAGCGCCTCGTCCTGTCCGCTGACGATCTTGGCGTCCCGCAGGCGGTCGGTGTACCGCTTGAGATCGCGAAATCTGAGCGGGTCCCGGGGAACGTCCGGCAGGGCCACGGGATAGTGCGCCCCATCGTCGAACAACAGCGAGAACCACGGCGCAGCGGCAAGCGGCAGGTGATGATCGCATGCCCGGCAGACGAACAGGCTGGCGGCGAGCTCCTCCCGCGTGGCGGTCGCGCCGCAGTTCGGACAGGCTTTCCGCTCCTCGGCGACGGCCTCGCGATTGGCGCTGACGATCTCCCTCAGCCGCGGACGGACGACGTCCTTCAGCCAGCTCATCGGCGTTCCACCGGGGTGCGCCCGCCTCGAACGCCCGCGGCGAGCTCGCGGACGAACGGCAGCACCAGGCTGTCCACGGCCACGGCCGCTCCCGCGGCGCCTGCGGCGACCTCTGCCACCTTGCTGACCACCGCCGAGCCGACCACCACCGCGTCCGCCATCGCTCCGAACTGCTCCACCTGCTCCCGGCTCTTGACGCCGAAGCCGACGGCGATCGGCAGCGCCGTGTGGCGGCGGATCCTCTCCAGCGCCTGCGACACCTCGGCGAGCGAGGCGGAGGCCGTGCCGGTAATGCCCGTGATCGAGACGTAATAGACGAAGCCGCTGGCTTGGCGGAGCACAAACGGCAGGCGGTCCTCGCCGGTGGTCGGTGCCACCAGAAGGATGATGTGGATCCCCGCGCGGCGGGCCGGAGACCGCAGCTCGTCGATCTCCTCCGGCGGCAGGTCGACGACGATCAGCCCGTCGACCCCCGCGTCCTTCGCCCGTTCGACGAAGCGTTCGACCCCGAAAGAGTAGATCGGATTGAAGTAGCCCATCAGCACCAGGGGCGTCTCCGGATCATGCCCGCGAAACCGCGACGCCATGGCGAGCGTGCGTGCGACGGTCTGACCGGCCTGCAGGGCACGCAGCGACGACGCCTGGATCGCCGGGCCGTCGGCCACCGGGTCGCTGAACGGCATGCCCAGTTCGACGATGTCGGCGCCGGCACCCGGCAGGCCACACAGCACCTCCAGCGACGTCTTCGCATCGGGATCGCCGGCGGTGATGAAGGCGACGAGCCCGGGCCGGCCTTCGCGCGCAAGCGCTTCGAACCGGCGCTCGATGCGGCCTGCCGCGCTCACATCTGGATCCCGAGGCGGGCGGCGACGGTGAACACGTCCTTGTCGCCGCGTCCGCACATGTTCATGACGATGATCTGGTCCGCCTTGAGGAACTCGCGCGACCTGAGCAGGTGGGCGAGCGCATGGGCGGGCTCGAGGGCGGGGATGATGCCCTCGGTCTCGGAACAGACCTGGAAGGCGTCCAGCGCCTCGTCGTCCGTCACCGCGACATAGGCGACGCGTCCCGTCTCGCGAAGCCACGCGTGCTCCGGCCCGACCCCGGGGTAATCGAGACCGGCGGCGATCGAGTGCCCCTCCTCGATCTGTCCGTCGTCATCCTGCAGAAGATAAGTGCGGTTGCCGTGCAGAACCCCCGGCCGTCCCGCCGTCAGGGACGCGCAATGCTGCTTGGTGTCGATGCCGTGGCCGGCCGCCTCGACGCCGACCATCTGCACGCCTTCGTCGTCGAGGAACGGATGGAAGAGTCCGAGCGCGTTCGATCCGCCGCCGATGCAGGCGACGAGGAGGTCCGGCGGCCGTCCTTCGGCCACCATGATCTGCTCGCGCACCTCTTCGCCGATGACCGCCTGGAAGTCGCGAACCATGGCCGGATACGGGTGGGGCCCGGCGACGGTGCCGATCAGATAGTAGGTGGTGTCGACGTTGGCGACCCAGTCCCTCAGCGCCTCGTTCATCGCATCCTTAAGGGTCCTGGACCCGGACGTCACCGGACGGACCTCGGCTCCCAGAAGCTTCATGCGAAAAACGTTCGGTGACTGGCGCTCGATGTCGGCGGCGCCCATGTAGACGACGCAGCGCAGGCCGAACAGGGCGCAGACGGTGGCGGTGGCGACGCCGTGCTGGCCGGCTCCGGTTTCGGCGATGATCCGGGTCTTGCCCATCCGCCGCGCCAGCAGAACCTGGCCGAGGGTGTTGTTGATCTTGTGGGCGCCGGTGTGGTTGAGCTCATCGCGCTTGAGGTAGAGACGAACGCCGCCCAGGCGCTCCGACAGCCTCGGTGCATGGTACAGGGGGCTCGGGCGACCGACGTAGTCCTTCAGAAGGCGGGCGTACTCGCCCTTGAACCCGGGGTCGCTCCGCGCCGAGCGGTAGGCCCGCTCGACCTCGAGGACGAGCGGCATCAGCGTCTCGGGAACGTAGCGGCCGCCGTAGATGCCGAAATGACCCCGTTCGTCGGGGCCCTGGCGGTAGCCGTTGATCTCCTTCGCGGAGCGCCGGGCGTCCATAGCGCCGTGTGTCCCTCTGGCCATCACGAAGCCCTTCAACCGTGGGCCGCCTTGTATCCCGAATCGGCGGCGGATACCAACCCGCAATCAGGCGCCGGCGGTCTCATTGCCCTCGGGCGTCGGTGGGCGCCACGCCGCCGCCCGCACGCCCAGCCGCGCGCAGGAACTCCCGGATCCTTTCGACGCTCTTCACCCCTTCGCGAACCTCGACGCCGGACGACACGTCGACGGCGGGAGCGCCGCTCACCCGCACCGCCTCGGCGACATTGCCGGCATGAAGCCCGCCCGCGAGGATCCATGGCCTTCGCCACCGGCGCCGCCTGAGCACCGACCAGTCGAAGGTCCGGGCGAGGCCGCCGGGCCGTGAGGCCCCCCGGGGCGGCGCCGCGTCGAACAACAGCCAGTCGCTGACGTCCTCGTAGCCTGCCGCCGTCTCGAGATCGTCGCCGTCGCGGATGGGCACCGCCTTTATGGTCGGCAGCCCGAACCGTCGCCGGATTTCATCGACCCGCTCGGGGGATTCGGAGCCGTGGAGCTGGAGCGTGTCGATCCCGCTCGCCGAGACCACGGCCGAGAGCTCGTCATCCGTCGCGTCGACGACGAGCCCGACCTTGCCGACACCGGCCGGCACCAGGTGCGTCAACGCCGAGGCCGCCCCGGCGCTCAAGAACCGCGGCGAAGGCGGGAAGAAGACGAACCCGATGAAGCGGGCGCCGCCGCCGACCGCCGCCAGAACCGTCTCTCTAGTCGTGAGGCCACAGATCTTGACGGCGACCGGCACGTGCTCACCCATCGAACCGGGAGCGCTCCCTCGCTCGCTCTCTGCAGTCAGCGGAGCCGCCTCGCCACGCGGGCACGCATCCGGCCGGGCCGATCGACCCTGGGTCCGGGAAGACGGCGTGACAGGAGTACTGACGGAAAGCCGAACCAGCGGCTCGGGCGCCGCACCTCAGGCGGCGTCGGCCGGCGCCTGGGGGATCGTCGCCTGCCGCTCGGCGGCCTCGACCTTCTCGATCTTGCGCTGCAGGACGGCGATGTCCCGATGACTGGCCTCCAGCCGGCGAGACAGCTCGCGAGCGCGCTGGCGGGATCGGCCCGCGCCCAGCCATGTCACCACCCCTCCCCAGATGAACCCGATGAGGATGGCGATCAGGACCACGGCGAACACCGGCAGCGTCACGCTGTAGGCGAGCGGCCAAAGGTCGATGGCCACCTCTTCGCGGTTGGTCACGGCGAAGACGATGATGGCCAGCGCCACCGGCAGGGCAACGATCCAATAGGCCAGTCTCATTCTCTCCCCACAGACACCGCGTCGAGCTCACGGCAGAACTTAGATGTTGAGCATCTCGCGGAGTTGCTTTCCCGTCTTGAAATAGGGAACGTACTTGGCGGAGACGTCCACGGATTCGCCGGTTCGCGGGTTTCGCCCGACGCGGGCGCTCCGTTCCTTGACGGAGAAGGCGCCGAAGCCTCTGAGCTCCACCCGCTCCCCGCGCGCCAACGCCGCGGTGATCTCCTCGAACACCGTCGCGACGATCCTCTCCACATCCCGGTGGTAGAGATGATCATGGGTGGCGGCGAGACGCGCTATCAGTTCCGACCGGGTCATCGCCTGGTTTCTCCATTCGGCTGGGGCCGGCCCGCGAGCCGTGGCGCGACCGCGTCGCACCGCATGCCGCTTCAAGCCTCGTCTTTGCGCTCAGGTTGCCAAATGGACATCAAGCCGTCAAGTGTAAGTATTTCAGAAAGAAACGCTTTTCCGAGCCAGCGCCGGAGCAGATCGAGCAGCGAGTCGGCCGGTCTGATGGTTTCGATGTTGCGAACCGGCAGAGAGCGATCGATGCCGTGGGCTTCGGCGAGCCAATCGCGCGCCTCATCTTCGCCGCCGACGGCATCGATGAGTCCGTTGGCCAGAGCCTGTCTGCCGGTGAACACCCGGCCGTCGGCGACCGCCAACGCCGCGTCCCGCGAGAGGCCGCGCCGCTGCTCGACGAGGCCGACAAACATCTCGTAGATGTCCGAGACCACCCCTGCCACCACCTCGCGGGCCTGGGGCGTCAGCGGCTCGAGGGGGTTGGGCTGTGCCTTGAGCGGGCTGCTCTTGATCGCCTCGGGTCTGATGCCGAGCTTGTCCAGGAGACCGGTCACATCGGTCGTCTGCAGGAGAACGCCGATGGAGCCGGTGATGGTGCCTTCGCGGGCGACGATGTGGTCGCTCGCCAGAGCCGTCATGTAGGCCGCCGAGGTCCCGACCTGGCCGAGGACGGCGACCACCGGCTTCTGTTCGGCAACCTTGCGCAGGCTGCGAAAGAGCGTCTCGCCGCCGACGACGGTTCCCCCCGGACTGTCGATGCGCACGATGAGCGCCCGGGTGCGATTGCTGTCGGCGATGGCGGCGAGCGTTCGGGTCCGCTCATGGTCGTCGACGATGATCCCCTCGACGACGACCCGGGCGACATGGTTGCGGCCGACGAGGAACTCGCTGCGTCCTGCGCCGGCGATGACCGCGATCACCACGGCAACGACGGCCGCCACGCGCCAGAAGCGCAGGTGCCGCTTCAGTCGATGGCGGTCGGCGATCCAGTCCGAATGAAACGGCATGCCGGCTTCAGCCGTGCGCGGTCCCGGCGCGCGGCTTTCCGGCCCGGCCCGCGGCCAGTGGCCTATCTCTTCTCGCGCTCGGCCCCGGCGTCGGCATTCCCGGCCTCGACGTCGTCGGCGGTGGTGCCCCGGCGCGACGACGGGTCTGCATCCTCCGCCGCCGGCCCGGAGGTGGCCTCCGCACCCTCTTCACTTGCTTCGGCCTCGCGCTCCGCCTTCTCCGCTGCCTCTCGCTTCTCCTTGATCGCGGCACCGAGGATCTCTCCCAGGCTGGCACCGGCGTCGGTCGATCCGTACTCGGCGACGGCGCGCTTCTCCTCGTCGACCTCGCGCGCCTTGATGGAAAGCGTAACCTTGCGGCCGCTGCGATCGATCTGCGTGATCTTGGCGTCGACCTTCTCGCCGGCTGCGAACCGGTCCGGCCGCTGCTCGCTGCGGTCCCGGGAGAGCTCGCCCTTGCGGATGAACCCGTGCACGCCTTCGGCGACGCGAACCTCGATGCCATTGTCTTGAACCGCAAGAACGGTACACGTCACGACGTCGCCCTTCTTCAGCCTTGCGACGGCGCCATCGAACGGATCGCTCGATAGCTGCTTGACGCCGAGGCTGATGCGTTCCTTCTCGACATCGACGTCGAGAACCTTGGCCCGGACGACATCGCCTTTC
Organism: uncultured Rhodospirillaceae bacterium; assembly: GCA_964420325.1. GTDB lineage: Bacteria > Pseudomonadota > Alphaproteobacteria > Rhodospirillales > Defluviicoccaceae > CAYQSU01. The sequence goes on along the minus strand of CAYQSU010000004.1, from coordinate 4,207 downwards.
TTGAAGTCGGCAAGGGCGTCCTCCCCCGGCTTCTCCCACGACAGGTCCGACAGATGGACCATGCCGTCGACGTCGCCGGGGAGACCCACGAACAGGCCGAACTCCGTGATGTTCTTGACTTCTCCTTCGATCTCCGAGCCGACGGGGTGCTTCTCCAGGAAATTCCCCCACGGGTTCGGCAGGCACTGCTTGAGGCCGAGGCTGATGCGCCGCTTCTCGGGATCGACGTCGAGCACGACGACCTCGACCTCCTGGCTGGTCGAGACGATCTTGCCCGGGTGGACGTTCTTCTTCGTCCAGCTCATCTCGGAGACGTGGACGAGACCCTCCACCCCCGGCTCCAGTTCGACGAAGGCCCCGTACTCGGTGATGTTGGTCACCCGCCCCACGAACTTGACGCCGGCGGGATACTTGAGGTCGACCCCGGACCACGGATCAGCTTCCAGTTGCTTCATGCCGAGGGAGATGCGCTGGGTTTCGGCGTTGAAGCGAATGACCTGGACGGTGACGGTCTGGCCGACCTGCAAGGCCTCCGACGGATGGTTGATCCGTTTCCACGAAATGTCGGTGACGTGAAGCAGACCATCGACGCCGCCGAGGTCGATGAACGCTCCGTAGTCGGTGATGTTCTTGACGACACCCTCGAGGATCTGACCCTCCTTGAGGTTCGCGATCAGCTCGGAGCGCGCCTCGGCGCGGGTTTCCTCGAGAACCGCGCGCCGCGAGACCACGATGTTGTTCCGGCTCCGGTCCATCTTGAGGATCTGGAACGGCTGCGGCGTGTTCATCAGAGGGTTGATATCGCGAACCGGGCGAATATCGACCTGACTCCCGGGAAGAAACGCCACGGCCCCTTCCAGGTCGACGATGAATCCGCCCTTGACGCGGCCGAATATCATCCCCGTCACCCGCTCGCCGTTCTTGAAGGCCTGCTCGAGATGAGTCCAGGCTTCCTCGCGCCGGGCCTTCTCGCGGCTGAGAATGACCGAGCCGTTCTTGTCTTCGTATCGCTCCACGAAGACGTCGACGATCTCGCCGGAATGGAGTTCGGCACCGCGCGCCGAGGGAGCAAACTCCTTGAGCGGGATGCGCCCTTCCGACTTGAGGCCAACGTCGATCACGGCCACATCGTTCTCGATCCTGAGCACCCTTCCCTTGACGACCTGACCCTCGAAACCCTCCCGTTCGGCGAGGGATTCCTCGAGCAGGCTTGCGAAGCTCTCCTTGGCGATGGGACCGGAACCTTCAGTGCGTTGATCCGAAGCGGCTTGAACCATGGTGCCCTTATCTCTCCTGTATAGCCCTAATTCCTAAGCCCGTGCCCAGACGCTCGGCCGTCCCCCGCCAGGAACGATGCCGTTCGTCGGGCTCGACCCGCGCAGCCTCGGTCGTGCACGACAAGGGCTGAATCGGCCAGTTCGCCAGCGTCGTCTCAGATCTCACGAACCCGTCCGTGCCCTGACGACGTCCAGCGCCACGGCGAACACCGTGTCTTCATCCAACTCGCTGGAGTCGATGACGGACGCGTCCTCCGCCGGCCGAAGCGGCGCCGCCGCGCGGCCGACATCGCGCGCATCCCGCTCCTGCATCTCCCGCAGGACGCGGCTATGTATAGCTCCGTGTCCGCGGGATCGCAACTCTCTAAGCCGGCGCGTCGCCCGCGCATGCAGGCTCGCGGTGACGAACAGCTTCACCGGTGCCTCCGGACAGATCACCGAGCCGATATCGCGGCCGTCAAGGACGACGCCGCGGCTTCCCGCCGGCGGTCGGGCAGCGAAGTCGCGCTGGAACGCCATCAGCGCCTCGCGCACCGACGGAATGGCGGCGACGGTGGAGGCCGCGTTGGCTGCCGCGTCGCCGCGCAGATCCGGATCCATGAGCTCATCCCACCTGAGCCCGATCGCGGCCCGCAGCGCCGCTTCCGGGTCCGCCGGATCCAGCCCCGCCTTGAGGACGCCGAGGCCGACGGCGCGGTAGAGCGTGCCGGTGTCGAGATGGGCCAGAGCCAGGAACTCGGCCAGACGTCTGGCGAGGGTGCCTTTGCCGGCGGCCGCCGGTCCGTCGATGGCGATCACCAGCGGCTTCGCTTCAGTCACCCTCGACCTCTTCGATCTGCGCGCCGAGCCCGTTCATCATGGCGACGAAGCCGGGGAAGCTGGTCGCGATCGAGGCGATGTCGTCGACCGCGACCGGTTCCCGGCTGACCATGCCCAGCACCAGGAACGCCATGGCGATGCGATGGTCCAGATCGGCGCGGATCTCGGCTCCGCCGTCAGGCGTCTTGCCCGTGCCGTGGATGATGAGGGAGTCGCCTCCCTCCTCGACCCGGACGCCGCAGGCGTCGAGCCCGCGCGCCATGGCCGCCAGCCGGTCGCTCTCCTTGACCCTAAGCTCGCCCAGTCCCGAAAGCCGTGTCACCCCTCGCGCTGAGGCGGCGGCGATGGCGAGGATCGGAACCTCGTCAATCATCGCCGGCACCCGCTCCGCCGGCACGGCGACGCCCTTGAGCTCGGTCCATTCGCAGGTCAGGTCCGCGACCGGCTCGGAGCCGGCCGCCGCGCGCGGCTCGATCGCGATGTTGGCGTTCATCTCGGCGAGCGTCGCAAGCAGGCCGGTCCGCATCGGGTTGACGCCGACGTTGCACAGGCTGACGCGGGACCCCGGCACGAGGAGAGCCGCGACCAGAGGAAACGCCGCGGACGACACGTCGCCGGGGACGGTGACCCCCTTCCCCGCAAGCTCCGCCGGACCCGAGAGGCGAATCTGGCGGCCACCCATCTCCAGCTCCTCGACCGTGACGTCGGCGCCGAAGTCGGCGAGAATCCGCTCGCTGTGGTCGCGGCTCACCTGCGGCTCGCGGACGATGGTCTGTCCCGGCGCGTTGAGACCGGCGAGCAGGATGGCGGACTTCACCTGCGCGGAGGCGACGGGCAGCGTGTAGAGAACAGGCATGGGCCTCGCCGCACCTTTGACGGCGAGCGGCAATCCACCGCCGGATCGCGACCAGAACGAGGCCCCGGTTTGGCGCAGCGGCTCGATGATCCGTCCCATCGGCCGGGAGCGCAGCGATCGGTCGCCGGTGAAGACCGTCGTGAACGGGTGGGTTGCGACCGTGCCGGCGAGCAGGCGAACACCGGTGCCGGAGTTGCGAAGATCGAGGATCGATTCCGGCTCGAGCAGCCCACCCACGCCGCAACCGCGAACGCGCCAGACGTCGGCCGCCCTTTCGACCCGTGCGCCGAGCAGCCGAAGGGCCTCGGCAGTTGCGAGCACGTCGTCGGCGTCGAGGAGACCGTGGATCACCGTTTCTCCCGTCGCGCAGGCGCCGATGATCAGCGCCCGGTGGGAGATCGACTTGTCGCCCGGCACCGTGACGGTGCCCTTGAGCGGCTGTGCGGGCCGTGAGATCGCTCTCGGCATCCTGGTGGTCCGAACGGTTCGAAAAGGAGCTTACCTGTATCACGGTCGGCAACCGGGCAACAGCGGCGAAGATCCGCTAGCCGCCTCATTTCCAAGCCGAATCATGTGCCGCCTTTTTGCTTTTGACATCGGGCGAGGAAACTGGCAATTGGCGGCTTCGCCTGTGACTGGGAGACTTCGGAGGCGGCAAGAGTGGCCAAGGCGGAATGGGGCACCAAACGCACGTGTCAGAACTGCGGCGCGCGTTTCTACGACCTTCACCGTGATCCGATCCGTTGCCCCGTGTGCTCGGCAGTGTACGATCCCGACCGCCATCCGCGGCCGCGCCGCGGCACCGGCGGCGCGAAGCCCGAGACCGCCGCCGCGGCTCGCTTCGTCGAAACCGCCTTGGCAGAGGAGGATCTCGAGCCAGAAGCCGCCGACAAGGAGATGGGCGAAACGGACGCCGAGGACGTGGTCGACGGCGAGGAAGGCAACGAAGGCGATGTCGACGATCTGGACGCGGACGAGGACCGCGATCTGATCGAGGACACCTCCGACCTCGGCGAGGACGACGATGACATCGGCGAGGTGATCGAGCACATCGACGAGGACGTGCACGACAAGGGCTAGCCTGGCGGCGGCCCATGCCGTTGGCGGGTGCGCGGATTTGCGCTTGCCCGAGCATTCCGCGGCCGGTAAATGTTCGACCTGCTCTTGCCGGCTTTGTCCCGGCATCGAACGCTGTGCATTGGGGCCGTAGCTCAGTTGGGAGAGCGCTACAATGGCATTGTAGAGGTCAGGGGTT
>CAYQSU010000003.1:0-89548 GCA_964420325.1 uncultured Rhodospirillaceae bacterium | reverse complement strand
CGAACCTAAGGCACCGTCGGCCCATCCGTCCGCAGGACCACAGACTTGAGGGGAGAACATGGTGGCGGCAAGGCGCCGTGTCAAGAGAATATTCCTATATGACCGGTCACCGCCGGCTGGCTTCGGACCCTGATCGCCCTGGTTGGGAATCCTGAAGAAACACGAACCATCCGTGCCGATCGGCTATCCTGGGCGCACGCTGGGGGCCAACACCAGGCGCATCCTCAAGCCCTACGGCGCGCGGCGTGCTCCGACTGAACGCTACAATGCTAGACCTGACCCCCACGACCCGACTGAACGCTACAATGCTAGACCTGACCCCCACGACCCGCACGACCCGTGCTACAATGCTAGACCTGACCCCCACGACCCGCCCGGCCGGATTCGCCGGCCTTGGCGGCCGCGCCTTCGATGTCGGGCGGTGATCGCCCCAACGACCGCTGGAGGCTTGCCATTTCGGCGCGCAGCGCGCGGATCTCGACGAGGATCGTCTCGCGTTCGTCGTGGGCCGCGTGCTCGCCCGCCTCGCGCGAGGCGTCGTGCTCGGACTGCATCGCACTGACGACCACTGCGATGAACAGGTTGAGCATGGTGAACGTGGCGATCAGGATGAACGGCACGAAGAACGCCCAGGCGAAGGGAAACACCTCCATCACTGGCCGCACGATGCCCATCGACCAGCTTTCCAGGGTCATCACCTGGAACAGCGAATAGAGGCTCTTCGGCACCGAGCCGAACCACTCGGGGAAGGCCGCGCCGAACAGCTTCGTCGCCATCACCGCGGCGACGTAGAAGAGGAGCCCGAGCAGGGCGACGATGGAGCCGAGTCCCGGGATCGCCGACAACAGCGCCCGCACCACCATCCGCATCCGCGGCACCGCCGAGACGATGCGGAGTACGCGCAGAACGCGAAGGGCGCGCAGCACCGAGAAGCCCTCCGTCGCCGGCACCAGCGCGATGCCGACGACGACGAAGTCGAACACGCTCCACGGGTCGCGGAAGAAACGAAGACCGTGCGCGTAAAGGCGGAGGGCGATCTCGACGGTGAAGATCGCGAGCATCAAGCGGTCGGCACCGACGATCAGCGGCCCGGCCGCGGCCATCGCCGCCGGCCAGGTTTCCAGACCGAGGGTGACGGCATTGACGACGATCAACGCGAGGATCAATCTCTGAACGCGAGGCGCCTCGACGATCGAACGCAGCCGGCTCCGCAGCCCGTCCGACGGTGGTGCAGCCGGTGCGGGCAGGGTGGTCATGATCGGCCGCAGCCCTCCTCGATGACGGTACGGGTTTCCGGGGTCGGGCCGGTTCGGGCGGCGTCCCGCGCCCGTCCCGCGCCTCGTCGAGGTCTTTACCACGGTGCGCTTCGAGCGTTCAATCGCCGGCCGCATCGATCGGCGGTCGGCTGCCGCGCGTCCGCTCCCGGCGCCGGCATGTCGTCGACGGCCGCGCCTCGGGCCGAGATCGGCCCGTCAGCCGGTGAGCACCGGCGTCGTGCCGAGATAGGTGTCGTCGTCGATCTGCTTGACCAGGAAGTCGGCGACGTCGGCCCGCGAGATGAAGCCGCACCGCCACTCCCGGGGATCGACGAGCGCCCGGTAGGCGCCGGTCCGCCGGCCGCTGGTGAGGATCACCGGTCGCGCGATCACCCAGCCGAGCTTGCTGTTGCGGATGATGCGCTCCTGAATGTCCTTGTCGTCGTACGCGCGACCAAGGAACAGTTGGAAAGCGGTGTTGTACAGGAGTCCGCCCCGGTTGCGGCTGTCGCCGGCACCGAAGCCGGTGACGCAGATCAGGCGCCTGACCCCGGCCTCCTCCATCGCCGCGACAAGGATGCGCGTCGCCTCGGAGAACAGGCGGACGGGTTTGAACAGCATGTCCGGCCCGGCCGAGAGACCGAGTGTCTGGATCACGGCATCGACACCGACGAGCGCAGCCTTGACGGCCGCCGGATCGAGGGCGTCTCCCGTGGTCTTTTCAAGGTTCGGATGATCGAGAGGGATGCGTCCCGCCGAGCGCGCCAGCGCCCGGACGGTGTGGCCCGCCTCCAGAGCGCGCCTCACCGTCTCCAACCCGATCCCCTTGCTCGCGCCGATTACCAGAACCCTGGCCATGATGGTTTCTCCCCGTACCCCACAGCGACGGCCGCGGCCCGATGGCGGCGCGCTCTCTTCCCCCTCACATCGTGTGCCTCGCCGACATTTTCGAGCGTCCGACCGTTTCGAGCGTCCGACCGTCGGCCACCGCTGATGGCCTGTGCGGCACGGTCGACCGGCCCTGGGCCAGCGCGCGCGGCTACGAAACGCCGGGCGGCTTCGGCAGGTGCGCCTCGATCGCCTTGATCACCCGCGGTGCGGTCGGCGCGGTCACCGTCGAGAACCAGTCCTCGAGGCGGCCATCGGGCGCGATCAGGTACTTGTGGAAGTTCCATTTCGGGGCCGCGGCGTAACCAAGCTTTTCGGCGGCCCACCGGTAGAACGGATGAGCGCCCGGGCCAACCACCGCCTCCTTGGCCGTCAACGGGAAATCGATGTTGAAGTTGACCTCGCAGAATTCCTTGATCTCCGCCTCGCTTCCGGGCTCCTGCGCGCCGAAGTCGTTCGAGGGCACGCCGAGCACAACCAGTCCCCGCTCACGATAGCGCTCCCACAGAGCCTGCAGATCGGCGTACTGGCGCGTGAAACCGCAGAACGAGGCTGTGTTCACGATCAGCACCGCCTTGCCTTCGAAGCCGGAGAGCGGAAGCGGCTCGCCATCGATCGACGTGAACGCGAAGGCATGTGCGCTGTTCATGCGGCCGCGCTCCTCGCCGGCGAGGGCGGCCTCGGGCGAGAGCAGAACCAACAGACTGCCAAGAGCCGATCCGAGATGCCGTGTGATCATGGGACCGATCCGCCAGTGAAAACCATGGATGTTACGGCCGGGAGGCGCGATCGGATTGTACGCGAGCCCTCGGACCCGTGGTAGGCCTTGTCCCGACCGCGATGGCGCCTGGCGATCCACGACGGACGTGCGCGGGTTCGATCGGGGAAAAAAGGGCCGCCCTGGTTGGGGGCGGCGCTAGTTCATCGGGTAGGAGGCTTAGGTCGTCAGCCGGCAGGGGAGGCCGACCGACACCTAGAACATGTGCATTTCGCTTAAGGAATGCAAGCCCCCATGGTTCAAATGGGCATCACATCGCCGTGTTGGCCGGTGCCGCGGCGCCGGCCTCGTGCGGCGCAGAGGCCATCGCGGCCGTGGGGCCGGGTGAAATCGACGAGCGGTCCTTTCGCCACGATGCCGGTCGGGTTGATCGAGCGGTGGCTTCCGTAATAGTGGGTCTTGATGTGATCGAGGTGCACGGTCGCGGCAATCCCCGGCTCCTGATAGAGCTCGCGCACGTAGGGCCATAGGTTCGCGTATTCGACGAGGCGCCTGAGGTTGCACTTGAAGTGCCCGTGATAGACGGCATCGAACCGCACAAGGGTCGTGAACAGCCGCCAGTCGGCCTCGGTGAGGCGGTCGCCGACCAGATAGCGGTGGCGGGACAGCCGGTCGTCCAGCCAGTCGAGCGTCTGGAACAGCGCGTCGACGGCCTCGTCGTAGGCCTCCTGCGAGGTGGCGAAGCCGGCCCGGTAGACGCCGTTGTTGACGAAGGTGTAGACACGCTCGTTGACGGCGTCGATCTCCCGGCGCAGCGGCTCGGGATAGAGGTCGGGGCCGCTGGCGCCAACGCGGTCGAAGGCGCCGTTGAACATGCGCACGATGTCTGCCGACTCGTTGTTGACGATGGTGCGGCTATCCTTGTCCCACAGCACCGGCACCGTCACCCGGCCGGTGTAATCGGGCTCGGCCTTGAGGTAAACCTCGCAGAGATAGAGCGCGCCGTTCACCGGGTCGGTGCCCGGAGCCAGCTCCCAGCCGCTCTCCAGCATCAGCGGCTCGACGACCGACACCGAGACCACGCTTTCGAGCCCCTTGAGGGTGCGAACGATCAGCGTGCGGTGTGCCCAGGGGCAGGCATGGGAGACGTAGAGGTGGTAGCGGCCCGACTCGGCCTGGAAGCCGGACGCGCCATCGGCGGTGATCCAGTTGCGGAACCGGCTCTCCTGACGGACGAAGCGTCCGGCCGTGGACGCGGTGTCGTACCAGCGATCCCGCCAGACGCCGTCGACGAGCAAACCCATGGCTCAGAGCTCCCGACCGATCAAGCGATCAACGGAGAACCGCCCGCCGCCGGTGAAGGCGATCGGCGGTGCGACGTCACCCCCGAACAGGGGGTGCGGCCACGGACCGTTGCATTGGACATCGACCGTCTCCGACGGAAACGGGTGCGCTCACGCGGCGAGCTTGGCGGCGATCGTCGCGACGTGGCGACCCTGGAAGCGGGCCAGCTCGAGTTCGTTGGCGCTTGGCTGCCGGGACCCGTCGCCGGCGGCGATGGTGCTGGCGCCGTAGGGTGAACCGCCGGTGATCTCGTCGATCGCCATCTGTCCCGTCGCCGAGTACGGCAGACCGACGATGACCATGCCGTGGTGGAGGAGCGTGGTGTGGAACGAGAGGAGCGTCGATTCCTGGCCGCCGTGCTGGGTCGCGGTGGAGGTGAAGACGCTGCCGACCTTGCCGATGAGCGACCCCTTCATCCACAGGCCGCCGGTCTGATCGAGGAAGTTGCGCATCTGCGCACACATGTTGCCGAACCGGGTCGGCGTGCCGAAGATGATGGCGTCGTAGTCGGCAAGCTCCGACGGCGCCGCGATCGGCGCTCGTTGATCGAGCTTGTAGCCGGAGGACCGGGCGACCGCCTCGGGCACCAGCTCCGGCACGCGCTTGATCGTCACCTGCGTGCCGGCGACGTCGCGGGCCCCTTCGGCCACCGCCTCCGCCATCGCCTCCACATGACCGTGGCTCGAATAGTAGACAACGAGGATCTTCGCCATTCGCCCCTCCTTCGCGTCGATCTCAGCCGATCAACCACTAAGGACGAGATGGGCCTCGGGCGCCTTGGAGACAACGAACCGGTTCGGACCATGATTGTCCCCGGGATGGAGACAGTGCGGTGGCCGCGGCAGGCCGGCCGGCTAGCGCCCCTCGCGCCACCAGGCGGCGGCCAGGGCCGCGAGTGCCAGCGCCAGCACCAGAAGCGCCGGCAGGAGGGGCACCCGGCGGACGCCGGTCACCACCGAGAAGTCGTTGCGGCGAACGCCCATCCAGCCGTCGCCTGTGGTGCTCCGGCCGGCGCTCACCCGCCGGAACTCGGGCGGGCCGTCGGCCGCCCAGGCGATGCCGCCTCCCGTCGCCTTCGCGACGTCCCCGAGGTGCTCGTCGGTGGTGCGGAGATCGGCATACTCGAGACGGTGCAGGGATCCGCTGGCGGCGAGCGCCGTGCGCGCGCCGTCGGTCACGCGGTAGAGTCCCGGATCGGGCGCCGGCCGTTCGGCGCGGGCGATGCCGTCATCTTCCGGCTCCATGGTGATGCGCTCGGTCTCGCCCGACGGAGCGACCACGGTTACCTGCGCCGCCTCGGGGCTGAGGCTGCGACGCTCGATGACGAGCCGGCCCTCGTCGATGGTGGCGGCAAGCCCCTCTTCCTCGAGCTCCGGCTCCTTCATCAGCCAGTGGACGAGGCGGCGGACCAGCTCGCCATGGGGACCGCCGCCGTCGTATCCCCGTGCCCACAGCCACAGCTGATCGGAGAGCAGGCCGGCCACCCGCCCTTCGCCGACGTGATCGACGACGAGCAGGGGGCGCAGGCCGGGTCCCGCCATCAGCACCGATCCCGAGCGCACGTCGGCCTCGATCAGGCGGAACCAGCGGCCCCAGCGCGGTTCCGTCTTGTTCTCCTCCTCCTCGGCGTCGCCGACCGCCTGCTCGCCCGGCAGCGCCGATGTCACCGGATGCCTTCGGCCGACATCGGTGACCAGCGGCCGGTACGCTTGCTCGAGGATGCGCCCGGTGGGCGCGGTCGCCATGATCTCGGCCATCGGCGTGTGAAACAGACTGGCGACGCTCGCGAACTCGGGACCGAGTGCCAGCAGCATCGCTCCGCCGTCCTTCACGTAATCGACGACGCGCGTCATGTAGCGGTAGGGAAGGATGCCGCGCACGACATAGCGGTCGAAGATGATGAGATCGAAGTCGTAGAGCTTCTCCTCGAACAGCTCCTGGACCGGAAAGGCGATCAGCGAGAGCTCCTGGATGGTGGCGAGGTCGTCCTTCTCCGGCGGCCGCAGGATGGTGAAGTGAACGAGGTCGACGGCGGGATCCGATCGCAGGATGTTGCGCCATGTCCGCTCCCCGGCGTGCGGCTGGCCCGACACCAACAGCACCTTGAGCCGATCGCGGACGCCGTTGACGGTGACGACGGCATGGTTGTTGACCGTCGACAGCTCTCCCGGTGCGGCCTCCACCTCGAGTTCGATGACGGTCGGGCCCGCGTGCCTGAGGACGATGGATTGGCTCTCGGGCTCGCCGATCACGGCGTCGACCGTCGCCAGGGGCTCGCCGTCGACGCGGACCGACACCCTCGCCGGCCGTCGCGGCCAGGCGCGATCGTCGCCGGCGCCGTGATCGACGATCCGGTAGACGACGCTGACCGCGGTCCCGACCATCCCGTAGGCGGCCGCCTGATCGATCACCAGGCGGCGATCCCTGTCGTCCCGGTCGCCGGTCAACAGGACGTGCACCGGCGCGGCGAGGGAAAGCGACGTGCCGGCTTCGGGAACGTCATGGACCTGGCCGTCGGTCACCAACAGGATGCCGGCGAGCCGCTCCGCGGGTTCGTCGGCAAGCTCTTGCGCGAGCTGGGAGAACAGCCGGGTCCCGCGGTCGTCCGCTGACCTCGCGACGCGCACGGTCCGCACCTCCAGGTCCTTGAACCGCTGGAGAGACTTGTCGATCGACCGCAGCAGCGCGGCCGTCGTTGCGGGCCGGCCGGCCAGCTCCTGGCTGGGAGAGCCATCGACGACGACGACCGCGAGGTCCTTGCGGGGTTCCCGGTCCTCGCGGACGACGATGGGGTTCGCGAGAGCGGCGAGGAGGATCGCCAGCGCCGCCGCACGCAGTGGCCAGCCGCGTCCGCGCCGCACGATCAGGAAGGTGACGAGCGCGATCGACGCGATGGCGGCCGCGGCCAGCATCGGCCACGGCACCAGGGGGCTGAAGAGGACGTCGAGGTTCATCGTCCCAGCCGTTCGAGGATCGCCGGCAGGTGCACCTGATCGGCCTTGTAGTTGCCGGCCAGCACGTACATGACCACGTTGATGCCGAACCGGTAGGCCATCTCGCGCTGGCGTTCGCCGCCGGGGATGACCGGCAGGATCGGACGCTGGAGGTCGTCGACGGCCCAGGCACCCGCCCAGTCTTGGCTGCCGACGATGACGGTGGTAACACCGTCGTTGACGCGGTCGGCCCGCCGCTCGACCCATACGGGTCCATCGCTCCACCGTCCGGGAAAGTCGGACATGAGATAGTAGGCGCGGGTCAGGATGTGATCCCGCGGCACCGGGATCAGCGGCGGAATGTCCAGACGTCCGGCAAGTTCGCGCAGACCCGAGAGGCGAACGCTGGAGCCGCGGCTTCGCATGTCGAAGAGAATGGTCCCGCCGCTCGCCATGTAGGACCTGAGGGTACGGGCGGCTCGCTGCGAGGGCGGGTCAACCCCCGGAACGACCGGCCAGTAGACGAAGGGATAGAAGACGAGGTCGTCGCGTTCGGGATCGACACCCACGGGCGGGCTGAGCTCGGCGGCGGTGCGCCGGTTGACGGCGAGCGCAAGACCGGTCAGCCCCGCACGGCTCAGGGCATCGGTCTCGGCGTCGCCGGTGATGACGAAGGCGAGGCGGGTGGTGAGCGCATCCGGAACCGCGGAGCCGTCGGCGATGGTCTGTTGTGCCGCGGCAGTCGAGGCGAGGTGGGTCGCGATCAGGGCGATACCCGCGCTTCGCATCCACCGGCGCACGGGAAGCGCCGGGGTGCTGAACAGCCCCCGGAGGACCATGCTGATGACGAGATCGACCAGTGCCAGGAGGAGTGCCGCGCTCCACAGCCAGGGCCGCAGGTCGACCTCCGGCTCGGCGGCGTAGCTCCGCCGGCCGATATCGTCGGGCAGCGGGCCGACCGCCAGCGGGCGGCCGAGGCTGGCGCCGAGGTTGAGCGCCATGCGCTCGCCGCCGCGACCGTACCATCCCGGGGGGTGCGAAGGACCGGCCTCGGTCTCGCCGAAGGAATGAGCGGCGACGGCCTTGGCCGTGGAGGGCGGGGGGACGAGACGTCCGAAGCCGTCGAGCGTCTGAACCGGCCGCAACGGCGGCCCTCCCGGCCGCGCAACGGAGCCGCCGGACAGCCCGATGATGCGCTCCAGCATCTGCACGAACAGTCCGGACAGCGGCAGGCTCGACCAGTCGGTGTTGGCCGTCGTGTGAAACAGCACCAGCCAGCCGTCGCCGCGGCGTGCCGCCGTCACCAGCGGCGTGCCGTCATCGAGCTGGGCCCACGTCCGGCCGGCGAGCTCGAGCGAGGGTTCCGCAAGCACCTGGCGGCTGACCTGCACGTCCTTCGAGATCTCGAGACCGAAGAACGGGCTCGTCTCGCCGAAGCCCGCCAAGCCCGCCGGCTCGTGCCAGGCCAGTGAGCCGCCCAGGGTGCGATCGCCGATCCGCAGCGCCACCGGCAGCAGCCGGTCATGAGGCCTCGCCTCCTGGGTCATGCTCGGTCCGGCGAAGCGGAGGAGAACGCCGCCTCGCTCGATCCAGTCCAGGATCCGCTGCTCGGCGACGGCATCGGCGGGACCCGCGTCGGCGAGGACGAGCACCGCCAGGTCCCGCGCCAGCAGATCCTCGACACCTCCCTTGCGCACTTCCGCGATCGGCTCCAGGGCACGGTCCACATAGTAGAAAGGGCTGAGAAGAGGCAGATCCCCTGCGGCCGCGTCACCGACCACAAGACCGACCGGCCGGCGGCGCCAGCGGTCGTCGACCAGAACCACCGCGGCGGCGGTGGGCTCGCCCTCGACGTGGAGGCGGGCGAGGCGATTGCGCAGCTCCGCCGGCAGCGCGAGCGCTCCCCTGGCCTCGTCCCGACCGGCTTCGAAGCGCAGGAGATGCCGGGCCAGCGGTGTGCCGTTCTCGTCCTGAGCCTCCACCCACACGACCCGCGGGGAACGTCCGGCGCGCTCGGCCTTGAGCAGCAGACCATCGGCATCGCCCTCGGGCGGTCGCAAGACGACAGCATCCGGATCCTCGTCCGGGACGACGACGGTGATCGTCCCGAACGGCCTCAGCGCCTCCGCAAGCTCGACGAACCGCTGTCCGTCGGCGGCGTTGTCCAGGCCGTCGCCGAGCCAGTACAAGGCGGCGGGCGGCTGCTCCCGGAACTCGGAGACGATGAGCAGGGCTTCGAGAGCGGCGGTGCGGCCAACCTGCCAGGGCTTCGGCTGGAGGCCCGCGACCAGTTGCCGGGCCTCTTCGATGCCGAGCAAGCGCGGCACCGTCGCCGGGTCGACATCGGCGGCGAGGCTCGTCGTCAGCACGACCAGCGGGCGGCTCTCCCGCTCCGCGCGGTCGATCAGGCTGGTCGCCATGGCCTGGCGGGCCGGCCAGTCGCGTGCGGCCGCCCAGCCGTCATCGATGATGATGACGACGGGTCCCGATCCGCTCAGCGGCGCGGAGGCGTTGAACAGCGGTCGCGCACACCCGAGGATCACCGCCGCCGCCAGGCCGAGCCGGAGCGCCAGCAGCCAGGGCGGCGTGCGCCGCACGGTTTCCTCGGTCGGCGCCAGCCGGAGGAGGAAGAGGACCGCAGGGAACGCGAGGCGGCGCGGCGCCGGCGGGGTCACCCGCAAGAGCCACCACAGGGCCGGCAAGGCGACCATCGCCAGGAGCGCCGCCGGCACGGCGAAGGTGAGCGGCCCGAGGCTCAGCATCGCAGCATCATCGCCTCGCCCCGGAGAGGGCAAGAAACAGCAGGAGCAAGGCCGTGTGCGGCGGACGATGCGTATGGTGGACAATATGGCCCCAGCCGGCCGACGTAGCCAGCTCCTTCAGACCCTGCATGTGGGCAGCGACCGCGTTCACATAGTCCGTGCGGACGGTCTCGACGCGACCGACCAGAAGCTCGCCGTCGTTCTCCATGCCCTCGAAGCGAATTCGCCCGGTGAACGGAAGCGTCTCCTCCACGGGATCGACGACCTGCACAAGGTGGCCGCGCACGCCACCAGACGCATACGCCGACACGATCGGCTTGATCTCGGCGAGGGGGGCGAGGAAGTCACCGAAGAGAACGACGTGGCCGTAGCGCGGCAGCGGCTCGATCGACGGCAGGCTAGCCGTTTCGTATCGGCCGGACTCGATGCTCTCGGCGATGCGGCGAAGCGCCGCGCGACCGGGGGTCGGGCTGCGGCCGTCACCGAGCAGCGCCAGGTGCTCGCCGCCGCGCGTCAACAGCGAGGCGAGCGCCAGAAGCAGGATCTCGGCGCGCTCCTTCTTGGTCGGCACCGCCTCCGACGAGCGGTAGCCCATGGAGGGAGACGAGTCGCGCCACAGCCAGACGCTCTGCGCGGCCTCCCATTCGGTCTGGCGGATGAACACCTGCTGCGACTTGGCGGACTTGCGCCAGTCGATGCGCACGGTCGAATCGCCCGGCTCGTAGCGGCGGAACTGCCAGAAGGTCTCCCCCTGGCCGACGCGCCGCCGACCGTGGACGCCCTGGGACACGGTTGCCGCCACCCGCTGGGCGGCGACCAGGAGCGGCGGAAGGGATTCGGCAAGCGCCTCGGCGCGATGGAACGAACCGCCCTTGAGGCGACCGGGTCGGGCACCGGTCGTCGTTCCGGAACGGGCCGTGGGGCCGCGACTCAGGCGATCCTCCGGCACAGCAGACCGATGACGTGCTCGACGTCGATGCCCTCGGCGCGCGCGGCAAAGGTCAGCGCCATGCGATGGCGGAGCACAGGTCGGGCGAGCGCGAGGACGTCGTCGACCGAAGGGGCGAGACGGCCGTCGATGACGGCGCGGGCCCGCACCGCCCGCATCAGCGCCTGCGATGCCCGCGGACCCGGCCCCCAGGAGACGCCGCTCTTGACCTCCGGAAGAGGGCTCGTTTCCGGGCGCCCCGACCGCACCAGCTCGAGAATCGCCTCCACCACGCTCTCGCCGACCGGCACGTGGCAGATCCGCCGCTGGGCCTCGACGAGCTCCGCGGCGGTCATTACCCGGCGGGGCGCTTCCGCGTGTGGACCCGCGGTGGCGACCAGGATCTGCCGTTCGGCCTCAAGCTCGGGGTAATCGACGTTGACCTGCATGAAGAAGCGGTCGAGCTGCGCTTCGGGCAGCGGATAGGTGCCTTCCTGCTCCAGGGGGTTCTGGGTCGCAAGCACGTGAAACGGTGTCGGCAGGCCATGATAGACACCGGCCACCGATACGCGGTGTTCCTGCATCGCCTGGAGCAGAGCCGACTGGGTCCTCGGGCTCGCGCGATTGATCTCATCGGCCATCAGGAGCTGAGAGAACACCGGTCCGCGAATGAAGCGGAACGAGCGACGGCCGGTCTCCGATTCTTCGAGCACCTCCGAGCCGAGTATGTCCGCCGGCATCAAATCGGGCGTGAACTGAACCCGCCGCTCTTCGAGGCCGAAGACGGTTCCCAGCGTTTCGACGAGCCGGGTCTTGCCGAGACCCGGGACGCCGATGAGCAGCAGGTGACCGCCGGACAACAGCGTGATCAGGGTTTCTTCGACGACGCCCTCCTGGCCGAAGATGACCCTGGCGATGGCGGCGCGCGCCTCGGTGATCTGCGCTCCCAGTTGATCTAGGGTTTCGATCAGCGCAGTATTGCCGCCGCCGCCGATGTCTTCCGTGATGGCCGTCGCCAAGGTGTCGCTCTTGCTGCCTGCTGAACAGTTCAATCGATGACCAAGAGCGCTGCGGGCGGATCGCTGCGTCTCGGCTCGGGGAAGGAACGCCGGATATCCGAGCCAGCGACGGTTCCCGACAGCATCCTGCCTCAGTCCTCCAAGGGGCGCGTCCTGCGCGACGACCTCAATATAAGGATCGACGGCGACGGTGTCTGGTATTATTGCGGCAGCCGCATCGACCGCAAGGAGATCGTCTGCCTGTTCGCGTCGGTGCTGGTCCGCGATGCGGACGGCGGTTACTGGCTCGTCACGCCCACCGAGATGGGCCGCATCGAGGTGGAGGACGCGCCGTTCATCGCCATCGAGCTGTTTCATTCGAAGCCCGGTCAAGATCAGGTGATCAGCCTCAGAACCAACGTCGACGAGATCGTTTCGGTCGACGACGCGCATCCGTTGGTCGTAACCACCCACGCCGAGACCGGCGAGCCGTCCCCTTACGTCATCGCGCGGGGCGGGATCCCGGCGCGGCTTACCCGTGCCGTCTTCTACCAGCTGGTCGAGCTGGGGGTTGAAGAGGTGGTCGCCGGCGAGCAGATGTTCGGTGTGTGGAGCAGCGGCCGCTTCTTCCCGATCGGCCGGCTGGATGGAGACTCGTGAGGGCGGCACCGACACGGGATTGGATCGAGGTCCGTTTCGCGGCGCGGCGAACCATACCCGCGGAGCCGCCGATGCCGCGCGAGATCGACGTCGAGCGCGGCGATCATAACCTCAATCCCGGGCTGAAGCCGATGCTGCCGCTGAAGCCGGCGGCGGTGCTGGTGCCGTTGGTCGATCGCGCGGATGGCATGACGGTGCTGTTGACGCGCCGCACCAGCCACCTCGTGCACCACGCCGGGCAGATCAGCTTTCCCGGCGGCCACATCGAAGACCACGACGGCGGGCCGGAGGAGACCGCCCTCCGCGAGACGGAGGAGGAGATCGGCCTCGACCGGCGGCTCGTCCGCGTCATCGGCCACCTCGACACCTACGTCACCCGCACGGGCTTCGTCGTCACGCCGGTGGTCGGAGTGGTGGAACCGGCCTTCGATCTGGCGCCCGATCCGCACGAGGTCGCCGAGGTGTTCGAGGTGCCGCTCGGGTTCCTGATCAATCCCGAGAACCATCATCGCTGCTCCGCCGAATTCGAGGGCGTAACCCGGTACTTCTACGCCATGCCGTATCACCACCACTATATCTGGGGTGCTACCGCCGGAATGCTGGTCAATCTCTATGAGTGCCTCTGCACCTGATGAGCCGTATCGTCCTCACCTACGTACTGCCGCTGGTGCTGCCGACGGCGCTCTATCTGGCGTGGGCATGGTTGGCCAATCGACGGACGGCCGGCGGGCCGGCCGTGCAGCTCGCCGGCGCGCCCTGGTTCTGGCTGATCCTTTCAGGCGTCGTGCTGATGGCGGCCGGGCTCGTCGCCACCGCCCTGATCGGCGGCGCCGATCCCGGCAGCCGGATCATCCCGCCGCGATACGAAGACGGGCGCGTTGTTCCCGCCCGGATCGAGTGACGGCGCGGTCGGGCACCGGCTGCGCGATGCGTGTGCCGTGATCCGGGGTCGCAGCCCGGCGCCCGACCGGCACGACGGCAGCGCGGCCGAGGTGGAGACGATCGAGGTTCCGCCGTCGGGACCGATCGGCAAGATCCCGCCGCAGCCGTGGATGAACGCGCCCGAGACCCGGGATGTCCTGGAGGCGCTCACCGCCGAAGGGGCCGAGGTGCGATTCATCGGCGGCTGCGTGCGCGATGCGCTGTTGAAGCGCGCCATCCGCGACATCGACATCGCCCTCTCCGAGCCGCCCGAGACGGTGACGGCGCTTCTGCAAAGGGCCGGGATCAAGGTCGTTCCCACGGGAATCGATCACGGCACGGTCACCGCCGTCGTCGACAAGGCGACGTTCGAGATCACCACCCTCAGGGTCGACGTCGAGACGGACGGGCGTCGCGCCAAGGTCGCGTTCACCGACGACTGGATCGCCGATGCCGCCCGCCGCGATTTCACCATCAACGCGCTCTCCTGCACACCTGGGGGCGACATCTACGACTATTTCGGCGGCCTCGAAGACCTCGGGCACGGGCGCATCCGGTTCGTCGGCAACCCGCGGGAGCGCATCAGCGAGGACGTCCTAAGGCTTCTCAGGTTCTTCCGCTTCTACGCCCACTACGGCCGGCCGCCGCCGGATGCGGATGCGCTCGCCGCCTGCCGGGAGCAGGCCAAGGACCTCAAGCTCCTCTCCGGCGAACGCGTGCGGGTGGAGATCTTCCGGACGCTGATGGCCACCGACCCCGCAGAGGTGTTCAGGTTGATGGCCGCCAACGGGGTGCTCGAGCACGTGCTGCCGGAGGCCGGCGACGTCGGCAGACTGCGCGTGCTGACCTGGTTGGACAGCCGCGCCATCCGCATGGGGAGCGTCGCGCCCGACCCCGTCCGCCGTTTGGCCGCACTGATCAGGACGGACGCCGCCGGTGCCGAACGCGTGGCCGAACGCTTACGGATGTCCAACAGGCAGCAGAGGCGGCTGGTTCGTCTCGCACATCCGCCGGAAGGGGTCGATCCCGACGCGGGCGAGCGTGGCATCCGCCGCCCACTTCAGCACCTCGGTGCCGACGCCGTCCGCGACCTGGCCCTCCTCAACTGGGCCGGCGAGCTCGCCGTCGATCCGCGACGCTCCCATGCCCGGACCGAGGCGTGGATCGCGCTCATCGAGGCGCTGGATGCTTGGCAGCCGATCCCGTTCCCGCTGCGGGGCCGTGATGTAATGGCACTCGGCGTCGCGCCCGGCCCGCGGATCGGCGCGCTGCTCGAGGAGATCGAGGCGTGGTGGGAGGAGGAGGGTTACCGGCCCGATCGGGACGCCTGCCTTGCCCGCCTGCGTGCGCTGCTCGCGGAACGTCAGGCCTGAGGCCCAGGGGCCGTGGCCAGCGCAGGCGAGACGCCAAGCCTCACCTTGAAGCAGAGCCGCTATCGGGACGAGATCGAGCGGATCTGCGCGAGCCTCGAGGGGCCGGTCTGCCAGATCGGTGCCCGTGCCCAGATCGTCGACACCAAGGCGCTGTCGTGGCGCGCCCGCCTTCAGGGCAAGGGCTTCGTCGGCGGCGACCGGGAGCCGGGCGACAACGTCGATGCGGTGTTCGACGTGTGCGACGACATCGCGCGCATCCGCAGCGCTCTCGAGCCCGCCCTCGGCGGCACCGCGCTTCGGGGGATCGTCTGCGCCCATCTTCTCGAGCATCTGCCCCGGCCCTGGATCGCCGCAGGCAACATCGTATCCCTGTTGGCGCCGGGCGGACTGGTGTTCGTGCAGGTTCCCTGGGTGCAGGCGTTTCACGCCTTTCCGGACGACTACTGGCGGATGTCGCTGTCGGGCGTAGCGGCCCTGTTCCCGGGCCTGGACCTGGTGGATGCCTTCTGGAGCGGGGGATCCAGCGATGTCTCCTATCGCATCGTGAGGGACGGCAGGCCCGTTTTCGGGCTGGAGGCGCGGACCCTCGAGGCTCACCTGTTCCAGGTGTTGCTGACCGCGGAGGACAACCGACGGTTCCTTGCCGGTCTTGCCGAGCGGCGCCTCTATCTGTCGCGCGGCTACATGCCGGCGATGGTGGTCAACTATCTCGGGCGCAAGCCCTGAGGCGGCGGCGCGGCGCAGTCGAGCAGTGGTCCGAGCTGGCCGATCCGCCGGCTGATCGCGTCCGCCCGGCTGCGGATGGAGGCGGTCGGTCTCGCCGCCGACCAGACGCGCGGATTGGGGAGGGTGGCGGCGATCAGGGATGCCTCGCCCCGACCGAGCGCGCTCGCCGGCTTGCCGAAATGGACCCGCGCCGCGGCCTCGGCGCCGTACAGGCCGGGGCCCACCTCGACGACGTTGAGATAGACCTCGAGAATGCGGCGTTTGCCCCAGAACAACTCGATCTGCGGCGTGAGCAAAGCCTCCAGGACCTTGCGAACCGGGTCGCGGTCGGGCCACAGCAGGATGTTCTTTGCCGTCTGCATGGTAATGGTGCTGGCACCCCGCGGCCGCCGGCCGGCTCGCCAGGCCTCGATTTCCATCCTCAGCGCCTTCATGTCGAAGCCCTGATGCTCGCAGAACCGGTTGTCCTCGGCGGCGATGACCGCCTGAACGAGATGCGGAGAGATGGCCGACAGCGGCACCCGCTGCCTCTGCAGGCCCTCGCCGTCGAGGAGCCTCACCACCATCAACGGGGTGATCGGCGGATCGACGAACCGATAGACGACAATGACGAGGGTCGGCGCGAGCAGAACGATCGCGAGCGTTACGATGATGAAGCGTAGCACAGCGCCGGCAAACCCGTCTTGTTCGGGTCACGGCTACCATGGGCCGGACTTCGCGTCCACGCCGCGCGATGGCCCACTGCCACTCCGGCATCCAATCGAGCGCATCGGGGTCACGCGGCGCGGATCTCGCCCTTGAGCCGCTCGACATCCTCGGCCCGGCACAGTTCGGTGCCGGCGGTCAGCACGGTCGCCGTGCCGGCGGCGATGCCGAGCCGGAACGCGTCCTCGAGGGAGCGGCCCTGGGCCAGACCCAGGGTCATTCCGCCGACGAAGCTGTCGCCGGCGCCGACCGCGCTTCTCACGTCGACCTTCGGCGCGATCAGGCGCAGGCTCACATCGCGCGACACCAGCAACGCCCCTTCTCCGCCCAGCGTCAGCGCGACGACCTCGGCCCTGCCCTCCTCGACAATCTGGCGGCACTTCGCTTCCTGGTCCTCGCGGCCCTCGGCGCGGCGCCGGACGAGATGCTCGAGCTCGCGGAGGTTGGGCTTGACCAGGAAGACGCCCTCCTTCAGTGCCTCGAACAGGGCCATGCCGGAGGTGTCCAGGATGACGCGAGCGCCGCGCTGCTTGGCGATCCTGGCCGCGCGGGCGTAGAAGTCGTGGGGCACGCCCGGCGGCAGACTGCCGGTCAGGACGACATGGTTGGCGCGGTACTCGGACAAAGCATCGAGGCACATCTGCCATTCGCTCTCGCTGATCTCGGGTCCCGGCGGCGTGACCCGGAACTCCTGCCCTGTGGCGCGCTCGAAGATGGTTGCGCTGGTGCGGGTCGCGCCCGCGATCGGCAGGGTGCACGTCAGCAGTCCCTGCTGCTCGACAAGATCGCGGAGGAACTGCCCCGTGTACCAGCCCGCCGTGTGGATCGCGATGCTCTCCCCGCCGAGGATGCGGATGACCCGCGAGACGTTGATGCCGCCGCCGCCCGGAAACTGCACTGGAGCCGACGACCGGAGCTTGCGAACGGGGACGAGCTCGTCAACCGTCCACTGGACGTCCACACTCGGGTTGAGCGTCAGCGTCACGATGTCGGCCATGGCGGCGATCCTCCTTTCACGGTCGCGGTTTCGGCGCGCATGTGTGAACCGTGTGAGCAAGGTCCCGGGAATAAGTCGGGGCGTCAAATGTTTGTGTCGTGGCAGGCGACACCCCATGTGAGAGGAGGTTCGCTTCGCGAGCCCGTCATGAAACGATTGGGGAGACGACGATGGTGAAACAGGGACTTCTTGGCGCCGCGCTGGCACTGGCGATGGCCGGGCCGGCCTGGGCCTTCCACTGCCCGGCCGACATGGCCAAGATCGACGCGGCCCTCGCCCAGAACCCGTCGCTTTCGGCCGACCAGATGGCCGAGGTCAAGGCGAAACGGGTAGAGGGCGAGGCGCTGCACAAGGCCGGCAAGCACGCCGAGTCGGTGCAGGTGCTCGGCGAGGCGATGGCGATCCTCGGCGTCAAGTAGCGTCCACGCATCGAACCACGACCCGTGCCGGACCGGCCGGCCCACCACGCGGCGCAATAGGAGAGGGCATCCTCCCCGACCGGCTCGGCACCGGCCTGTGACAGCGCCGTCGCGGCGGCGCAGATGCCGGCGATCGCCGGCGACGACAGGTGCCAAGCGCGTACCCGCCGGGCGGTCAGGGGATCTGTGGCGCCGAGCGACCGCAGGCCGGCGGCGGCCTCGGCCTGAACCAGGGCCTCGGCGAGCCCGGCTGCGACCGCCCGGTAGTCGCCCGCCGCGACGAGACGGAGCTGGTAGGCGCGACAGGCGAGGAAGCCTCCGTCGCGGAGAAGGGCGAAGGGGGGCGGGGCGAGCATCGCGGCATCGGTGGCCGGCCAGTCTTCCGGCTCCACCCTCGCCGCCTCGGCGCAGACGATGGGAGCCTCCCGGTCGGCCGCCGGGGCGACGACGATGCGCCGCTCGTGCACGCCGTCGCCGGCACAGGCGGCAAGGATGAGCGCAGCCGCCAACGGCTTCGCCGCGGCGGGGCGAATGCGGCGGCGGGTCCTCAGTTGGCTCTTTCCAGGATGACGATCTCGACGATCTTCCGAACCTCCTCGGCGATCTTGGCGAGGTCGGCACCGGCCGGCGCCTGCCGCGCCTGGCCCTGGATCTGGATCGTCACGTTGGCGCCCTCGGCGGTGGTGCCGCTCTCGGTGGTGCGCGCCGCGTTGAGCGTGCCGATGGCCACCGTCGGTGCTGCCGCCATGCCGGTGAGCCCGTCGATCGCGTGCAGCCCGATCATCACGTTGTCGATGCGCGAGGCGACGAACTCCACGTGCTGCTCCTTCAGGATGCCGTTCATCACGCCCTCGCAGGCCCGGTAGAGCGTGTCGCGCATAAGCTGCACCGTCGGCGTGCGCGATCCGAGCGAGGCGATTGCCTCGCGGGCGGCGGCGGACAGCTCGCCCTGTGCCCGCGCCTCGCCGCCGCCAGCGGGACCGCCGGTCGCCTCGGCGCGGGCGGCCAGCTCGTGGGCGATGGCGCGGAGCGCATCCGGCTGCGGCTCGGCGCAGACCACGGTGCGCCCGGCGCCTCCGTCGCCGGCCACGCCGGTGAGGACGACGACCGCGCGCTTGTCGGCGCTCATGACGACGCTGTGCCCCTTGCCGATCTCGACGGTCTCGAACGTGCCGCCGGTCCCGCAGCCGGCGACCGCGAGCGCCGACGCGGCAAACACCAGATCAGCGATCGCCGGCAGGCGCGTCTCACTCCTTGGCATGTCTCCCCCTCCCGCTGGACCGGCGGCGTGACGCCGGTTCCATCTGTTCTCTGCGTCCCGGAGCCGCCGGGACGCCGGTGAGCCCGATCTTAGCCGCCGGCGGGCCGGCAACCAACGCAAATCAAGGCGCTGTGGCCGCAGCGGATTCACGTTGCTTTTGGCGACAACCGTGGCACAGTCGTCGCCACGAAGACGCAGCCGACATCGAGCCCGGGCTGCGCGGAAACGTGGGAGGATTCCAAATGAAACGACTTGCTTCGGCGGCGATCGCTCTGGTCGCGTTGGCCGCCCCCGCCAGCGCAGCGGAGTTCATCAACATACTCACCGGCGGCACGAGCGGCGTCTACTACCCGATGGGCAACGCGCTGTCGTCGATCTACGCCAAGGCGCTGCCCGACGCCCGGGTGACCGTGCAGTCGACCAAGGCCTCGGTCGAGAACCTCAACCTGTTGCAGGCCGGCCGCGGCGAGGTCGCGCTCACCCTCGGCGACTCCCTGGGCCTTGCCTGGAAGGGCGACGCCGAGGCCGGCTTCCCGGCCAAGCTCGACAGGCTCCGCGCCATCGCCACGTTCTATCCCAACTACATCCAGATCGTCGCCAGCAAGGAGTCCGGGATCACCGACCTGGCGAGCCTCAAGGGCAAGCGCGTCTCGGTCGGCGCACCGAAATCCGGCACCGAGATCAACGCCCGCGCCGTGTTCGGCGCCGCCGGTCTAAGCTACGACGACATGAAGGCGCAGTTCCTTCCCTTCGGCGAGTCGGTCGAGCTGATGAAGAACCGCCAGCTCGACGCCACGCTGCAGTCGGCCGGCCTCGGCGTCGCGTCGATCCGCGATCTCGCGTCCGCCATCGACATCGTCGTGGTGCCGGTGCCCACCGACGTTGTCGAGAGGATCGACGATCCGGCCTTCGTCGCCGCGACCGTTCCGGCCGGCACCTACCGCGGCCAGACCGCGGATGTGGCGGCCGTCGCCATCAACAACTACCTCGTCACCCACGAGGAGGTCGCCGAGGACGTCGTCTACGCCATGACCAAGTCGATGTTCGAGCATCTGGGCGACCTGCGGGCCGCGCACGCCGCCGCCAACGACGTGACGCTCGAGGGCGCGGTCAAGGCCCTGCCGATTCCGCTGCATCCCGGCGCCGCCCGCTACTATCGCGAGAAGGCGCTCATCAACTGAACGGTCCGGTGCCGGCCGGCGCGGCGGCAGCCGGGGCCGTGCCATGACGCTGCTCGGGCAGAGCGGGGCGGCGGACCTGTTCGGCCCGCGCCGTCCGTTGTTCTGGATCGCTATCGCCTTCTCGTCGTTCCAGCTGGTGACGGCTGCCTATTCGCCGCTGGCGAGCCAGATCGTGCGCGCCGTCCACGTCGGCTTCCTGATGCTGATGGTTTTCGGGCTGGCGGCGGAGATGGCCGGCCGCGGCCGCTGGTCCGGTGCCCGCGTGATGTTCTGGCTCGCCGGCGCCGCCGCCTTCGTCCTCGCCTTCTACCACTGGGTGTTCGAGGCCGAGCTGATCCTCCGTGCCGGCAATCCGAGCGGCGCCGACATGGCCGTGGGCGCCACCGCGCTCGCGCTCCTGTTCGTCGCCGCCTGGCGGATGATGGGCTGGCCGTTGCCGATGATCTCGGCCGCCTTTCTCGTCTATGCGGCGTTCGGCGAGTACCTGCCGCCGCCGCTCCAGCACCGCGGCTACGGCTTCGGCCAGGTCATCGACCAGTATGCGTTCGGCACCGAGGGCATCTACGGCATCCCCACCTACGTCTCGTCGACCTACATCTTCCTGTTCATCCTGTTCGGAGCCTTCCTGGAGCAGGCGGGCATGATCCGGCTGTTCACCGACGTCGCCCTCGGTACCGTCGGCCACACCAAGGGCGGCCCGGCCAAGGTGTCGGTGGTCTCCTCGGCGCTGATGGGCACGGTCAACGGCTCGGGCGTCGCCAACGTGGTCACCACCGGCCAGTTCACCATTCCCTTGATGAAGCGTTTCGGCTACCGGCCCGAGTTCGCCGGCGCGGTCGAGGCGACCGCCAGCATGGGCGGCCAGATCATGCCGCCGGTGATGGGCGCGGTCGCGTTCATCATGGCCGAGACCCTGAACATCTCGTATGCCGAGGTGTGCATCGCGGCGATCGTGCCGGCGCTCCTCTACTTCGCGACCGCGATGTGGATGGTGCATCTGGAGGCCGGCAAGCGAAACCTCCTCGGCATGCCTAAGGCGGAGTGTCCGAATGCTGCGGCGGCCCTCCGCCGCCAGGGACACCTGATGCTGCCGCTCGTCGTCCTCGTCTACCTCCTGTTCGCGGGCTACACGCCTCTCTTCTCCGGCACCGTCGCGCTGTCGCTCACCGTCGTCCTAATCCTCGGTACGAACGTCGCCCGGGCGCTGCCGTCGTGGCTCGTACGGACCCTGTTCTGGGTGGTTCTGGGCTTCGCGTCCGCGCTGTTCTTCCGCTACGGCATCGACGTCATGGTCGCCATCGTCGCCCTTCTGGTGGCCTCGAACCTGTGGGCCGCGGGCGGGCGGGAGACGCTCAGGATCGCGGTGCGCGGGCTGGTGGAGGGCGCACGCAACGCGCTCCCCGTGGGCATCGCCTGTGCGCTCGTCGGCGTCATCATCGGCACGATGACGCTGACCGGCCTCGCCGGCCTCGTCACCCAGGCCATTCTCGCCATCGCCGGCAACAGCCTGTTCCTCAGCCTCGCTCTCACCATGCTGGTGTGCCTCGTCCTCGGCATGGGCATTCCCACCATCCCCAACTACATCATCGTCTCGTCGCTGGTCGGTCCGGTGCTGTTGAAGCTGGGCGTGCCGCTGATCATCTCCCACGTCTTCGTCTTCTACTTCGGAATCATGGCCGACCTCACGCCGCCGGTGGCGCTCGCCGTGTTCGCCGCCTGCACGATCTCGCGCTCGCCGCCGTTGCGAACCGGCGTCGAGGCGGTCCGCGTCGCCATCGCCGGCTTCGTGGTGCCGTTCATGGCGGTCTACGACAACGCGCTGATGCTGCAGAGCGACGATGCGGTCGCCATCCTCTACGTCATCGCCAAGGCGCTGCTCGCCATCGCCCTGTAGGGGGCGGCGGCGATCGGGCACCTGTGGGTGAACCTGCGGTGGTGGGAGCGCCTCCTCGCCGCCGGAGGCGCGTTCACGCTGGTCGCCTCGCTGCCGCAGACCGACGAGATCGGCTTCGCCCTGGCGCTCGTCTTCCTGTTCGTCCACCACCGGCGAAGCCGCGCCGCCGCCTCGGCGCTCGCCTCGTGACCGCGCTGTGCATCGCCGCGGCGGGCGCGATCGCCGCGGTCCTGCCGATCGAGGCGTTCACGCTCACCTGGACGCACTCGGTCGAGCGCGTGCCGTGGCGCGAGGAGTGGCGCATCGTCGAAGACCGCCTGCAGCTCGTCGAGGCGAGCGTTGCGGGCAGCGGCGCCGGCATGGAGCCTTCCGCCGGCGCCCGCCTCGAGCGCGGGGCGTGGGTCCACCGGCCGGCGGGTCCGGCGGTCGCCCGGCTCGCCCTCGTCCATTCGTCGTTCGCTGACGACTATGCGCTCTGCTGGCGGGACGGCTGCCGACCGCTGTCGGACCTGGTGCCGGTCGACGTGCCGGGCGGCGTCGTACTCTACCCCTGCGGGCGGTAGGGCGGAGCTCTGGTCGCAGCTCCGCCCGTTCGCCCAAGCCGCGATGGGATGTCCGCGAGGTGCCGTGTCCGCGTCCCTCAGGATCACCGGCATCGCGAACGTTTGACTGGACGTCCGAGACACCCAAAATGAGCACGGGGACGCCAGTCCGACCGGCATCGCCGAGTGCGGCGGATCGCCTCGGACAGCGGCGGGGCGCGTCATCACCAGGAAGGAGGCAGCCGACATGGTGACCGACAGGCAAGGGAACACGCTTCCGGGTGCGACGGCCGAGGCGGCGGCGCTGTTCGACGACGCCGTGCGGGCGTTCAACCTCTACCGCGGCGACCCGCTGGCGCTGCTCGACCGCGCGCTCGCCGCCGCGCCCGAGTTCGCCATGGCCCACATCCTGAAGGCGCACGTGCTCGAGCTGGCGACCGAGCCCTGGGCGACGGCGGAGGCGAAGGCGATCCTCGGCACGCTTGCCACGATGCGGCTCGCAGAGCGGGAGGCGTCCCACGTCGCCGCCGTCGCCCTCCTCGTTGAAGGGCGCTGGACGGCCGCGGCGCTGGCCCTCGACCGCCACAACGCGCTCTATCCCCGCGACATGGTGGCGATCCAGTCCGGCCATCTGATGGACTTCTACCGCGCGAGCGCCAGGAACCTCCGCGACCGCATCGCCCGCGTGCTCGCGCAGTGGCCGGTCGACCTGCCGGGCTACCCCTCGGTCCTCGGCATGTACGCGTTCGGCCTCGAGGAGACGGGCGACTATGGGCGGGCGGAGGAGGCCGGACGACGCGCGGTAGCGCTCGAGCCGCTCGACTGCTGGGCCCACCACGCCGTCGCCCACGTCATGGAGATGCAGGGGCGGGCCGAGGACGGCATCGGCTGGATGATCGCCCGCGAGCCGCAGTGGTCCGGCGACGACAACGTCTTCAAGGTCCACAACTGGTGGCACCGCGCCCTCTATCATCTCGAACTCGGGCAGATCGACGCGGTGCTGGCGCTCTACGACGGGCCGATCCGGGGTGCCCGGAGTGCGGTCGCGCTCGACATGGTCGATGCCTCGGCGCTGCTCTGGCGCCTCCATCTCGTCGGTGGCGACGTCGGCGACCGCTGGCAGGAGCTGGCGGCCGCCTGGGACCGCCATGCCGACGGCCGGTCCTATCCGTTCAACGACTGGCACGCGGTGATGGCCTATCTCGGCTGCGGGCGTGGTGCCGACGTCGACCGCCTCGTCCGCGCCTGGCGCGATGGGGGCGCCGCGGCATCCGAGGTTGCCGCCTGGGGGCGGGAGACCGCGGTGCCACTGATCGAAGGCTTTGCTGCCTTCTGGCGGGGCGACTACGCGGCGGCGGTCGAGCGCCTTCATGGCGCCCGCTTCATCGCTAACGGCTTCGGCGGCAGCCACGCCCAGCGCGACGTCATCGACTGGACGCTCGCCGAGGCCGCAGTGCGGGGCGGCATGAAGGGCTTGGCCGAGGCCCTCGCCCATGAGCGCTTGGCCTTGAAGCCGCACAGTCCCGTCAACCGCGGCCTCGTCGCCCGCGCCCGCTCGAGCGCCGCGCCGGCCGACGAGGCCGCCGGATCCTGACTGCCGACTGCTCGAGGAGCCCGACCTTGCAGGCGGCCTCCGGCTCACGTTCTCCCGCAGGTTCGTGCTCCCGTGGACGGACGGACCGGCAGTGGAAGCCGGTGTCCGGCTGACGGGGCATCCACGCCCAACGCTACGAGCGCGCGGACTCAGGGGGCGGGGAGGGCGGCCTCGAGAGGGGCGTCGGCGCGCGAGCGCCGCCGTTCGATCAGCTTGAGCATGGTGGCGATGGTGATCGAGCCGAGGGTCGCGCGGACGATGTCGTCGATCTCGCCGAGGACCTGGCCGAGCGCCCGCCCGGCTTCGGTGGTCTCGCCCGGCTGGTCGGCCTCGGCGTTGCCATCGGCGATGGTCTCGAACAGCTGGATGATGTCGAGCAGCGTCGTCCGCTTGGCATTGCCACTGAACTGATAGCCGCCACCGGCGCCACGCACCGAGCGCACCAGCCCTGCCCGCCCGAGCGTGTGCATCACCTTGGCGAGGTGATGGGCGGAGACTCGGTAGGTTTCGCCGATCTCGGCGACAGAGAGCTGACGCTCCGGCTCCGCCGCCAGCTCGAGGAGGGCGTAGATAGCGAGTTGACTGGCGACCTGCAGCTTCATGCGTCTCCTTCGTCCAGCCGCGATATCGGTTGCCGATCGCGACCTTCTACGGGCCGGCCTTGGGCGCGGATGTCAGTCCAGCTCCTTCTCCAGCTGGATGTACGGCCCGGCCATCATGCCTTCGCTGCGGAAGAAGGTCATGTGCAGATGGTTGGTGCGGGCGACCATGGTTCGCATCTTCTGCACGCCGGCGTTCCTGAACGCATCCGACATCGCCTCGAACAGGCCGGAGCCCACCCCCTGCAGGCGCGCGCCCGGGTCCACCGAGAACGCGAACACCCAGCCGCAGGGCTCGGAGCCGAACTCCCAGGCGCGGACCTCGCCGACGATGAAGCCGAGGACGCGTCCCGCCTGCCGCGGGGCGGAGGGCTCGCCGACGAGGAAGAACCGCTCGGCGAGCCGTCGCTCGCCATAGCGTTCGAAGACGTCGTGCCAGTACGCCCCCTTGGCGATGCCGGTCACCCGCTCGTCGAGGGCGGCGACGGCGGGCACGTCCTCGAGGCGGGCGCGGCGGATGCGCACGCCGGCGACGGCGGCTCTTTCGCTGGCGTGCAGCTCCTCGGCCATCGAGATGGCGCTCGCCTCCATGATCTTGGGACGTCACCCGGCGGTGCCGTGCCAATCCTCCTCGGCAGAACGTTACGCCGGCACCGTCAAATGTAAAGGTATTTTGGTTCCGATTTACCGCATTGCCCCCCGCGACGGCGCCGGACCCCGGGTCAGAGGCGCTGTCCGGCGTCGACCTGGAGCACCTGGCCGGTGATCATGCGGGCGGCGTCGGAGAGCAGGAACAGGACGGAGTAAGCAACGTCGGCGGGTTCGGGGAGGCGACCCAGGACGGTTTCCTCCACGGCGCGGGTGCGGAACGCCTCGGGCAGCGCGAGCGCCATGTCCGTCAGCACCATGCCGGGGGCAACAGCGTTGACGGTGACGCCCTTGGGGCCGAACTCCCGGGCGGCGGTCTTGGTCAGGCCGATCAGGCCGGCCTTGGAGGCGGCGTAGTTGGCCTGGCCGAACTTGCCGCGCAGCCCGTTGATCGAGGTGATGTTGACGATGCGGCCACCGCCTGCCGCGGCCATCGCCGGGGCGACGGCACGGATCATGTTGAAGGCGCCGGTCAGGTTGACGGCAATGACCTCGGCCCATTCGGCGTCGCTCATTTTGGCGATGGAGCGGTCGCGGGTGATGCCGGCGTTGTTGACGAGAAGCGTCGGGGTCCGCGGAAGCGCGGCGACGCTGCGCGCCACGCCAGCGGCATCGGCGACGTCGACGACGTGCACGGGATGCGGGCAGGCAGCCGCGGTGGGGTCACGGACGTCGAAGACGTGGACCTCGGCACCGGCGACGGCGAGCGCATCGGCAATGGCGCGGCCGATGCCCTGGCGGCCGCCGGTGACGATCGCGAGCCTTTCCGAGAGATCGAAGGGTGCGGTCACGAAAACCTCTTGAAGGGGGGTTAAATACGCATTATCGTACCGAATTGAGAGTTTAGCTGTTCTTGCCGGTGCCGTCAATGCGCCGGAATGACGCGGGCGACCGCAGCGATATCCCGTGCCGGTCGCCAAGGGAGGACGGAGCCGATGCCAGGGACGGCAGGACGATGAGCGCGGGCGGTGCCAGGATCGGTCTGAGGCCGCTGACACCCGGCGATCTGGAAGCGGTGATCGCCATCGACCACCGGCTCACGGGCGCACAGCGGCGCGGATTCTACGAGAAGCGGCTGACCGCTGCGTTGAACGACCCGAAGGGATTCATCTATCTCGGCGTTTGCGAGGACGATGTGCTCGCCGGCTTCGCGTTCTGCCGGCTGCTGGGCGGCGAGTTCGGCCGCGAGGATCGCGTCGCCGCGCTGGACGCCATCGGCATCGACCCCGACCGGCAGCACCGCAGCCTCGGCCGGGCGCTGATGGACGGCATCGACGACATCATGGCGAGAAAGGGCGTGCGCGAGATGCAGACGCAGGCCCGGTGGACCGACCACGTCCTCCTTGCTTTCTTCGACGCGGAGGGGTTTCGCCATGCGGGCCGGGTCGTGCTCGAGCGCGACACGGCAACGCCGCTCGCCGAGCGGAGCGAGGACTGAGGACGACCAAAGGGACGGGGAAGAAACGATGGCAAGAGCGCCGTCAGTGCCCGAGCGGATCGGTGACAAGGACGAGATCGACTACAGCGCGCCCGCCGACGAGGCGTCGGCCGCGCTGGCGCGGGACCGCATCCCCGTTCGCTCGATGACGGAGGACGACCTCGCAGCCATCGTCGCCATCGATCGCCGGACC
This sequence comes from uncultured Rhodospirillaceae bacterium, assembly GCA_964420325.1. Lineage (GTDB taxonomy): Bacteria > Pseudomonadota > Alphaproteobacteria > Rhodospirillales > Defluviicoccaceae > CAYQSU01. The sequence continues at coordinate 62,570 of CAYQSU010000003.1, read as the reverse complement.
ACCGGCCGCGACCGGTCCCCCTACTATCGGCGCAAGCTCGCCGAGGCGCTGCACGAATCCGGGGTGCGCGTGTCGATCGTCGCCGAGCTCGACGGCCGCCCCGCCGGGTTCATCATGGCCCGCGTCGACTTCGGCGAGTTCGGCGAGACCGAGCCGGAGGCGGTGATGGACACCATCGGCGTCGACCCCGACGCCCGCGGCCGCGGGATCGGCCAGGCGCTGATGTCGCAGCTCTTGGTCAATCTGGCGACGTTGCGGGTGGAGCGCGTGCGCACCGAGGTCACCTGGAACGACTTCGGGCTGCTGGCCTTTCTCGACGGCTGCGGCTTCCGCCCGTCGCAGCGGATCGCCTTCGACCGGGCGCTGTCCGAGGCATAGCGCCGACGGTCGCGTCGCTGCGGCGCGCGGAAAAGAGACCTTGGCTTCAGGTCCTTCGCCGCCAATGTTCCTGTCATGTTCTATTCATGCTCGAGCGGCAACCCGCGCCGCGATCGCATGGCGGGGGCCCTGGCCGCAGGCGGCGGCGTCCTGCGGTTACCGGTTGTTCAGCCAGTGGGGCGTAGGATCGATCCCCGAGCGCCGAGATGGTGGACTCTTCCGGGCGCGGGCGAGGGCTCCGAGTGGTCGAAGTGAGCGCCGAGGATGCAAGGCTGATCGCGGCCGCGGTGGTCGCCGCCGGTCTCTATGTCGAGTGCGGCCGGGCGGTGGCGCGGTGGGCGTTTGCCGGCCGGCGAGACAACAGCCGGACGCGCAGAGGCGGCCGGACGCTGGTCATCGTCGCCTGGCCGATGTACCTCGTCCGCGGTGTGCTCTCGGTGGTCAGGGGCGGCCCCGGCGGCTGACCGTTCAGCCGTTCAGCCGTGGAGCTGGGTGTACTTGGCCAAAAGCTCCTCTCGCGACTCCCGCCAGTCCGGGTCGGGAACGATGCACTCCTCCGGGCACACCAGCTGGCACTGGGGCTCGTCCTCGGCTCCGACGCACTCGGAGCAGCGCAACGGGTCGATGACGTAGATCGGATCGCCCGCGGTGATCGCCTCGTTGGGACAGACGGGCAGGCACGCATCGCAAGCGGTGCAGGTGTCGGTGATCAACAGCGCCATGGTGTCGTCTCCTCAGGGCGGTTCAGGAGGCCTGGCGGAGCTGGCCCAGGCGGGCCAGCTTCTCATGGCGGAAGGCTCCCCACAAGGCGGCCCCGATGGCCCCGGCGTAGATCGAATCCGGGTGCGTCCGCACCTGGACGGCGATCCCCCTGATCTTGCCGATCTCTTCCTCGAGGGCGGCGATCAGACCCTGATCGAGGGCGAGTCCGCCGGTGACCATCACCGTTCCGTCGGCCATGCCGATCGCCTTCAGAAGCTTGGCAAGGCGGCCGGCCATCGACAGGTGGATGCCCTTGAGGATGTTGGGCGCCGTGATCCCGCGCGAGACCATGTTGATGACGTCGGTCTCGGCGAGCACGGCGCAAATCGAGCTGACCGTCTCAGGAGCATCGGCCCGACGCGACAACGGCCCGATCTCGTCCTGGGCGATGCCGAGATAGCGGGCGATGTTCTCGAGGAACTGGCCGGAGCCCGACGCGCACTGGCTGGTCATCTTGTAGCTCAGCACCTTACCCCGGTCGTCGATGCGGATGGCACGGCCGTGCAGGGCGCCGACGTCGAGCACGGCCCGCGCCGCCGGCTCGAGGTGGATGGCGCCGCGGGCGTGGGTGGTCATCGAGTAGAAGTGGCCGGTGCGGAACGGCACCCCTTCGCCCTCGCCGGTGGTCGCGACGTAGGCGACGTCGCCCTCGCGGACACCGGCGTCCTCGAGGACGTGGTCGAAGGTCTCACGGGCGAGGTGCATCGGGTCGCGCTGGCGGATGCGCAGCACGTCGCGGGCGAGCCACGCGACCCCGCCGTCCTCGACGTTGAAAGCCACTGCCTTGACGGCGCCGGTGCCGACGTCGATGCCGACGGTGATGGTCATGCGGTCCCTCCTCTGGCGCGGCCTTCGACGGCGCGGCGGGCGAACTCGGCCGCGCCGAGGGCGCCGGTGTAGATCGACTCGGGGTTGATGTTGATGGTGACCTCGCCGTAGTTCTCCCTGACCAGCTTCCTGAGCTCGCGAACCGCCGCCTCGTTCTTGGCGACGCCGCCGGTGAAGGTGAACTCGTCGGTGATGCCGCCCGACCGCGAGATGATCGACATCGCGCGGAGGATGATGGCGCGGTGGAGGCCGGCGAGGATGTCCTCCCGCCGCTCGCCGAGCGACAGGCGGTCGCGCAGCTCGGCGCCGGCGAACACGGTGCAGGTCGAGTTGATGCGGACCGGTCGGTCCGATTTGATCGCCAAGGGCCCGAGCTCGTGCAGGCCCATCTTCATCTCGTCGGCAATGTAGCCGAGATAGCGGCCGCAGCCGGCGGCGCAGCGGTCGTTCATCTGGAAGTTGACGACGATGCCGCTCTCGTCGACCTGGATGCCCTTGGTGTCCTGGCCGCCGATGTCGAGCACGGTGCGGGTGTTCGGGTACATCATGTGGGCACCGAGGCCGTGGCAGAGGATCTCGGAGCGGATGTGCTCCTTGGAGAACGGCAGCGTCACCCGGCCGTAGCCGGTGCCGACGAGGAAGATCTCCTCGATCTCGACGTCGAGGGCCTTCGCCACCGCCGCCTCGACCTCGGCGCGGACCGGGGCGAACGTGGCGTCGGCGTCGAGCAGGCCCGCGAGCGCGCGGCGGAACTTGGCCTTGATGTCGCCGGCCGGCGGCCGGTTCTCGACCTCGATGATGGACTTGTCGTAGACGTTGAGGAGGAGCTCGTAGGACAGCTTGGCGTCGCGGGCGACCGCCTCGGCCACGGCGAGGTAGCGGGCGCCGGCGACGTCGCGGAAGAAGTCGGACTTGCGCTTGGCGCCGGGCGCGAACAGCGCCGGTGCCTCCTCGCGTAGCCGCTTGAAGACCAGTCCCAGCGCCGCCTCGGCCTCGCGGCGCACGCCGGCGAAGCGGTCGTTCGCGAGCTGGCCGATGCAGGTCTCCTCGAGGTCGCCCAACTGTTCCAGGAACTGCTCGAGCCGGAACGCGCGGCCGAGACCGGAAACGAAGTCGTCGGGGCGGCCCGCGAGACCGTTGACGCCCTCGAGCGCCCGATGGCACAGCATCAGCTGGGCGTCGACGCGCGCCTCCTGACCGGCGACCCGGGTCGCCGTGTCGTAGTTGGATCGGGAGTTGGTAATGCCGCGGCCGAGAACCCGCTGGTTCTCGTCCATCAGCACCGCCTTCGTCGTGGTCGAGCCGAGGTCGATGCCGATGAAGGTCTTCATGCCGGCGCTCCCGCCGCGACGCGGCTGCTGGCGCGCTTCTGGTCGATCATCTGGAAATAGCTCTCGAGCCGGTTCTTGATGTTGGCGGGCGAGAAGTAGCGGGGATCGACGAGGTCGGACTCGATGAACGCCGCCGGCTTGCCGGTGCGCTTCTCGACCTCCCGCATGATCAGGAGCTGGCCGGCCGAGAAGCTGTTGCAGCTCTTGATCGAGTTCACCAGGAGCCCGTCCGCCTTGTAGTCGTCGACGTAGGAGGCCAGCATCTCGACCCGTTGCGGCAGGCTGCGGTTGGTGTAGACGCCGAGACAGTAGTCGGCGAGCGTCTCCAGGGGATGGTCGGGATCGTGGCGGAAGCCGAAGTCGTAGACGCCGCCGACCTTCGTGTAGCTGGAGGCGACCACTACCGCACCTTCGTCGTAGAACATCTTCCAGAAGTCGCGGAAGCTCGTGTAGTTGGGGGGACCCTCGACGACCAGCCGATACTTCTCCTCGCCCATGTCGCCGTCCGGGGTCACCGGCCCCTGGCGCTCGGCAAGCCGCTCCTCGACCTCGGCGCGGAGGGAGCGGTAGTAGTCGGTGGCGTCATCGGTGCCGCGGAAGGCGCCGAAGATCGGCCCGATGTAGTAGATGCCGCCGAAGTAGGCGTCGATCGGCGAGGGCGTGTTCTTGGCGCTCTGCAGCACCCAGACGAGGTCGTCCTCGGCCCTCACCGACTCCTTCAGGTATTCGCGCAGGCGGTCGATATCGAACTTGACGCCGCTGACCTCCTCGAGCTTGGGGATCACCTCCTCCTTGAGCTGCTTGACCATGTAGTTCCGCATGTTGTCGGTGACGCGGCCGTCGCCGGTATAGGGGGTGTGCAGCATGATCGTCAGGCACTTGTACTGCTCGCGCAAGAGCTCGAACCATTTCATGAAGGTGAAGCAACCGGTGTAGGAGAGCAGCAGCACGTCGGGCTCGGGCATCTTGAGGCCATAGGGGCCGGTCGAGCCGCGGGCGAGCATGCCGATGTCCGATTTCACATAGGTGCAGACGTCCTCGGAATGGCCGATCTTCTCGGCCTCCATGATGAAGCCGCCGCTCTGCTTCCGGAGCCCGCTCTGGATGGCGTTGACCTCCGGCAGGTTGTTGAGCAGATCGAAGCACATGATCAGCTCGTTGAGGTTGCCGGGGACGAACGTGGCGGCGACCTTGCGGCCGTCCTCCTTGGCCGTCGACAGGCGCTGGTAGTGCGCGGCGATCATCTCCTTCTGCTTAAGCATCGAGGAGTCCTTGACGACGTCCTTCTTGGCGGCGGTCTGGGTCATGCTTCGCTCCATAGCTTGATCGAGTCCGCGAAGGTGCCGGCCTGTTCGCGGATCGGCTGCATCTGGCCGGAGTTCTCGGCGTACTTGAAGGCGATGTAGGGAATGCCGGCGTCGGCGAGCACGTGCTGCAGCATCGGCCGGTCGAGCAGCGCCGGGTCGCAGAAGCTGGGCGCGGCGAAGATGACGCCCTCGGCGCCCGACCGCCGTACCGCCTCGACGAGGTAGCGGCCCTTCTTCGCCAGATCCGGCTCGTACTTGGCGGCGGTGCTCTCCGAGTGGTGGAGGAAGGCCCGGGCGAGCGTCTCGAGGGGATCGCCCTCGGTCGGCACGTCGCCGATGAGCCAGCGGGTGACCAGCAGGAGGTCGTCGTCGACCACGTAGCAGCCGGCCATCTCCAGCGACTTGATCAGGTTGAGCGGCGGCTGCTCGCAGAACGCGCCGGTGACGACGATGCGGCAGTTGTCCCGCACCGGCCGGCCCTCGGCGGCGGCCGCTGCCAGGTAGTCGCGGATCAGCTGCGAGTGCTCCTCGACGGGGAGGACCATCCCGGCGCGGAGCACCAGGTAAGCCTCGTGCGCCGGCGCCTGCCACGGGCGCTCCGTGCGCAACGCATAGAGCTCGCGCACCAGGCGGCGGTTCTCGTTGTAGACGACGATCGACTGGCGCAGCGCGTCGTTGGTGACGGCGCGACCGCCGAGACGTTCCAGGCCGTCGCGCAGCTCCGCGAGCTCCGAGACATAATAGGTGCCGCCGATTTCGTCACGGTAGTTCTGGGGCACGTCGAAGTACCGGGAGTAGACGTCGGGGAACAACAGCTTCCACATGCCGGACAGGTTGCGGATCACGTCGCAGATACTGGGGAACAACATGCCGTCGATGAAGTCGAGGCGGCCGGAGATGCCGAGCTCGATGGTCGAGCGGGGGATGCGGCAGATGTAGCTCTGGTAGTAGGCGTCGCCGTGGATCACCTCCAGTTGATCGCCGCCGCCGAGGACGCCGAGCGGCAGCATGCCCGCCGCATGGATGATCTCGCGCGGCACGTAGATCGGCATGTAGCCGATCACCTTGCGTCCCGCCTCGGCCGCCTTCCAGGCGCGGGCGGCCGTGAACTGCAGATCCTCGAACAGCGCCTGGCACTGGCCGACGATCTCCTCGGTGGTGCGCACTCCTAACGGTTCTGCCATTGTGCCGGCCTCTTCTCGATGAACGACTCGAGCCCCTCGACCGCGTCCCGGGTCGCCATCAGTCCTTCCAGATAGAGCGTCTCGACGACATCGATCTTGGCCTTGACGCGGTCGACGAAACCGGCCCGCGCCGCCCGCACCGCATAGCGCAAGGAACTCGCGCTGCGCGGCGCAAGGTGCGTCTCGAAGTAGGCAAGCGCGGCGCGCTCCGGATCGACGGCGGCCTCGTTGGCGAGGCCGATGGCGATGGCCTCGGCGGCGCCGACGCTTCGTCCCGAGATCAGAAGGTCTTCGGCCTGCGCCTGGGCGATGCGCTCCGGCATCAGGCAGGAGGCGGCCGGTGCGAACACGCCGAGCCTGATCTCCGGTTGCCCGAGCCGAGCATCGTTGGCGACGAACAGGAGGTGGCCCGCGAGCGCCACCTCCAGGCCGCCGCCCAGGCATTGGCCCCTGACCGCGACGAGGATCGGCACGGGACAGTCAATCATGGTGCGGACGAGGCCGTGAATGCCCTTCAGCATCTCGGCGCACGGCTCCGGGAGATGCTCCTCGACGCTGGCGCCAAAGCTGAAATGCGGACCGTCGGCATCGACGAGGATGCCGCAGAGGTCGCTGTTGGCCGCCTGCGCGGCGAACGCCTCGGCGAGCGCGGCGATCATCTCGTGATCGATCAGGTTGGCCTTCGGCCGCGAGAGACGCAGCCGCAACAGCCGGTCCTCGTGCTCCAGCCAGACCTTGAGCGGGCCGGTCATTCGGCGGCCCTTGCCCGCGGCATCAGGCTTTCCGTCAGCTCGTCGGTCCACGGCTCGCCACGGGCCAGGGCCTGCCTCAGGGCGACGAAGTCGATCTCGCGGCCGGTCTCCTTGGTGCCTTCGTTGAAGGCGCGGAAGCCGGCTCTCGCCTCGGTCATCATGTTGAGGGCGAGCCAGGAGCGCGAGTTCTCCTTGTTGGCGTTCCAGGCCTCGAGCTTCGGCTTCCGCAGTTCCTCGAGGCTCTTGGTGACGCAGTCGGGGAAGGTGTAGACGAGCTTGGTGCACAGGTCCTCGACCGCCCGGTCGAGCCGGGAGAGATCGACCTCGCCCTTCGCCAACAGCGCCTTGCCTTCGGCCGCCGCCTCGCCGGTTTTGGCCTCGCCGTAGACGATGCGCCCGAACGCGTCGAGCATGCGGTCGGTCCACACCAGGGGGTTGGCGACGAACTGGCCGTCGACCTTCAGCGCCGGCACCACGTCCATGACGATGCCGAGGCGATAGGCCTTGTGCGCTGAGAACGGCTCGCAGAGGACGGCGGAGACCATCGCCTGCTCGCAGTTGATCATCACCGGCAGGAAGTCGGTGGCGCCGCCGATCGCTGCCGAGCCGTGCTTGGGGCCCGCCTGGCCGAAGCGGGCCAGGTCCTGGGCGACCGAGAAGTCGCAGGCCATGCCGATCTCCTGGCCGCCGCCGATGCGCATGCCGTTGACGCGGCAGATGACCGGCTTGTCGCAGCCGAGGATGGCGGAGACCATGTCGTTGAAGAGCCGCATATACTGGCGGTACTCGAGCGGCCTCCCGGCGTAGTACTCGGCATATTCCTTGGTGTTGCCGCCGGTGCAGAAGGCCTTGTCGCCGGTGCCGGTGAAGACGACGGCGTTGACGTCACGGGCGTTGCTGGCGGCGCGAAAGGCGAGAATGACCCCCTTCACCATGTCGGTGGTGTACGAGTTGAACTGCGCCGGATTGTCGAGCGTGATCCAGGCGTTGTAGAGGCCGGGAACAACGGCGCCGTCGACTCCGCGCACCGGTCGCTTCTCGTAGACGATGCCGTTGGTCATGCTCTCCCGCAGCGTCTCAGGCACCAGGTCGTGGTCCTTGAGCGTCGATACGCCCGAACGGCTCCGAGCACCGGCCTCAGCAGTCATGATCGTCCTCCCTCAGGCATCCGGTACCAGCACGGCGCGACGTTTCAGGGCGCCCGCGTGCACGGCCTCGAAGATGCGGTTGATGTCGGCAAGCGGATGCTTCTCAACGAAGGGCTTGACCTTGACCCGTCCACTCAAGACCAGCTCGAGGGCTTCGGGATAGAGCTCCGGGGCGCAGCCCCAGTTGCCGAGGGCGCGGCCGTGGAAGGCCATCAGGTTGGAGAGTCGGATCTCCACCCGGTCCATGGTGAAGCCGACGACGCAGAGCGTGGCGCCGTGGGTCAGGAGGCCATAGGCGGTGAGTTGGCCGGCGGCGGTGCCGGAGCACTCGAAGATTACCCACTCGGTCGCGCGGAGGCCCTTGTCCCTGGCGAAATCAGTGACGGCCTTGCGCAGGGCCCGGGCGTCGAGGGTGCGGGCGTTCAGCGTCGAGGTCGCGCCGTACTCGGCCATGGCCTCCAGCTTCGCCGGATCGACGTCGATCGCGACGACGGAGGCGCCGAGCGCGCTCGCCACCTGCACGGCGTAGCCGCCGATGCCGCCGACGCCGACGACGATGGCGAGGTCGCCAGGCGCGAGCCCGGCCTGGACTGCGGCCTGGTACGGCGTGGTCAAGGCGTCGGCGATCACCGACGTCTCGGCGAGGTCCATGCCGATCGCCGCCAGCCGCTTCTCGTCGACCGGGCAGAGCCCGTGCGCCGGAACCACGACGTGGCTGGCGAAGCCGCCGTGAATGTCGTTGCCGGGCATTTTCTGGTTGGGACAGATGGTCGACTTGCCACGCCGGCAGACATCGCACCGCCCGCACGGAATGACGGCGGGGACGATCACGGCCTTTCCCTGCCACTGCTCCGCCCCCGCCCCCGTTGCCACGACACGGCCGCTGATCTCATGGCCGAGCGCGAGCGGCAGGGCGTGCTTGGTGCGCACCCCATCGTAATAGAAGCCGAGGTCGGTGTGGCACACGCCGCAGCCAGCGACGCTGACGACGACCTCGCCCTCTCCGGGCGGAAACGGATCGAAGGTCGCGGGCGCCAGCGGCCGGCTGCTCTCGGTCATCTGCCAGCGGGTCGCGACGTCAGTCATGGGACACCTCGCTCTGAGGAGGAGCTTGCGAGCGCCGGAAGGTGGTCGGGCCGGCTCCGATCCCGGAGTGCGCCGGGATGCGGGGGCGAGCGGCGGTTCCTGCGGCGGTTGACAATTCCCTCCCTGGTCTATTAGGGTAAATAAGTACGACAATACTTATTTTCCGTCAAGCGCCAAATTCATCTGGCGCCCGGGCGGCCCGCGGACGAGGATGACGACCCGGCGCGAGGCAAGGAGGACGGCGGTATTGGGCGCCACGAACAACAGCATCTCGATCGCCATTGTCGGCAGCGGCGGCGCGGGCACGCTGACCGCCGGAGAGATCCTCCTCGAGGCGGCGGCGCGGGCCGGCTGGTACGGGCTCCTGGCCCGCTCGGTCGGCCCGCAGATCCGCGGCGGCGAGGCGGCGGCCCTGCTCAGGCTGGCGACGCGGCCGGTCGCGTGCATGGACGACCGCTTCGACGTGCTGATCGGGATCGACTGGAACAACGCCGGCCGCTTCGCGGCGGAGATCGTCCTCACCCAGGACAGCCTGATCATCGGTGACGAGGACGGCGAGGTGCCGGAGGCGATGGCGGCCTCGGGCGCGCGCCGCATCGAGATACCCTTCAAGGAGCTGGCGAAGCAGATCGCCGATGGCCGGGCCAACATGTTGGCGCTGGGCGTGGCTCTCGGGCTCCTCAATCTGCCTTACGAGGTCGCCGCCGGCGTGCTGCGCGGACGCCTCGCCGACAAGGGCCCCGCCGCGATCGTGGCCGGTCTCGCCGCCATCGGGCGCGGCATCGAGGCGGCGGCGAACCTCGCGTTCCCGACGCCGATGCCGCCCGCCGCCCCCGCCAACGGCGGACGCTGGCTCCTCACCGGCAACGAGGCGGCGGGCCTCGGCGCGGTCGAGGGCGGCATCCGCTTCGCCGCCGCCTATCCGATAACGCCTGCGACCGAGCTTCTCGAGTGGCTGTCGTCGGCGCTGCCGCGAGTGGGCGGGGTGCTGGTTCAGGCCGAGGATGAGCTCGCGTCGATCAACATGGCCATCGGTGCCTCGTTCGGCGGCACGCCGTCGCTGACCGCAACCTCGGGCCCAGGGTTGGCGCTGATGATCGAATCCCTCGGCCTTGCGGTCGCCTCGGAGACGCCGGTGGTGGTCGTCGACGTCATGCGCGGCGGGCCGTCCACGGGCATCCCCACCAAGTCCGAGCAGGCCGACCTCAACATTGCCGTCTACGGCTGCCACGGCGATGCACCGCACCCGGTGGTGGCACCCTTGTCGGCGAGCGACTGCGTCTCGACCACCGCCTGGGCAGTGCATCTCGCCGAAGCGCTGCAGGCGCCGACGATCGTCCTCTCCGACCAGCTGATGGCGCAGATGCGTGTGGCCGTCGACCGGCCGCCCGAGCCGGCAACCTCGGCCGCGAGGACGACGGCCGCGGACGCCCCCGACGGCTATCGCCGCTACCGGCTGACCGGCGACGGCGTCTCGCCGATGGCGATCCCGGGCGCCGCCGGCCGCCAGTACACGGCCGACGGGCTCACCCATGACGAGCGCGGGATTCCGTCGAGCCGGGCCGAGGATCACCTGCGGCAGCTCGACAAGCGCCGGGACAAGCTGGAGCGGTTCGACTACGGGGAGCTGTGGGCCGATGTCGAGGGCGACGGAGAGGTGGCGCTGGTGACCTGGGGGTCGTCGACCGGCGCCTCGCGCGAGGCGATCGCCCGCTGCGCGGCCGCCGGGCTCGGCGTGCGGCTGATCGCGCTGAGGCTGATCTCGCCGCTGCCGGTGCGCCGGCTGCAGCAGGCGCTGACCGGCGCCGGGCAGACCCTCGTCGTCGAGCAGTCCCACTCGGCGCAGTTCTACAGGCACCTGCGCAGCCAGCTTGACCTTGCGGGCGAGGTGCGGGTCTACCACCGGCCAGGCCCGTTGCCGATGCGGCCCGGCGAGATCTTCGACCAGCTGATGCAATGGAGGCGCTGATGTCGACCGCCCCGCGAACACTGGCGCGCAAGGCCAGCGACTACCGGTCCGATGTCAAGCCGGTGTGGTGTCCGGGCTGCGGCGACCACCATGTCCTGCTCGCCTTCACCAAGGCGCTCGCGGAACTCTCGATTCCGCCCGAACAGGTAGCGGTGGTCTCCGGCATCGGCTGCTCGTCGCGGTTTCCGGCCTACACCGCGTGCTACGGCTTTCACGGCGTGCACGGCCGTGCGCTCGCCCTCGGCACAGGGCTCAAGGTGGCGCGGCCGGATCTCCAGGTGTTCGTCATGACCGGCGACGGCGACGGCTTCTCCATCGGCGGCAACCACTTTCTCCACGCCTGCCGCCGCAACATCGACCTTACCTGCATCGTCATGGACAACCGAGTGTACGGCATGACCAAGGGGCAGCCCTCGCCTACCACCGAGCCGGACTGGGACAGCGCGCTCGCCCCCGGCGGCACCGGCCTCCGTCCGTTCCACCCGCTGGTCATCGCGCTCGCCTCCGGAGCCAACTTCGTCGCTCGCACGTTCTCGGGCGACCCCAACGCGACCGCCAGGACGATCGTCGAGGCGGCTCGCCACCCGGGCTTCTCGTTCGTCGAGATCCTGAGCCCCTGCGTCACCTTCCGGCCGGACGAGCGGGAGTGGAAGACGATGGTGCACAAGGCGCCGGTGGAGGCGACCGACGACCCGGTCCGGGCTGCCAGGCGGATCATGAGCGACGACGGCTTCAACATTGGCGTGCTGTACCGGGGCGACCGCCGTCCCTACCAGCCGGGGATCGGGATAGCCACCGCCACGGTCGCCGATCTCGAAGCGGAGTTCAGGCTGTGAGCGCGGGCGGCGACGACAGGCCGGCGATCGGCGGCCCGGCCGAGCTTCTCGCTTTCGCCTATCGGCTCGAGGCCGACGCCGAAGAGCGCTATGCCATGCTCGCCGATCAGATGGAGGTCCACAACAACCCTGATGTCGCGGCGCTGTTCCGCAAGCTGGCTGCCATCGAAGGCAAGCATGCGGCCGAGATCGCCGAGCGCCTCGCCGGCATCGGTGCTCCGACGCCGGGACTGTTCGAGGTCGAGTGGCCGGGCGTGGAGGGCCCGGAGACGGTCGATTTCGGCGACGCCCACTATCTGATGACGCCGTGGCACGCGCTCAAGCTGGCACTGAAGGCGGAACAGCGCGCCTTCGCCTTCTTCGATGGCGTGGCGAGAACGGCCGAGAATGCCGAGGTGCGGGCGGCGGCCGAGGCGTTTGCCGCCGAGGAGGAGGAACATGTCCGGCTGGTCGAGCGGGAGCTCGACCGCCACCGGTCCCCGGACGAGTCCTGGTCGTTCGATCCCGATCCCGCAGGCTCCGGCTCGGCGCCGTAGGCCGCTGCCGCCGCATCCGTTGCCCGGAGAGGCGGCGGATGCGTCGGCCTTGACGGCGCCTCCCCAGATGCGGAAGCTCCGGCGCAACCTCCGACTGAACCGCGTTACCGCCCCCATCCCTTGTCATGGCCGACGCATCTTTGAACGCCTCCGCCTCGCCACCGCATCCGGGAACGGGCGATGCCGACGGCATGGCCTGGCACGCGATGGCGGCGAAGGACGTGCTGGCGGCGCTCGACTCCCGGGAGGCAGGCCTCAGCGGCGAGGAGGCCGGCCGCCGCCTCGCCACCTATGGCCCCAACGCGCTGCCGGCCGACGGCGGCCATGAGGCGCTGCGCATCCTGATCAGTCAGGTGCGGGACCCGCTGATCTATGTGCTCATCGCGTCGACGGCGCTGGCGATGGCGACGGGAAAGGTGCTCGACGGCCTGGTGATCGGCGGCGTGGTCGTGGTCAATGCCATCATCGGATTCATCCAGGAATTCCGCGCCTCCAAGGCGATCAAGGCGCTGACCGCCATGGTGCCGTCTCAGGCGACGATGCTGAGGGACGGGCGGAAGCAGCTGGTGCCGACGGTCGAACTCGTTCCCGGTGACATCGTCCTCGTCCAGTCCGGCGACAAGGTCCCTGCCGACTTGAGGCTTCTGGCGGCGCGCGGCCTGACCATCGAGGAGGCGGCGCTGACCGGCGAGTCGGTGCCGGTCGAGAAGACGGTGGAGACAGTCGGCGCGGACGCCGTCGTCGGCGACCGGCGCGGCATGGCCTTCAGCGGCACCTTGGTCACCGGCGGCACGGGGAAGGCGGTGGTGGTGGCGACCGGCGTTCACACCGAGCTCGGCCGCATCTCGCGGATGCTGGGCGAGACGGCGGGCCTGGAGACGCCGCTCACCCGCAAGCTCGCCGTCATCGCCAAATGGATCGCGATCGCGATCGTCGTCGTCTCCCTCGCCCTGTTCGGTCTCGGGCTCGCGCGCGGCTATCCGCTCGGCGATGCCATCCTCGCCGCCGTCACGCTGGCGGTGGCGGCGATCCCGGAGGGGCTGCCGGCGATCGTCACCATCGCGCTCGCCATCGGCGTCCAGCGCATGGCCAGGCGGCGTGCCATCGTCCGGAAGCTGCCGGCGGTGGAAACCCTTGGCTCGACGACGGTGATCTGCTCCGACAAGACCGGAACGCTGACGCGCAACGAGATGACGGTGCAGGTGCTGTGGACGCCCGAGGATACTTACCGCCTGGGCGGCATCGGCTACGCCCCGGAGGGCGAGTTGAGGGACGGCGAGGGTGAGCCGGTCACGTCAGTGCCCGAACCGGTTGGTGACCTCGTGGTCGCCGGCGCGCTCTGCAACGATGCGGTTCTCGTCAGGGGCGAGAGCGGCTGGCAGGTCGCCGGCGATCCAACAGAAGGCGCGCTGGTGGTCGCCGCCGAGAAGCTTGGCATCGACGTCGAGTCGCTGCGTCTGCAATACCGCCGCATCGACGCCATTCCGTTCGAGTCCGAGCGGCAGTTCATGGCCACCCTGCACGAGACCGAGGGCGGCCAGCAGCTCGTCTTTCTCAAGGGCGCGCCCGAGGTCGTGGTCCAACGCTGCGACGGCAGGGGCGGCGACGACGACGGCTTCCGCGAGCGGGTCAACCGGTCGGTGACGCAGATCGCCGCGGAAGGCATGCGCGTTCTTGCCTTCGCCCTCCGCCGCTTGCAGGCACCGGTGGATGGGCTCGGGGACGATCTCAAGGGAGGCTTCGTGTTCCTGGGACTCCAGGGAATGATCGATCCGCCCCGCCCCGAGGCGATCGCCGCCGTGCGCGCCTGCCAGGACGCCGGCATCAGCGTCAAGATGATCACCGGCGACCACAAGGAGACGGCGCGTGCCGTGGGCGAGGCCCTCGGTCTCGTCGGTGCCGACGGTGGCGTGCTGACCGGCGCCGATATCGGCCGGTTGACTACCGACGAGCTGCGCCGGGCCGTGGTGCGGCACAACGTCTTCGCCCGCGTCGCGCCCGAGCACAAGCTCGACCTGGTGCGGGCTCTGCAGGCCGAAGGGCATATCGCGGCAATGACCGGCGACGGCGTCAATGACGCGCCGGCACTGAAGCAGGCCGACATCGGCATCGCCATGGGCATCACCGGCACCGCGGTCTCCAAGGAAGCGGCCGACATGGTGCTGGCCGACGACAACTTCGCCTCGATCCGGGCGGCGGTGGAGGAGGGGCGGCGCGTCTACGACAACCTCGTCAAGGCGCTGGCCTTCGTTCTGCCGACCAACCTCGGCCTCGCCGTCATCATGACGGTCGCCGTCGCATTCTTCCCGGTCGTCGACGGCGAGGCCCTGCTGCCGATGCGGCCGGTGCAGATCCTGTGGATCAACCTGGTCGCTGCCGTCGCGCTCGCGCTGCCGCTGGCGATGGAGGCGATGGAGCCGAACCTGATGGCGCGTCCGCCACGGCCGCCGGACGCACCGATCCTCAGCCCGTTCGTCATCACGCGGACGGTGGTGGTCGCGCTGCTGATGGCGGCGGGTGCGGTCGGCTTGTTCCTCGTCGAGTATGACGCCCCCGCTGCCGCCGGCACCACCGGCCGGAACTACGCCGAGGCGCAGACCGGCGCGGTGACGACGGTGATCCTGTTCCAGGTCTTCTACCTCCTCAACTGCAGGTCCCTGAAGGACTCCGTGCTCCACATCGGGCTGTGGATCAATCTCTGGATCTACATCGGCATCGCCGTCGTTCTCGCCCTTCAGCTCGCCTTCGTCTATCTGCCAGTGATGAACAGGATCTTCGGCTCGACCCCGCTGGGGCTCATGTCGTGGCTCGAGGCCGCGGCCGTCGCCGCCGTGATCATGCCGGTGATCGGCATCGAGAAGTGGTGGCGACGGCGGTTGGCGCCGGAGGAGGGCGGGCGACCGCCGGACTGATCGGTCGAGTGTCCGACCTCACGGCTCGGAATCGGGATCCGCGGAAGCGGCGGCAAGGGCGGCACGAACGGCGGCGGCAGCGGCGGCAGGGCTCTCTTGGAGGCGGCGCTCGAAATCGGCGAAGAGGATGGCAAGACGCCTGAGGCCGCGGGCGCGGACATCGCCGTAGCCGCGGGCCCAAACCGCGAGCTCGGCGGTGTCGCGAGCGAGCGCCGGGTCGCGGCGGGCGGCAGCGGGCGAGCCACTGCTCGATCGCCGCCTGCTCGCGGGCGAAGCGGACGGTGCGCCGCCGCCATCGCCGCAGCGCCGCCAGCGTCCGGAAGGCGAGGAAGCCCGCGGGCGCGCTCGTCTTCACGCGCAGCGCCAGGCCTCTGCCGGCCGACGTCCGTTTCGGCGGCGGCAGCAGACGGGTCAGCACCGCCGGCAGCAATCCCTCCAGCTCCTCGCGGCCGGGCTTGAGGAAATCGACGACCGCGAACGGGGCGTCCGCGGCGACGGCGACCTCGCCGCGGATTCGCGCCAATCGCCCCGGACGCGTCTTCAGCTGCGCCACCCGGATCACGTCCTCGAACGCCATCCACACCGCCAGCCGGCGGGCGACGGCGTTGGCGAGCGGCAGGCCATCCTCGTCGTCGGCAGCGACGAACGGTTTCAGCCGGTCGAGGTAGAGCCTGGCGTAGGCTGGGTCCTGAAAGTCGATCAGGCGGGCGATGCCATGGGCCGCCATCGCCCGCACCGCGGCCGGAAGCTCCGCGAGCGCGTTCGCGAACGCCGGCGGCGCCGCCTCGAAGACGAGAGGATCGGGGGCGGCCCTCGCTCGAACTGCCTCCCCGGCCGCGCGCCGGCCGGCGTCGAAGCCGGCGAGGTTGGCCTCGACCGCGACCCCGGCGCCGGCGATCGCCGCCCGGAATGCGGCGACGCCCAGGGGAAGCACGCCGGTCTCGGCAACGGCGCCGAGCAGCACGGCGTTGGCCTGCGAGCGGGCGCGCCTCGCCAGGTCCCGCACGTCCAGGTCGATCAGCGTGCGGCTGGCGCCGGCGAGTGCGGCGAGCACCGGCGCCGCGGCGATCGTGCCGTCGCCGGCGACCATCTTCTCGGCGGCGGAAAAGACGCGCTCGCGGGTGGTGACCACGGTGGTGGTTGCGCCGACGAAGCCGAGAGCTAGGGCGCGCGCGGCCTCGGTCGGCTCCAGGGCGGCGACGAGGTCGACGTCGCCTGCGCTCGGAAACAGCGAGAACACCGGGTCCGCGGGCGGGGTGCGGTCGGGAAAGACCTCGAAGTAGTACGTGGTGGCGCCGGTCCGCTGGGCGACGCCGGGGATCGACGTGGCCTGCGCGGGGAAACCGTCCGTCCGGGCCGCGGCGACGAGCCAGTCGGCGAGGACGCCGCCGCCCTGGCCGCCGAGCGCGGAGATCAGCACGCAGATCGGACGGTCAACGGTCACCGCGCGCCGAGGGCCGCCATCACGCCCCGATTGAGCCGGGCGCGGAGCGACTGCCACCGGGTCGGGTTGAGGACGCCGGTGGCCTTGTAGAACGACGGGCAGAGCTTGGCTGCCTGCGCCACCTCGCCGCACAGGTTGCAGGCCACGCAGTCGGGATCGACCGTCGCCGTCGGCCCGTCCTTCAATGGATCGCGCGCGGCCCGCAGGGTCAGCGACGGGCAGCCGCTGAGGCGCATGCACGAGTGGTCGCCGACGCAAACGTCCTCGTCAACGCCGTAGCGGGCCTTCGCCACGGGCCTCCCCGCCCGGGCGCGGTCGGCGTCGAGGCGCCGCTGGCGCCGCTGCTTCGCCAGCATGCATTCGGCGTCGGAGATGACGACCCTGAGCCCCCGACCGCGCCGGTCGAGGGCTTGGCGAAGGATCCTCAGCGTGCGGGCGACGTCGTAGGCGTGGACGCGGCGGACCCAGTCGACGCCGATCGCCCTGAGCGTGCGCTCGATCGACACCCGCACCGGCCGGCCCCAGGGCGTCGAGCCGGTCGAGGGCACGTGCTGCTGGCCGGTCGCCGAGGCGTAGCCGTTCTCGAGCACGATCAGAACGGCATCGTGGCCGTTCCACCGGGCGTTGACGGCGCCGCTGACGAGGCCGTTGTGCCAGAAGCCGCCGTCGCCCATCACCGCGACGGTCGGCTGGCCGAGCGCCGGGCCGACGGCGCCGCCGCTGGCGAGGCTCATGCCGTAGCCGAGCACGGTCGAGCCCATGTTGAACGGCGGCAGCGTCGAGAAGGTGTTGCAGCCGATGTCGGACGAGATGTGCAGCGGCCCCCGCTCGCGCTGGAGGAGCTTGAGGGCGGTGAACACCGGCCGCTCCGGGCAGCCGGTGCAGAAGCTGGGCGGGCGCGGCGGCGGCGCGGCCTCGAGCCGCAGGCGGGCCGCCGCCGTCCGTTTCTCTGTTGATCGCCAGCGGCGGACGGCCGCGCCGCCGAGCGCCGGGTCGGCCTCCGCAAGGTATGCGGCGAGGCCAGCGCGGACGACATCGGCGACGTACTCGCCGGCCTCGGGCAGGAGGTCCTTGCCGCGCACCCGGCAGGCGAGGCCGCGCTCGTGGGCGAGCGCTCGGACCTGCTGCTCGATGAACGGCGGGTTGCCCTCCTCGACGACCAGCACGCTGTCCTTGCCGGCGAGGAAGCCCGCGATCTGCTCCGGCACAAGGGGATGGATGACGTTGAGGACGAGGAGCGGAAGCGGGGTTGCACCGAAGGCGTCGGCGGCCCCGAGCAGGCGCAGCGCGCGCAAGACGGTGCCATGGGTTCCGCCCTGGAGCAGGATCCCGCAGCGGCGGCCGTCGCCGGCAGAGACCTCGTTGAGGCCATGCTCGACGATGAAGCGGCGTGCCGCCGGTAGCCGCTCGGCGAACTTCTGCTTTTCCTGCATGTAGGTCGATGGCGGCAGGACGATACGGTCATAGTCGTAAGCGGCCTGCGGCAGGGGACGGCGGGCGCCGAACGGGGGCGGGCGGTTGTTGCGGCAGACGAACGAGCCGGTCATATGGGCCGCCCGGATGCGGAGGCCCAGCATCACCGGCAGGTGGCAGCTCTCGGACAGCTCGAAGCCGGACTCGATCAGGCGGACCAGGGTCGGCAGGTGGTAGCGCGGGTCGATGAGCGGGATCGTCGACTTGAGCGCGGTGGCGTGGGTGCGTTCCTGGATGACGCTGGCGCCTTCGCCATAGTCCTCGCCGACGATGATCACGGCGCCGCCGGTCACCCCGGCCGACGCCAGGTTGGAGAGCGCATCGGAGGCGACGTTGGTGCCGACGATCGATTTCCAGGTGACGGCGCCGCGCAGCGGATAGTGGATCGAGGCGCCGAGCAGGGCGGCGGCCCCGGCCTCGCTGGCCGACGCCTCGAACTGCACGCCCAAGGGCTCGAGCACGCGGTCGCGGGCCTCGGCCAGGACGTCCATGAGATGGGAGACCGGCGCCCCGGGATAGCCGCCGACATAGGCGACGCCGGCCTGCAACAGCGCCTTGGTGACGGCGAGGATGGCCTCGCCGTGGAACACCTCGCCCTCGCCCAGCGTGAGCTTGGCGACGTCGTCGGCGAACGACCGTTCCATCCCGGAGGCGCCGATCGGTCCGGCCCGCCCGTGGACGCGGGCGAGCAAGGTCACGCGACCTCCCACCCCGGTTTGATTCCGGGTCCGCTCTCGCCGGCACCGCGCGCCGGCGTGCGGACGATGGCGAAGCCCTGGTTGAAGCCGGCGCGGGTGATCAGGGCGAACTTGAACAGCCAGCCGCCGAGGAAAGCGACCAGCCCAGCCAGGGCGAAGCACGCCGGTGCGAGGCCGCCGGCGACAAAGCCGATCAGAATGAGGGCCGTCGGCAGGGAGTGCCCGACGATGGCGAGCGGCAGCGCGAGGCGCGCCAGCGCCTTTAGCGTTTCCGTCGGCGCCCCTTCGCGCCTGAGCGCCCGATGGTAGGCGCTCCAGGCGACGAAGCGGAGGAGGATCAGCACCAACAGGGCGATGGCTGGCGCCGGCATCAGGACGGCGACGTCGGGCAGCAAGAGCGACGCCACCATGAGCAGGCCGCCGCCCTCGGCGAGTCCGGTCACGACCAGAAGCGGCACGGCGCGCGGATGGCGCCAGGCTGGGATGCCCGTGGACGCCTGGACGAGGCGCGCCTGGCAGTAGAGGAAGGCGAGGCCGATGGCGGCGGCGACGACGGCGAGCGGCGCCGTATCGAACCACACTGCGGCGAGTCCGACGGCGAAGAACGGCAGGCCGGCCATCGCCTCCCGCGTCATCCACGAAGTCTTGGGGTTGAACAGGACGTTGATGAACCGCCACGGGCGGCCGATCTCGAGCCACACCAGGAACAGCCCGAGGCCGACGAGCCCGAGCGAGGCGAGGCCCAGAGGCGTGAACGAGGCGCCGGCAACGGCGGCCGCCGCGGCGAACGCGGCGAGGCCGGTGCCGGAACCGCCGCACATGAAATTGCCGGCGGCGCGCCAGTCCCAGTGCTGCTGCAGCCAGGGGGCGATGCCCTTGGCGAGCCCGCCCGACCCCGCCGCGATCGGGATCGGGTCGGCCGAGTGATCCCCGCCGTCGCCGTCCCCGTCCGCCTTGTCCCAGAGATAGAAGAAGCCGGGCCGGGTGGCGAGTTCCGTGTGCATGTGGAAATGCTTGTGGCCGCGCAAGAGTCGGGAGACGTTGCTCTCGGCGTCGTCGAGATCGCCGAAGTGCAGGGCGTCGGCGATGCAGGCGTTGACGCAGGCCGGCGTCGCCTCGGGATCGACGCCCGGGACCATGCCGCTGGCCAGCCCGAGATCGACGCGGTCCGAGCAGAACGTGCACTTCTGGGCGACGCCGAGGCGGCGCGGATCCTCGCGCTCGATTTCGCTCTTCATCATCGCCGAGCCGTAAGCCGGGCGGGGCCTGTCGACCTTGTAGCGGGCCTGATAGGGGCAGGCGACGGCGCAGTAGGCGCAGCCGATGCAGAGGTCGTAGTCGATGAAGACGATGCCGTCGGCCCGCCGCCCCGTTGCGGTCGAGGGGCAGACGTGCATGCACGGCGGGTCGATGCAGTGCATGCAGCCGACCGGCACGAAGGTCCTGCGGACGTCGGGGAACTCGCCGGACTCGATGTCCAAGACCTTGCGCCACTGAACCTGCGGCAGGGTGGCATTCGCATGCTTGCAGGCGGCGGTGCAGGTCTGGCAGCCGACGCAGCGGTTGAGGTCGGCGACCATCGCCCAGCGGGTCACGGGCGGCCTCCGATGCGATGCACGGAGACCTTGACGAGATCGGTTCCGGAGCCGGTGGCGTCGGTGAGATCGAGGAGCATCGGCGTCAGCCGGTTCATGCTCGGCATGTGGAAGGTCTTGGCCAGCGGCATCGCCCAGTGGTCGAACTGACCGATCATCAGGAGGGTGTCCGGGCGGATACCCTGGCGCAGGACGGCGTGGCCGCGGGTGGCGGCGATGGGCGAGCGGATCTCCACCAGATCGCCGTCGGCGATGCCCATCTTCTGCGCCTTGCCGGCGTTGATGATGACGCCGCCGTGCCCGGCGACGTTGTCCGCCACCTCCTTGATCATCTGGATGTCAGCGTTGCCGCCCCAGGCGTACTGCATGCTGCGGGCGGTGATGAGCCAGAAGGGATAGTCGCTGATGTCGACCTTGAAGTTGTCGGCGAGCGCCTGCTCCCACTGCCGGGGATAGTCCCTCCATTCCGGCAGCGGGTCGTACTCCTCGAGCTGGGCGTCCCACCAGCTGATGCCGCGTTCGTGCAGCCGGTTGGCGAGCTGGCGGCCGATGCGGTAGAGCCGCTCCTGGTACGGCAGCTCGAAGCGCAGGCCGTGGGCGACGATCGTCGGGTAGAGGTACCAGTCCAGGCGCGGGAACGGCACCGTCCGGTAGCCGTGCCGGCGGTAATAGTCGAGGCCGTCGCTCTCGGCGCCGCCGGTCAGCTCAGCGCTGGCGGCACGGCAGACGGCGTCCCAGATCTCCTCGACCGTGTGCGGCCGGTCGACGGCGAGCGAGAAATCGAAATCCTCGCCCTTCAGCGGGATGCCGGCCGCACCCTTGTTGACGGCCTTGTTGTAGTCGGTGAGAAGGCCGCTGCGGCGAGCGAGCTCGGTTGCAATCCAGGTGAAGTCGCGGGTTTCCCCCTCCGGTTCGACCGCCGGCTGGCGCAGGGCGAAGCCGTGGTGATCCCAGTATTGCTCGAAGTACTTGGTGCCGCCGACGCGGATCAGCTGCAGGCTCTCGAGGTCCGTGGCTTCGGGCAGGAGAATGTCGGCGAAGTGGTTGGTCTCGTCGCGGGTGTAGGCGAAGCAGACGGTGAACGGGAAGCGGGCGATGGTGCCGGTGATCTTGTCGGTCTGCCAGAACGAGATCACCGGATTGGTGCGATAGACGAACCAGATGTCGGGGGTGGTCGGCTCGGGCCAGTTCTCCGGCGGGTCATCCTGCATCATCCAGGCGATGTGGGTCGGCCCCAGGGCCTGGCTCCACGGCGAGTTGGCGACGAGGGGGATCAGCGTGCGATTGGCGTTGCGGACGTCCGGGCGGGCGAGCCAGTGCTCCTTGTCGGTGGGGTTCATGGGGTAGTCCATGAATCCGTCCGGGCCGGGTTTGACCGAGGCCTGGCGCGAGGTGGCCGGCCGGTTGAGGCGGACGGTGGTGCCGAGAAAGCCGCCGGGCACCTCGAGGGCGCCGACCAGGCAGGCGAGCATGGTGCGTCCCCAGCAGCAGTCGAAGCCGCCCCAGCCGTTGTTGACGGTCTTGCCGAGGGTGATGGCGACCGGGCGGTAGGGGAGGGTGTGGCCTTCGATCTCGATGGTCGAGCCGACCCGCGCGTGCTCGAGGAACTCGATGGCGATGCGGCGGATGGTCTTCGCCGGCACTTCGCAGATGCGCGACGCCCACAGCGGCGTGTACTTTTCGACATGGGCGACCAGCTTCTCGAAGGCGGACATGCAGCGCTCCGCCTTGTGGTGCCAGATCTGGCCGTCGGCGCCGATCTCGACCCCGCCCTCGACCGGGAACGGCGCCTCCAGCACCGGCTCGGCGCCCGGCGTGTCGAACGGCACCGGACGGTCGCTGCGGGCATCCCAAATCAGCGGCTTGCGGGTCTCCGCATCGCGCATGTAGTAGCCGAAGCGGCCGACCAGGTAGGGGGCCGAGGTGCAGTGCTTGATGAACTCGAGGTCGAGCGCCTGGCGCGGATGCTCATGCAGCAGGACGTGGAGCATGGCGTAGAGGAACGCCGCGTCGGTTTTCGGCTTGATCGGCACCCACTCGGCGGAGCAGGCGCCGGTGACGGAGAGGTGCGGCTCGATCTGGATGCGCTTCAGGCCGCGGTCGCGGGCGTCGGCATAGCGCTTGACCCCGCACACGCCGCCGGACGCCTCGACGTTGCCGCCGAAGGAGATGACGTAGTCGGTGAGCGGCGTGTCCGGGCTTACGGTAAAGGCACGATGCCAGAACTCGCCATAGAGATGCTCGGAGTGGTAGCACTTGACGCCCTGGCCGCTGCCGAAGCCGAAATCGACCGGCCCCCAGGCGGCGAGTAGGGCGGGAAAGGTTCCCATGTAGGCCGTCGGCGTGCCGCCGCCGCCGAAGCTGGCGGCAAGGCGCGGATAGCCGGAGGAATCATGCAGCCCCTTGGCCCGCGTCTCCGTCAGCCGCCGGGCGATGGTATCGAGGGCCTCGTCCCAGGAGATCGCGACGAAGCCCGGATCGTCGTCCTTGCCCTTGCGGAGGTTGGTGCGCTTCATCGGCGTGCGGACGCGATGGGGGTTGTAGGTCTTCTGAATCAGGCCGTAGGCCTTGACGCACACCTTGCCGCCCGCCGGATGCACCGCGGCGGCGCGGAAATTGGGCTGAACCTCGGTGGCGACGCCGTCCTCGACCGTGACGGTGAGGAGATCCGGTCCGGCAACGCACTGATAGCAGTAGGTCGATACCGTCTGCCGGGCGCCCGATGCCGATGTCGTCATGTCCCGCTTCCGAATTCTCAGGCGACGGCCTGATCGCGCTTCGCCCTCTTGGCCTTGAGCCGCTCGATGGTCTTCGCCGTGTCGACGACGAACCGCGCGTGCGTCCCCTTGCAGACAGGCTCGATCTCGTCGGCCGCCGCCACGTCGAGCAGCACCTGCCGGCCGGCGACGGAAGCCACGGTGACGATGATGGCAACCTCCATGCCGAGAAGCGTCGGTGCGGTGTGCTCGATGGAGATCGCGGTGCCCACCGAGTCCTCGCCGTCGGCGACGTGCGCGAGGATCAGATCGCGGCACGTCTGCTCGATGTCACGGACGAGTTCAGGCGTGGCATAGACGCGGCCCTCCTCGCCCATGAAACCGATGGTGCGGGCTCGGTCGACGGTGATGCGCCTCTCGGACGTGAGCCCGGCGCGAAGGCTTTCCTTCATCGGTCCTCCCCGGCCCTGCTGGCTGCGGGCCTTTATGAGCATATTGGTACGATAATGCATAATTGCCCGCCGACGATCAAGCCGGGTTCGGTTCGTCGCAGGCGGGCTAGGGTGTTTTTCGGGCGGCGGCGTGGGCCCGCGGCGACCG
Source organism: uncultured Rhodospirillaceae bacterium (assembly GCA_964420325.1). Classification (GTDB taxonomy): domain Bacteria; phylum Pseudomonadota; class Alphaproteobacteria; order Rhodospirillales; family Defluviicoccaceae; genus CAYQSU01. The sequence goes on along the minus strand of CAYQSU010000003.1, from coordinate 39,014 downwards.
GGCAGCCGGTCTTCCCTGAGAATGCGACGCACTTAAAACAGCATAGTTGTACCAAAATGCGCTTTGTGAAAGTCGGCCGGCCGGTATAATGTGGCTCGGCACGAAAGAATCGTGCCGGCAGCCTGCGCCGATGCGCCACGCTTTCTCTCCGGCGAGCAGTGGCACGGCGGTTGCGGTCGCCGGGTCAAGAACGGTCAAGGGAGTGAACGCCATGTGCTGGGTAAAACGGCCCATCAGCCTCGTTGCAGCCTTCGTCCTCGCTGCCGTCCTGGGTCTCGTCCCGGGCGCGACGAGGGCAGCCGACCCCATAAAGGTCGGCTCGTTTCTGGCGGTCACCGGGGGTGCCTCGTTCCTCGGCGATCCGGAGAAGAAGACTCTTGAGATGTACGTCGACAAGGTCAACGCCGGAGGCGGCGTGCTCGGGCGGAAGGTCGAGCTGACCCTCTACGACTCGGCGTCCGATGCCAAGTCGGCGCTGACCTTCGTCAAGCGCCTCATCGAACAGGACAAGGTCGATGTCATCATCGGCGGCACCACCACCGGCGAGACGATGGCGGTGATCAACGAGGTCGAGGCCGCAGGCATTCCGTTCATCTCTCTCGCCGGCGCCAGCGTGATCATCGATCCGGTCAAGAAGTGGGTGTTCAAGACCCCGCACACCGACCGGCTCGCCGTCGAGAAGATCTTTCTGGACATGAAGGGCCGCGGCCTGACCAAGATCGGCATCCTGTCCGGCGCCGGCGGGTTCGACAAGTCCTGCCACGAGAACGCTCTCGCGCTTGCGCCCGAGATGGGCATCGCCATCGTCGCCGACGAGGCCCACGGCAAGGGCGACACCGACATGACGCCGCAGCTCACCAAGATCAAGAACACCGCCGGCGTGCAGGCGTTTCTCTATTGCGGATTCGGCGCGCCGACCAGCATCGTTGCCAAGAACTTCCGGCAGATTGGCATGACCATCCCCCATTACCAGACCCACGGCTCCGCCTCGCCGCAGTTCATCCAGGGCGCCGAGGGCGCTGCCGAAGGGGTGCGACTGCCCGCGGCGGCGCTGCTCATCGTCGATCAGTTGCCGGACACGCACCCGCAGAAGGCGGTCGCAGGAGCCTACAAGCAGACCTACGAAGCCAAATACGGCGCCGGCTCGGTCTCGACCTTCGGCGGCCATGCCTACGATGCCCTGTTCCTGGCGATCGAGGCGATCAAGCGGGCGGGCTCGACGGATAGGGAAAAGGTGCGGACGGAGATCGAGAACACCAAGGAGTTCATCGGCGCCGACGGCATCTTCACCATGTCGCCGGAGGATCACATGGGCCTCGATCCCGAATCGTTCGTCATGGTCGAGGTCAAGGACGGCGACTGGAAGCTTTTGCAGTAGGCGCCAGACCAAGGGACGTGCGACGCGCCGAGGGCGGCCAGGTGTCGCCCGGGCGCCCGGCCTGCGACAGCCTCGCCGCGCGCACGCCCCCGGTCCGCCGCCTTGATCCCAACCGCCCCGCGCAGCAATCCGCCCGATAGGTCCGTCGACGTGTTCGCCGAGTTCCTCCAGTTCTTGTTCTCGGGTCTGACGCAGGGCTCCGTGTACGCCCTCGTCGGCCTTGGCTTCGTCATCGTCTACAACGCGAGCCAGGTCATCAACTTCGCCCAGGGCGAGTTCCTGATGATCGGCGGCATGGCGACGGTGTTCCTGATGGCGGGCGGCATGCCGATGCCGCTCGCCATCTGTTTCGCCATTCTCGCGGCGATCGCGGTCGGCGTTCTCCTCGAGAAGTTCGCGATCGAGCCGGCCCGCCATTCCTCGGTGGTGACCATCATCATCATCACCATCGGCGCCTCGATCTTTCTTCGCGGCGCGGCGATGGTGATCTGGGATCGCAACTTCCATCACATGCCGGCGTTCACCGGCAACGAGCCGATCCCGGTCGCGGGGGCCGCTCTCCTGCCGCAGAGCCTTTGGGTGATGGGCGGGGCGTTCGCCATCGTCACCGCCCTCATGCTGTTTTTCCGGTTCACGCGGATCGGCAAGGCGACCCTGGCGACGTCCTACGATCCGCTTGCCGCCCAGCTGGTCGGCATCAACACGCGGCACATCCTGATGCTGAGCTTCGCTCTCGCCGCGGCTTTGGGCGCCGTGGCCGGCATCCTCGTCGCGCCGATCTCGCTGACCTATGCCAGCGTCGGGACGATGCTCGGGCTCAAGGGATTCAGCGCAGCGATCGTCGGCGGACTCAGCAACCCCATGGGGGCCGTTGCCGGCGGCCTCGTCGTCGGCATCGCCGAGGCGATGACCGCCGGCTACGTCTCGTCGACCTACAAGGACGCCGTCGCCTTCGTGCTGATCCTTCTCGTCCTCTTCTTCAGGCCGACCGGCCTGTTCGGCCGGCGGGTGGCCGAGCGGGTCTGATGCTGAAGAAACTGCACGTCGGCCCCGTCCTGATCCTGGCGGCGATCATCGCCGGCTTGATGCCGCTGCTGCCGAATCCCTTTTACTACAACGTCGTGATCCTCGTCGGGCTCAATGCCATCGCCTGTGTCGGCCTCAACCTCCTCATCGGCTACGCCGGCCAGATCAGCCTCGGCCACGCCGGCTTCTTCGGTCTCGGTGCCTATGCCTCGGCGGTGCTGACCAGCCGCTACGGCTGGCCGCCGCTCGGCGCCCTCGTGGCCGGCGGCGTTGGCGTGGGTCTTCTGGCGTTCCTCGTCGCCGGTCCCATCCTCAAGCTCAAGGGGCACTACCTGGCGATGGCGACCCTAGGCCTTGGCATCATCATCTCGATCGTGCTCAACCAGGAAACGAGGTTCACCGGCGGCCCCGACGGCATGCCGGTGCCGACGCTGAGCGTGATCGGCTGGTCACCCGCGAACGAGCAAGAGTGGTACCTGATCGTCGGCGGAAGCCTCCTGATCACGGTGTGGCTCGCCCTCAACCTGATCGATTCGCCGATCGGCCGGGCGCTCAGGTCGGTGCACGGCTCCGAGATCGCGGCCCAAGCCGTGGGCGTCAACACCACCGGCTACAAGACCTTCATCTTCGTCGTCTCGGCGGTGATGGCGAGCGTCGCCGGCAGCCTGTTCGCCCATTACAGCGGCTTCATCACGCCGACGGAGGCCGAGTTCCTGCGGTCGATCGAGCTCGTCACCATGGTCGTCCTCGGCGGCATGGCGTCCGTCTATGGCAGCATCGTCGGCGCCGCGATCCTCACCGTGCTGCCGCAGCTCCTGACCATGTTCCATGACTTCGAGACCCTCGTCCACGGACTGGTGCTGATGTGCGTGATGATCTTCATGCCCAAGGGCTTGTGGCCGAGCCTGATGGGGCTCGCGCGGGTGGGGGGGCGATGAGCCTGCTCAAGATCGACAATCTCTCCAAGAGCTTCGGCGGCATCATCGCGGTCCACAGCCTGAGCTTCTCCGTGCCCGCGACCATCGTCTACTCGGTGATCGGGCCGAACGGCGCCGGCAAGACCACCGTCTTCAATCTCGTCACCGGCGTCTACAAGCCGAGCGGTGGACGCATCATTTTCGAAGGCGAGGACATCACCGCCCACGATCCGGTCGAGCTCGCCGCCCGCGGCGTCGGCCGAACGTTCCAGAATCTCCAGATCTTCTTCAACATGACCGCGATCGAGAACGTCATGGTCGGACGGCATCGACACTGCGAGCAAGGCCTCGTGCCGGTCGTCCTCAGGATGCCGAGGATCATCCGCGCCGACGCCGAGTGCCGCGAGAAGGCGGCCGAGCTGATGCGGTTCGTCGGACTCGAGCGTTACGTCGGCCATCACGCCGAGGAGATGCCCTTCGGTGCGCTGAAGCGGCTGGAGATCGCCCGAGCGCTTGCCGCCGAGCCGAAGCTCCTGCTGCTGGACGAGCCGGCGGCCGGCCTCAATCCCGCCGAGACGCAAGCGCTCAACGAGCTGATCCGGGAGATCGCCGCGAGCGGCGTCACCATCATTCTCGTCGAGCACGACATGCGGCTGGTGATGAGCGTGAGCGACCGCATCCTGGTCCTCAACAACGGCGCTCAGCTTGCGGAAGGAACGGTCGACGAGGTGCGCGCCAACTCCGATGTCGTCCGCGCCTACCTCGGCAGCGGCCTGGAATCCGCCTAACATGCTGCTCCAGGTCGACAGCCTCGACAGCCATTACGGCCGCATCAAGGCGCTTCACGGCGTCACCTTGGCGGTGGGGGAGGGCGAGCTGGTCGCTCTGGTCGGCGCCAATGGCGCCGGCAAGACGACGCTGCTCCGCTGCATCTCGGGCGTTCAAACGGTGAGCCGGGGCGCCGTGCGCTACGACGGCCGGGACATCACCCGCATCGCTCCAGACCGGCGCGTGCGCATGGGCATCTCACAGGTGCCGGAGCGGCGGCTCCTGTTCGCGCCGATGAGCGTTCGCGACAATCTCCTGCTCGGCGGCTACACCCGTTCGCGCAGCGAAGTCGACGAAGACCTGAGCAAGGTCTTTACGTTGTTTCCCGAGCTCGAGATCCGGCGGGACCAGCAGGCCGGCACGCTCTCGGGCGGACAGCAGCAGATGCTGGCCATTTCCCGCGCACTGATGGCACGGCCCCGCCTCCTTCTGCTCGATGAGCCGAGCCTCGGGCTGGCTCCGAAGCTGGTCGAGGAGGTGTTGGCGACGGCCACGGCGTTGAAGCGGTCCGGGGTCACGGTGCTCCTCGTCGAGCAGAACGCCCAGGCCGCGCTGTCCATCGCCGACCGCGCCTACGTGCTGGAGACGGGCCAGGTCGCGCTCGCCGACACCGGCGAGGCCCTGCTCAGGAACGAGGACGTGAGGCGGGTCTACCTCGGCATCTGATGCCGCCCCGAAAGCTGGCGCGTCAGGACGCGGTGAACGCCTGCAGCCCGGTTTGCGCGCGGCCGAGAATGAGCGCATGGATGTCGTGGGTGCCCTCGTAGGTGTTGACGGTCTCCAGGTTCATCACGTGACGGATGACGTGGAACTCGTCGACGATACCGTTGCCGCCGTGGATGTCCCGCGCCGCGCGGGCGATCTCCAGGGCCTTGCCGCATGAGTTGCGCTTGACGAGGGAAATCGTCTCGGGCGCACAGCGGTTCTCGTCCATGAGTCGGCCGGCGCGGAGGCAGGCCTGGAGGGCGATGGCAATCTCGGTCTGCATGTCGGCGAGCTTCTTCTGAACGAGCTGGTTGGCGGCAAGCGGCCTGCCGAACTGCTTGCGGTCGAGGGCGTACTGACGCGCCGCATGCCAGCAGAACTCGGCCGCCCCGAGAGCCCCCCAGGAGATCCCGTAGCGCGCCTTGTTGAGACAGCCGAACGGTCCCTGCAGGCCGGAGACGCCGGGCAGCATGTTCTCCTCCGGGACGAACACCCGATCCATCACGATCTCGCCCGTCGGCGAGGCGCGAAGCGAGAACTTGCCTTCGATCTTCGGCGTCTCGAGCCCCTCCATGCCGCGCTCGAGAATGAAGCCGCGGATGCGACCGTCGAGCTTCGCCCACACCACCATGATGTCGGCGATCGGCGAGTTCGTGATCCACATCTTGTTGCCGGTCAGCAGGTAGCCACCCGCGACGGTCTCGGCGCGCGAGCGCATGCCGCCGGGGTCCGAGCCGAAATCGGGCTCGGTGAGGCCGAAGCATCCGATCCGTTCGGCTCGCGCCAGCGGCGGCAGATAGGTGCGACGCTGGTCTTCGCTGCCGTAGGCATAGATCGGATACATCACCAGCGACGACTGCACGCTCATCGCCGAGCGGTAGCTCGAGTCGACACGCTCGATCTCGCGGGCGATCAGGCCGTAACAGACGTTGTTAACGCCGGCGCCACCGTATGCCTCCGGGATCGTCGCGCCGAGAAGGCCAAGCTCGCCCATCTCGGTCATGATCTCGGGATCGAACCGCTCGTGCCGGTTCGCCATCAGGATGCGCGGCATCAGGTGGTCCTGCGCATACTGCCGTGCCGAGTCCCGGACCAGGCGCTCGTCCTCGTCGAGCTGGTCCTCGAAAAAGAACGGGTCGGCCCAGGAAAACGAAACCTCCGTCGTCATCGCATTGTCCCTCCTCCGTCGCCGCGGCGCGCGCCGCCGCTACAGGCGTTCGATGATCAGGGCGATGCCCTGTCCGACGCCGATACACATGGTTGCAAGGGCGTAGCGGCCGCCCGTCCGCTCGAGCTGCCGCAACGCGGTCAGCGCAAGCCGGGCGCCCGACGCCCCCAGCGGATGGCCGATCGCGATCGCCCCGCCGTTCGGATTGACGCGCTCGTCCTCGGGCGTGAGCCGCATCTCCTTGAGGCACCCCAGGACCTGCGGAGCGAACGCCTCGTTGATCTCGATCACGTCCAGGTCGCCGAGCGAAAGGGAGGCACGCTCGAGCGCCTTCCGGGAGGCCGGCACCGGTCCGAGGCCCATGACCCTTGGCGGCACGCCGGCGACGGCCCCGGCGACGAGGCGTCCGCGCGGCCTGATCCCCCGGCGCTCACCGATCGCCGCACTGCCGATGACGAGCGCGACGGCGCCGTCGTTGATTCCGGACGCGTTGCCGGCGGTGACCACGCCGCCCGCGAACAGCGGCTTGAGCGCCAGGAGCTTCTCGAGGCGCGTCTCCGGCCGGGGATGCTCGTCCTCCGTCACCCGCACCGTCGCTCGCTTGCCCCTCGCCGGCAGGTCGATCGCGATCAGCTCGTCGTCGTAGAAGCCGCCGCCCTTGGCGGCCTGATATCGGCGCTGCGACGCCTCGGCGAAGCGGTCGCTGTCCTCGCGGCCGATGCCCAGGTCACGGGCGACGGTGTCGGCGGTCTCGGGCATGGTGTCGGCGCCGAACAGCTGGTGCAGCCGGGGATTGGGAAAGCGCACGCCGATGCTGCTGTCGAAGATCTCGGCCGTGCGGCTGAACGGCGTCTCGGCCTTGCCCAGCACGAAGGGCGCCCGCGACATGCTCTCCACGCCGCCGGCCACCATCAGCTCGCCCTCACCGCAGGAGACGGCGCGGGCGGCGTCGAGGACTGCCGCCATGCCGCTGCCGCAGAGCCGGTTGACGGTCTGGCCGCCGGCGGCGACCGGGAGGCCCGCCAGGAGACCGGCGTGGCGGGCGATGTTGCGGGAGTCCTCGCCGGCCTGGCACGAGCAGCCGAGGATGACGTCCTCGATGTCCTCCGGCCGGAAGCCGGTGCGGGCGACGACGGCGCGGATGGTCTCGGCGACCAGGTCGTCGGGGCGCACCGACGACAAGGCGCCCGCATGGCGGCCGAAGGGCGTGCGCACGCCGTCGTAAATACAGGCATCGAGCATCGGAAGCGCCTCCCTTGGTCAGTCCTCGGGCGTCGCCAGCGAGACGCCGAGGCGGGCTCTCCGCTTCAGCCACGGGCTCGGACGATAGCGGGGATCGCCATAGAAATCGTGCATCGCCTCCAGCACGGCAAGCACCCGGGCGGGACCGAGGTGGTCGCCGAGCGCCAGCGGCCCCTTGGGATAACCGAGGCCGAGGGTGACCGCGAGATCGACGTCCGCGGGCGCCGCGATGCGTTGCTGGCAGATGTCGGAGGCGATGTTGACGATCATCGCCGCGACGCGCTGGGTGATGAAGCCGGGGCTGTCCCTGATGACCGTCACCGGCGTTCCGTCCTGGCCGAGCTGGGCGCGGGCGGCGTCGCGCGCGTCCGCTGCCGTGACCGGCGTCGCCATCAGCGTGCGACGGCGATCGAGGCCGAACAGCGTGTCGACGGCCACCGTCGAGGCCGGGTCGAGTCCTTCGGCAAGCGCCGTGGTCGTCGCGTCGGCGCCGAGCGGCGTGACGTAGCAGATCGCGCCGGCGGGCGGCCGGTAGCCGTCGACGACGTCGACCCCGGAGCGGCGAAGGGTATCGGCGAGCGTCGAGCGGGCCTCAGGATCGGCCGCGCTGATCCATGCAGGGGGCAGGGGCTCTGGCGAAGGCGCCTGGACGTGCGGGGCCGCGGCAGCGGCCTCGGGATAGGCGTAGAAGCCGCGACCGCTCTTGCGCCCGAACAGCCCGGCGTCGACACGCTGGCGCGCGATGACCGAGGGGCGGAAACGAGGCTCGTGATAGAACTGCTCGTAGACCCCTTCCATCACCGCGTGCGAGATGTCGAGCCCGGTCAGATCCATCAGCTCGAACGGACCCATGCGGAAGCCGGCGGCGTCGCGGAGCACACGGTCGACGTCGACGAACCCGGCGATGCCCTCGCCGACGATCCGCAGCGCCTCGGTCCCGTAGCCGCGTCCGGCGTGATTGATGAGAAAGCCGGGCGTATCGGCGGCGCAGATCGGCTGGTGGCCAAGGCGGCGCGCCAGGGCCGACAACGCCTGCACCACCCAGTCCTCGGTGCGCAGCCCGCCGACGACCTCTACCACCCGCATCAACGGCACCGGATTGAAGAAGTGGAAACCCGCGACACGCCCCGGAGAGCGGCACGCCGCCGCGATCGCGGTCACCGACAGGGACGAGGTGTTGGTGGCGAGGATGCAATCGGCCGCCACGTCGGGCTCAAGGACGGCGAACAAGCGGCGCTTGGCCTCCAGATCCTCGGAGATCGCTTCGACGACGACGTGGCAGCGGGAGAACGATCCGGGCTCCACGCCCGCGGCCCGGACGCGGGCCTTGGCGGCCGCGGCATGGCTGGCGTCGAGCCGGCCCTTTTCCACCGCGCGGTCGAGAACCGCCACAACGAAGCCGATGGCGTCGGCGACGGCGCCCTCGCGCGCATCGTCGAGCACCACCTCGATGCCGGCCATCGCCGCGATCTGGACGATGCCGCGCCCCATCGTCCCGGCGCCGACGACGCCGAGGCACAGATCGGGACGGGCGGGATCAAGGATCATGGGTCGGTGCCAAGGCGCGCCGCGTCGGCCCGGTCAGACGGCCGCATGGCTCACTCGATCGTCGCGTCGGTGATCGTCAACGCCTTGGCCCGCCGGACCTGCTCCTCCGGCAGCGGCACCGTCCTGCCCGTCTCGAGGCTGGCCTGCACCGCCGTGACGTCGCCGGTGGCGACGAGCGCGCCGTTCTCTTCGTCGAACATCCGATGCAGGAATCGCAGGTGCTTCTTGCCGACGGCGATAAAGCCGCTGCGGATGCGGACGAGTTCGCCGCCGCGTAGCTCCCGCACGTACTGGAAGTTCTGCCGGACCACGGCGACGCGCCGGCCGGCGGTCTTGATGGTGCGGGGGGTGACGCCGATGGCGTGCATCAGGAACCAGGTCGCCTGATCGAACCGCTCGATGTAGAGGCGGGAGTTCATGGTCGCCTCCGGGTCGTACTCGGAGGCGAGCACGGCACCCAGAAAGCTGTCGATCCAGTTGTCGGACTTGCCGCCTGCCTCGCCCATGCCGCATGCCACCCGCCGATGGATCGGAAGCGGAGCCCGGTCGTGGTCCCCTTCCGCCGTTACCAATGCATCATAATGCACACATGCCTCGCCGCAAGAGCAATCTCGCGTGCCTTCGGCGGTCGTCGGGCTCTGTGGCTATCGCGCGCGGACCGTTGGGGTCCGCGCCGGCAGCGCGGAGTAGCGGCGCCTCGGTCTAATGCACGATCATGCACAATAATGCATGATCGGGACGCAGTTGGCAGTTGCCACTCGAAGGGCGTCGATGGTAGCGTAACGGCGCAACGAACGGTGCTTCACGTCGTCGAACAACAGGGTCGCCGCTCGAGCCGTGGGCGGCGGTCGCAAGCAGGAGAGGCCGGTGTCGAAGAACGGCAGCCGAGCCGCTGAGGTGCAACGAAGCCATCGTCCGATCATCAGACTCACTCGTCTGGGGGAAACGCCATGAGAAAATCAATCCATCACGTGTCGCGCCGCGACACGCTGCGCCTTGCCGCCGCCGGAACGCTCGCCGCGATCGTTCCGACACGCTTCGCGATCGGCCAGCAGGCCAAGGTCCGCATCGGCATCCTGCTGCCCTACAGCGGCACCTACGCTCGCCTGGGCGATGCCATCACCAACGCCATGGAGCTGAGGTTCGCGGAAACGGGAGGCCTCCTCGGCGGACGCGAGGTCCAGATCATCAAGGTCGACAGCGAGGCCGCGCCGCCAAAGGCCGCCGAGCTGACCAGCAAGCTCGTCCACCAGGAGAAGGTCGATTTCCTCGTCGGCCCGGTGCATTCCGGGGTCGCCATGGCGATGGCCAAGATCGCCCGCGAGGAGGGCACGATGACCATCGTCCCCAACGCCGGCGCCGATCAGCTCACCGGCCCCTTGTGCGCTCCCAACCTGTTCCGCACCTCCTTCACCAACTGGCAGCCGGGCTTCCCGATGGGCAAGGTGATGCTGGAGGAAGGCAAGAAGAACGTGGTGCTGTGCTTCTGGAACTACGGTGCCGGCCAGGAGTCGAAGGAGGGCTTCAAGGACGGCTTCGTCCCCGGCGGCGGCACCATCGTCAAGGAGATCGGCGTGCCGTTCCCGGAGGTGGAGTTCCAGGCCGCGCTGACCGAGATCGCCGCCCTCAAGCCGGACGCCGTCTATACCTTCTTCGCCGGCGGCGGGGCCGTGAAGTTCGTCAAGGATTGGCACGCGGCCGGGCTCAAGGGCATCGAACTGGTCGGCGCGGGCTTCCTCACCGAGGGCGTGACCCAGGCCCAGGGCGAGGCCGCGGAGGGCCTCCGCACCACGCTGCACTACGCGGACGCGCTCGACACGCCCGTCAACAAGGCGTTCCGCGCCGCCTACCAGCAGCGGTTCGGCCACGAGGCCGACGTGTACGCCGTCCAGGGCTACGACGCCGCCGAACTGATCCGGCTCGGCATGGAGGCCGTCAAGGGCGACACCGGCGCCAAGGACGAGATGATCAAGGCGATGGAGGCGGCCGAATGGGAGTCGCCGCGCGGCCCCTTCAAGCTGTCGAATGCGCACAACCCGGTGCAGAACATCTATCTGCGCCGGGTGAGAAACGGCCTCAACGAGGTGGTCAGGGTCGCCCACGAGGCGCTCTCCGATCCGGCCAAGGGCTGCAAGATGGCCTAGGCACCGACGGCCGCATCGCCCGCTCACCGGGGCGCCCTCGGCCGTCCGCGGCCGGCGGCGCCCCGCCAAGCCTTGATTCTGCGCATGCGGCCCGAAGTCGAGCCCGGAACCCGCGGGAATGGACCTCACCCTCTTTCTGCTGCAGACGGTGAACGGCATACAGTACGGGCTTCTGCTGTTCCTGATCGCCAGCGGGCTCACGATCATCTTCGGCATCATGGGCGTAATCAATCTCGCCCACGGCTCGTTCTACATGATCGGAGCCTATCTCGCCCTTTCGCTGACGCAGTGGACCGGCAGCATCTTCGGAGCGATCCTTCTCGGCGTGCCGCTGGCGGCGGCGCTGGGCGTCGTCATCGAGCGGCTGTTCATCGTCCACCTCTACCATCGCGATCACCTGCAGCAGGTGCTCCTCACCTTCGGCCTCATCCTCATCTTCAACGAGGGGCAGTCGATCCTCTGGGGCAACGATCCGCACAGCGTGGCGAAGCCGGCGTTCCTCAACGTCTCGGTGCCCGTAACGGAGACCCTCAGCTATCCCGCCTACCGCCTTTTCCTGTCGGCCCTGTGCCTGGCCCTGGCCGGGGTGCTCTGGCTCGTCATCCATCGCACCCGGCTCGGCATGCGCATCCGCGCCGCCGCATCGAACCCGGAGATGGTGCGCAGCCTCGGCATCAACACCGGGCTCCTGTTCACCACGGTGTTCGCGATCGGCGTCACGCTCACCGCGCTCGCCGGCATCGTCGCCGCGCCAGACCGATCCGTCTATCCGGGCATCGGCGAGCATGTGCTGATCATCTCCTTCGTCGTCGTCGTCATCGGCGGCATCGGCTCGATCAAGGGCGCCTTCGTCGGCGCGCTCTTGATCGGCCTTGCCGACGTCTACGGCCAAGTGTACCTGCGCGGGTTTCCGGGGTTCGCATCGGCGGCGGTCTACGCGGCGATGGCGGCCGTGCTGTTGTGGCGGCCGGCCGGCCTGTTCGGTCGGACCCGCGGATGACGGTCATCGTCCCCGATCGGCTGGTCGCTGTGGTCATGGTCGGTGTGGTTCTAGCACTGGCGGCGGTGCCGCTGGCCGGCGACGTCTACGCCCTCAAGCTGGCGACGCGGATCATCGTCTTCGCCCTGTTCGCCATGAGCCTCGACCTCCTGCTCGGCTACACCGGGCTCGTCAGCCTGGGGCATGCCGCCTTCTTCGGGCTCTCCGCCTATGTGCTGCAGCTCTCCTCGCCGGTCAGCGAAGCCGCAGACCTGGCGACGGCGCTCGCCCTCTGCCTCGGCATGACGGCGCTCGCAGCGACCCTCATCGGCGCCCTGGTCGTGCGGACCAGCGGCATCTACTTCATCATGGTGACCCTCGCCTTCGCCCAGATGCTGTTCTTTTTCTTCCACGATTCGCCGATCGCCGGCGGCTCGGACGGCGCCTACATCTGGTTCAAGCCGGCGCTGACCTTGGGCGGGGCCACCATCGTCGACTTCGAGAACCGTGAGAGCCTCTACTACTTCGCACTGTTCTGTCTGGTCGGCTGCTACGGGCTTCTGGTCGTCATTCTGCGCTCGCCGTTCGGCGAGGTGATCCAGGGCATCAAGATCAATGAGCACCGGATGTGGGCGCTCGGCTACAACACCTACCGCTTCAAGCTGGCGAGCTTTGTCGTCTCGGCGATCATTGCCGGGCTCGCCGGCTTCATCTTCGCCTGCATCGACGGCTTCGTCTCGCCGCAGCTCCTCGGCTGGCGCGAGTCCGGGATCGGCCTCGTCGTGGTCATCCTCGGCGGCATGGGGACGCTGTTCGGCTCGCTGCTCGGCGCGATCGCGCTCATCGGCGTCGAGGAGATCGTCCGCGACCGCGCCATCACGGGATACCTGTCCGAGCATTGGCAGATTCTCATGGGCCTGTTCGTGATCGCCGTCGTCCTCCTGCTCAGGAACGGGCTGGCCGGCCTGTTGCTGGCCATCGGCGGCGGCCGGTCCAGGTCGGAGAAGCCGCGGCCATGAGCCCAACGCTTCTGGAGACGCGGTCGGTCTCGAAGAGCTTCGGCGGCCTGTTCGCGGTCAAGGACGTCTCGATCGGCTTCGCGCCCGGCCGGGTGAACGCCATCATCGGTCCGAACGGCGCCGGCAAGACGACGCTGATCAACCTGCTGTCCGGCGACCTGGTGCCGAGCAAGGGCCAGATCCTCTACCGCGGGCGGGACATCACCGGCTGGCCGCCGCACCGTGTCTCACAGGCAGGCATCGGCCGCAGCTACCAGATCACCAACATCTTTCCGCCGTTCACGTGCCAGCGCAACGTCTGGCTCGCGGCGCAGTCTCGCATGAAATCGTGCATGCGCTTCTTCCGGCCGGCCAGAAGCTACCGCGAGGTGGCGATCCGGGTCGACCGCGCGCTGACGCTCACCGGCCTCGCGGCCCGCGGCGACACCGTCGCCGCCGCGCTCAGCCACGGCGAGCAGCGTCAGCTGGAGATCGCCATGCTGCTGGCGACGGAGCCGAGCGCGCTTCTCCTCGACGAGCCTCTCGCCGGCATGGGGCCCGAGGAGACAGACGGCATCCTCCGCCTGATCCGTGGCCTTGCCGACGAGCACTGCCTCGTCCTCATCGAGCACGACATGGACGCCGTGTTCGCCGTCGCCGACCACCTCACGGTGATGGTCAGCGGCAGCATCCTCGAAACCGGGCCGCCGGAGCAGATCCGCTCGAGCGAGACGGTGCGCAAGGCCTATCTCGGCGACGAGATGCCGGAGGCGTTGGCATGAACGAGCCGGTGCTCGAGCTTGACGGCATCCACGCCTTCCTCGGCCAGAGCCACATCCTGCGCGGTGTCTCGTTCCGCTTGCGGCGCGGCGAATGCATGAGCCTGATGGGCCGCAACGGCATGGGCAAGACGACGACGCTGAGGACGATCATGGGGCTGATCCGGCCCGGCAAGGGTCGGCTCCGCGTGCTCGGGCGCGAGGCCGGGCGCATGCCGACCCATCGCATCGCGGGCTCGGGCGTCGGCTACGTTCCCGAAGGCCGGGCGATCTTCCCCAACCTGACGGTCAAGGAGAACCTGGTGGTGGCCGCCCGTCCGCGGGCGAACGAGACGCCCGCCTGGAGCCTCGAGTCGGTGTTCGCGCTGTTTCCGCGGCTGGCCTCCCGTCAGGACACCTGGGGCAACAATCTTTCCGGCGGCGAGCAGCAGATGCTGACCATCGGCCGGGCGCTGATGACCCATCCCCAGATCCTTCTCCTCGACGAGGCGACCGAAGGGCTTGCGCCGCTGGTGCGCGAGGAGATCTGGCGGGTCATCGAGGCGATCAAGGCCGCCGGCATCGCCTGCGTCATCGTCGACAAGAACGTCAAGAGGCTGCTCGACGTCGCCGACCGCCACGTCATCCTGGTCAAGGGCGAAGCGGTGTTCGACGGCGACGGAGCCGGTCTCGTGCAGAATCCCGCGCTCCTCCATCGCCACCTGGGCGTCTGATTCTTCGACCGGCAGGTCAGCTGCCCTCAGCAAGAGCGTACACGGACACGCCGTCGGCGCGGGTTCGGCTCGTCAACCGGCCCTCGTCGACAAGGTGATCGAGATGGGCCACGGCCTCGCCGATGGCGAACATCATGTGGTGAAGATCCCGGCCCTCGGCGACGGTCAACAGCCGATGGTGGAACAGCGCCGGCAGAACCTCGGCGGCGGTTCGCGCCTCGCCGTCCAGGAGCGCCGCTTCCAGCTCGGCAAGCCGCGCCGCATGGTGCCAGCGGAGCTCCCGGATTCGGGTGCGAAGGCCAAGGAACGGCAGCTTGTGGGACGGCAGGACCAGCGTGTCCTCGGGCAGATCCTCCAGCCGGCCGAGGCTCACGAGAAAGTCGGCGAGCGGGCGCGAGCCGCTCTTGAACCAGTGGACGGAGATGTTGGGTGTGATCTCCGGCAGCACCTGGTCGCCGGAGATGAGGACGCCGAGCTCGCGGCAGTGGAGGCAGGCCTGCTGGGCGGCGTGGCCCTCGACGGTGATCACCTGCCAGGCGTGCTCACCGATCGTAACCGCATCGCCGTCACGGATCCGCGTGAACCGCTCCGGCGACGGCAGGACGCGCTTGCGGTAGTTGTTGCCGATGCCGAGGAACCACTTCCGCATTTCCGGCGCGAGGCCGTGCTTGGCAAAGAACGCATCCTGTCCGGCGGCGAAGCTTTCGTCGCTGAGACGCTGCAACAGGGTGCCGATCACCCACTCGGTCTCGGTCATCATCACCTCGACGCCGAAGGTGCGGGCAAGCCAGCCGGAGAGACCGAAGTGATCGGGGTGGTAATGGGTGCAGATCAGGCGGGCGGGCCGACGCCCGCGGGCGGGCCCGTCGAAGATCCGTTGCCACAGCGCGCAGGTCTCCTCCCGGCCCAGTCCGGAGTCGATGACCGTCCACCGGTCGCCGTCCTCGATCAGCCACAGGTTGATATGGTCGAGGGCGAGCGGCATCGGCATGCGGACCCAGTGCACGCCTGGCGCGACCTCGATCATCTCGGCCGGGCGCGGCGCATCCGGAAAAGGGAAAACGAGATCCCATTCTGCGAGGATGATGGCGTCATCGGCCATGGTACATGCCTTCCACTGCGGCGACGAAGTCGCAGATCGCCCGAAGCGTCCGCTGGTGCTGGTCACGATGCGGGGTATGACCGCAGTCGCGCAAGATGATCTTCTGGAAAGGCCCCGACACCTGCCGCTCGATGGCCTCGATCTGGGCCAGGGTGCCGTACTCGTCATCCTCGCCCTGAAGGGCGAGAACCGGGCAGGTTACGGCGGAGAGATAGCGCTCGATGTTCCAGTCGCGGAACTCCGGACGGAGCCAGACGTCGTTCCACCCGAAGAACGACGCCTCCGGATCCCGGTGATGGCGCCGGAGCCTGTCCTTGAGGCCGGTTTCCAGGAAGGTCCGTTTCGCCGCCTCGATCGAGGCGATGGTGAGGTCTTCCACGAACACGTGCGGCGCCTCGAGGACGAGGCCGCGCACTGGACGTCGGCTGCCGCCGGCGTGAATGAGGGCGATCGAGGCGCCGTCGCTCTGGCCGATCAGGATCGGCGCGTCGATGCTCTGCCGGTCGAGGAGCTCCGGCAACCCCTCGAGCGCCTCGGTGTGCATGTAGTCGACCTCCAACGGCCGGGCGAGCGTGCTCGACCAGCCGTTGCCGTGCCGCGAGTAGACGAAGGCGGCGGCCCCGGTGGCGGCGGCCACCTCGGCGGGAAAGCCGCGCCACATCGCGACCGAGCCGATGCCGTCATGGAGAAACACGAGAGGGGGTGCCCCCGCCCGCGCCGACGGATACCGGACGCACTCGATGTCGCGATCGGCGATCCTCTCGAAGAACACCTCGGCCGCCGGCGGCGATGACGCCTCCATCAGGCGGCGCGGGCGCGAAGCTTGAACCGCTGGATCTTGCCGGTGGCCGTCTTCGGCAGCTGATCGATGAACTCGACCCAGCGGGGGTACTTGAAGGCGGCGAGCTCGCCCTTGACGAAGGTCTTGATGTCGTCGGCGAGCTCGTCCGTGGGCTGCACGCCCGGACGCAAGACGACGAAGGCCTTCGGCTTGATCAGGTCATCGCGGTCCGGATGTCCGACCACCGCCGCCTCCAGCACCTTCTCGTGCTTGAGGATGGCCGCTTCGACCTCGAACGGCGAGACGTAGATGCCGCCCACCTTCAGCATGTCGTCGGCACGGCCGGCATAGGTGTAGTATCCGTGCTCATCGCGGCTGTACTTGTCGCCGGTACGTGTCCAGCGGCCGCGGAAGGTGTCGCGGCTGCGATCGCGCTGGTTCCAGTACATGACCGCACTCGTCGGTCCGGAGACCTCGAGCATGCCCAACTCGCCGGGTTTCTCGATGACGCAGCCGTCGTCATCGACGAGCCGGAGCTCGTAGCCCGGAACCGTCCTCCCGGATGATCCCGGCTTGATGTCCATCGGCCGGTTGGTGATGAAGATGTGCAGCATCTCGGTCGAGCCGAGGCCGTCGAGGATATCGACGCCCGTCCTCTCCTTGAATCGGCGGTAGAGATCGGCGGGCAGGGCCTCGCCGGCCGATGTCGCCAGGCGCATCGAGTGCTCGCCCGGGCCGGGGAGCTCGCCGCAGGCAAGCAGCATGGCGAACAGGGTCGGCACGCCATAGAAGACCGTCGGGCGCATCTCGCGGAGGATGCTGCACACCGCCTTGGGCTCGGGCGGTCCGGCATGCAGGATGGTGGTGGCGCCGACCGCCAGCGGGAAGGAGAGGGCGTTGCCGAGCCCGTAGGCGAAGAACAGCTTGGCCGCGGAGAACACCACGTCGGTCTCGTCGATGCCGAGGGTCGGGATGGCGTAGAGGTCGGCGGTCTCGATGATGTGGGACTGCAGATGCACCGCACCCTTCGGCCGGCCGGTGGTGCCCGAGGTGTAGAGCCAGAAGCACATGTCGTCGCGACGGGTGGCCGCGACCTCGAAGGTGTCGGCATGATCCCGAAGCAGGTCGTCGAGGCGCTCATAGCCGTGCCCGTCGGAGCCGCAGACGACCACCGTCTCGAGGAACCTGTGGCTGTTGATGTGCGGCAGGAACTGGGGGAGCAGCGGTTCGGAGACGATCAGCGCGCGTGCCCGGCTGTCTTCCAGCATGAACTCGTACTCGGCGGCGGTGAGGCGGGTGTTCACTGGGATCGGGACGATGCCTGCCTTGATCGCGCCGAGAAAGACGGCTGGGAACTCGACGGTGTCCAGCATGCACATCAGCACCCGTTCTTCCATGCGGATGCCGCGGCCGGCGAGAAGGTTCGCCACCTTGCTGCTGAGGCGGTCCAGATCGGTGTACGTGTGCACGCCGGCCTCGTCGATGAACGCCGGCTTGTCGCCGCGGCCTGCGGCCAGGTTGCGCTCCAAAAGGTCGGCCGCGGCATTGTATCGGTCCAGGACGATCTCGTGAATCGTGGTCATTTTTTCCTCCCTGGTCCCGGCTTTCGCGCCGGGTTGGTTTCGGTCGCGACGCGGCCGAGCGGGCGTCCTCAACCGCTGCCGGCCGGCTCGGTGTCGGCCGTTGCCAGCCGGTACAGATCATACCAGGCTTCCGCCCAGCCGGCCGCCTCGTCTTCAGGCAGCGATCCCGACGAGGCGTCGTGCTCGCGCCGGTCGCCGATCCGCTCGGCGCCCAGCGCCCGCAGCATATCGTCGAGCTTTCTGCCGCCGAAGCAGAACGTCTGCGCATAGGTCATGTCGCCCAGCGCGAACACGCCGTAACGGATGCCGGAGAGATCGGGGCGGTCGGTCTCGAGCGCCGCGCACAGCGCCCGGGCGTTGTCGGGAACGTCCCCCTGGCCGTAGGTCGAGGTGCAGATGACGTAGCCGGCCGACGGCTCGAACACGTCCGGCCCGGCATCGTCCATGAGGACGATCTCGGTCTCCACCCCCTTGCTCTGCAGCACCTCGGCGATCTCGTCCGCCACCAGCTCGGCCGTGCCGGTCATCGTGCCGACGAGGATCTTGATGGGCTCGCTCATGCTGATCCGCCCGGCATCGCGCCGGCTGCCACCTTGCGCATTGCTCCTCCCGCCGAATTCGGCAATATAATGCAGCATGTTCGGCCTGCAAAGGGGAATGACGGCTGCGACCCCGCCTCGGATCGGCACCGGCCGGGGCGGCCGCGGCAGGTCGGATCAAGGAGCGTCATCGTGAAAGCCGACGTCAGCAAGGACCTCGAAGACTATCTTGCCACCCTGGGGCGACGGGTGCGCGAGGCGCGGGCCAAGCGCGGCATGGCCCGCCGCATCCTCGCCCGCCAGTCGGGGGTCTCGGAGCGTTACCTCGCGCAGCTGGAAAGCGGCTCGGGCAACCCGTCGATCGCCGTGCTCAGGCAGATCGCTGCCGCCGTCGATTATCCGCTCGCCGAGCTGGTCGCCAGCCGCGGCGAGAACGGCGCGGAGCTGGCCCGCATCGTACAGCTTCTGGAGGCGGCGCCGCGGGCGGAGCTGGCTAAGATCCGGGGGCAACTGGAACTGATGCTGTCGGGCACCGGCAACCGGGACAAGCGCGAGCGCATCTCGCTCATCGGGCTCCGCGGCGCCGGCAAGTCGACGCTGGGACGCCTGCTCGCCGAACGTCTCGGCTTTCCCTTCGTCGAGCTCGACCGCATCCTCGAGAGCGAATACGGCGGCAGCATCGGGGAGATCCTCGCCTTGGGCGGGCAGGCGGCGTTTCGCCGCTACGAGCGTCGTTGCCTGGAGGCGGTCGTCAACGCCCACGACCGCGTCGTCATCGCCACCGGCGGCGGCATCGTCTCCGAGGCGGCAACCTTCTCGTTCCTGCTCGAGAAGACCCACACGGTGTGGCTCAAGGCCGATCCCGAGGATCATATGGCCCGCGTCATCGAGCAGGGCGATCTCCGGCCGATGGCCAAGAACGATGAGGCGATGGAGGACCTCAAGGCCATTCTGAAGGCGCGCGAGCCCTATCACCGGATGGCCGACGCCACGGTCGACACGGCCGGCGAGGCGTCCCAGCAAAGCCTCGAGACGCTGGCCGCCGCGGCCGGCCGGCTGATGCGGGGCGAAGCGGCATGAACCGGAGGAAGCCGGTGCCGCCGTGTCATCGGCCTTGCATGGCCGACGGTGTGCACTATACTGCATATTGAGAGCCATTCTTAGACGCTTTAGAACCGGCGGTCGCCGGCAGGGAGCGGCCAGGCAGGCGGCGGAAACCATGGGCGTTCGCAACATCATAATCTATGACCGCGATCCCGAGCATTATCGGCACTGGCGCCTGGAGGTCGCAGGCGCGACAGCGACGCTGACGCTCGCCGTCGACGAGAACGGCGGGCTCAAGCCGGGATACACGCTCAAGCTCAACTCCTACGACCTCGGCGTCGACATGGAGCTCAACGACGCCCTCCAGCGCATTCGTTTCCAGCACCCTCAGGTTCGCGTCGTCGTCATCACCAGCGGCCTTGATCGCGTATTCAGCGCCGGCGCCAACATCTACATGCTGGGCCAGTCCTCGCATGGCTGGAAGGTCAATTTCTGCAAGTTCACGAACGAGACCCGCAACTCGATGGAGGATTCCAGCCGGCACAGCAGCATCAAGTTCATCGCCGCTTGCAACGGCACGACCGCCGGCGGCGGTTACGAACTCGCGCTCGCCTGTGACGAGATCTTCCTCATCGACGACCGCTCGAGCGCGGTCAGCCTGCCCGAGGTGCCGCTGCTCGGCGTGCTGCCGGGGACGGGCGGGCTCACCCGGGTGACGGACAAGCGGAAGGTGCGCCGCGATCTGGCCGACGTGTTCTGCACAAGCGAGGAAGGCGTGCGGGGCCGTCGAGCCAAGGAATGGGGCCTCGTCGACCACCTGGCGCCGAAGCAGACGTTCATGGCCGCGGTTCGGGCGCGCGCCGCCGAGCTGGCGGCGGCGAGCTCGCGGCCGGAGACCGCCGAGGGCGTCGAGCTGACCCCGATCGAGAGAGAGATCGGCGAACGCGGCTACACCTATCGCCGGGTCGAGGCGGCGATCGACGAAGGACGGCGGACGGCGACGATCACCGTCCGGGCGCCCGATCACGACGTTGCCACCGAGCCCGCCGCGATCGTTGCGGCGGGAGCGGACTGGTGGCCGCTGGCGATGGCGCGCGAGCTCGACGACGCCATCCTGATGCTGCGGACCAACAACGACCATATCGGCCTCTGGCTGGTCCGCACCGAGGGCGAGGCGGCGCGCGTGCTCGCCGCCGACGAGGTCCTCCTCGCCAACCGCGACCACTGGTTCGTGCGCGAGGTCATCGCCATGATCCGGCGCACGTTTGCCCGCCTCGAGGTGAGCTCGCGCAGCCTGTTCGCTCTCGTCGAAGAGGGCTCGTGCTTCGCCGGCACGCTATTCGAGCTAGTGCTGGCCGCCGATCGCGCCTACATGCTCGACCTGCCCGAGGACGCCGGCGTCGCGCCCGCGATTTCTCTCAGCGGGATGAACTTCGGCCCGCTCGAGACGGTCAACGGGCTCTGCCGCCTCGCCGCCCGGTTCGGCGAGGACCAGGCGGTGCTCGCGCGGCTCTCCGGGCTCAAGGGGCAGCGGCTCGGCCCGCGTGCGACCGAGGGCAACGGGCTCGTGACCTTCATCCCGGACGACCTCGACTGGGCCGACGAGATCCGCCTCGCGATCGAGGAGCGCACCAGCCTGTCGCCCGACGCGTTGACCGGGATGGAGGCGAATCTCAGGTTCGGCGGCCGGGAGACCATGCTGACGAAGATCTTCGGTCGGCTGTCGGCGTGGCAGAACTGGATCTTCATCCGGCCCAATGCGGTCGGCGAGACGGGAGCGTTGAAGCGGTTCGGCACCGGCTCGAAGGCGGACTTCGATTGGAGAAGGGTGTGAGATGACGGAGATCAACTTCCAGGAGCGCATTCCCAACAACGTCGGCCTCAGCGGTGACCGATCGCTGCAGCGCGCGCTCGAGCACTGGCAGCCCAGGTTCCTCAGCTGGTGGCAGGAGTTGGGCCCGGCCGGCTTCCAGGCCGCCGACGTTTACCTTCGCACCGCGACGTCCGTCGACGCCAAGGGCTGGGCGACGTACGGGCTGGTGAAGATGCCCGACTACCGCTGGGGCATCTTCCTTGCCGACCCGGAGGCGGATCGCCGGATCGGCTTCGGCGATCACTTCGGCGAGCCGGTGTGGCAGGAGATCCCCGGCGAGCACCGGGCGGCGCTGCGCAACCTGATCGTCACCCAGGGCGACACCGAGCCGGCCTCGGTCGAGCAGCAGCGGCTCCTCGGCCGGACCTGCCCGTCGCTCTACGACCTGCGCAACCTGTTCCAGGTCAACGTCGAGGAGGCCCGCCACCTGTGGGCCATGGTCTATCTCCTGCACGCCTATCTCGGACGCAACGGCCGCGAGGAGGCGGAGGAGCTCCTGCACCGGCATGCCGGCGACGCCAACAACCCGCGCATCCTCGGCACCTTCAACGAGCCGGTCGAGGAGTGGCTGTCGTTCTACATGTTCACCTACTTCACCGACCGCGACGGCAAGTTCCAGCTCAAGTGCCTGGCGGAATCGGCGTTCGATCCCTTGGCGCGGACGACCCGCTTTATGCTCACCGAGGAGGCGCACCACATGTTCGTCGGCGACACCGGCATCTCGCGGGTGATCCGGCGCACCGTCGAGGTGATGAAGGAGCTCGGCACCGAGGACCCCGGGCTGCTGCGCCAGCACGGCGTCGTCGACCTGCCGCTGATCCAGCGCTACGTCAACCACTGGTACACCTCGAGCCTCGACCTGTTCGGCTCGGAGACCTCGTCCAATGCCGCCAGCTACTTCGCGAACGGCCTAAAGGGACGCCCCGACGAGGCGCGCTTCGCCGACCACATCTGCAAAGACACGACATACCGGTTGGAGGTTCCGGGAGAGGCGGGCGGCGTCGACGTCGTGGACGTGCCGATGCGGAACGCGATCAACGAGATCGTCCGCCAGGGCTATGTCGCCG
The DNA here is from genome assembly GCA_964420325.1 of uncultured Rhodospirillaceae bacterium. GTDB lineage: Bacteria > Pseudomonadota > Alphaproteobacteria > Rhodospirillales > Defluviicoccaceae > CAYQSU01. The sequence goes on along the minus strand of CAYQSU010000003.1, from coordinate 16,600 downwards.
ACAGCATGACCGGCGTCAGCCGCTGGAACCGGCTGATCAAGAAGGCGGGGTTCGATTTCGAGATCACGCTGCCGAGCGTTCGCTTCCGTCGCGGCATCGGCCCATGGGCCGGGGCGCCGACCACCCCTGAAGGACGACGGATCGCCGCCGACGAGTTCCGCGCGAGACAGCAAGACTGGCTGCCGTCGGAAGCCGACGTGGCCCACGTCAAGAGCCTGATGCAGCAGGTGACCGAGCCCGGCAAGATGGCCGGCTGGATCGCGCCGCCCGACCGCGGCATCAACAGCCTGCCGGTCGCCTACGAGTACGTGAGGCTGCATTAGCTGGGATGCGCCGCCCGACGGGCGTCGACAGGGACCGCCGGCGATGGCGGCGCTGACGGTGGCGATCGTCGGCAGCGGCCCGGCCGGCTGCTACACCGCCGAGCGGCTGGCGCGCCAGGGCAGGGGAGCGGTCGAGATCGACGTCTTCGACCGCCTGCCCACGCCGTTCGGGCTGGTGCGCGGCGGCGTCGCTCCCGACCACCAGGGCACCAAGGCGATCGCCCGGGTGCTCGCCCGGGCGCTGAGCCAGGACCGGGTGCGCTTCTTCGGGCACGTCGAGATCGGGCGCGACCTGTCGATCGAGGATCTGAAGGAGGCCTACGACGCCGTCGTCCTCGCCGTGGGCGCCCCCGGCGACCGCAGGCTCGGCGTTCCCGGCGAGGATCTGCAAGGCGTCGTCGGCTCGGCGGCGTTCGTCGGCTGGTACAACGGACACCCCGACCACGCGGGTCTCTCGCTCGCCTTCGAGCGCGTGCGAACGGCGGTGGTGATCGGCAACGGCAACGTCGCCGTTGACGTCGCCCGCGTGCTGTGCCGTGCTGGGTGCGAGATGGAGAATTCCGACATCGACCCGGCGATCGAGGCGAGGCTCGCCTCGGCACCGCTCGCCCGCATCGTCATCGCCGGCCGGCGGGGCCCCTCCGACGTTCGCTTCAGCCCGGCGGAGCTCGAGGAACTCGGACGGCTCGATAGGGCGCATCCGGTCGTCGACGCCGAGGCCATCGCCGCCGGCGCCTCCGAGACTCCGGCGCTCGCGGTCCTGCGGGCGTTCTGGGCGATGCCTCCGGCCGGGAAGCCCATCCGTCTCGAGTTCCGCTTCCATCTCAGGCCCGAGGCGTTCGTCGACGACGGCGCGGCCCGGCTCCAGGCGGTTCGGTTCCGCCGGACCCGCGAAGAGGGCGGGCGATGGGTGGAGACCGAGGCCGTCGTCGAGATCCCGGCCGAGCTCGCCGTCACCTGCGTCGGCTACCGCTGCGCCCCGTGCGGCGGGCTCGCGCCCGAGGACGGGGTCTTCCGCAACCGCCAGGGCCGCATCGCCGACGGCCTCTACGTGGTCGGATGGGCGGGTCGGGGCCCTTCGGGGACCATCGCCACCAACCGCGCCGAGGGCCATGCGCTCGCCGACCGCATCCTCGCCGAGATCGCAGCGCAAGGGAAGCCCGGCCGGCGCGCCATCGAAGGCAAGCTTGCGGCCGTGGAGGTGGTCGACTTCGACGGCTGGACGCGGATCGATCGTGCCGAGGTCGAACGGGCGCCCGGGAACCGTGTCCGCCGCAAGCTCACGCGCATCGAGGACCTGGTGGCGGCCGCGGGCGGCGGCCGCGGCGCTGGCGCGGTGCCGCCCTTGGGGGGCCTCGACGATGCTCCGTCTTGAGGATGTCGAGGTGGCGATCGCCGCCGCCGGCTTCACGCCGAGGGGCGCCTTCCATCCGCGCAGCGACGACGGCGTGCCTCCGCTCGCCGACGGCCGGCCGGCCGCGACGGCGGTTCTGGCCGGCAACGCCGGACCGGCGATGTGGGCGGCGTTCACGAGCGCCGGCGGCGCGTCCCACGGCGGACTCGACGACTGGACCATGAAGGCCCTGGCGCCGGTCGCTCTGCGGTTCGATGCCACCCTCCGTTTCCCCTTCGCGTCTCCGCCGCTCCCTTTTCAGCGCTGGGCGATGCGGGCCGAGGCCTGCCACGTCTCGCCGCTCGGCATCCTGATCCATCCCGACTACGGCCTTTGGCACGGCTATCGCGGCGTGCTCCTGCTCCGGCAGCGGCTCGAGCTCCGGCCGCGCGACGAGAGGCCGAGCCCCTGCCGGTCGTGCGCCGCCAAGCCATGCCTGGCGAACTGCCCGGTCGACGCGTTCGGGCCCGCGAAGTATGACGCCGAAGCCTGCACCCGGCACTTGGCCGCGGCGGCCGGCGCGGATTGTCTCGCGCTCGGCTGCCGGGCCCGGCGGGCGTGCCCCGTCGGCCGCGCCTTCGGCTACGCACCCGACCAGGCCAACTTCCACATGCGCCACTTCCTCGCTGCCTGCGGCGCGCGCCAGACTTCCGCTTCCCGGCGGGCTCTGCGTGACGCCGGCGGGCGCAAGGGCAACGGTGAACAGTAGGGAGGATCGGCCATGACCGCAGCGATCAAGGACGTCGCGGCCTGCGTGTTCGACGCCTACGGAACGATGTTCGACGTCAACGCCGCCGCGGCGCGATGCCGCGATGCCCTCGGCGACAAGGCCCAGCCGCTGTCGGCGCTGTGGCGCAGCAAGCAGCTCGAGTACACGTGGCTCCGCAGCCTCTCCGGGAGGTTCGTCGGCTTCTGGCAAGTCACCGGCGATGCGCTCGACTTCGCCCTGAACAGCCTCGGCATCGAGCACGCCGGCCTGCGGGAGCGGCTGATGCGGATCTACTTCGAGCTCGATGCCTTTCCTGAGGTTGCGGACACGCTGAAGACGCTCAAGCGCCGCGGCATGCGGACGGCCATCCTCTCGAACGGCTCCACCGACATGCTGAATGCCGCCGTCGCCCGCGCGGGCATCGCCGATCTTGTGGACGCGGTCCTCTCCGTCGACCGGGTGCAGATCTACAAGCCGCACCCGTCCGTCTACCAGATGGCCGTCGACTGGCTCGGCAGGCCGGCGGAGGCCGTGTGCTTTCTCTCGTCCAACGGCTGGGACGCGTATGCGGCGGCGGCGTTCGGGTTCCGGGTGGTCTGGGTCAACCGCTACGGCCAAGCGCCCGAGCGGCTGCCGGGAGCGCCGGTCGCGACCGTCTCCACCCTGGCCGAGCTGCCGCCGCTGCTCGGCCTTTAGGCCGAAGCCGCGGCTCGCTACTCGTTCGCCCCGGTGAAGAGCCCCTCGAGGAAGGCCTGGGTGCGCCCCCAGGAGTCGGCGTCCGCCGCCTCGTCGTAAGCCAGCGGCATGCCGAAGCGCTTGCCGAACTCGTCGGCGTCGGGGTTGGTGAAACTGTGCGTCACCCCGGGATAGGCCTTGAGCTCCATGTCCACGGCCCCCGCCAGCATCTCGCCGACGAACGCCTGCACCTGGTCGGCCGGCACGAGCGGGTCGGCGGCGCCGGTGAACACCACGACCTTGGCCTTGACCCTGCCCGGCTCGGCCGGTGTCCTGGTGCCGAGGCCGCCGTGATAGCTGACGACGCCGGCGAGGTCCGCCCCCGTCCGCGCCATGTGCAGGACGAGGGCGCCGCCCATGCAGTAGCCGAGGGCCGCGATGTTCTCCGCCTCCACGGTATCGTGCTGCTGCAGCAATGCCTTGGCGGCAGTGAACCGGGCCTCCGCCCCCGGCAGGTCGGCCATCAGCGCCTGCATGAACGCCCTCGCGTTGTCCGGGTGGTCGGCGAGCTTGCCCGAGCCGTACATGTCGAGGGCGAACGCGGTGTAGCCGAGCTCGGCCAGCATCTCCGCTCGCCTGCGAACATAGGGGTTGTGTCCCCACCACTCGTGTACGACCAGTACCCCCGGCCGCTTGCCGTCGATCTCGTCGTCGTAGGCGAGGTAGCCGGTGAACTCGGCGTCGCCGACCTTGTAGACGATCTCCTGCGTCCGCACCTCCGCCCATGCCGGGGCTGAGGCGTGCATCAGTGCGACCAGAGCAAACGCGAGCGAACAGCCGATTTGAACCATCTCCGACCCTCCCCAGTCAAAGCCTCGAGGCCGCAGGTTCGCCGGCCTCGCGTGGAGCCCAAGCCTTCCCGTGTTGTAGCAGAAACGGCGGCGGCAGAGGGCTCGATTTCGATGGCACGGCCGGCGCCACGCCCGGCCAGGGGCGGCATGCCGCTGGCAAAGGCTCGTTCGTTGCGGCAAGCTTCGACGGCCGCGGACCCCGGATCGGGAGTAGCCGGAAGGCGGAGGAGGCTCGGTTGACGGATCGATGGACCATCGCCGCGATGCTCGACGGGATCGCCGTGCGGGGGGATCATCCGGCGGTGATCACGGTCGCCGGCGAGACGGTCGAGACCCACGCCTGCACGGACATCGCCGATCGGGTGCTGCGCCTCGCCGCCGGGCTGCGGCGGCACGGTGTAGCGGTGGGCGAGCCGGTGGCGTTGTTCGCGCCCAACTCGGCCGACTGGCTGGTCGCGAGGCTGGCGATCGCCGCCGCCGGCGCCGTCGCCGCGGCGATCGACGATCTTGCGACGAGCGAGGAAGCGGCGATGGTCATTCGCGACGGCGGTTGCCGGCGGATCCTCGCCGCCGCTTCGCATCTGCCCGAGCTGCGATCGCTCGCCGAAGCGGACGACCTCGAGGTGTTCGTTCTGGGGGGCGAGGACGGGAGCGCCGCAGGGGCGCGGAGCTGGACGGAGTTGTTTGCGGAGCGGCCGGCGGCGCTGCCGCCGCCCGCCGCCGACGCGCCGGCAATGCTGGTCTACACCTCGGGCACCACCGGCCGGCCGAAGAGCTTTGCGCTCACCAACGCCAACATCGCCGCCAACGTCGAGGCGATCCTGGGAGAGACCGTCATCGGACCCGAAGACCGGCTGCTGCTGCCGCTGCCGCTGCACCATGTCTATCCCTTCGTCGTCGGCGCGCTGGTGCCACTGTCCGCGGGCGCGGCGATCGTTCTCCCCGAATCCGCGACCGGCCAGCACGTGGTCCGCGCGCTCAAGCTGGCGGGGGCGACCGGCATCGTCGGCGTGCCGCGCCTGTACGAGGCGTTGCTGGCCGGCCTCAAGGGACGCGTCGCCGCGCGCGGCCGCCTGGCGGAGGCGGTCTTCTCGGCGCTGCTTGGCCTGTCGATGCGGACCGGGCGGCGGTTCGGGCTGCGGCTTGGCCGCCGGCTGTTCAGCGGCGTGCACCGGCAGATGGGTCCCGAGCTCCGGCTCCTCGTCTCGGCCGGAGCCAAGCTGGAAGCCGAGTACGCTTGGCAGCTCCAAGCCCTGGGCTGGGAGGTGCTGACCGGATACGGCCTCGCGGAGACGGCATCGGCGTTCACCGGCAACCTCCCCGGCCGGCAACGCATCGGCAGCGAGGGCAGGCCCCTCAATGCCGGCGAGATCCGCATCGGCGACGGCGAGATCCAGCTCCGCGGCCCCAGCGTCTTCGCCGGCTACCGCAACAATCCCGAGGCCAACCGCGAGGCGTTCACGCCTGACGGCTGGTTCCGCACCGGCGACCAGGGCCACCTCGACGCCGAGGGCTACCTCTACGTCACCGGCCGCATCAAGGAGCTGATCGTTCTCGGCGGCGGCAAGAACGTCCAGCCGGAAGAGGTGGAGAAGGTCTACGGTGCGAGCCCTTACATTCGCGAGGTCGCCGTGCTCGAGCGCTCGGGCGCGCTGGTCGCGCTGGTGGTGCCCGACCTCGACGCCATCCAGAAGAGCGGCAGCGCGCGCATCGAGGATGTCGTGCGCGTCGCGCTCACCACAGCCGGCAAGGCGATGGCGCCCTATCAGCGGCTCTCGGGCTTCGCCATCATGCGTGAGCCGTTGCCCCGCACGCGGCTCGGCAAGTACCGGCGGTTCCAGCTGCAGGGCCTCTACGAGGCGGCCAAGGCCGGCATCCGCAGAGAGCCGGCCGCACTCTCGGCCGAGGACCGCGCGCTTCTCGCACGCTCTCCCGGACGCGAGATCTGGGCGCTCCTCAAGCGGAAATGCCCGGAGAAGCCTCTCGGCCTCGATGCCAGCCCGCAGATCGACCTCGGCATCGATTCGCTCGAGTGGCTGTCGATCGGCCTCGAGCTGGAGGCCGCTCTCGGCATCCGCGTCGGCGAAGACAGGCTCGCCGCCGCCGAAAGCGTTCGCGCGCTCATCGCCGTCGTCGAGGCGGCCTCGGCGGAGGCGCCCGCGTCGTCCGAGCCTGTCCGGGACTTGTCCCAGCCGTCGGCCGAGGACGAGCGCTGGCTCGAGCCGCCCGGCCCGGCCGCGACGCCCGTGCGTCTCGGTCTCTACGGCCTCAACTGGCTCCTGATGCGGCTCCTGTTCCGCCTTCGCGTCACCGGGCTCGAGCGGCTGCCGCCGCGGGGCCCGTTCGTCATCGCCGCCAATCACGCGAGCGATCTTGACCCGCTGATCGTGGCGGCTGGGCTGCCGTATTCGCGCATGCGCCGGACCTACTGGGGCGGCGATCGGACGCGTCTGTTCGGAACCGCGCCGACACGGTGGCTGGCGCATGCCCTCAACGTCTTTCCCGTCGACGAGCGGGCGCCGTCGTCGGCGCTGGCGATGGCGACGGCGGTGCTGTCCCGCGGCGAGAGCCTGATCTGGTTTCCCGAGTCCTGGCGCACGCCGACCGGCGGGCTGCAGGCCTTCCTTCCGGGCCTCGGCAGGGTGCTCTCGGCGCGGCCGGTGCCGGTGGTGCCGGCCTATATCCGGGGGACCTTCGAGGCGCTGCCGAGGGACCGCCGCGTTCCCCGGCTCGGCCGGGTCGAGCTCGTTCTGGGCTCCGCCCGGAGCGTCGACGAACTGATGAGAGGCGGCAGGGGAGACGCTCCCGCCCTCCGCATTGTCCACGCGCTCCGCCAGGAGGTGGCGACGCTGGCCGGAGAGGCCCTCGACGACTGAGGCGCGGCCGACGGCGCCGCGAATCATTTTGTCCATGCCCTGAAGGCCGGAACAGCGCTAATATAGCCCGAATGGGTTATATCGGGTCCGCTATCACCAGCCGGCTCCTCCCTCTGCGGCGGCGGCGTCTGGGATCGCTCGCGGCATCGGCGGCGGCAGCGCTGCGGCCCTGGGAGCGTCTCGGCGCCGAGCGCGAGCGGTGGGCACTGTGGACGCCGGTCGGCTTCGGCCTCGGCATCGCCGTCTATTTCGGCCTCGGCGAGGAACCGCCGCTGTGGCTCGGACCGGTGCTTGCGGCGGCCGCGGCCTTGCTTGGCCTCGTCCTGGCGGGACCGCCGGGGCGGCGACGCCCCGTGGTGGTCCTGGTGTCGCTCGCGCTCACCGTCGTCATGGCGGGGTTCACCGCGGCCCAGCTCCGCACCGCGGCCGTCACGGCACCGCGCCTCGAGGACCGCGTCGGTCCGGTCTGGGTGACCGGAGAGGTCGAGCGTTTCGAGGACCTCGCCGATGGTCAGAGGGTGACGCTCGCCGCGCTCAGGATCGGCGGCCTCGCGCCCGAGCGCACGCCGGCCCGGGTGCGGATCCGCCTGAGGGGCGCCCAGCCACCGGTCGCCGCGGGCGCGACGCTGCGGCTCCGCGCGGTGCTGATGCCGCCGCCGCCGCCGGCCGCGCCCGAGGCGTTCGACTTCCAGCGCCAATCCTTCTTCGAGGGCCGCGGCGCCGTCGGTTTCGCGCTGGGGCGGGCGACCGTGCTCGAGCCGGGCGAGGCCGAGGGCCGGTCGCCCTGGCGGGCCGCCATCGAACGCCTGCGCCAGCATGTCGGCGAGCGCGTCCGCGCGCAGGTTGCCGGCGCAGTCGGCGCGGTGATGGCGACGCTGATGACGGGCGAACGGGGAGCGATCCCTGAGCCCGCGCTCGCGGCGATGCGCGATTCCGGTCTCGCCCATCTTCTCGCCATATCGGGGCTGCACATCGGGCTCGTCGCCGGCATCGTGTTTGCCGCGGTGCGGGGCGGGCTTGCGCTGGTGCCGGCGATCGCGCTGCGCCATCCGATCAAGAAGTGGGCGGCGGTCGCCGCCATCCTCGCCGCCGGCGGCTATACGCTGCTAGCCGGCGCCACGGTGCCCACCCAGCGCGCGTTCCTGATGCTGGCGCTGGTGATGGCGGCGGTGCTGCTCGATCGGCGCGGCCTATCGATGCGCGCCGTCGCCTGGGCCGCGGTCGTCATTCTCGCGGTGTCGCCCGAGAGCCTGCTCGGCGCCAGCTTCCAGATGTCGTTCGCCGCGGTGGTCGCCCTCATCGCCTTCTACGAGGCCCTCCGCGACGCCCGCCGCCGGCGGGGCGAGCCGCCCGACTGGCCCCGGCGCATCGGCCGCTACATGGCCGGCGTGGCGATGACGACGCTGATCGCCGGAACGGCGACGTCGCCGTTCGCCGTCTACCACTTCAACCGCTTCGCCGCGTACGGGCTCGCCGCCAACCTCCTCGCGGTGCCGGTGACGGCGCTGTGGGTGATGCCGTGGGCGGTGATGGCGTTCGCCCTGATGCCGTTCGGCCTCGACCGGCTCGCGCTGGCGCCGATGGCCCTCGGCGTCGAGGTCGTCCTCGACGTGGCGGCAGGAGTCGCCGCGTGGCCGGGCGCCGTCGCCGAACTGCCGGCGATGTCGATGCCGGCGCTGGCGGCGGTGACGCTGGGCGGGCTCTGGCACTGTCTCTGGCGCACGCGCTGGCGATACTGGGGCGTGCCGGCGGTGGCGGCCGGGCTCGCGACGATGGTGTCGGCGACGCCTCCCGACATCCTGGTCGACGGCGGGGGCGACTTGATTGCGGTTCGCGAGGCCTCCGGCGAGCTCTCCTTCTCGTCGCTCAGGGCGGCCCGCTTCGCGCGCCAAGCCTGGCTGCAGCGCAGCGGCGACGGCGGCACCGGCAGCCGCTGGCCACGGTACGGAACGAGTGCCGATGGTCGCCTGTCGTGCGATTCCCTTGGCTGCATCTATCGCGCCGGCGGCCACGTGGTCGCCATCGCCCGGCGTCCCGAGGCGCTCGAGGAGGACTGCCGGACCGCCGACGTCGTCGTCGCCACGGTGCCGGTCAGGACGGCGTGTCCGTCGGCGCGAAGGGTGATCGACCGGTTCGATCTATGGCGCGAGGGCACCCACGCGGTGTGGCTCAACGAGGGCCGCGTCCGGGTCGAGAGCGTCAACGGCCGTCGCGGCGACCGGCCGTGGGTCGATCGCCGCCGCCCGCGCCCGCGCCTGCCCGCGAGCGACTGAGCGTGGCGCGCGCGCTCAGTCGTACCGGCGGTAGAGGCCGATGAGCCGGCCCTGGACCTCGACCTGGTCGGGACCGCAGATCCGCGTCTCATAGGCGGGGTTGGCCGGCTCCAAGGCGATCGAATGACCGCGCCGGCGAATGCGCTTCAGCGTCACTTCCTCGTGGTCGACCAGGGCAACGACGATGGTCCCGTTCTCGGCGTTGTCGCCGCGCTCGATGATCACGGTGTCGCCTTCGTGGATGCCGGCCTCGATCATCGAGTCGCCCTCCACCTCGAGGGCGTAGTGCTCGCCCTTGCCGAGCAGGCACGCCGGGAGCTCGATCGAGCGCGAATGGTCCCTCAGTGCCGCGATCGGGGTGCCGGCGGCGATCCGCCCGTAAAGCGGCAGCTGCACGACGCCCGACGCCGACGACACCTGCGAGCCGGGGAGCTTGAAATCGCCCTTGATCACGTTGGGTGCGAATCGCTGGTCCTGCGCCCGGCGCTCGCGACGGATCGCTGGCACGACGTTCTCCGGCAGACGCAGAACCTCGAGGGCGCGCGCGCGGTGCGGAAGCCGGCGCAGGAATCCCCGCTCCTCGAGCGCGGTGATCAGGCGGTGGATGCCGGATTTCGACCGCAGCCCCAAGGCTTCCTTCATCTCGTCGAACGAGGGCGAGACGCCGCCGTCCTTGAGGCGCTGGTCGATGTAGACCAGCAACTGATACTGTTTCTTCGTCAGCATGCGCACTGCCCCCTTTCTGCCGCCACCCGATCCGCCGACCTGCTGCGACCGACGCCGCTACCCGCCCCGGAGCTGGTGTCTCGCTCGGTCGCTGTAATGGTCGCCGCCTGACCACCACCAGGTTCGGAACAAAACAAAAACCACAACGCATGTTCTAGTTTGGTTCCTTGCCGCAGTCAAGCGCTAATTCTGCCGCTCGGCCGGCGCGGCGGGAAGCCTAGAAGCGGACCGTGCCCTGGCGCAGGAGAACGATGGGCGCGCGGTCGCCGGCCGCCGCCGGCGAGGCGAACGGCGGTCGGACCACGAGGCAGTCGGCCTCGGCGAACAGCGCCAGCATCGAGCTGTCCTGAGCCTCGAACGGCGTGGCGACGAGATCGCCCGCGGCGCTCCGGCCGAGCCGCGCGCGCAGGTAGTCCTGGCGCTCGTCGTTGGCGCCGATCTCGCGGCCGAGAACGGCCGTCGCCGGATCGGTGTCGGACCGCACACCCAGCATGATCTCCAGCGCCGGCCTCAGGAAGACGACCGCGGTCACGCCGACGGAGACGGGGTTGCCCGGGAGGCCGAGCACCGGCACGTCGCCGAGGCGGCCGAAGATCAAGGGCTTTCCGGGGCGCATCGCGACCTTGTAGAAGCGGAGATCGAGTCCCTTGTCGCCGAGCACCCGGCGCACCAGGTCGTGGTCGCCGACGGAGGCGCCGCCCATGGTCACCAGGAGGTCGGCGCCGCGCGCAGCCTCGACCAGCGTTCGCAGGCTCGCTTCGGTATCGCGGGCGATGCCGAGGTTGATCGGTTCGCCGCCGAAGACCCGGACATAGGCGGCGAGCGCCAGGCTGTTCGAGCTGATGATCTGGTCGGAGGCGATGGGATCGCCCGGCATCACCACCTCGTCGCCGGTGGCGATCAGGGCGACCCGGGGGCGCCTGCGGACCATCAGCCAGGGAACGTTCATCGCCGCGGCGAGGCCGATGTCGCGGGCGCCGAGCACCCGGCCGGCCGTGAGCAGCACTTGGTCCTTGCGGAAATCCTTGCCCGCCCGACGGATCCAGCGGCCGGCGACCGGCCTCTCGAGCACCCTCACCGTGTCGCCCTGCCTTCGGGTGTGCTCCTGGATGACGATCGCGTCGGCGCCGCGGGGCACGGGCGCGCCAGTGGAGATGCGCACCGCCTCTCCGGGCCCGACGATGCCCTCGAAGCCGCTGCCGGCGGCGGATTCGCCGACGAGGCGGAGGTTCCGCGGCACCTCGTCGGCGTTCCCGGCGCGCACCGCGAAGCCGTCCATCGACGAGACGTCCGCCGGCGGCTGGGTGACCCGGGAGGAGACGTCCTCGGCAAGCACGCGGCCGAGGGCGTCCGGCAACGCCACCTGCTCCGCGGCAAGGAGGCGGAAACCGGCAGCAACGATTGCCACCGCTTCGTCCACCGACAGCATCAGTCGGCCTCGAACACGCCGGACTTGCCGCCTGCCTTGTGGACGAGCCTCAAGTCCGTGATCCGCATCCCGCGGTCGACGGCCTTGCACATGTCGTAGACGGTGAGGGCGGCGACGGCGGCGGCGGTCAGCGCCTCCATCTCGACGCCGGTGCGCCCGCGGAGACGGCAGGTGGCGGCGATGTCGACGGCGCTGCGGTCGGCATCGAGGCTCAGGTCCACGGCGACCGCCGTCAGCGCCAGGGGATGACAGAGCGGGATCAGCTCCGGCGTTCGCTTCGCCGCCATGATGCCGGCGAGACGGGCGACGCCGAGGACGTCCCCCTTCTCGACCCGCCCCGCACGGATCAGGGCAAGGGTTTCCGGCTTCATCAGCACCGAGGCCCCGGCCGTCGCCGTGCGGTCGGTGACGTCCTTCGCCGAGACGTCGACCATCACCGCGTTGCCGTCAGCATCGAAGTGGGTAAAGCCTGCCATTGCGAATGCCGCGTTCGCCGCCCGTCTTCGACGTTAGTCGTCCCCCGGTGCGACCGCAAGGCCGGATCGGGACGGCGCCAGGGCCTCGGGCGCCTCCAGCAGCGCGCGCGTCGCCTCCGCCACGTCGTCCGCGCTCATCAGCGATTCGCCGACGAGGAAGCAGCGCACGCCCGCGGCTGCCATGCGGGCGAGATCGGCTGGGGTCTTGAGGCCGCTTTCGCTGACCACGAGGCGGTCGTCCGGAACGAGCGGCGCCAGACGCTCCGTCGTCGCCAGGTCGACCTCGAGGGTCTTGAGATCGCGGTTGTTGATGCCGATCAGCGAGGTGCCGAGGGCGAGCGCCTGATCGAGCTCCGGTTGGTCGTGGACCTCGACCAGCACGTCCATGCCGAGGGCGTGGGCCGCATCCGCCAGCACCTTCGCCTCGCCGCCTTCCAGTGCCGCCATGATCAAGAGCACGCAGTCGGCGCCGATCGCGCGCGATTCGGCGATCTGGTACGGATCGAGGATGAACTCCTTGCGCAGGATCGGCAGATCGACGGCGGTGCGGGCGGCGCCGACGAACGCGTCGTCCCCCTGGAAGTAGGGGCGGTCGGTGAGCACCGACAAGCAGGTGGCGCCGCCGGCGGCATAGGCGCGGGCGAGCTCGGCCGGGTCGAACTGCTCGCGGATCAGCCCCCGGGACGGGGACGCCCGCTTGATCTCGGCGATGAGACCGTAGCCGCCGCGGGCCACCGCGTCGACGAGGTACGCCGCGAAATGCCGCACGGGCGGCGCAGAGGCTGCGGCGGCGGCGACTGCCGCCGGCGGATGGATCTCTTGCTGTCGCGCCACGTGCTCCCGCTTGTCGGCGCAGATGCGGGCGAGGATGTCGCTCACGGCCCGCCGGCCCGCACCGGCATGTTCGTGATCTCGACCAGGCGCTCGAGGGTGGCCCTGGCGCGCCCGGAGTCGATGGCGGCGGCCGCCATCGCCACTCCGGCCTTGAGGTCGGAGACCCTGTCGGCGACGATCAGCGCCGCCGCGGCATTGTAGAGGACCACGTCGCGGAACGGCCCCCGCTCGCCGCCGAGCATGGCGCGCATGGCCGCGGCGTTGGTCTCGGCGTCGCCGCCCCTGAGCGACTCGGCAGAGGCGACCGGGAGGCCGGCATCCGCCGGCACCACCTCGAAGGTCCTCACGGTTCCGGCCTTGAGCTCCGCCACCGCCGACGGCCCGGTGGTGGTCAGCTCGTCGAGCCCGTCGGCGCCGTGGACCACCCAGGCCCGCGTGCTGCCGAGCTTGCCCAGCACCTCGGCCATCGGCTCGATCCACTGGCGCGAGAACGCCCCGGAGAACTGGGCCCGCACGCCGGCCGGATTCGAGAGCGGGCCCAGGATGTTGAAGATCGTGCGCGTGCCGAGCTCGACGCGAGGGCCGGCGACGTGGCGCATCGCGCTGTGATGCCGGGGTGCCAGGAGGAAGCCGATGCCGGCCTCGCGGATCGCGCGCTCGACGAGGTGCGTGTCGGCATCGAGATTGACGCCGAGCGCGGCCAGCACGTCGGCCGAGCCGCAGCGCGACGACAGCGCCCGGTTGCCGTGCTTGGCGACCGGCACGCCGCAGCCGGCGACGACGAGGGCGGCTCCGGTCGAGATGTTCAAGGTTCCCGAGGCGTCGCCGCCGGTGCCGACGATGTCGATGGCGTCCGGGGGCGCGTCGATCTTCAGCGCCTTCTCCCGCATCACCCGCACCGCGCCGGTGATCTCGGCGACGGTCTCCCCGCGCACCCGGAGCCCCATCAGAAAGCCACCGATCTGGGCCGGCGTCGCGTCTCCGGACATGATGATGCCGAAGGCCGTCTCGGCCTCCGCCTCGGACAGGGTCGCACCGAGGGCGAGCTTGGCCAAGAGCGCCTTCATCGCCGTCATGCTGTCCGTCAAGACCGCCTCCCCGCGGCCGTTGCGATGTCGAGGAAGTTGCGCAACAGCGCATGCCCGTGCTCGGTGGCGATGCTTTCCGGGTGAAACTGGACGCCGTAGACGGCAAGCGACCGGTGGGCAAGGCCCTGGATCACGCCGTCCTCGCTCTCGGCGGTGACGGCGAGGCAGTCGGGGAGTCCGTCCCGGGCCACCATCAGCGAGTGATAGCGGTTGGCGGCGAACGGAGACGGCAGCCCGGCGAAGATGTCCGTGCCGTGATGGCGGATGGCGCTCACCTTGCCGTGCATCGGCCGCGGCGCCCGGACCACCCGACCGCCGAATGCCTGGCCGATGCACTGGTGGCCGAGGCAGACGCCGAGAAGGGGGATCCGCCCGGCAGCCTTCCGGATCAGCTCGAGGCAGATGCCGGCGCGGTCGGGATCGCACGGCCCGGGCGAGAGGACGAGGGCCTGCGGCGTCCGCGCCAGTGCCTGTTCCGCGGTGATCTGGTCGTTGCGATGCACCTCGACCTCGACCCCGATCTCGCCAAGGTAGTGGAACAGGTTGTAGGTGAAGCTGTCGTAGTTGTCGATCAACAGAAACATCTGACCAGGGTCCGGGCCGGGACGCATGCATCGAATCGGGCCGTGCCGCCGCGAGCGGAGAACGCGGGGGCCGGCCGAACCATGGCGGCAGTCGCCGCGTGCGTCAAGGATCGGAGCGGCGTTCCAGAGGACCGTTGACGGTCCCGGGCGAGCCAGATAGGTCTCAACGGAGCTAAACCTATGCGAGCAGATGCATCGATGCCCTCGCATCGCCGGCCGGCCCGCCGACGCCGCCTTTCGATCCGCCCCCGGTCCCACCTGCGCCGGCAGGCGGCGTTCGTCGCCCTCGCGCTCGCCGGCGTGATCGGCGGCTATGCCATCGCCCGCCTGGCCCGCCACGAGCCGCCGTCGTCGTACGCCGTTGATCTGGCGTCGGGGCCGCGGGGCGGGACGGGAGGCGGCGCCACCGCCGAGCGAGGGATCGCGCCCGACGCCTTCGCGGCAGTCGAGGACAGGCTCCTCCGCGTTGACGAAGAGGCGGTGCCGGAGGAGGTGCACGAGGGGCCGGGGCCGCCGGGCCCGGATCCCGCAGCCGGCGATCCGGGGCCGGTGGCGATGCTCCCGCGGCTGCCGGCCGAGGTCGCAGGCGAGGACGCGGTTGTGCTTCCCGCCTGGCGGCGCCACGCGGTCCCGGCCCCGGCCGCCGACGGAGCGCCGATGGTGGCGGTGGTGATCGACGATCTCGGCGTCGATCGCAGGCGGACGCTGTGGGCGATCGCGCTCCCGGGGCCGCTGACCCTCGCCTTTCTCGCCTACGCCGAGGACCTGCCGGAGCAGACGGCGATCGCCCGGGCTGCCGGCCACGAGCTCCTCGTGCACGCCGGCATGGAGCCCTTGGACCGGGACGCCGATGCCGGCCCCAATGCGCTGGCGGCCGATCTCGACGCCGCGGAGCTGAGGCGCCGGCTCGACTGGATGCTGACGCGGTTCGACGGCTATGTCGGCATCAACAACCACATGGGCAGCCGCTTCACCGCCGATCATCAGGGCATGGGTCTGGTCATGCAGGAGCTCAGACGGCGCGGGCTGCTGTTCCTCGATTCGCGGACCACGGCCGCGAGCGTCGGTGCCGAGCTCGCCGTTCGCTTCGGCGTGCCGGTCGCCGAGCGTAACGTCTTCCTCGACCATGCCGGCGACGGCGAGGCCGTGGAGGCCCGCCTCGCCGACGTCGAGCGCATCGCCCGGCGGCACGGCCACGCCATCGCCATCGGCCACCCGCGGGACATTACGCTGGAGGTCCTGGACCGGTGGCTCGAAGGCCATGCGGAGCGCGGCCTCCGGCTGGTGCCGCTGTCGACGATCGTCGCCCGCCGGCTGGAGCGGCAGCACCCGTAGGGGCGACCGCGCGGTTGAAGCCGGCCGCCGGAGCTGCCACCTTGCCGAGATGACGGACGCGGTGCAACGGGAACGGGGAGAGAGCCCATGCAGTATCTGCATACCATGGTGCGGATCGGCGACATCGCCGAGAGCCTCGCCTTCTATTGCCAGAAGCTAGGGCTCAAGGAGGTGCGGCGCCACGAGAGCAGGACGGGGCGGTACACGCTGATCTTCCTCGTCGCCCCCGACGACGAGGAGCGGGCGGGGCGCGACGGCGCGCCGATGCTCGAGCTCACCTACAACTGGGATCCCGAGACGTACGCCGGCGGCCGCAACTTCGGCCACTTGGCCTTTCGCGTCGACGACATCTACGCCACCTGCCGGCGGCTGATGGACGGCGGCGTCACCATCAACCGGCCACCCCGCGACGGCCGCATGGCCTTCGTTCGCTCGCCGGACGGCATCTCCGTCGAGCTCCTGCAAAAGGGCGAGGCGCTGGCGCCCGCCGAGCCGTGGGCGAGCATGGCGAACACCGGAACGTGGTAGGCGAAGACCTCCGACGGAGGGTTGGGCCGTGCGCGCAGCCCTTTGTTCTTTCTTGCAGACATGTCGGGAAGAGCGAACGAGTTTCTGGCGCGCTCGTCGCGAAATCTCGCCGCCACTCTCCACCCCGGGAAGCGCGCACGGTGTGTGACGCATAGCACATTTGGAGGGGGACCGAAAGACCATTCGGTTGGTGTGGAATCCTGCACTGCAGCAGAAGATCCGCCCCGTGCTACGCGCCCGCAGCGAAGCGGACGGCCTCCTCGGCGGCGCGGATGAGGGCGCGGGCCTTCGACCGGCTCTCCTGGTATTCCGCCTCCGGATCGCTGTCGGCGACGACGCCGCCGCCGGCCTGGACGTACAGCACGCCGTCCTTGACCACCGCCGTCCTCAGCGCGATGCAGGTGTCCATCTGGCCGTCGGCGCCAAGGTAGCCGATGCATCCGCCGTAGATGCCGCGGCGGTGCGGCTCGAGCTCGTCGATGATCTCCATCGCCCGCACC
>CAYQSU010000002.1:0-106828 GCA_964420325.1 uncultured Rhodospirillaceae bacterium | reverse complement strand
AGATCGGCTGGTCGCCGTGTGGGTGGTATTTGCCCATGACGTCGCCGACGATGCGGGCCGACTTGCGGTAGGGGCGGTCGTGGCCGTAGCCGCTCTCGTGCATGGCGTGGATGATCCGCCGCTGCACCGGCTTGAGACCGTCGCGCACGTCCGGCAGGGCGCGGCTGACGATCACGCTCATCGCGTAATCGAGGTAGGAGCGCTGCATCTCCTCCTCGATTGCGACCGGCGAGACCGGCACGGGCGCGGCGTTGGTCACCCTAGGGCATCCCGGAATACAGAGAAATCAAGGCCATCAGGTCCGTCGACAGTACCACGGAGGAAAATGGCGCACAACCAAGCCGGCGTGCCACCCGATTCAAGCTTATTTCTTTCTTCTGCAATCAACGCGTGTTAGCATGAATGACGGGCCGTTGTCGTGCCGACCGCGGGTCGCTGCCGCCCCTGGGTGAACACATGCCCGAAGACCGTCAGACGAGAGTTCACGAACCCGGCGAGCCGCGGCCGATGCCACAGGATTCCGCCGCCAGGCGCCACCGCGAGATCCTCGACGCCATCGCCGAGCTCGGGCGCCGGCTCGACCGGCTGGCACCGGCACCGGCCTCCAGCCCACGCACCGACTTGCCGGCGGCCGCCGCCGGCACCGGCGGCGGCGGGATTCCGGACGAGTTGAGAACGCTGGCGAAGGCTATCGCCGAGACCAGGAAAGAGGTCGCCGCGCTGCGCCGACGCACGCCCGCCGGCGAGGCCCTGGCCGCCTCCGGCGATGGGCTCGACGTCGTCGTCCAGGCGACAGAAGCGGCGACCGAGGTCGTTCTCGCCGCCTCGGAAGAGATCGACGATCTCGTCGGCCGCATGCGGCAACGGACCCACGACGCCACCGACGTCGCCCTGCTCGAGGCGATCGCCGAGCGCGTCATCCGCATCTTCGAGGCCTGCAGCTTTCAGGACATCACCAGCCAGCGCATCGGCAAGGTGATCGCCACCGTCAGCCTGATCGAGGATCGCCTTTCGCGGATGCTCGACCGCCTCGGCGCAGCCGAGACGCCCGCGGTCGCGGACCCCCCTCCGGAAGCCGGCTGAGCCGAGGGACGCTACTCTGTCGCCACGGCCGGCGACGGCGTGTCCGACGGCTCCACCGCGCCTCCCGGCAGATCCTCCGCCGGGTGGTCGGTCAGGACGCCCTCCTCCGTGTGCGCGCCTTCTTCTTCCGGCGCGACGTTCAGCCACCACACCCAGCCTGCCCGGCCGCCGTAGAGGACACGATAGTATCCCAGCACCGGATCGGGCTCCAGCCGCACCAGCGCTTCGCCTTCGCGGAGACGGGCGAGGACCAAGGCGTCGGGACCGGGGCCGGCCCTGAGGTTGCTGCCGCGGGTGAGGATCACCCGGTCGCCGCCGGCAACGGCCGACGCGGCCCGTGCCGCCTCGGGCTCGGCGTTGACGCTCGATGCCGGGACGGGGGGCGGTGCCACCGACGCCACGGCCGGCCTCTCGGCCACGACTCCAGTGTCCGCCTGTTCGCCGTCCGCCGGCGGCCCGCCGCCCGCGGCCGTCTCCAGGAGCTCGGGACCGTCGCCTTCGGCGAGCTCCGGCGGCGGCTCGGCGTCCCGCTCGCCCACCGCCGCCGGCACGTCATCGCTTCCTCGGTGCCCGCGGCTCTCTCTCTCTTGGGAAGCAAGGCGCGGCGGCGGAGCCGGCACGGCAAGCACGGTCTCGGGCGGCGGTTGCCGCGGCCGCGTCGCGCCGTCAACGAGGTAGCTTGCGGCGACGAACGCCAAGGCAGCCAGCACCGCGCCGATCGGTCGCATCGGACGCGAATTCCCGGTCATCGGCTGTCGACGGCCGTCCTGCCGGCCGGGCACATAGCCTGCGCGGCCGTCGCCGATCGACGGTGCGTCAATCCGATCCGCTCCCCTCTAGAACGGGATCTCGTCGTCGAGATCGCCGCCGGAAAACCCGCCCGACCGCGGCGCCGCCGCCGACTCGCCACCGGGCGAGGGCTCGCCGGCCGGGGCATAGCCGCCCTCCGCCTCACCGCGCGCATCGAGCAGGGTCAGCTCGCCGCGGTAGCGCTGCAGCACAATCTCGGTGGTGTAGCGCTCCTGGCCGTCGTTGCCGGTCCATTTGCGGGTCTGCAGCGAGCCCTCGACGAACACCTTCGAGCCCTTCTTGAGGAAGCGCTCGGCGACGTCGGCCAGCCGATCGTTGAAGATCACCACGCGGTGCCATTCGGTGCGCTCGCGGGGCTCGCCGCTCTGCCGGTCCTTCCAGCGCTCCGAGGTGGCCACCGACAGGTTGACCACCTTGGTGCCGTCCTGGGTGTAGCGGACCTCGGGATCGCGGCCGAGGTTGCCGACGAGAATCACCTTGTTGATCGAACCAGCCATCGTCCCACTCCGTCACCCGCCCGGGCGGCCGCGCCGCCCGGCCGATGCACCGGTCTCCCGCCCGATGCGTCGGTCGCAATGCGACTTTACACACACTCGTCGCGGCGGCGCCACCCGCTTTTCGCCCGCCTACCCGGCCCTGTCTCCGGTCACGACAGATGCCAGTGAAAGGCGTAGCGGCCAACCTCGGGCGCCCACAGCCGATAGGCATCCAGGGATACGGGAAGGCCCGGTCGCTGCGCCAGGCGCGAGACCTCGGCACCGACCGCGGCCCAGTCGGCGCGATCCGTTCCGCTCTCTGCGTGCGCACCGCCGGATCGTTCGGCGAGCGCCGAAACGAACGGCGGGAACGTCGTCGCCTCGACCCCCTCCATCGAGCCGTCGAGCGTCCGAAGCACGCTGCCGCCGATGCGCGGGAAGCCGATATTGAGGGCGAGCAGCAGCAGGGCCGCGCGGTAGTCCCCGTCCTCTGCGACGAACCGCTCGAAGCCGCCGTCGATGTCGACGGCGCGCACCCTGAGGAGACGGTAGATGTTGACCAGCCGCTTGGCGAGCCGCGGCGTCGGCACGAAGGCGTAGAGGGCCTGCAAGAAGGCCCGTTCCCGGTCGCTGAGCAGCGACGGCGGCTCGTCGCGGCGCGGCGGCGGCCGCTCCGGCGAAGCCGTGCCGGTCTCCGATGGCGGCTCCCCGGAGGCCGCCGGTACGATGGCTCCAGTTGGCGCGCTGGCCGGGCTCTTGCCCACGATCGTCCTTTCTGTTCCGGCGCCACCAAGTGAACCGGTCACCACCGCTTCGCTCTCTCCGCTCGCCCGGGCATGCTCGGTCTGGGTGGTGACGAGGTCGTCGACCAGCCGCCGGTAGCCGTCCTCCGACATGCCCGGCAGCGAGAACGGGATCTGGAAGATCTTCTCGAGGTAGTTCTGCGGGCTGAACTCCCTGAGCCGCTGACCCTCGACCTTGCTGAGGTCGACCGACTTCAGCTCCGGGACGTAGGCCTTGTACAGCGAGCGCTCGAGCCATCGCGGATCGACGGCGACGATGACGACGAACAGGTCGAACGCCAGCAGCAGGTGTACGGCCTGCAGGACCTCGACGACGCGATCGGGATGGCAGCGGTCGAGATCGTCGATGTAGAGCACGATGCGTTCGATGGGGGGCTTGCCCGAGCCCTTCTCTTCGTTCTGATTCCAGTCATGAAGAAGGCCGCTCAATGTCTTGAAATCTTGACGAATGACGGAAATCAGTCCGAGGTTCCGGCGATACTCCTCGCCGGCCGAGCGGGCGGCGAGGAAATCGTAGACCAACCCGCCGGCATTGATCCTTTGAAGCTCGGCCTGGGCTTCGGCGATGCGGCGGTCGGCCTCGTGGATCTGCTGCTGCGCGGTGCGAATCTGCGAATCGATCGCCTCGATGCGCTCTCTCAGCTCGCGTTCGTCGGTTGGCTCGGCAGCGTCCGCTCTCGCCGCCTCGACCTTCGCGCGGATCTCATCGAGAGCGCCGAGAGCCTCGGAGATGGCGCCGAGCCGCCGCCCGGCCCAGGCGACGGCGCCGCCCGAGAGCGCGAACGTCTGCGCCACCGGCGCGGCAAAGCCGGGCAGGGCCGAGCCGGCCGCCTCGAACAGGATGGCGACCGCGGCAATGAAGCCGAAGCCGGCGAGGAGGCCGAGGCCAGCTCTCGCCGGAGTCGAGAACTGCGCGCCGAGCGCCGCCAAAACGCCGCGCGCCCGACCGTCCAGCGCGCGCAGCTGCTCCGCCAGCCTGGCGGCGTCGTCGGCGGTCTTGACGACCTCGCCGAGACCGAGATCCTGCGCCAGCTTCCTTGTCTTCTCGAGGCGATCGCCGAGGCGACCGGTGGCCAGGACGCGGGCGAACCGGAGCCGTCCATAGCGTTCGGCCTGGGTCTCTCGGTCGGCGCGCAGCCGGTCCAGCTCGAGCGCCGCCGCCTCGCGCTCCAGCTGCGCGCTGGCCTGCTTGTTCTCCGCCTGCAGCTTCGACTGCTCGCTCGACTGGATCTCAGCGCGGAGCTTGCTGCGGATCTGCTCGAAATCGCGCAAGCGTGCGTCGTCGCCGGCGATCTGCTCGGCGAGGCCGTCGAAGATGCGGATGGCGAGGCAGGCCCACAGGTCGCTGTCGATGTAATGCCAGGCGTTGAAGGAGATCTGGGCGACGCGGCGCACATAGGTGGACCGCTCGTCGTCTGCCGGTTGGCGCTCGGTGAGCGCGCGGATCTCGTCCCGGATCAGATCCATGAAATAGCTCTTGCCGACTCCCCAGTTGCCGAAGAGGCCGATCGAGAGCGGCAGCTTGACGTCGCGGGCGGTGATCAGCCGGGTGAAGATCTCGGCCTGGCGGCGGACGTTGAGGCTGTCCCGCGTCGGCCGCTGATCGTTGTCGAAGTAGGCCCGCTCCGGCGCGACGACGGCAAGCGTGTGCACCGCCTCGGCCTCGAATTTGGCCTCGTTTTTCTCAAGTTTGACATCCAGTGTTGCACCGATGCCTTTCGTCTTCCCGGCCACCTTCTCGACGGCCGGCTGGTTGAAAAGCCTTACCCCGATGCCGGAGTCCCCGGTGAAGCGGTCGATGACCGACTGAAAAGCGTCGCGGACAAGTAACAGCTCTTTGCGATCGACGGCGGGAGCCGCCGAGACGAGGATCTGCTCGGGCGGGCTCCGCGACCAAACCTCGCTGTCGGCGAGAGCCCGCGCCGTCGCCTCGGCGCTGGCCGTCGGGGACAATCCTCCGGCGCCCGTGCCCATCAGCGGAATCCACAGGCGCCGGCCTCCCGTGTCGAAATTGGTCAGGGCCTTGGTGAGGTTGTCGCGCACGAGATCGGCGACATCCCGGCGGCCGTCGACGGTGACGACGAAGACCACCGGCGCTAGCTTGCCGAACTGGCGGACGGCGAATCCGGCGCCGAGTTCGCTTTCCGTGGGGAAAGGGAACACCTCCGGGGACACGCCCAAGACCTCGATCACGAAGCGGTTGAGTTCCCCCCGACGGCCGGCGGCGTCGATCGAGGTGAACACGAGATCGCCATCCGGCACGATCCCGGCGCCGATCACGATCTCCGGCGGTGTTCTCGGCGCCTCCACGTCCCCCTCGCCCGCGTCTCCGCGGCAACGCTACCACGCCGCCGGTCTGCAGGCGAGCGGCGGATCGAGGCCCGCCACGGACTCAAGGCCGGTAGCCGGGACCGGCTCGGACGGCTATATGATGAGGAGCGAGGGCGTCTCCGCCTCGAGCAAGTCTGGGGTCCCCATGGACTGGATCGTCGTCCGCGGCGCGCGCGAGCACAACCTCAAGGGCATCGACGTCGAGATCCCGCGCCACCGGCTGACGGTGATCACCGGCCTCTCGGGCTCCGGCAAGTCGTCGCTGGCGTTCGACACCATCTACGCCGAAGGCCAGCGACGCTACGTCGAATCGCTGTCGGCCTACGCCCGTCAGTTCCTCGAGCTCATGCAGAAGCCGGACGTCGAGTCCATCGAGGGCCTGTCGCCAGCGATCTCCATCGAGCAGCGAACGACGTCCAAGAACCCGCGCTCGACGGTCGGCACGGTGACCGAGATCTACGACTACATGCGGCTCCTGTGGGCACGCATCGGCGTGCCGCACTCGCCCGCCACCGGGCTGCCGATCGAGAGCCAGACCGTGAGCCAGATGGTCGACCGCGTGCTGGCCATGCCGGAGGGGACGCGCCTGCTTGTCCTCGCGCCGATCGTCCGCGGACGCAAGGGGGAGTACCGCAAGGAGCTGCAGGACTTGCAGAAGCGCGGCTTCCAGCGGGTCAAGGTCGACGGCGAGCTCTACGACGTCGATGCCGTCCCGCCGCTCAACAAGAAGCTCAAGCACGACATCGAAGTCGTCGTCGATCGGGTCGTCGTCCGCGACGGCCTGGCCGCCCGCCTCGCCGAGAGCCTGGAGACGGCGCTCGGCCTCAGCGACGGCCTCGCCTTCACCGAGAACGCCGACACCGGCGAACGGACCGCGTTTTCGGCCAAGTTCGCCTGCCCCGTCTCCGGCTTCACCATCGACGAGATCGAGCCGCGGCTGTTCTCGTTCAACAACCCCTACGGCGCCTGTCCCGCCTGCGACGGGCTCGGCACCGAGATGTACTTCGATCCCGAACTGGTGATCGCCGATGCGGGCCTGTCGCTCGCCTCCGGCGCCATCGCGCCCTGGGCCAACTCGACCTCGGTGTACTACCAGCAGACCCTGCAGAGCCTCGCCGCCCGCTTCGGCTTCGCGCTGACGACGCCCTTCGGCGAGCTGTCCGAGGATGTGCGCCGGATCGTCCTTTACGGCTCCGGCGGCGAGGCGGTGACCATGCGCTACAACGACGGCATCCGCGCCTACGAGGTGCGGAAGCCGTTCGAAGGAGTTATCCCCAACATGGAGCGGCGCTGGCGCGAGACCGATTCGGCTTGGATCCGCGAGGAGCTTGGACGCTATCAGACGGTGACCACCTGCGAGGCGTGCGGCGGCAAGCGCCTGAAGCCGGAGGCGCTCGCCGTCAAGGTCGCCGGCTGCGACATCAGCGAGGTCTGCGAACTTGCGATCGACGAGGCCGCCGCCTGGTTCACCGGCCTCGAGCCGACGCTCACGCCGCAGAAGCGGGAGATCGCCCGCCGTATCCTGAGGGAGATCAACGAGCGGCTCGGCTTCCTCCGCAACGTCGGCCTCGAGTACCTGACGCTGTCACGGGCGTCGGGAACGCTGTCCGGCGGCGAAAGCCAGCGCATCCGCCTCGCCTCGCAGATCGGCTCCGGGCTCACCGGCGTGCTGTACGTCCTGGACGAGCCGTCGATCGGACTGCACCAGCGCGACAACGGCCGGCTCCTCGAGGCGCTGAAGCGGCTCCGCGACCTCGGCAACACGGTCATCGTCGTCGAGCACGACGAGGAGGCGATCCTCGCCGCCGACCATCTCATCGACATGGGACCCGGCGCCGGCATCCACGGTGGCGCGGTGGTGGCCTCCGGCACGCCGGACGAGGTGATGCGGAACCCCGAGAGCCTCACCGGCCAGTACCTCACCGGCGCTCGCGAGATCCCGCTGCCGAGGCAGAGGCGGAGGCCGCGGGCAGGCCGCATGCTGAGCCTGGTCGGCGCCCGCACCAACAACCTGCGGCACGTCACCGTCGATTTCCCGCTCGCCGCCTTCGTATGCGTCACCGGCGTCTCGGGCTCGGGCAAGTCGAGCCTGGTCGTCGACACGCTCTATCCGGCGCTGGTTCGCCGCCTGTTCGGTGCCCGCGCCCACCCGGGAGACCACGACCGCATCGACGGCATCGAGCTGATCGACAAGGTGATCGACGTCGACCAGTCACCGATCGGCCGCACGCCACGCTCCAACCCGGCGACGTACACCGGCGCCTTCTCGCCGATCCGCGACTGGTTCTCGGGCCTGCCGGAGGCCAAGGTGCGGGGCTACAAGCCCGGACGCTTCTCGTTCAACGTCAAGGGCGGCCGCTGCGAGGCCTGCCAGGGGGATGGCGTGATCAAGATCGAGATGCACTTCCTCCCCGACGTCTACGTCCAGTGTGACGTCTGCCGCGGCCGGCGCTACAACCGGGAGACGCTCGATATCCGCTTCCGTAACAAGTCGATCGCCGATGTTCTTGATATGACGGTTGAGGAAGCGCACGCCTTCTTCAAGGCGGTGCCGGCGATCCGCGACCGGCTCGCCACCCTCGAGCGCGTCGGCCTCGGCTACATCCATCTCGGTCAGCAGGCGACGACGCTGTCTGGCGGCGAGGCCCAGCGCGTGAAGCTCGCCAAGGAACTGGCGCGCCGGGCCAGCGGCCGCACCCTCTACATCCTCGACGAGCCGACCACCGGCCTCCACTACGACGACGTGCGCAAGCTGCTCGAGGTCCTGCATGCCCTGGTCGACCAGGGCAATACGGTGATCGTCATCGAGCACAACCTCGAGGTCATCAAGACCGCCGATTGGGTCATCGATCTCGGGCCGGAGGGTGGCTCGGGCGGCGGCCGCCTGGTCGTGGCCGGCACGCCCGAGGACGTCGCCACCCACCCCAAGAGCCACACCGGCCGCTATCTCGGCTCCCACCTGGAGGACGCCAGGGTGCGCAAGCGGGCGTAGCGCCGGCGCGAAGCGCGGTCAGTCATCGTCGCTACCGCCGGGGGCGCCTTCTTCGAGGCGGCGGACCTGGGTCGAATACCAGAGACAGATGCCGCGCTTGCTTGCGCGGATGAAACGCACCATCTCCTCCACCTCGTCGCACATCGGGCCCCGCTCGAGGATCTCGAGGGACTGGAACACCGGCCGCTTGGAGCGGAACAGTTCGCGGAAGGCGCGGTCGACCTCGCGAATCACCGCCGGCTGCAGGCCCTCGCGCCTGAGCCCCACTTTGTTCAGGCTGCGAACGGTGTTCGACTGGTCGATCAGCACGAACGGAACGGCGTCCTTGCCCAAGGCCGTCATGCCGCGGATCATCACCCGGCGCCCGATGCGGACGAACTGATGGACGACGCAGTTCCCGGAGACGAAGGCGTGGTCGCCGACCTCGACGTGGCCCGCGAGCAGTGCGCCGTTGGCCAGCACCACGTGGTTGCCGAGGCGGCAATCGTGGGCGACGTGGGCGCCGCCCATCAGGTAGCAGCCGTCGCCGATGACCGTCTCGCCGCCGGCATCCTTCGCCCGGTGGATCGAGACGTACTCGCGAAAAACGTTGCCGGCACCGACGACGACGCGGCTGTCGGCGGGTTGCCAACCGACGATCTGGGGATCGCCGCCGACCTGAACCCACATGCCAATCGCGTTGTCCGGCCCGATCCGGGTCCGGCGGCCGATGAAGCTATAGGCACCGGCGCGGGTCCCGGCACCGATGTCGACGTCGTCCTCGATGATGACGCCCGGGCCGATGCAAACGCCGGCGCCAAGGCGGACCCGCTCGCCGATGATCGCTGTCGGATGGATATCGGCCATCGCTGGCGGCTCCGTTGTTGTCGCGCCGTTGCCGCCGCCCGGGGCGGGCGCGGCGTTGTTGCTTATCTCCGTACCGCCGGGCAACGCAATTCCTTGTTTACCTTATCCGGATAAGGTTGCGTCGCGGGTGTTGGCCGAAGACCGATCTCAGCGAGCACAAGGTGAAGGTGAAGCACTCCATCCCGAGCATCCTTGCCGTCTGCAACTTCAAGGGCGGTGCGGGAAAGAGCACGCTTGCCGTCAATCTCGCGTGCGCCATCGCCTGCGTCGGTGAACGGAGCTGCGTTCTCGTCGATGCCGACCGCCAGGGTACGACAGCGCAGTGGGCGCTGAAGGGCCACTTGCCGGCGAAGACGACGTCCCGAATCCTGTACGAGGCCCGGCCCGACGATCGCTATCCCGGCATGCTGTGGATCACCCAGATCAAGGGTCTGGCGGAGACCCACAACCACGTGGTGATCGATCTTCCGCCGGGCCTCCAGTTCTCGATGGCCGCCGTCACCACGATCGCCGATCTGATCGTGATCCCGGTGAACCCGAGCGGCGTCGACTTCCATTCCACCGCGAGCTTCATCGACCTGATCCAGAAGTCGCGCGAGAAGCGCGGCTCGGACAAGCCCGGCTGCCTGATCGTGCCCAACCGCCTCGACCGGCGGACGACGATCGCCCACAAGCTGGCGCTCTACGAGCAGTTCGGCGAGCCGATCGCGCCGCCGGTCGGCATGCGCACCGCGTTTGCCTACGCCTTCGACCACGGAATGTGGATCGGCGACTACGCGCCCGGTTCGCCGGCCCATCGCGAGATCGAGCGCGTGCTCGAACGCATTGCCCACGCCGGCGGCGGCGCCGTCCGCGCCCCTTCGCAGCCCACCGCCTTCGCCGCCACCCGCCCCTAGCCTCTACCCTCGATCGGAAACCGGCTCCGACGCCAGCGGCGGATTCCCCCCTTGATCACCGAGACGTCGGTGAAGCCGGCATCGCGCAGCGCCCGCGCGCTGCGCGATGCCCGGCCCGCCATCAGGCAGTGCACATAGACGGGCTGGTCCTTGAGGCTTAGGAGGTCGCCATCGCGGGCGGCGAGGCGGGCACGAAGATCGCCCATCGGCACGTTGATGGCGCCCGGTATGTGGCCGCCGCGACCGTTGAATTCGCCCGGCGTCCTCACGTCGATAATGACCACGTCCTCGCCGGCATCGAGGCGCCGCTTCGGCACCTCGGGATCGACGAACGGGGAGCGCGCCTGTAGGCGCGGCAAATAGCGGTAGGCGACCGCCGCGACGATGACGATGACAACGGTCCAGAGCGTCCTGGCGTCGTACTCCATGGCCCGTCCTGCGCGGCCGGCTTCGGGCGACCGCTTAGGCGCGCGGCTCGCGCCTGTCAATTGCCGGCGCCGCGGCCGTTGCACGCCGCCGCTCGCGGCGCTAACTGAAAGCGATGGGAGTCGAGACGCCGCGAGCCAGCGTTCACGTCGTGGGCGGCGGGCTTGCCGGCAGCGAGGCCGCCTCGCAGCTCGCCGGGGCCGGCGTTCGGGTGGCGGTCCACGAGATGCGCCCCGTGCGGACGACCGAGGCGCACCGGACGGCCACGCTGGCCGAGCTCGTGTGCTCGAATTCGTTCCGCTCCGACGACGCCGACGTCAGCGCCATCGGCCTCCTGCACGAGGAGATGCGGCGGCTGGGCTCGCTCGTGCTGAGCACGGCCGACGCCCACCGCGTGCCGGCGGGAGCGGCGCTCGCCGTCGACCGCGACGCCTTCAGCGCCGCCGTCGAGGCGAGCCTCGCGGCCGAGCCGCTTGTCGAGATCCGCCGCGAGGAGATCGCGGAGCTGCCACCTGAGAGCTGGCGGCAGGTGATCGTCGCCACCGGGCCGCTCACCTCGCCGGCCCTCGCCGAGGCGTTGCGACGCCTGACCGGCGAGGACTCCCTCGCCTTCTTCGATGCCATCGCTCCCATCGTCCACCGGCCGTCGATCGACTTCTCGAAGGCGTGGATGCAGTCGCGCTACGACAAGGGCGACGGCGCCGACTACGTCAACTGCCCGCTCGATCGGGAGCAGTACGAAGCCTTCGTCG
The DNA here is from genome assembly GCA_964420325.1 of uncultured Rhodospirillaceae bacterium. Lineage (GTDB taxonomy): Bacteria > Pseudomonadota > Alphaproteobacteria > Rhodospirillales > Defluviicoccaceae > CAYQSU01. Next base: position 95,413 of record CAYQSU010000002.1, on the reverse strand, counting down.
ACGCGCTGCTCGCCGCCGAGACCATGCCGTTCAGGGACTGGGAGAAAAACACCCCCTACTTCGAGGCGTGCCTTCCCATCGAGGTGATGGCTGAACGCGGGCGGCGGACGCTCGCGTTCGGGCCGATGAAGCCGGTCGGGCTCAGCAACCCGCACAGGGGCGGACGGCGGCCCCACGCGGTGGTGCAGCTGCGTCAGGACAACGCGCTCGGCACCCTCTTCAACATGGTTGGCTTCCAGACCAAGCTAAAGCACGCCGAGCAGATCCGCGTGTTCCGCATGATCCCGGGGCTGGAGCGGGCCGAGTTCGCGCGCCTCGGCGGCATCCACCGCAACACCTTCGTCAACGGCCCGCGGCTCCTCGATGCGACGCTTCGCCTGAAAGCGAGGCCGGCCATCCGCCTGGCCGGACAGCTCACCGGCTGCGAAGGGTACGTGGAGAGCGCCGCCATCGGCCTTCTTGCCGGGCTGTTCGCCGCCGCCGAGTGCCGCGGCGAACAGCTCGCGCCGCCGCCGGCGACGACCGCCATTGGTGCCCTCCTCGCGCACATCACCGGCGGCGCGGCGAGCGAAGCTTTTCAGCCGATGAACGTGAACTTCGGCCTGTTCCCGGATCTCGATCGGGGCGGCACCGAAAGGAGACGCTTGGCCGGCGGCGACCGGAAGCGTGCGCTCGCCCGACGCGCGCTCGCCGACCTCGACGCCTGGCGCTTGTGCGCTACTGTCTCGGCTCTTCGGCCGCCGGCGTAAGAGACGCTTCCTTGGCCCCGTAGCCGACGGTCAGCTGGGTCGGGGCGCTGGCGCCACAGGCGCGAACGCCGTGCACGCCCTGAAGCCCGGCCTTCTGGATCAGGCTCCCGAAGTCGCCCGGATCGGTGCGCTGGGATTCCTCGAACAGAAGCGAGGCCTGCTGGCAGAAGCCGACCCGGTGCACCATGCTGCGCTGTGACGACTCGTTGGCCAGCCGGGTGACGAGCGCGTTGAGCGACTTGGCGCCGCCGCCTCCTTGGCTGCGCTCGAAGTAGCCACGCAGCAGGCGTCCGTGTTCGACGAGTTCGCTGCGGAACTTCGTGACGAAGCTGTTGTAGCTCGCCTGGTCCTGGCATGCGAGCGCCGCCACCATCAGCTCGGTCTGAAGGACCCGGGCGTTCAGGGCCTCTTGTTCGTGGGGTCTGGCGCAGGATGTCGTGGCGGACGCACCGCCTGCGGAGAGGGTCGCCATCGACGTGAAACCGACGAGCGCGCCGATGGCCAGGGCACGACGGGTACTCTGCCTTCCCTTCACAGCATTACCTCCTTAGCCCGAGAACGACGGCAACATATGCCAGCTCCGTTAACATCAGGCAAACAAAGAATGGCCCGGAGCGGCCCCGCGCCGTCGGCGAAAGGCGCGATCGCCGCGTCAGCGGGCGGGTTCCGGCGAGCTTCTCGCGAGACGGCCCCGGACGGGGAAGCGGGGATCGGTGAAGCCGGGTGTCGACGGATGCCCGGCCGGCACCCGCTGATCGACGAATGATTCGTCTTCCGCCGTGAACGCGTGGCCGAGGGCGCCGAGGTATTCGCGCCACTGGCCTTCGGTCCGCGGACCGGCAATGACCGCGGAGACGAGGCGATGGTTCAGCACCCAGTTGACGGCGAACTGACCCGCGGTCATGCCTCGACCTTCGGCGCGGGCCTTGATCTCCTGGGCGATGACGAGCGATTCCGCGCGGAACTCGGTCTCCATCATGCGCTGATCCCGGCGTCCCGCCCGGGTATCGGCGGCGGGCGCAACATCGGGCAGGTACTTGCCGGTGAGCACTCCCCGCGCCAAGGGGCTGTAGGGAACGACGCCGAGACCGTAGTGCTGGCAGGCGGGCAGGATCTCGACCTCGGGCATCCGGTTGAGCGCGTTGTAGTAAGGCTGGCAGGCGACCGGACGCGGCATGTTCAGGCGTTCGCCGATGCGCACCATCTCGGCGATCTGCCAGCCGCGGAAGTTGCTGATGCCCCAATAGCGGATTCGGCCCGAGCGGATCAGGTCGGCGATCGCTCCGAGGGTCTCGTCCAAAGGCGTGCCGGGATCGTCCCGGTGCAGATAGAACAGGTCGATGACGTCGGTGCCGAGCCGGCGAAGACTGGCGTCGACGGCGCGGGACAGCCATCCGCGCCCGAGCCCGCGCCGGTTAGGGTCTTCCCGCATCGGCACCATCGGATTGCCCGCCTTGGTCGCCACCACCCAGCGATGGCGGTCGGGACGGATCAGTCTGCCGACGATGCGCTCGGAGGCGCCGCCGGCATAGACGTCGGCGGTGTCGATGAAGTTGATGCCGGCTTCGCGGGCCAAGGTCACGATGCGGCGGGCCACCTCCGCTCCGGTGCGGTCGCCGAACATCATGGTGCCGAGGCAGAGCGGCGAGACCCAGAGGCCGCTTGCGCCCAATCGCCGGTAGTGCACGGCCGTGTCCTCCGCCAAAGGGTTCCGTTGCCGCCATGGTAAGCGATCCGCGGGCCGTGATCACCCGATCAACGCGGCCGGTGCCAGCCCTTGAGACCGCGAAGGTTGCGACGGATCGGCTTTGCCGCCATGATTTGTGTCGAGGGACACGATCGTCGAAAGACCCGGAGGTCCGGATGACCGCTCGCAGCACTATCCTTCGCCGCTGTCTTGCCCGTGCAGCGCGCTTCGTCCTTGCCACCGTCGTGATTCTGGCGACGGTCACCGCGGGCTCGGCGCAGCAGACTGACGCCGTCTCGGACGCGACCGCGAACCTGTTCACGGCCGTCCATGCCAACGACTATGCCGGCGTCCAGGCGGCCATCGCCGCCGGCGCCGAATTCGACGCCCGCGACCGCTGGGGCCTGACCGCGGTCGATCTTGCCATCGACAAGGGCCATTTCCAGATCGCCCATTACCTGCTGTCGGTCCGCAACTTCCGCCGCGACGACAAGGCCCGCGAGCGCGAGCGGCCGGCGGTCGCGCCCGCGGCGGCGGCGTTGCCGACGCCCGCCGCCGCCGGATTCTCGCTGCCGTCCGAGCTTGTCGGAACGTCGCCGGCCGCGGCTCCGGCGCCCTCTCCCGTGATGCCCGCCCTCCCCGTCGGCCCCGTACGTGCCGAGGCCCTCGCCGAGCCGAAGTTGGCGGACAGCGGGCTTACAGCCGCCAGCGGGCCATCTCCCGACCCCGTCTGGCCGTCGGACCAGCCCAACCCCTTCGATCCGTCGCAGCCCGCTCCCGGCGTGATGTTCGCCGTCATCGGCGAGGCCGACGACGATTCGGCGACCGAGGCGCCGATGGCCCGCTGACGTTAGCCGCCAGGGCGCCGCAGGACATGAGCCGCGCTCAGATCCAGCGGCGGACCCGGGCGCGGTAGCGGCGATACTGGTCGCCGAACTTGCGCTCGAGATAGCGCTCCTCGCGAGCGATGACGCCATAGTGGAGCGCGACCAGAGCGGGAAGGAGCAGGGCGATCGTCCACAGGCCGTCGATCAGCACCGCGATGCCGACGTAGAGCAGGGTCAGCGCCAGGTAGGCCGGATTGCGCGAGAACCGGTAGGGGCCGCCGGTGATCAGCGCGGTTGTCGGCTTGTGGACGTGGATGCTTGTGTTCATCCGTCGGAACCAGGGCACGGTCAGGCCGGCGAGGACGACGGCAACGGCGAGCACGGTGAAGCCGACGGGGACACGGGCCGACGGCGGCACGAACGGCGCCGGCCAGACGCGTTCGAGGATGACGCCAATGAGGAGCGCCGCCAGGAAGATCACCGGCGGAAGCGTGATGGCGCCGGAATGATCCCGATCGTCGGACATCGGCGCGGATCCCTGGCCTCCCCGCTCCCCGGCCCTACCGCGCAGACTCCCGCCGGCGGGCCTCGGCCATGGCGGCCAGCGTCTCGAACCGGAAATCGGGACGAACGGCGATGTCCGGAGGCCTCGTCGCGCCTCCGGCCCTACCCGCATCGCGATCGATCCAGCACGTCGCAAGACCGATCGCCTTGGCCGGCACGTGGTCGTGGAACAGGCTCTGAGCCGTGTGCAGGATATCGCTCTTGCCGAAACCCAGACCGGCGACGACCTTGAGAAGATAGGTGAAGGTCCTGGGATTCGGCTTGTAGGCGCCGATGTCCTCGGCCGTGCAGACGGCGTCGAAGGTCACCCCCAGCTTGGCGTTGCTGGCGGCGAAGCTCCTGCGGTCGACGTTGGACAGTATGACGAGCTTGCAGGAGCGGCCGAGGCCGCTGAGGGCGGCCGGCGAGTCCGGGAACGCCGGCCAATCCGTGACCGACGCGCCGAAGGCATCCGCGTCCGTGTCCGTCACCGGAACGCCGAGCCCGCGGCCGATGCGCCTCAGCACGCATCCCAGCAGCCGGGGATAGGGCATCCGCGGCGTCTCCGCCTGCTGCGCCGCTTCGCAGCGCCCGAACAGCGCCACTACTGCATCCGCATCGGTGGGGTTTCCGTGGCGGCGCAGCCACGGCTCAAGCGCCGCCCGCAGCCCCGTTTCCCAGTCGATCAGCGTTCCGTAGCAGTCGAAACTCAGGACCTTGAAAGCGGACAGCCGCACGTCGGCGGCATCCTTTACCACGGCACGGACGACCGCGCGTTGAAGAAGCCGCCCGAAGGCCCGTCATCGGGCAAGGTCGCAAGCCAGACCGGCGTGTCGGCGCCCTCTTCAACCCCAAGCGGCGCCGCATCGGATCCCATGTCGGTCCTGACCCAGCCCGGACAGGCGGAGTTGACCTTGACCATCGAGCCCCCGAGTTCCTTCGCGAACAGGACCGTCAGCGCGTTGAGCGCCGCCTTCGAGGCCTGATACGCGGGGGCCAGCACGCTGTGATACGGAGACGCCGGATCGCCGGTCGCTGTCAGTGAGCCCAGCGTGCTCGACATGTTGACGATGCGGCCGAACCGGCTTCTTAGGATCAAGGGCAGGACGGCGCGGGTCACGGCGAAGGCGCCGAAAACATTGGTCTCGAACGTGTCCCTGAGAGTCTCCAGGCGGAGCTCGCTCGGCTGCGTCCCGCCATCGAGGAGAATGCCCGCATTGTTGACCAGGATGTCGAGCCTGCCGAACCGGCTCTCGAGTAGCCCCGGCAGGGCATTGACCGTCCGCTGATCGGTGACGTCGACGGGCACGTACTGCACGGCGCTTCCAATTGCCCGCAATCGCTCTGCGGCCGACTGACCGTTCGCGGGGTCGCGAGCACCCATCGCCACCGTGATGCCCTTCGCTGCGAGCTGACGGCTGATCTCGAAGCCGAGACCCTTGTTGGCGCCGGTCACCAGGGCCACCTTTCCGACAAGGTTCTTGTCGGCTGCCATCGCGTCCTCCGCCGCGTTTGAAGCGCTTCGTCATGATATGGGAGGGAGGCACGTCAACCGCCAACACGAGGGATGCGCGACATGAACGGCAGGGCCCCTGACGTCGCCGGCGGCATCGAGAGCGGAGAGATCCAGCGGATCAGCGATTGGATCCTCGCCAAGGCCCTGGGCGAGGTCCGTATCGGGCCGCTGTTCACCGGGTTGTGCCGGCGCCTCGTCGTTGCCGGCGTGCCACTGCTTCGAGGCCACCTCGCGGTCCGCGCCCTGCATCCGATGTTCCGGTCGATGACCGTGACTTGGCGGCGGGATGGGGCGGTGGAAATCGAGCGCCTTCCGCATGCCGCGGACCTCAGCATCGCCTGGCAGCAAAGCCCGCTCAACGCGATGATCGAAGAACGCCGGTTCGAGATGCGCTTCCGGCTGGAGCAAGGCCTGGGGCTCGAACGCTTTCCCGTGCTGGCCGAGTTCCGCTCTGCCGGCGCCACCGATTACTTGGCGATGTTGACGCCATTCGGCGACCCGCAGGTAGCGCACCTTCGCCAGGACGGCATGATCTGTTCGTGGCTCGCCGATCGGCCTGGCGGGTTCGACGATGGCCACATTGCCGTCCTCCGCCGGCTTCAGCCGCGCCTCGGCGTCGCCGTCAAGGTCGCGAAGCGCGAGGAAACGGCCATTAACGTCGTCGCCGCCTACCTCGGGGCCGATGCCGGCATGCGGGTGCTGGCCGGGCAGATCCAGCGCGGCGACGGTTCGTTCATCCGCGCCGTGCTGTGGTACTCGGATCTCCGAGACTCGACCGCCCTTGTGGAACGCCTGCCCTCCCCGGCCTTCCTTGCGCTGCTCGATCGCTACTTCGAGTGCACCGCCGGCGCCGTCCTCGAACACGGCGGCGAAGTCCTGCGCTTCATCGGCGACGCCGTCCTTGCCGTCTTTCCCATCGGCGAGCCTTCTGCCGCGGTGCAGGCTGCCCGCGCCGCCTTCGCCGCCGCCAGCGAAGCTGAGAGGCGCCTCGCCGCGGTCAACGCAGAACGATCGGCAAGGGGCGAGCCGCCGCTCGGCTGCGGCCTCGCCCTGCACATCGGCGACGTCCTCTACGGCAACATCGGCGTGCCCGAGCGGCTCGAGTTCTCGGTCATCGGCCGGGCCGCCAACGAGGTCGCGCGCATCGAGGGCCTGACCAAGACCCTGGGAGTGCCGCTTCTGGTCTCCGCCGAGTACGCGGCCCACGTGCCGCTGGCATGGCGCTCCCTCGGCCGCCATTCGCTGCGCGGAGCTTCCGCGCCGATGCAGGTGTTCGCGCCCGATGGCCACCCCGTCCGTTCAGAAGCGACCGCGGGAGGCGTTGAGGGCTAGGCGAAAGGCGCGACCCGCGCCCGATTGCCGCACCCTCGGATCGAACGGATTGAAGCCGGCTCTCTCGAGCCGCCGCAGGTCCTGATCGGCGAGCGTCGCCAGCAGCAGCGCCGGCACCGCACGCCGGGGAACGCCGTGGCGGCGGGCGGCCGCGAGATGGGTTCGCGCCGCCTCGGCCACCCTCTCGACGACGCGGCAGAGCCCGGGCAAGGGACCCTGCCGGAACAGACCAAGGACGTCGAGGCCGGCATCCCGGTTCAGCGCCGTGGGCAGATAGACGCGTCGCATCCGCGCGTGGAACGGCACCGCCCGCATCAGGCCGACCAGGGCCCAGGCGGTGCCGACCTCGCGCGCCGCGGCGCGCACGCCCTCGTCGTCGCCGGCGAGAACCTGGACGGCGAGCGCCGTCAGAGAGCCGGAGGCGGCCTCGGCGTAGGCGACGAGATCGGCAAGATCGGCCGGCGCCCCCTCCTCGAGATCGAGGGCGCGCGCCGCGAGCAGGCGCTCGAAGTGGCCGCGGCCAAGACCGTAGCGCGCGACGGCGGGGGCAAGCGCCTCGAGCACCGGATGCCGCGGCGAGCGGCCGGCATAGACGGCGTCGATGGCCTCGCGCCACCACTCGAGCCGGATTCTTCCCAGGAGCGGCTCGTTCACCGCTTCCGGAATGCGCGCGACCTCGCTGTTGAAGGCATAGAGCGCGACGAGCGCTTCGCGCTGCTCCCGCGGCGCATACAGGGAGCAGAGGAAGCGGTCATGATCGAGCCGGCGTACCTGGTCGGCACAATAGGAGAGGCGGGCCACGTCGATTTCGTCCCCGGTCGGTACCCGATCTGAGATATATGGTCCGATCGCTTCGACTGGCACCTGGAACCATGACCCCCACGCCGATCGAGCTCCTGCAGAGGGGCGCCGATGCGGATTTCTCGCTGACCCCGGGGCTGTACTCTGCGTCGCTCCGCCCGCACGTTCTCGCTTTCGCGGCCTTCGTGCGGCTGGCCGACGAGATCGCCGGCACGCCGTGGCTCGGACGCCCCGAGAAGATCGCTCGTCTCGAGATCCTCGAGGCTGCGCTCGACCGGCGCGCCGAGGCCGACTGGTCAGACCAAGCGAGAGGCGTCTCGCGTGCAATGGGCGACAGCATCGCCGCCACCGGCGTCGGCGCGACGCACGCGCGCCGCATTCTTCAGGCCGGCAAGGAGGACGTCCTCGGCCTCTTCCGTGCCACTTGGGCCGATCTCCTCGACTACTGTGCTCTCGCCGCCGCGCCGGTCGGGCGCCATCTGCTCGATCTGCACTCAGAGGACGCCGCCGCCTGCGCGCCGGCGGCGGACGCGCTGTGCGCGGCGGTTCGGATCCTCAAACGGCTCCGCACCTGTCACGATCCGACGGTGCCGCTCAACCGCCTGTGCATTCCGGAGCAGTTTCTCGAGGATGCCAAGATTTCGGCGTTCCACCTGAGGGCGCCCTCGGCGAAGGGACAGACGCGGGCCGTGCTGGACCGGGTGCTGGATGGCGTCGACCGTCTGCTCGACGCCGCCGAGCCGCTGCCGAACCTGCTCCGCTCGACCGCGCTCAGGGGCGAGGCGCGGATCGCCCTGTGCCGTGCGCGGCCGCTCGCCGAGCGGATGCGCACACAGGATCTTCTCGAGCGCCGGGTGGAGCTGACGCGCTGGGAACGGCTCCGATGCAAGTGGAGCGTCTTTCTGCCGGCGACCCTGCTCGGCCGACGCTGAAGTGGCATTCGCGTGCCGTTCCCCTTTCAATCGCCGGCCCGCGCCCATATCTACAAGCCACCGCCAGCAAAGGGATAGGAAGCGAGGACTCCATGGCTTTTGAACTTCCCGCTCTGCCGTACGCGAAGAACGCGCTCGAACCCCACATCTCTCCGAACACCCTCGAATTTCATCACGGCAAACATCACAACGCTTACGTCGTCAACCTCAACAACCTGACCAAGGACACGGCGCTGGCCTCCGCAAGCCTCGAGGCGGTGATCAAGGCGGCGGCCGGCGATGCATCCAAGACCGGCATCTTCAACAATGCCGCCCAGGTGTGGAATCACACCTTCTATTGGCACTGCATGAAGCCGGGTGGCGGCGGCGCGCCGACCGGGGATTTGGCCTCCGCCATCGCCTCTGCGTTCGGTTCCTTGGATACGTTCAAGGAGGAGTTCAAGGCCGCGTGCGTCACCCAGTTCGGCAGCGGCTGGGGCTGGCTGGTCGCCGAGAACGGCAAGCTGAAGGTGACCAAGACGGGTAACGCCGACACGCCGATGGTACACGGGCAGGTCGCGCTTCTGACCTGCGACGTGTGGGAGCACGCCTACTATCTCGATTATCAGAACCGGCGGCCCGACTACGTGCAGGCATTTCTCGACCACCTGGTCAACTGGAGCTTCGTCGCCGACAACCTGGCGAAGGCTTGAGACCGGGAATCGGCCACGGCACGCCTGGGGAGGCCCGGCCCAGCCGGGCCTTCGGCGTGTCCGGGGCTCCGTCCGCCCTGCGGCTGATGCCGCCCGGTCGTCGATGCCTCGCCCGACTCCGGAACCAGATCGACGAACCGGCCTCATGGCGTTTCGGCTCAGCATGTCGATGACCAGTCTGTCCGCTGTGGATCTGGTCATCACCGGCATCTTCATCGCGGTTTCCGGCCGCATCGACGTGCTGCCGCAGGACCTACTGGCCAACCTCGCGACCCTCGGGCTTCTGAACTTCCTGGGCGGTCTCGTTCTGTACCGTCCGATCGCCGCGTTCGTGAATGGATCCGGCACCGCCGGACCGGCGGTCGCTCGGCTGACGGTGTTGCCGAAGCTCGCCGCCGGGTGGGCGGCCCTCGTCACCCTGGCCTACTGCGCGGCTGCCTTCTCTCTCGGTGTCTTCATGCCCGCGGGCGCCCACTTGGACAACATTCCCTTGACCCTGCAGGCCGCCGCCGTCGCCTGGTTCGCCATCGTCTACGTCGTCTACTACGCCGTCTACATCTACTTCGTCGTCAGCGATTGTGCGCAGGATCTCCGGCAGGAGCTGGCGGCCCGCGGTGCCAGCATGCCGTCTTCGGACGGCCGCATTCTGCACAAGCTGTTGCTGGCGTTCACCGCGGTGGCGGTTCTTCCCAACGCGCTGATCATCCTCGACCTGACCCTGTTCCGTCCCCTGCGCGCCGCACAGGGGCTTGCCATCGAGCAGACCATCATGCTCGACCTGCTCGCGTCCCTGTTCCTCGTCGCCGTCACCCTGGTCTTTGTCAGCCGCAGCGTGCTTCGTCCCATCGGCAGCCTCGTCGCGGCCATTCGTGCCGTCCGGGCCGGCGATCTCTCCGTCCGCGCACCGGTCATATCCACCGACGAGCTGGGAGTTCTCAGCCAGCGCTTCAACGACATGGTGGACGGCCTCAGGGAACGCGAGTTCATCCGCGAGACCTTCGGCCGCTTCCTGCCCGAGAGGGTTGCGGCGGCGCTCTTGGACGGCAACGGGACGCTGGTGCCCAGGACCGCGACGGCCACTATCCTTTACGCCGACATCGAGGGGTTCACCCGCATTGCCGAGAGCCATCCGCCCGAGGCCGTGCTGGCCATGCTCAACGCCTACTTCACCGCTGCCATTGAGCCGATCAGGCAGGCGGGCGGCGTCGTCAACCAGTTCCAGGGCGATGCCATGCTGGTCACCTTCAACGTCCCGGTACCCGATCCCGAGCACGCCGATCACGCAGTGACGGCGGCGCAGGAGCTACAGCGCCTGCTCGCGAGCAAGACCTTCGCCGGCATCCCCGTGCGCGTTCGCATCGGCATCAACACCGGCGACGTCATCGCCGGTGCCGTCGGCTCCGAGGACCGGCTCAGCTACACCGTGCACGGCGATGCGGTGAACCTCGCCGCCCGGCTCGAAGCGCTGAACAAAGAGACGGGAACCGACGTTCTGATCTCGGGCGAGACCGCGGCCCGGCTTCGCCGCGCCTATCCCCTGGCGGCGATGGGCGAGATCGTCCTTCGCGGGCGCACGAAGCCGGTGAGCGTCTACAGGCTTCTTCCCGCGTCCGACGGCTCAGTCACCGCTCGCGTCGGCGACGACGGGGTCGCGGCCGGTCGTCCCGCCTGATATCCTGTCGTCGGCCGAACTCATTCGCCGGCCGGCGCGGAGCTGCCCTGATCGAACCGAAGGGAGGAGGACGTCGTGACCGTGGACGAGTTCAAGGAGCTGATCAAGCCGGTCGCCGGCGCCATCGCCGGCAATCCGATCGACGCCGCGCTTGCCGACGAGCTCAATCGCCGGTTTCCGCCCGGGGGCACGGAGTTCAAGGCGATCGAGTCCGCTTGTCACGACGCCATCGCCGCCGGCTGGATGTGCAGCCAGGGCGGCGAAGGTCGCCGCTTCGGGCGCGTCATCGAGGCGGGCCCCGACACCCACGATCTCAGCGTCGACGTCGTCGATCTCAAGGACATCGTCGGCCCGCACCACAGTCACCCCAACGGCGAGATCTGCATGACCATGCCGGTCACGCCGACGGCCAGGTTCGACGGCCACGGCGCCGGCTGGTGCGTCTACCCGCCCGGCTCCGCCCATCACCCGACGGTGACCGACGGCGAGGCGCTGGTGCTCTACCTCCTGCCCGGCGGGCGGATCGACTTCACCAAGTAGGTAGAGGGAGTGCGCTCACTCGCGCCTCAGGGGCGGCTGCAGCTGACCTTCAGCTCTCCGACGTAGCCCGTCCCCTGCAGCCAGCAGCCGAACATCCGGCCGCGGCGATCGATCAGCCAGAGGGTGTCGCCGCCCGCCGCAATCGCACCGGGCCGTATGGTGACCCGTCGTGCCGCGGGCGCGGCCGGAGCCGCCGCCGCTGCCGGCGGAGTGCCGCGCAGGACGGTGACGCCGGCGCCGCGCGCGGTCGGCACGACCTCGGTGGTGGCGCCGTGCAGGACGGCGACGTCGGCGGCGCCCTGCCGGGACGCGACGATCGCCATGGCAACGACCACAAGCGCGACGAGCCTGATCACGGTCCCGCTCCTCTGTTGCCGGCCGGCCGCGAGGCGGCCCGGCGCCTTCGTTGGTTAAATAATCGCTAAAATTGTTCCTTTCGTCAATACTCTCGTTTTGCGAGCCGCCGGCTCGCGTTCGTGAGGACCCAGCCGGCGGCGGTGGCGAGGCAGGGGATCAGGATCAGGTTGTAGCGGACGACGTTGACGGAGACGAAGGCGTGGAAACCGAGCATGAACCAAGCGGGGAAGGCCAGCACGAGGAACTCCCACCACCGACGCCGGACGGCCACGACCGCAGCCGGGACGAAGCAGGCGACGGTGACAAGACCCCAGTACTTGGCCACCCACACGCCCCGCCAGGCAAGCGCCAGGGTGACGGCGAGGTGCTTCATGGGATCGGCGAGCACGTGGGTGTCGATGAGGTATCCGGCGAGCGCCCCAGGGCTCCCGGCCGCCGCCAACGCCTCGCGGTAGAGCGTGGTGGCGGCATGGCGATAGAAGCTCTCGGGATGGTCGAAGGAGAGCCGCCGATAGAGGTGCTCGTCGAACAGCGCCGTCGCCAGACTGTCGCCGAAGTCGGGGAGCCAGTAGACGAACGCGACCAGCCACTCGGGCCAGGTCATGGCGTTGTAGGCGACGCGCTGGGCGAGCGTGTGGCCGGAGTAGCCGGAGGTGATGTCGGCGATACCGAACTCGACCCAGTTGCGGACGATCCACGGCGCGACCGCGGCGGCGTAGCCGAAAGCCAGCGCGAGGACCATGGCTGTCGCCCGCGAGGGCCGCGTTCCCCTCGCCAAGGGCAGTGCGATCGCCGCCGCGGCCGCGGTTGCGTAAGCGAGATAGGCGAAGGACGGGCGGACCAGCGCCGCCAGCCCGAGCGCGACCCCCGCCGCCAGCGCCAGCAGGGGCGCTTCCCGCCGCCAAGCCAGCACCATCAGGATCGAGGCCGCCGTGATCAAAGGAAAGGTCAGGTTCTCGGTCAAGAACTGCCTTGCATAGTAGGCGTACTCTCCTGTCGCCAGCGCCAGCAGCATGGCGAGCCACGCGCAAGGGAGAGACCGGCAGACGATCCAAGCAGCGGCGAACACCAAGACGGCGGAGACGATCGCGAGGACCGTCTGGCCGGGTACGATCAGTCCGAAGACAGTCGGGCAACCGGCCTCGACGGCCTTCTCGCGATGGACCAGAACGCACTCCAGCGCGTCCGCCGCCGACGGCTCGAGCGCGATCAGGCCGGCGACCAACGCCGGATAGAGCGGCCCGACGAACGTTCCGTGCCTCGGTTCCGCGGGCGGCCACGGCTTGACCTCGGAGCCGTCGGTGAAGATGCCGAAGCGATGGATGTCGTAAGCAATCGAGGCGTAGCCGTGGGCGTCGGCCAGCGGCATCGTCGGCTCCCGCTTGGCCACCTGAAAGACGGTGATCAGCGACGCGATCAGGATGGCAGCGATCAGGTGCGCCCGCGGCAAGGCGACGGGCGCTCGCCCGGTCGCCGGCTGCCCGGGGGGCTCCCGGCTATTGCCGCCAGAGGGAGACATGGAACCGGGGCATCCCAAGCAGAACGCGGACCCCTATGACCAAGGAGAGGCAGCGCCCGGCCGCCGCCTCGATGTCGTGGATGTCGGTGTGATGGTAAAGGCCGCAGAAACCCGCAACCCTGCGGCCGAGCCGGCAGAGCCGGTTCTCCCTCGGCTCCGACAGGAGCACCGGTTCTACCACCCGGTCAGCCAGCGCGTCGGCCTCCGCTCGTCGAGCCGGGCGAGACCGTGGCGCGCGGCGAGAGCAAGCGCTTCGCTGATCTCGCTCGCCGTCGGCCGCCGGTTCAGCTCCGGATACTCGTCGGCGCGGTAGCAGGGTCTGTACTGGCCCATGATGTTGACGTAGGTGTTTCGCGAGATCTCGCCGGCGACGAAGCGCAGAACCACGTCCGTGCCGGCAAGGTCGTTGGGCAGCACCAGGTGGCGGACCAGGAGGCCGCGAACCGCGAGGCCCCGCTCGTCAAGGACGAGATTGCCCACCTGCCGGTGCATCTCCTTGACCGCCCTCTGATTGGCCTCGGCGTAGTCGCGCACCTTCGAATACTTCCGCGCGGCCGCGGACGTGCCGTACTTGAGGTCAGGCATGTAGATGTCGATGACGCCGTCAAGGAGGGCCAACGCCTCGAGGCTGTCGTAGCCGCCGGTGTTGTACACGACCGAAAGGCGGAGGCCGCCGGCCGCGGCGAGCGTCAGCGCCTCCAGGATCTGCGCCACCACGTGGCTCGGGCTCACGAGGTTGATGTTGTGACAGCCCTGACGCTGCAGCGAGAGCATCATCCCGGCGAGCTCGCCGGCCGAAACCTCCCGTCCCTCTCCCTCCCAGCTGATCTCGTGGTTCTGGCAGTAGAGACAGCGGAGATTGCACCACGAGAAGAAGATCGTTCCCGATCCACGCCAGCCGCTGAGCGGCGACTCCTCGCCGTGGTGCGGGCCGAACGAGCTGACCACCGCCCGCTCGCCGGTGCGGCAGACAGCACCCTGCGTGCCACGCAGCCGGTCGACCCGGCAGTAACGGGCGCAGAGATCGCAAGATTCCAGGTGCCGGCGCGCCGCCTTCGCGCGCAGGGCAAGCTCGCCGCTCTCGGACAGCCTCACGTAGGCGGGCTCAAACCGCATGGTGCGGACGTCCTCCTACTTCGTCGCTGCCACATAGACACCGTCCCAGCCGGCACCCGGCGGGCTCGCCTCGTACTCGGCGATTCGCCGCTCGTAGAGGGCGTAGAGGCCGGAGAGGTCGAAGCCGCCCATCAGCTCCCGGCACGCCGCCAGCCGCTCCCGCGCCTCGACCCATCGCTGCGCCCGATAGCTCGCCAGCATGCCGTTGTGGGCGTGCTCGAGAACGGCAAAGGTGTTGCCGCCCTTGATCCCTTCGTCGCCGACGAGGGTGAAAATGCGCGCCGCGTCCATCTTGCCCTTCACACGGATCATGTCCAGCTCGAGCAGGGCCAGCTCGGGCGCCTGTTCCCACGTCTTCTCGCCGATCACGATGCCGACCCCGTACCCCTTGGACTGCCCCTCGAGCCGCGACGCCAGATTGACGTCGTCGCCGATCACCGAGTAGTCGAAGCGCTGGTCGGAGCCCATGTTGCCGACGACGACCTCGCCGGAATTGATGCCGATGCCGATCGCGAGCGCAACATGCCGGCGCCCCTCTTCGGCGGCCTCCGCCGCCAGGCGGGCGTTGAGAGGCCTCATCGCCGCCTGCATCTCGATCGCGGCGAGGCAGGCATGGCGGGCGTGGTGGGGATCGTCGATCGGTGCGTTCCAGAAAGCCATGATGCAGTCGCCCATGTACTTGTCGACCGTCCCCTGACGCTCGAGGATGATCGCCGTCAGCGGCGTCAGCAGCGTGTTGATCAGACGGGTGAGACCCCCCGGGTCGTTCTTGAAGCTCTCGGAAATGCCGGTGAAGCCGCGCACGTCGCAGAACAGGATCGACATCGGCCGGGTCTCGCCGCCGAGCTTCAGCTGACCGGGATCCTCGGCCAGCCGCTCCACCATCGCCGGCGACAGGTAGTGGGCGAACGCGGTACGGACCCGGCGCCGGCTGGCCTGTTCGCTGGCGTATCCGAAATAGGTGAGGACGGTATACAGCAGAACCAGGGCGACGACGGTGAAGCCCACGTCGAACAGCACCTTCTCTCGATCGAACAGATACCACGAGGTCGCCGCGGCACTGCCCGCCACCGCCAGCACCAGCATCATCGTCCACGCCGCACCGACCTTGGGCACCAGCCAGATCAGAAGCGCGCCGCCGCAGAACAGCAAGGCGAGTTCGGCGGCGAGCAGGTAGCCGGGGCGCTTGAGAAGCTGGCCGGTGACGACGTTCTCGATGATCTGGGCATGGACCTCGACGCCGGGGAGTGCCCGGTCGACCGGCGTCGCCCGGATGTCGTGCAGGCCGAACGCCGAGGTGCCGATGATGACGAGCCTGTCCTTGATCCGCTCGCCGTCGGCGCGGCCGGAGAGCACGTCCCTCGCGGACACGTACTTGTCCTCGTCCCGCCGGGAGAAGTAGGGCCAGATGCGGCCGTTCAAATCGGTCGGAACGCTCAATCCCTTGGCAATGTGCAGCGCAGAGACGCCTGCCTCGTCGATCTCGAGCAGCAGTGACGGCCGGCCGAGGGCGACGCGCAGCATCTCCATCGACAGCGTCGGGAACAGGTCGCCGCCATGCTCGACGACGGCGGGAACGCGCCGGACGATGCCGTCGGGCTCCGGCAGTAGGGAGACCAGGCCGTGGCCGGTGCCCGAGGCCTCGATCACCGGGATGTTGCGGATCAGCGTCGGCGCGCGGACGACGAACGCCTCGGGCGGCGGCGCGCCCTTGGCCCGCTTGACGACGACGGACTTCTTCAGGGGCACGTCGATGGGTGCGTCGCGCGCGCCGCCGTAGCCTACGCGCCCGAGAACCACCCGGCCCCTCGCGATCGCCTCGGCGAACACCTCGTCGTTGCTGGGAAGCTGGCGCAGGTGCGCCAGCGTCGGCGCGTCGAGCCCGTCGAGGCCGTCGGCGAGGTCGGCGGGGTTCAGCCGGTCGCTCTCGGGAAAGACGACGTCGAAGGCGACCAGCACCGCACCCATGTCCCGCAGCGCATCGACCAGCCGGGCGAGCAGCCGGCGCGGCCACGGCCACTGCCCCAGCTCGAGCAGGCTCGCCTCGTCGATGTCGACGATGGTGACGGGGCGCACGCTGACCGTTCTGGGCTGGGCCCACTGGTAGAAATCGAAGAGGCGCAGACGCAGCAACTCTACCGGCCGCGGATCGGCGGCGAGCACCACCAGCATCGACGCCAGCAAGGCCTGGCCGATCAGCCGATCACGGCCGAACAGGCGCTTGATCAGCGGCGCCGGGCGAACGCCCGGCCGGCGGCCGCCACGTCGGCGGAACGACTGCATGCATGCTCCCCTGCCCCCGTCACCGGCACCGGCACCGGGTGGTCGGGGCGCAGTCCCGGAATCGAGGCCAATACATCCGTCCAGCCACCGGGGGTCAAGCCGAATGTGTCCCCGCCGCGGCATGCCCGCTGCCTGGCCATCGGCGAATGCCGGCGCCCGCCCTACACGCATAACGCACACTAGCGATCAGGTTTTCAAGCGCCTATACTAGCGCGGCATGAGCGAGCCCACTTCGCGCGCCTGGCTTGGCCCGTTCTTCCGATCCTTGACGCCGACCTTCCGGGAGGTGCTGGCGATCTCGTTCTTCGTGAACGTTCTGGCGCTCGCGGTTCCGGTGTTCGTGCTGCAGGTTTACGATCGAGTTGTCTTCCATGCTGGGATCAGCACCCTGCAGGGGCTGGTGATCGGCATGGCCGTTGTCCTTGTCTTCGACTACATGCTCAGGCAGTCGCGGGCGCGGATCATGCAGACGGTGGCGCTGCGTGCCGACGTCGTGGTCGGCCGGCGACTGTTCGACAAGCTGATGTCGCTGCCGTTGCGCACACTGGAGAACCAGCCGGCGGCCTACTGGCATGCGCTGTTTCGCGACCTCGACGTCGTCCGCAACACCGTCTCGGGCGCGTCCGCCATTCTCATCGTCGATCTCCCCTTCGCGATCCTGTTCCTCGGCCTGATCTATGTCATCGCGGCGCCGATCGCCTGGGTCCTGTTGATCGTCCTGCCACTGTTCCTGCTTGTCGCCTGGCGGTCGGGCAGCGCGGTCTCGGCCGCCAGCCGGGCCGAACGCGACAGCGGCCTCGCCCGCGACAGGCTGGTGGCGGAGATGATCGGCGGCCGCACCACGGTCAAGGCCCTCAATCTCGAGGCGGCGATGCGGCCCCTGTGGGAACAGCGCCACGCCGATACCATCGAGCGCGCGATCACGCGCGGATCGCGGGCCGACGGCTACGCCAACCTGGGGACGACGCTGACCATGATGACCACGGTCGCGCTCACCGGCTTCGGCGCGCTCGCAATCATCAACCAGGAGCTCACCATCGGCGCTCTGATCGCGACCAACATCCTGAGCGGCCGCCTCCTCGGCCCGCTCACCCAGCTGGTTGGGACCTGGCGCACGTACGCCGGGTTCTGCGAAGCTGCGGAACGCCTGGGCAAGATGTTCGCCGCGCCGAGTGAACGCACGGAGAGCAAGATCGAGCTGCAGAGGCCCAAGGGCGAACTGACGCTCGAAAACGTGACGTTCGCCTATTCGCAGGACGACAAGCCCACCATCGACAACGTTCGCCTGACGCTTCGTTGCCCCGGCGTCTACGGCCTGATCGGACGCAACGGCAGCGGCAAGACCACGCTGCTCAAGCTGATCCAGGGCCTGTATCCGCCGAGCACCGGCCGCATCCTGCTCGATGACGCCGACATCGCCCAGTTCGGCCGCGCCGAGTTGGCCACCTGGATCAGCTACGTGCCGCAGGAATGCGTGCTCTTCGCCGGCACGCTTCGCGACAACATCGCCCACCGCAAGCCCGATACGACCGACGAGGAGGTGGTCGCCGCGGCCCGGGCGGCGGGCGCACATTCCTTCATCGTCGACCTCGCGGACGGCTACGGCGCCGAGGTCGGCGAAGCCGGCCAGCGGCTCTCCGCCGGCCAGCGCCAGCGCATCGCCATCGCCCGCGCACTTATCGGCGACCCGCCGGTGCTTCTGTTCGACGAGCCGTCGAGCAATCTCGATCGCCATGCCGAGCAGGAGATCGGCGACCTGCTCGCCGACCTGGGCAGGACGCGGACCGTCGTCATCGTCACCCACAGTTCGATACTTCTCACCCGTTGCAGCAGCGTAATCGCGCTCGACAAGGGCCGGATCGCTCTTGCCGGGCCGGCAAAGGAGGTGCTGCCGCGGCTCTTCGGCACTGGCGAGAGCGTGGCCAGGCGCGCGGCGGGCGCTGCTCCGGCCACGACCTCCCGCATGCCGGAAGGCGGTCCCTCACCGGCAGCCGCCACACCTCGCACGACCATCCTGAGGCCGGTCGCCGCCGACCCTGCACCGCGGCCAACGGACCCATCGGCCGGCCCACGGATCACCGCCAAGACCTCCGGGGACGGCTGACGATGAGCCGCCTCGATGCCCTGCTCGCTCGCCATCCCCTGCCGACGTGGCGGCCGGTCGCATGGCCGATCGTCGGCCTCCTCGCGCTCTTCCTGGTCTGGGCCAATTTCGCCCAGCTCGACGAGTTTTCCGTTGCCCCGGGCGAGGTGATTCCCCGCGGTAAGGTCAAGGTCGTCCAGCACCTGGAGGGCGGCATCATCGAGGAGATCCACGTCCGGGAGGGCGACACCGTGCGCGAAGGCGATCCCCTCGTCCGCCTCGATCTCGGCGCGACGCTCGTCAACCGCGAGGAGATCCAGGCCCGCCTCGACGGCGAGATGCTGCGTCGGGCACGCCTGTCGGCGGAAACCGAGGACCGGGAGCTCGCGCTTCCGGCGGAGTCGGCGGGCCGCCGGCCGGCCCTCGCCTTGGCCGAGCGGCGGGCCCACGCCGCCCGACGCTCAGAGCTCGAGTCGACCCTGAGCGTGCTGCGCTCCCAGATCGAGCAGCGGGAGCTGCAGGTCAAGGAGCTGGAAGCCCGCCAGCGCGCGGTCACCAACAACCTCGCGCTCGCACGCGAGCGGCTCCGGCTGTCTAGCTCGCTGCTCGGCCAGGGGCTGACGGCCCGCATCGACCACTTGAAGCTCGAGGCCGAGGTCGAGGACCTCGAGGGCGAGATGCAGAGCCTCAAGCCGGCGATCCCGCGCGCCGAGGCGGCCGTTGCAGAGGCCAAGGAGAAGCTTCAGGAGGCCAACGTCCGCTTCCACCGCCAGGCGCAAGAGGAGCTGAGCGCGGTGGAACAGAGCATCGCTCGCCTGGAGGAGGTCCTCGGCCAGGCGACCGAACAGAGAAAACGCGCCGAGATCCGCAGCCCGATCGACGGCGTCGTCAAGAACATGCGCTACAACACCATCGGCGGCGTCGTCTCGCCGGGAGAGCCGATCATGGAGATCGTCCCCACTGGCGATACGCTGGTCGTCGAGGCGAAGTTGAGCCCGACCGATCGCGGCTACGTCGAAGAGGGGCAGCGGGCCGTCGTCAAGGTCACGGCCTACGACTTCGTCCGCTACGGCGGCCTCGACGGGACCGTGGCTCTGGTTGCGGCGGACGCCAGCAGCACCGAGAAGGGCGTTCCCTTCTTCCGGGTGATCGTCGAGACCGACAAGCCCCATCTCGGAGAGGAGGCGGGCGCTCTGCCGATCTCGCCCGGAATGCAGGCTTCCGTCGACATCCACACCGGCAAGAAGTCGGTGATGGAATACCTGATCAAGCCGGTCTTGAAGCTGCGTCACGAGGCCTTTCGCGAGCGCTGAGAAGCCGGCCGGCTCCGGCCGGGCCCGAAGGATTGGGCACGCCGATCAGGCGAGCCGCAGGCACATCCCCTCCCGGGCCACGACCGCATTCTCCCACGCCGCCACGACCTCGGCTTCGAGGCCTTCCATGAAGGCGTCCTCGTGGTCGGGCTCGTGGTGGAAGACGGCGAGCTGTCGGACGCCGGCCATCCGGCAGAGGCGCATGCCCTCGTTCCACGTCGAATGCCCCCAGCCGATGTGATCGACGAACTCGTCCTCGGTGTAGGTGCTGTCGTAGATGACCAGATCCGCACCTTCGATCAGGCCGAGGATGTTCTGGTCCGGCTGGCTGGGAACATGCTCGGTATCCGTGACGTAGCAGACGGCCTTGTCCTGATGCTCGATGCGATAGCCGGTGGCGCCGTTGGGATGATTGAGGGGGGCCGTGCGGACGATGACGTCGTCATACAGGCGGAAGGTGTCTCCCGCCTCGAAGTCGAGGAACTCGACGATGGCCTTCATGGCATCCAGCGGCACGGGAAACATCGGATCGTTCATCTGCAGGGACAAAGCGCTGTGAACACCGCCTTGATCCTTTAGATGTCCGGCCATGACCCGGACGCGCCGGTTGGGGTCGTAGGCCGGACGAAAGAACGGGATCCCGTTGATGTGATCCCAATGGGTGTGGGTGAGCAGGAGATGGGTGGTCCTCACATCCTTCTCGAGGAAGAGCTTGCCCAACCCACGGATCCCGGTTCCGGCATCGAGGATGAACCGGTGATCGCCCGTTCCCACCTCGATACAGCTGGTGTTGCCCCCGTACTTGATGTGATTCGGCGAGGGGCAGGCGATGCTCCCCCTCACCCCCCAGAACCTTATGCAGAACATGCGCGCATCTCTTTCGTTCGTTCCAAGGCCTCGGACAGGTACGGCCGCGTCGGATCACGCGTGCGGCGCGCGCCGGTCAACCGGACCCGGTTCGCGCTCCGGCATCGCGAGCGGCGCTGCTCCTTGAGGCGACGGCGCTCCCGATGCGGAGACCGAGAAGCTGCGACGCACGTCTCCTGTTTGCCGCAATCTCCACGAGACCGGTCGAGTTCTCGTACCAGAACACGTGCCCTTCCGATACATTCGAGAAGGTCTCGGCGCGCTGGATCAGCGTCCGCCCGACCACCAGCTCCGCGTCGTTCGCCAGCGACGAGGCGCGAACGCCCGTTATCGCGTTGCCGAAGACATCGACGTAGACGATTTCCCACAGATCGTCCGGCCAGTCATGGCGGCGAATGTCCTCGATCGGATGCTCTTGCCCCTCCGGCGCGCCGTAGCGGGCGAGCCGCGCCGCCGCCGGAGCGAACAGGTCGCGACCGTGAAAGGTGGCCGACAATCGCTCCGGCCGGCGGGTGATGTGCCACCAGCGCACCCTGCCCGTCGCGCGACGGATGACGATCTCGAACAGTCCGTTCTCCGGCCCGACGAACCATCGGCCGTCCGCAGAGACGACGACCGGCATCCGTGTGCCGCCGACGCCCGGATCGACCACGCACAGGAACACCGAGCCCCGCGGAAACTCCATCGTGTAAGCGGCCAGAAGATAGGCCGCCGCGCGGGGATCGAATGCCGGTGCGTCCGCGAACAGATCAATGATGTCGACCTGAGGCGCCTCGCGGCGCAGGACCGCCTTCATCTGGCCCGTGTACGGTCCCGTCAATCCGAAATCGGTGAACAAGATGATCATGCGTTCCTGGGCTTGACGCACCCAGCCGCCAAGCCAAGCCCGATCCGAACCATGGCCCAATCGCCGCCGGCTGTCCAGGGGTCGGGCTGCCCGCGGCCGATGCCGCCATGCTATCGCCGGGGTTGTATGCCGGGGGTTACCAGCACTCTCCCGCAACGGCTGACAAAGTCACGGATCCGATCGGTTTTCAGTTGAGTTCGAAGGGCGCGCTGGGCACAATTATTAGTGGCATTGAACCAACGATAAGGGAAGCGTTGCGGAACCATGGGCGCCCTCGAAAAGCAGCTGCTGGGCTATCGTCTGACGACGGCGGAGATCATCTACCACCTGCCCGACTATCCGGAGCTCTTGCAGAACTTCATCTGGCAGGACTTCGATCTGGCTCCGGAGTTCCCCGTGCTCAAGCGGTTTCTGAGCTTCTGGCAGCACAACATCGACGGCCGGCTCCACTCGGTGACGGTCGCCGCCACGACGCTCATCCGGCCGGCGGAGATCCGCGTCAGCCGGACGCTGCTGACGCTTCAGTAGGGGCTCGCCGTCGGCACCTCGGCCCGGGTCGGCTACGGGCGGCCCGCCGTCTCTGCGATCAGGCGGCCTCCGGGTCGCCGGCGGTCATCGCCGTGCGCACCTTGTTCAGCGCTCTTGCCTCCAACTGCCGCACACGTTCCCGGCTGATGCCGTAGACCGAGCCGAGTTCCTCGAGCGTCTTCGGCGAAGCCTTGAGCCACCGTTCCGCCAGGATGTGGCGCTCGCGGTCCGGCAACTGCTTCATCGCATTGCTCAACAGCGCCCGCCGCCGGCCGACCTCCTCGCGCCCAGCGAGGATCGCCTCCGGCGAAGGGGAATCGTCGACCAGCGTGTCCTGGAACTCGAGACCCTCGTTGCCTTCGCGCGCCAAGGGCGTGTTCAGCGAGACGTCGCGAGCTGCGAGCCTGCGGTTCATGTCGACGATCTCGTCGGCAGAGATGTTGAAGTGTTCGGAAAGCCGCGACGCCTGGTCCGCATCCAGTTCGCCGTTGTCCACCATGTTCAGCTGGCGCTTGATCCGGTTCAGGCTGAAGAACAGCTTCTTTTGCGCCGCCAGCGTTCCGGTCCTGACCAACGACCAGGATCTCAGGATGTATTCGGTAATGGCGGCGCGGATCCACCACATCGCATAGGTCGCCAGCCGGAACCCCCGCTCCGGCTCGAACTTCTTCACCGCCTTCATCAGGCCGATGTTGCCTTCGGAGATCAAGTCGGCGACGGGGATCCCGTAGCCGCGGTAGCCCATGGCGATCTTCGCTACCAGCCGCAGGTGGCTCGTCACCAGCCGGTGCGCCGCCTCGACGTCCCCTTCCTCGCGCCAGCGCGCGGCGAACATGTACTCCTCTTCGTCGGTGAGCACCGGGAACGACCAGATCTCCCGGAAGTAGCGGGCCAGTCCTCCGTCGACGGGCACCGCCGGCACGCTTACGCCGCTCATCGCAACATCTCCCTCTCGGTGGTTTCCGATACCCTCACGGTCGAGCCGCGACCCCGCGGCCCGACGCCTCGCGTCACCTGAAGGCCGGCTGCAATGGCGGACCGATGCCTTGCTGTTGGCGTCCTTTCCCGGACGCAGGGATGGTTCGAACCAGGGTCATCCATATCCTCCGCCCAGGAAGCGACAGGTCCTTCTGCTCGCCATCGCGGCCAAGCAAGACGGCGGGCAGCCCTCCGCGGCACTGCCGAACCGTCTCCAACTGCGCAATTTTATTAGTCTCAAGTCCCACTTTTGTCAAGGGGCATTCGCCTGAGGTGTAGCGAACGGGCGGTCGCAGCGGCCATTGCCTCTCGCCTCCGCTCCGCCTACCTTGCGGATGACCGTCGGCCGCCGAACCGGCCCTGGCCGAGCCTCGTACGGGTCCTGATTCGCCATGAGCCGCTCGCCCGCCCTTGCCTTCGTTCTCGCTCTCGGCCTGGCCGTCGTTCCCTCCGCCAGCATCCGCACCGAGACCGCGGACGCTCCGGGCGTCGTCGCCGCGTTTCAGTCCGTGCTCCTCGAGGTGTGGCGCTCGGCCGACGGCGAGTCCGTCGACACCCGCTACCGGCGTCTCGAGCCGGCGGTCGAAGCGGCGTTCGACCTCGAGCGCATGATCGAGGTGGCAACCGGCGCCCACTGGGCCAGGGCATCGGACGTCGAGCGCTCGGCGCTGGTCGAGGCGTTCTCGCACTACAGTGTCGCAACCTATGCCTCCCGCTTCAAGGATTACGGCGGGGGGCGGTTCGAGATCGTCGGCACGCGCGAGGGGCCGGGAGGCCGAACGATCGTCGAGACGCGGCTCGTGCTTCCCGGGGAGGAATCCGTTGCGCTCGACTACGTCATGGAGGAGGCGGACGGCCGGTGGCGGGCCGTCGATGTCATTGCCAGGGGAGTGAGCGAGTTGGCCCAACGCCGGTCCGAATATCGCGCGACCCTGCGGCAGGGCGGGCCGCCGGCGCTGGCCGCCGGTCTGACGAGCCTCGCCGACAACCTGATGACCGAGTAGGCAACAACCCGTCCGCGGCGTCCGCCGACGGCTCAGAGCCGCGTCGGATTGGGGGCATCGCCGTACACCTCTCTGGGATCGAAGGTCTTTTCCGTCTCCTCCAGCCGCAACGCGAGCGCGCCGCCGGCATCCGCGTCTCCGCCGAGCGGAACCGAGCGGTAAAAGCACGAACGGTAGCCGACATGACAGCTCGCGTCGCCGACGACGCGAACCCGGAGCCAGACCGCATCCTGATCGTCGTCGATCCGCATCTCGACGACCTTCTGAACGAGGCCGCTGGTCGCACCCTTGTGCCACAGGCACTGCCGGCTGCGGCTCCAGTACACCGCCTCGCCTCGGCTGATCGTCTGGCAGAGCGCCTCGGCGTTCATGTACGCATGCATCAGCACGTCGCCAGTGTCGGCGTCGGTGGTAACGACGGGGATCAAGCCATGCTCATCGAACTTGGGCGCCAGCTCCAGGCCCTCCTCGACCTGCTCGACGCTAATACGATTTGCGAACATGAACTTCCTCCATATTGACCTGAAAGCGATTTCCTACCATGTTCGACCGCCACCATGCCTCGCTCGAGCGGACGCTGGTATGCCATACTGTCGATGCGCCCGCAAGCAACCGGTCAGTTTTCTCTGGCGTTTTTCCGAAGCGCGGATATAGAAGTGGCGGCGTTCCGGGCCGCGGGCGCTGTCCGCGAAGCGACTGAAGAAGGGAGTTCCGATGGCCGTACCGAAGAAGAGGACGACAACGACGAAGCGAGGCCAGCGCCGGTCCCACCACAAGCTTGAAGCGGCCGTCTACGTCGAGGACAAGGACTCGGGCGAGCTGCGGCGGCCGCATCACATCGACCCGTCCACCGGGATGTATCGGGGCCGGCAAATCTTTGAGCCCAAGTAGGCCACCCTCCCCCTTTCCCTCCGCTGCGTCGCGTTGAGCCGCCCCGGCGCCGGGCTTCGGGTTCGCCACCGCCGGGCCGGCTGTCAACGCCAAACGGTAATGCCGCAGATTATTGACATATTTTTGCCACCGACCTCGGGCAAGCGTGCCTCGGGCGGATCAGATCCGCGTCTCGCGGATGATGCCTGGAAACCGGCGCCGGCCACATGGTTCCAGCTTTCTGTTGTCGATCGTGCTGTCCGAGGTGTTTTTTGGTCGCTCAGCGGCATCGGTACTGCTGAACATGAAGGGAGACAGGCGGCCGGTTTCCCGTGTCAGACAGCGCAGGCTGCCCCCGTTGAATGCATTGCGTGCGTTCGAGGCATCGGCGCGCCATCTGAGCTTCAGCAGGGCCGCGGAGGAGCTCGGCGTCACGCCGGCGGCCATCAGCCACCAGGTTCGGCTGCTCGAGCAGCATCTCCACGTTCCGTTGTTCCGCCGATTGACGCGGACTGTGTTGCTGACCGACGCCGGCCAGGCGTGCCTCCCGGCGCTGCAGGACGGCTTCGACCGATTGGCCGAGGCCGTTGCCATCCTGCGTTCGGTCGAGCGCAATCGGGTCCTCACCGTCAGCGTTCCGCCATCCTTCGCCCGCCGGTGGCTGCTTCCTCGCATCGAACGCTTCACCGAAGCGCATCCGGAGTTCGACGTACGGATCTCGGCCAACCTTGCGCTCGTCGACTTCCGCGCCGACCACATCGACCTGGCGATCCGATACGGCGTCGGCGACTATGCGGGATTGAGGGCCGAGCGGCTGTTCAACGAGTGCATGACGCCGATGTGCAGCCCCGCCCTCATGCGACAGGGTGGCCCCCTCGAGACACCGTCGGACCTTCGAAACCACACCCTCATCCACGATGACACGGCCTACGTTTCCGGGCCAACGCCGGACTGGCGCATGTGGCTCTGGCTTGCCGGCGCGACCGACGTCGACTGGTCCCGGGGCCTCCGCTTCGGCCGCGCGGAGGACGCCATGCGGGCCGCCCTGGACGGCCTCGGCGTGGTCCTCGGCCGACCGACCAGGGCCGATGCCGATCTCGCCGCAGGGCGACTCGTCTGTCCTTTCAAGCTCGTGTTGCCTTGCGAATTCGGCTATCACTTGGTCCGGCCGCAGGTCGGCAACGGCCGGCCCGCGGTCGCGGTTTTCCGCAAGTGGCTCCTGGACGAAGCGCGGAGGGACGAGGTCGGACTGGAACAGGCGATGGCGGATCAGGAGGCGCGGTAACGCCGGCACGGCGTCGTCCCTGCACCGGTCCGGGCCACGTCGTGATCGCCACGTCTTGACCGCGCGGCCTGGTCCCGCCCGCCCCGCCCGGTGATGCGTCCGCAACAACACCGTCCCAACACCCCGCGCTCGAACGCGTCACGATGATAATCCGACTTGCCTGGTCCCGCCGACTGCTCGTCCGCTGGACAGACCTGGTTCAGCGCTTTGCCGTGGCGGTCCTTGTGGTCTGCGTCGGGCTCACCGGTCTCAGTCTCGCGTACGTGGCGGGCAACTTCGCCATCAACACCTCGACGGCCGACATGCTGTCGCCGGATCTTCCCTTCCAGCAGCTTGAGAAGGAGCTGGACGAGGCGTTTCCCCTCGACGTCGACACGATCGCCGTCGTGGTCGAAGGCCCGACGCCCGACCTCGCCGACGAGAAGGCCCGTGCGCTGACCGAGCACCTGCGCCGGCGGCCGGACCTCTTTCGCAGCGTCCACGACCTCGCGGGCAGCCCGTTCTTCCGCCGGAACGGCCTCCTTTTCCTCGGTTCCGAGGAGCTCTACGAGATGGGCGACCGGCTGGCGGAGGCGCAGCCCTTTCTCGGCGCACTGTCGCGCGATCCGAGCCTTCGCGGCCTGTTCGAGTTGCTGGACCTCGCAGCAGATCATGCACTCGAAGACAAGGACGGCGCCGGATTCGCGATCACCCCGGTGTTCGACGCCATCACGGAGGTTGCCGAAGCACAGGTGCGCGGCGAGCGGCAGCGGCTATCCTGGCGGCGGCTGATGACGGGCGACGAGGCCGCCTCGGTCTATCGCCGCGTCTTCCTCGTGCAGCCGGTCCTGGACTTCGGATCCTTTCGTCCGGCCGGAGCCGCGATATCCGCCCTTCGCTCGTTGGGCGCGGCGATCGCGCCCGACGCCGGCGATGGCGTCCGCGTCCGTCTGACCGGCACCATCGCCCTCAATGACGACGAGCTTCAGAGCGTGACCATCGGCATCGGTGCCGCCGGCACGGTGTCGCTCGTCCTCGTCATCACCTTGCTCCTCTTGTGCTATCGGTCCCCCCGTCTGCTCCTGGCGTCGCTGATCACGCTCATCGTCGGGTTGATCTGGACGGCCGCCTTCGCGGTTGCGGCGATCGGCGCGCTGAATCTGATCTCGCTGGCGTTCGCCGTCCTGTTCATAGGCCTCGGTGCCGACTTCAGCATCCATTACGTGCTTCGCTATCGGGAGACCCGGGAGTTCCTCGACGGCCACGCCGCGGCGCTGCGGTCGTCGGTGCGCAGCGTCGCCGGGGCGCTGACCCTGAGCGCGATCGCAGCTGCCATCGGCTTCTTCTCCTTCCTGCCGACCGATTACGTCGGTCTCGCAGAGCTCGGCCTGATCGCCGGAGCCGGCATGGTGATCGCCCTCGTCGTCACCTTCACGGTGCTTCCGGCGGTGATGACCGTGCTCAGGCCCAGGCTTCGCAGAGAGGTGCCCTGGGAGATCTCCCGCCAGGCGGCGTTTGCCGCCTGGGTTCGCGATCATCGCCGCTCGATCCTCTGGTCGTCTCTGGCGCTGGGGCTTCTGGCACTGGCAGCGGCGCCGATGGCGCGGTTCGATTTCGATCCGATCAACCTCAAGGACCGGGACAGCGAGTCGGTCTCGACGCTGCTCGCCGTGATGACCGAGGATCCCACGACCGCCTATGCCATCACCGTCCTCGCCAGGGACCTGCACGATGCCGAATCCTTTTCTCGAAGGATCGACGATCTGGATGTCGTCCACAGCGTGCGGACGCTCGCAAGCTTCGTCCCGGACGATCAGGAGGAGAAGCTCGACATCATCGCGTCGCTGGCGCTGGTCCTCGAGCCGTCGCTGACCGCACCTCGGCAGCCGCCGCCGACGGAGGCCGAGACCGTTCGCGCCTTCCGCCGCCTGCAGGACAGCCTGCGGCGGCTTGCCGCCTCCGGAGGGGAGACGGCCGCGGCGGCGGAAAGGCTGCGGGTGGCGCTCGCCTCCGTGATGAGACAGAGGATCCAGGTGCCCGAGGCCCTGCGGGATCTCGCGGTCCGGCTGCTCTCGGGCTTGCCCGGCGAGCTCGAGTCCCTGCGCCTGTCGCTCACGGCGGAGCCGGTTACGCTCGCGAGCCTCCCCGAGGAGCTCACCGCCCGCTGGATCGCCGCCGACGGTCGCGCCCGGCTCGAGATCTATCCCCGGGAGCACGTGCACGGGGACGACGCCGCGCTGGCACGGTTCGTCGAGACGGTCCAGACCGTCGTCCCCGAGGCGACCGGAACGCCGGTGGTCGTCCATGCGGCCGGACAGGCGGTGGTACGGGCGCTCATCGAGGCTGCCGCCGTGGCCGTGGTCGCGATCGCCCTCCTGTTGCTGGTGCTGCTGAAAAGACCGCGAGATGTCCTCATCGTCTTCGCGCCGCTGATGCTGGCTGCGCTGCTGACGGTGGCGGCCTCGCTGCTGATCGGCATCCCCTTCAATTTCGCCAACGTCATCGTGCTTCCGCTCTTGTTCGGTCTTGGCGTCGCCGGCAGCCTCCACCTCGTCATCCGCGAGGGAAAGGAGGGCGGAGACGCCAAGGCGATGACGACGAGCACGCCGAGAGCCGTGCTCTACACCTCGCTGACCACCATCGCCTCGTTCGGCAGCCTGGCGCTGTCGCATCACCCCGGCACGGCGGGAATGGGCATCCTTCTGACCGTAGCCATCGTGCTCACCCTCGTCTGCACCCTGATCGTGCTGCCGGCGCTGATGGCCATCGCAGGCCGAAACGGCTGACGCCGGCCGCGGAAGAGCAGCTCCCGGAGACCAAGGCCCGGGCGCCCCATCAATGAACGCCGGCCAGGAGGGTCTTCCTCGCCCAGGCCGCGGCTCCGATGACGGCGGCATCACCGGCGAGAGCGGCGACCGCCACCTCGAACGTGCCCTCGAACGACGGCATGACGCGCGCCCTGATCTGGGACTCCGCCTCCTCCTTCCACAGCTCGGGCATGTTCTCGACCATGCCGCCGCCGAGCACGACGATGTCGGGAGCGAGAAGATTGACCACGCCGGCCATCGCCCAGCCGACGCTGCGGGCCGCTTCGCGAACGATCGCCTCGACGACCGTGTCGCCGGCGGCGATCGCCTCGGCGAGAGCCCGGCTTCGGATGGCCTGCACATCGGTGCCGGCGAGGCGGAGAAGATGGGGTGCCTCACCGCGAAAGGCCGCAGAAGCAGCGGCGGCGGAGACGGCGAGCCGCCCTGCCACCGCCTCGAGACAGCCGCGCCGCCCGCATCCGCAAAGCGGGCCGTCCCGCATCACCGGCAGGTGCCCGATCTCCATGCAGGAGCCAGAGCGACCACGGATGATCTCGCCCTGGTTCACGGCGGCACCGCCGATGCCGGTACCGGCGAACACGCCGACCGCGCACCTCACGTCGCGCGCCGCGCCCAGCCGGTATTCGCCGTAGAGACCGGCATCGGCATCGTTGACGACGACCACGCCGCACGGAAAGACCTTCTCCAGCTCCGTCTTCAGCGCCGCGTTCTTCCAGCCGAGGTTCGGCATCTCGAGGACCACGCCGGCGTCGAGATCGAGAGGTCCCGGGCAGCCGATGCCGATGCCGCCGAGGTCGGACGGAGCGATCCGGGCTTCGCTCAAGGCATCCTCGATGAGGCCGACGATCCGCTCGACGCCGCCACGGGAGCCCTTCTGCGTCCTGCTCCTCTTCCGCACGCGCGCGAGCGCCTTGAACGCGGGATCGAACACCACGGCCAGCATCTTGGTGCCTCCGAGATCGAAGCCGATCCAGCACTTGTCGCCACCGCCCTCGCTTGCCGACATTGTCGCCTCCCTGTGGCTTGCGCCGCTCAAGGTCATCGATCGTTCACGAGGATCCCGAACAGACCGCCGATGACGACGCTTCCACCGGCACCCGCACGCAAGGCGCTAATCGGGCGCCGCGCGGGTACGCGCCCGTCGGCCGGCCGACACTCCCCGGCCCTCCGGCTGCGGGTCGGCCTGGTGCTTCTCCCCGCCTCTCGCCAGATAGCCGTGGCTGCGGAACCAGGCGACGGCATCGCCGAGGGCCGCCGCCGCCGGCCGGGACGCGTAGCCGAGCTCCGTCCGCGCCTTCGCGCTGGTGAAGAACATGCGCTTGCGCGCCATGCGGATGCCGTCGACCGTCGCGAACGGCTCGCCGCCGACGAGGCGGCACCAGATCTCGGAGAGGATCGCCACCGGCATCACCGCCGACGGCGTGATTTTCGTGCGTGGCGGCCTGCGCTCGGTGAACCCGGCGATGATGGCGAGGATCTCGCCCAGGCCGAGGTTGTCGCCGCCCAGGATGTAGCGCTCGCCGGTCCTGCCCTTGTCGAAGGCGAGGAGGTGCCCTTGGGCGACGTCGTCGACGTGGACGATGTTGAGTCCGGTATCGACGTAGACCGGCATGCGCCCGCGCGCCGCCTCGATGATCATGCGCCCGGTCGGTGTCGGCCGCACGTCGCCCGCGCCGACCGGAGTCGATGGATTAACGATGACGGCGGGCAGGTCCCGCTCGTGAACCAAGCGCCGCACCTCGGCCTCGGCGAGGTATTTGGACTGCTTGTAAGGCCCGATCATGTCCTGGTAGCCGACCGGGGTGGTTTCGTCGGCCTCGCCATCCGGGCGGAGGCCGAGCGTGGCGACGCTGCTGGTGTAGACGATCCGCTTCATGCCGGCGTCGAGCGCCGCCAGCATCAGCCGTCTCGTCCCCTCGACGTTGACCGCGAACATGGCTTCGGCATCGGGCACCCAGAGCCGATAGTCGGCGGCGACGTGGAACAGGGCGTCGCAGCCGGCGACGGCTTCGGCGAGGGAGGTCGGATCGGCGAGGTCGCCGGTGACTGTTTCCACCTCCAGTCCCTCTAGATTGGTGCGCCGCGAAGACGCCCGCACGAGGACCCGGACGCGACGGCCGGCCCGGCAGAGGTGGCGCGCAACGGCCGCGCCGACGAAGCCGGTTGCTCCTGTGACAAGAACGGTCATCGGTGGCGAGCGGTCGCTCTCTCGTCTCCACGAGATTCGGGCGGGAGAGGTCGAATACCACACCGCACGTCGCGGCAAAAGCCCGCGGTTCCGTCAGGGTGTGCCGAGGATGGCTCTCCGATCGCCGTTGAGAGACCGGCTGCCGGGTCGGAATCCCCAAGAATTTAAAGGGTTACTCTTCTCTTTCACGACGACGAAAAGCCCCCTATGGTGGCGACGGCCGGCCGCCCGCGCCGTGTCGAACGGGAAGAGCGAGACCATGGGCCAGCGCACTCTTCGTGTCGTGCTCGCCAAGCCGCGGGGCTTTTGCGCAGGAGTCGAACGCGCGATCGAGATCGTCGAGCGGGCGCTCGAGCGCTACGGCCCGCCCGTCTACGTCCGACACGAGATCGTCCACAACAAGCATGTCGTCGAGTCGCTGCGCGCCAAGGGCGCGGTGTTCGTCGAGGAACTGGAGGAGATCCCCGACGGCGCCGTGACCGTGTTCAGCGCCCACGGCGTCTCCGAGGCCGTAGAGCGCGAGGCCGAGGACCGCAAGCTCCCGGTCATCGACGCCACCTGCCCCCTCGTGTCCAAGGTCCACAAGGAGGGTCGCAACCACGCGCGCCGCGATCGCCAGGTGATCCTCATCGGCCACGCCGGTCATCCGGAGGTGGAAGGCACTCGCGGCCGCATACCCGGCGGCGTGCATCTCGTCTCGACCGTCGCCGACGTGGCAGGGCTCCGGGTGGAAAACCCGGAACGCCTCGCCTACGTCACCCAGACAACGCTCAGTGTCGACGACACCAGGGATGTGATTGCGGCTTTGCGCGCCCGGTTTCCAACGATCGTCGGTCCCGACGTCCGGGACATCTGCTACGCGACGCAGAACCGCCAGCAAGCGGTGCGCCATGTCTCCGAGCAGGTCGACCTGCTCCTCGTCGTCGGCGCACGCAACAGCTCGAATTCGAACCGCCTGCGGGAAATCGGGGAGCAGCTCGGCGTCCCCAGCTATCTTGTCGACGATGCGACCGCGCTCGACCCCGCGTGGCTCGAGAATGTCGGCGCCGTCGGCGTCACTGCCGGCGCCTCGGCGCCCGAGGCGCTGGTTCAGGGCCTCATCGACCGTCTTGCCGACTTCGGCGAGGTTAGGGTCGAGGAGATCCGGGGCGTCGACGAGCACATGCAGTTCAAGCTCCCCCGTCAGCTCCTCGACCATGCCGAGGCATCGTAGGTTCAGCGAAAGGTTTGTTCCGTGGGAATCCCTCTGATTCAACAGGTGCGCGTCGGCGCCTACATTCTCGGCAAGAAGCTGAGGGGCGTGGATCGCTATCCTCTCGTCCTGATGTTGGAGCCGCTGTTCCGCTGCAACCTCGCCTGTCCCGGCTGCGGCAAGATCGACTACGACGAGCCGATCCTCAACAGGCGGCTCACCGTCGCCGAATGCCTGAGCGCGGTCGACGAGTGCGGCGCACCGGTGGTGTCGATCCCCGGCGGCGAGCCGCTCCTGCACAAGGAGATCGGCGATATCGTCGAGGGCATCGTCGCCCGCAAGAAGTTCGTCTATCTGTGCACGAACGGGCTTCTCCTCGAGAAGAGGCTGCATCTCTTCCAACCGAGCCCCTATCTCACCTTCTCGGTGCATCTCGACGGCCTCGAGGAGCACCATGACCGGGCCGTCAACCAGCCCGGCACGTTCAGGCGCGCCGTGGCGGCGATCCGGAAGGCCCGCTCGCTCGGCTTCCGCGTGAACGTCAACTGCACGCTGTTCGACCAGATGGCCGCGGACGAGGTTGCGGTGTTTTTCGATTTCTGCACCCGCGAGCTGGATGTCGAGGGAATCACCGTCTCCCCCGGCTACGCCTACGAGCGCGCGCCCGACCAGGAGCACTTCCTTAACCGGGCCAAGACCAAGCAGCTGTTCCGCGAGATCTTCAAGCGGCGCGGCCGGAACAAGTGGCGGTTCAGCCAGTCGTCGCTGTTCCTCGACTTCCTCGCCGGCAACCAGAATTACCGCTGCACGCCCTGGGGCAATCCCACACGCAACATCTTCGGCTGGCAGCGGCCGTGCTATCTCCTGGCAGAGGGCTATGCGGCGAGCTTCCGGGAGTTGATGGAGGAGACGGAGTGGCACCGCTACGGCACCGGCAACTACGAGAAGTGCGCCGACTGCATGGTCCATTGCGGCTTCGAGCCGACCGCGGTCACCGACACCGTCACTCACCCGTTGAAGGCGCTCAAGGTGGCACTCCGGGGCCCGCGCACCGACGGCCCCTTCGCTCCGGAGATCTCCCTTGAGCACCAGCGGCCCGCCGAGTTCGTCTTCGACGGGCTCGTTAGCCGGCTAAGCGTCGAACTGGAACAGCGGGCCCGCGTGCAAAGCGACGCGGCTTAAGGCCGCGAGCGCTTGCCGGTAGTCGCCTCCCGCGCGGACGACGGCGGCGAGCGACCAGGGTCGGCGGGCAAGTCCGATGACCACCCTGCCCGGCCGCGTCCGGCCGTCCTCGCCGACCGCCGACGGAAGCCAAGCCGGAAGCGACCGCCAGGACGGATCGGCGACCGCGCGCAGCACAAGGCATCGTGCCCCGGCTGCGGCCGCGCTGCGTGCGACGGCGTGGCTTTCCATGTCGACGGCGCCGGCGCCGGTGGTGACGTGGAGCGCCCGCTTCTCCGCCACACCGACGACGGGCCGGTCACGACCGGCGACGTCCCGCGCCGCGACGGCTACGACGCCGGAGAGGTCCGCGATCAGTCGATCACGCCAGTCGCCATCGAGGGCGAAACGAGCGCCGTCGGGTGCTATCACCGAAGGTGCGACGATCACCGTTCCCGGTTCGAGAGCGGGGTCGAGACCGCCGGCGACGCCGAAGCTGATGAGCGCTGCACAGCCGTCGGCCAGCAGCCGTCGGGCCGCCTGCTCCGCCCGACGGCTGTCGGCGCCGGCGCAAAGAACCCTGGCCGCGCCCGCGGCATCCCGCAACCCGAGGCCGTCGGCTTCGTCCGCAAGCCCGGTGACGATGCCGATCAGCGGCACTCAGATCCCGTACATCGTGGTCTTTGCGTTGCTCCGTCGGAGGTTGCGGTAGCGTGCCAGCGCCCACAGCGGGAAATAGGCCGGATATCCGTGATAGAGGAGGTAGAACACGCGCGGAAAGCCGACGGCGTTGTAGTACTCCTCCCGCCACCTGCCGCCCTCGCGGGGTGCGGCGAGAAGGAACGCGATGCCGCGTTCCACGGCCTCGCTGTCGACCTCGCCAGCGGCCATCAGTGCCAGCAGCGCCCACGAGGTCTGCGACGGCGTGCTCGCCTTCGTTTCATGCCGCCGGTCCGGCCAGTAGCTGGCGCAGTCCTCTCCCCAGCCGCCGTCCGCACGCTGCCGCGATTTCAGCCAGGCCACCGCCCTGCGCACGTACGGCGCCTCCATGTCCTCGCCGACGGCGTTGAGGGCGGACAGCACCGACCAGGTGCCATAGATGTAGTTGGTTCCCCACCGCCCGAACCACGAGCCGTCCTCCTCCTGTTGCTCCTTCAGAAACGCGAGCGCGCGCCGGACCGCGGGATCCGCTCGCCCGTGGCCGAGTTGAGCCAGCATTCCGAGGCACCTCGCGGTCACATCCGCGCTTGGCGGGTCGAGAAGCGCGCCGTGATCGGCGAAGGGCATGTGCTCAAGAACGTAGTACTCGTTGTCGGCGTCGAAGGCCCCCCAGCCGCCGTTTCTGCTCTGCATGCCGAGCACCCACTCCGCGCCGCGGCGAATCGGCTCGCTCCGGTCGTCGACTGCCGCGCGGTGGAGCGCCATGACGACGACGGCCGTGTCGTCGACATCGGGATAGTAATCGTTGCAATACTGGAAAGCCCATCCGCCGGGAGCGACGGCACCGCGGTTCGCCGTCCAGTCGCCCTTGACCTCCAGGACTTGGCGGTCGCACAGCCAGTCGGCAGCTCGGCGGATGATGTCGTCCTCCTTTTCCAGGCCTGTCTCGAGCAGACTGTGGAGCGCAAGACAGGTGTCCCACACCGGTGACAGGCAGGGCTGGCAGTAGCCCTCGCCGTTGTGGAACACGAGCAGCCGGTCGATCGCTTTGCGTGCCGTGAGGAAGTCCGGGTGATCGTGGGGATAGCCCAAGGCATCGAAAGCCATCAGCACGTTGGCCATGGCCGGGAAAATGCCTCCGAGCCCGTCCTCGCCGTTCAGCCGCTCGCGGACGAACGCCATCGCCTTGTCGATGGCCCTGCGTTCCAGAAACTTGGGAAACAGGGATTCGACCGCTCGCCCGATCCGATCGAGGCGAAGCAGGATGTCTCCGATCGCGTGTCCCGTCGGATTGACGAGATAGGTCTCGTCCTCCTCCGGCGGCACGAGGAACAGCTCCGCGATGCCGACTCCGCGCGGGTTCCGCGCCCTAGGCTTGAGCGCGGCCAGCACCAGCAGCGGCACCATCACCGTTCGCGACCAGTACGACACCTTCGAGGTGTGGAACGGCGCCCATTTCGGCAGCAGCACCGCCTCGACGCGCATCAGGGGCGCCGCCCGCCAGGGCACCTGCCAGAACAGCGCGAGCGTGATGCGGGTGAATACGTTGCACTTGGCAGCGCCGCCGTGAGCGAGCACGGCCTCCCGCGCCTTCCGCATGTGAGGGGCATCGACATCGTCGCCGACGAGCTTCAGCGCAAAGTACGCCTTCACCGTCGCGCTGATGTCGAAGTCGCCGTCGTGAAACAAGGGCCAGCCGCCGTGGCTCCCCTGCCGTCTGCGGAGATAGGCGGCAAGCTTCTGCTCCACGACATCGTCGACCCGGCCGAGGTAATGGTTGAGCAGGATGTACTCGGAGGGGATCGTCGCATCGGCCTCGAGCTCGAACACCCAGTGACCGTCCGGGGCCTGTCGATCCGCAAGCCACGCCGCCGCTTCCTCGATGGTCGCATCGAGGGGGCTTCGTTGCTCGCTGCCTAAGCATGGCGCAGACAGGGTTTCGCTTGCGCCTTCGAACATCCCTCGTCCCTTCGCCGGCACACCGTTTGACTGCACCTTTCCCGGCCGTCGCCGGGCCGCACGGCGTCGACCGCGCTTGTTGCGCCGAACCACACCTGCTTGTCAAGTGCTTGCTGCAGATGCGAGAATGGCGGCCGCGGCGGTTCGCCCGGAGCGCAGGCTGCCTTCGATGGTCGCCGGCAGGCCGGTATCGGTCCAGTCTCCGGCCAGCACGAGGTTCCGCCAGCGTGTCCGGGCAGGCGGCCGGCGGCTGAGGTTGTCCGGGATCTGCGCGAACGTCGCCCGCCGTTCCTTGACGATGCGGAACGGCGGACGCGGGATGCCGTCGAGCCCGAGCGCGAGGCGCACCTCCGGCCACATGCGGCGCGCCAGAGCCTCGGCGGGCTCGTCGAGGACGGCGTCGCCGGCGCTCACCGTCACCGACGCGACATCGCCGCGGACGAAGATCCACTGGCTGAGACCGCCGACGACGCCGATGACCGCCGCCGCCGGCGTCGGCGCGGCGAGACGGAAATGCGCGTTGACGATGGCGCGGTGTCCCCTCGGCACCTGCAGGTCGGGGACCAGCCCCGCCGCCGCGACCGGAGAGACGGCCAAAACGAGCGCATCCCGGCGATCGAGCAACGTCGTCTCGCCGTCGGCGAAGGCGATTCCCTGGACCCCGTCATCGGCGAAGCGGATCTCCTGAAGGCGCCTGTGCAGACGGACGACCGCTCCGGCATGCCCGAGAGCCGCCAGCGCCGGCTCGACGAAGCATTCGCTCAGGCCGACCCGTGCGATGCGAGGCCGGCATGAGGCTTCGCCCCGGCCGAAGGTCTCGCGGACGACCGGCCACAGCAGGGCCGCGGCGGCTTCCTCGGGCCGTGCGTTCAATGCTGCGACGGTGAGCGGTTCCCAGAAGCGCCGAAACAGGACGCCGGTGCCTGCGAGGCACTCCCCGACCGTCGCCTCGCGCCGGCAGAAGGCGAGTCGGAGAGCCTTGAGATACTCCCCGGGACGGCTTCCGGGAACGCGCCGCGAAGGGAGGAGGATCCACCATGGCACGGGGCCGCGGCCCGGGCGGACGGTCCAGCGCTCGCCGGTGGCGACGTCGATGAACGGGAACTCCGCGCGCTCGGGACCGGTCAGCCCGTCGAGGCCGCCGACCGCGGCCAGATAGGCATGAACCTCCCGATTGCCGCCGAGCACGAGGTGGTTGCCGTTGTCGATCCGGCGCTCGAGCGCCGGATCGTCGAACGAGCGGCACCGCCCGCCGGCGTGCCCGGCGCTCTCGTGGAGCACCACCTCGATCCCGGCCCTGGCGAGCCACAGCGCGGCGGACAGTCCGGACAGACCCGCGCCGACGACATGCACGCGGCCGACCCGCATCCGCCTAGATCACCCCGAAGCGGAAGGCAACCCACAGCCTCTCCCACGACGGCACCGAGACCGGCTCGTCCCAGCGGCTCCAGCCCCGCGCCATCAGACGCTGCAGCGTGCGGCGGTAGACCTCCATCATGATCGCGGCAGGGCGGACCTGGCGCGGATTGCAGGCCGCGACCAGACGGGATGCCTCGGTGAACTGGCTCTGCGCCATCTCCGCAAGCCGCCGGCAGACCGTGGCGCTCTCCGCCCGGGCGAGCACGGCCTCGGCCTCCTCGGTGTCGTCGATGCCGCTCTCGAGGAGCAGGTCCGCCGGCAGGTACAGGCGGTCGCGCCTCGCGTCCTCCTTGAGGTCGCGGAGGATGTTGGTCAGCTGCAACGCCGTGCCAAGCGCACTGGCGAGGCGATCGCCGGTGCCGTCATCGGCGCCGAAGACACGAACGGAGAGGCGTCCGACCGCGCACGCGACCCGATCGCAATAGAGGGCGAGCTCGGCCAGGTCGCAGATCCGGACGCGGGCTGCGGCATCCATTTCCATGCCGTCGATGACGGCTATGAAGTCCTCCCGTCTCAGCCGGAAGCGACGGACCGGCTCGACGAGGGCGCGGGACAGTGCCCGCCGCGGTTCGCCCGCGAAGACCCTGTCGATCTCCTCCCGCCAGCCGCGAAGCGCCGCGAGCTTGGCGGTCACCGATCCCGGTTCGTCGGCGATGTCATCGACCTCCCGGCAGAAGGCGTAGACGGCGAACATGGCACGCCGCTTTTCGTCCGGCAGCATGCGGATCGCCCAGTAGAACGACGTTCCCGACGCCCGGACGACGGTATCGACGTGCGCCTCGTCCTCCCGCTGCGAAACCGCGTCGTGTCGATCCCTCACAAGCGCGTGCCCCTTCCCGTCAGACGGCCCGGCGGTTCTCAGGTGATTCGCGAGGGATGACCGCCGTAGGTCCGGCCCTTCCACCGCCCCCCTTGGCCCCGCCAATGGCGACGGGCCGAGTCCACGGTCATCAGGGTAAACAGAAACGCCGCCAGAGGCAAAGCCGCACCCCATGCCGGCGACAGCCGATAGAGCGCGAGGGTGGGTCCCATCATCGTCGCCATCGTCAGCCAGGCCAGCGCGCCGGCGACGGCGGCAAGCGGGTCCGCGGTCGCCAAGCCCCAGGCCGCGCTCGCCGGTGGGACGGCATAGACGAGAGCCATGCCGAGCACGGTTCCCGCCAGCCGCAGCGGCGAATGGTCGAGCTGGGTATAGGCGGTGCGCGCCACCATCTGCCAGAATTGCCCGAGCCTTGAGTACGCCCGAAGGCTCCGCGTGCCGTCGCTCAGGCCGAGCCAGATCGACCCCTGGTCCTTGATCCGTCCGGCGAGCGCGCAGTCGTCGATCAGCGCACCCCGCACGATCCCGATGTCCCCCGCCCGCCGCAACGCCTCTCTTCGCACAAGCATGCATCCGCCGCCGGCGGCCGCCTGTCTGCGGGCGGCATCGTTGACCCACGCGAACGGATAGAGCTTCTGGAAGAAGAACACGAATGCGGGAACGAGGAGCCGCTCCCAGAACCGCCGGCACTCGAGCAGGACCATCAGCGAGACGAGGTCGCGGCCGTCGCGCTCGGCCCGGTCGACGAGCCGCCGCAGGGTATCCGGCTCGTGCTCGATGTCGGCATCGGTCAGCAGCAGAAAGCGCGCCCCGGGCCAGGTGCGATCGGCGAACTCGATGCCCTGGCACACCGCCCACAGCTTGCCGGTCCACCCCGCCGGCAGCGGCCGGCCGCGGACGATCTCCACGCGTGGCGAGTCCTGAGCTGCCGCCCTCGCCCGCTCCGCCGTGCCGTCGTCGCTGTGATCGTCGACGACGACGATGGAGAGCGGCCCCGCGTAGTCCTGGCAGAGCAGAGACCGCACCGTCCGTGCGATCGTCTCCGCCTCGTTGCGCGCCGGGATCACGGCGGTGACGCGAGGCCAGTCCGCCCTTTCAGTTGGCCGCTCGGGGAGCCTCTGATCGGATCGCCAGAAGCCGCCCCTGAACAGCACCAGGTAGGCCCAGACACAGCATGACGAGAGGGCGAGCAGGGCGACCACCGTCATGACGGCACCTCTAGAACAGGGCCGCGGCCGCGCCCCGGGAACAGCAGAGCATGTACTCGGCCTTCGACAGCTCGATGCGCCGCGCCAGCGGATCGCCGCGGCGCAGGCGCGCCGTCAGCGTTCGCGCGATGTCGAGGATCGCCGCGGCCTCCATGGCGAGGCGCCGGCTCGTGAGACCGCCGGGAAGACGGTGCGCTGCCTCGAGGAGCTCCTCGACACCGTCGAGGCAGCGGTCGATGGCCCGGCGCAGCGGTGCCGAGGTCTCGGTCGCGTCAAGGGCCTCGACCGGTGCGCCGGCCTCCTCGAGCCAGTCCATCGGCAGGTAGACCCGATCGAGCAACCGATAGTCGTCCTTGCAGTCCTGCAGATGATTGATGATCTGCAGGGCGTTGCACAAGGCATCCGAGGGCGCGTAGCCGTGCCGCGACCCCCCGTGCAGGTCGATCAGGTACCGCCCGACCGGCGCCGCCGACAGCATGCAGTATGAGACGAGATCCGCCCAGTCGCGGTAGCGCCGCTTCACTGCGTCCTGCTTGAAGGCGGCGATGAGATCGCGGCAGTGCTGCGGGGTGATCCCCCTCTCGTCCAGCACCCGCCGCATGGCATGGGCCTTGGCGTAGGCCGGATCATCGAGCCGCCCGTCGAGCGCGCGCTCGAAGCCGTCGAGGCGTGCGACCTTCACCTCCGGCTCGAGGTCGGGACAGTCGGCGATGTCGTCGATGGCTCGGGCGAAGGCATAGAACATCGCCACCGGCGGACGCAGCGCGGCGGGAAGCAGCCACGAGCCCACGGGGAAGTTCTCGTAGGCCTCGTCCTTGCCGGAGGGGGTTTCGACGGCGGCCGGAGCACAGGCGGTCATGGCCGGAATCCGTACGACCCGGCTCCCGGCATGTCAAAGCCGGTTTTCGATGAACCGACGCATCTCCTCGAACAGGCCGTCGACCCTGCCGCCATGCCGTCGCATTACGGAGCCGAACTCGGAGCGCTGCGTCTCGCTCATGCCGACGCCGGCGATGATCACGTCGACGATCTTGAGGCGGTCGCCATAGCCCCGCACGCGCCAGCCGACCGCGAGGGGTTCTCCACCCTGGGCACGTCGGATCTCGGAGTGGACGATGACGTCGCCCGGTGGATCGGCGGCGACGCTCCTGATCACGCTCAGCGTCTCGCCCGAGTAGCGGTCGAACCGATCGAGGTAGGTGGCAACGATCATCTCCTCGAAAAGCCGGAGATACTCGTCCCGCTCGTTAGGGGAGAGCGCCCGCCAGTGGCGGCCCAGCACGAAGCGTCCGATGTCGCCGACGGCGAAATGCTCGTTCAAGAGCGCGCGAAAGCGCGTCTCGCGCTGGTCACGGGTGGTGTCCGGCGCCGTCAACGCCGCGACCACCTTGTCGGCGAGGCCCTGAATGAAGGCCTCCGCGTCCGTGCGACTGGCGCCCGCCGCACCGGTCGGCGAAGCCAGAACGATCAGGACCGGCAGCAAGACGACGACAAGAAAACGGGTCAACGGCCTAGTATCCCTCGAGATTCCGGTGCCGAAGGCGCTTCGGGGCGGAGAGCTGGCGTCAGGTCCACAAGCTGCCCGCACCTCCGCAGCCCATGCCGCAGCGAGGACTCAAGCGCACGGTTGGGGCGCAACGATGGCGGCCGGCAGCCCGATTGCACGGCCGCGCCGGTTCTGGGAAAACACCGCCACGGCAGACAGCGGGAGAAAGCCCATGGAACGCAACGACGTCGAGATCGGCCACCGGGAAACGGTCTTCCGCGGCTGCTTCAAGGTCGACCGCTATCGCCTCCGCCACCGTCTGTTCGAAGGTGGCTGGAGCCCGCCCCTGGTTCGGGAGGTGTTCGAGCGTGGCCATGCCGTCGCCGTTATCCCCTACGACCCCGTCCTCGATCGCCTGGTGCTGATCGAGCAGTTCCGCATCGGCCCGCTGGCCGCGGCGCTGACGTCGCCCTGGTTTTCCGCCGACCTTTCGCCCTGGCTCCTGGAAATCGTCGCCGGCATCATCGACGAGGGCGAAAGCCCCGAGGACGTCGCCCGCCGCGAGACCCGGGAGGAGGCCGGCTGCCACGTGTCCGAGCTGATCCCGGTGTGCCACGTGTTCGCCAGCCCCGGAGCGCTGACCGAGTCCGTGAGGATCTACTGCGGCCGGGTCGATGCCTCGGAGGCCGGGGGTATTCACGGCATCGATCACGAGCACGAGGACATCCGCGTGCTGACGGTTGCCGCAGACGAGGCCTTTCGCTGGCTGGACGAGGGGCGGTTCGTCAACATCACCGCTCTTGCGGCGCTCCAGTGGTTCCGCATCAACCATGGGTCCGTGCGTGCATCCTGGTGCGCCTCCCGGCCGTGACGCCCGGCCTTGCGGCCGCAATCGGCCGCGACGGTGCACGCGCGCCGCCCTCTGTCAATCGACGGCGATCAGGGCGGCGGCGACCTCGCGGTCTTCGCCCAACAGCACGTTGAAGGTGCGGCACGCGGCGCCCGTGTCCATCCACTCGACGTTGATGCCGTGCGCTCGAAGCGCCTCGACGATCGGCTTCGGCGGCGGCGAGAAGCGCCGGCCGCAGCCGACGAGCAGGATGCGAACCCCCTCCTCGGTGGCGACCATGCCACCCAGCGACTCGACGCTGATGTCCTCGGCGCGGCCGACACCCCACGCTCGCGTGCGCTCGCGGAAGACGAGGCAGGATCCGCGGTGCCGCTCGCCTGCGATGCGAAAGCCGCCGTTGCCGTAGGCCTGGATCACCTGGAGGCCCGACGGCCGGGTCGGTGGCGTGGCGTCGAGGCCGGACAACGCCCTGCATTCCTCACTTCGTTGCGGTCTCCGCAACCGCCTCGGCCGTGCTCGGGCCGCGCCGTACGCCCAAATAAAGCAGCAGCGGCACGGCGACGCAGATCGACGAGTACGTGCCGACGAGGATACCCCAGATCATGGCCAGGCTGAACCCCCGAATCACCTCGCCACCGAGGAGATAGAGCGCGAACAGCGCGAGCAGGGTCGTAAAGCTGGTCAGGGTTGTGCGCGACAGCGTGCCGTTGATGGCGATGTCGAACAGCCGCGGCAGGTCCATGGTCTTGTACTTGCGCAGGTCCTCGCGCACGCGGTCGTAGACGACGACGGTGTCGTTGATGGAGTAGCCGGCGATCATCAACACGGCGGCAACCGTTGAGAGATTGAACTCGAGCGAGAGCAGGGAGAACAGCCCGATTGTGGAGATGACATCATGGAGGAGAGCGATGACGGCGCCGAGGCCGAACTGCCACTCGAAGCGGAACCAGATGTAGACCAGCATGGCGAGGAGCGACAGCGAAACGGCGTAGACGCCGCTCCAGAACAGGTCTTCGGAGACCTTGGGGCCGACGAACTCGGTGCGCCGGTATTGGACGGCAGTGCCGAGCGCCGCACGCACCGCCTCGACCGCCTGCTGCTGGGCTTCGTCGCCGCCCTCCTGCCTTTGGATGCGGATCAGCACCTCGTCGGGAGCGCCGAACTCCTGCAGCGCCACGCCGCCGAGGCCGAGCTGGCCGAGCTGGCTGCGCATGGCGGCGAGGTCCGCGGGTCCCGGCGTCTGCACCTCGATCACGATGCCGCCGACGAAATCGATGCCATAGTTGAGGCCGCGGACCGTGAACAGGCCGAGCGAGACCAGGAGAAGGATCGCCGAAAGGCTGAAGAACACGAACCTCAGCCTCATGAACGGGATCTTGGTCCCCGGCGGGATCAGACTGATGCCGCGAAACATCAACCCCTCCTAGATCGGCAGCGCCTGCGGGCGCGTCTTGAGAAGCCAGGTGACGACGCCGAGCCGGGTCAGCAGGACGGCAGAGAACATCGAGGTGCAGATGCCGATGGCGAGCGTCACCGCAAAGCCCTGCACCGGCCCCGATCCGAACACGTAGAGCAGCACCGCAGCGATCAGGGTCGTGACGTTGGCGTCGATGATGGTGGCCATGGCGCGCGAATACCCGGCATCGATCGCAGAGATCGGTGTTCGGCCGCCCCGCACCTCCTCGCGGATGCGCTCGAAGACCAGCACGTTGGCGTCGACCGCCATGCCGATGGTGAGCACGATGCCGGCAATGCCGGGCAGCGTCAGCGTTGCCTGCAGCACCGACAGCGCGGCCAGGATCAAGACCAGATTCATGATCAGCGCCCCGATCGCCATCAGGCCGAACAGCCCGTATGCGAGAACCATGAATGCGATGACGACGACGAGTGCCACGACCCCGGCCACCTCGCCGGCGGCGATCGAGTCGGCCCCCAGCTCCGGCCCGACGGTGCGCTCCTCGAGGATGGTCAGCGGTGCAGGCAGGGCGCCGGCGCGCAGGAGCAGCGCCAGCTCGTTGGTCTCCCCCACGGTGAAGTTGCCGGTGATGATGCCGCTGCCGCCGAGGATGGCATCGCGGATCACCGGCGCGCTGATGACCCTGTTGTCGAGGACGATGGCCAGGCGGCGGCCGACGTTCTTGCTCGTGGCATCGCCGAACAGCTTGGCGCCGAGGGTATCGAAGCGGAAGTTGACGACCGGAAGCCCGCTCTGCGAATCGAACGTCGGCTGGGCATCGATCAGATGCTCGCCGCTGACCACGACGCGCTTGCGGACCAGGATCATCGGCTCACGGCCGGAGGTGGTTCGCTCCTCGTCCAGCGGCAGGAGCCGAGAAGCCGGCGGCACCCGGCCTGCCAGCGCCTCGCTGAGCGGCGTCTCCTCGTCGACCAGGTGGAAGGACATCTGCGCCGTCTTGCCGAGGATGCGCTTCATCTGCTCCGGAT
This sequence comes from uncultured Rhodospirillaceae bacterium, assembly GCA_964420325.1. Taxonomy (GTDB): domain Bacteria; phylum Pseudomonadota; class Alphaproteobacteria; order Rhodospirillales; family Defluviicoccaceae; genus CAYQSU01. The sequence goes on along the minus strand of CAYQSU010000002.1, from coordinate 50,877 downwards.
CGTCGATGCCCGGAAGCTGGACGAGGATCCGGTCCACCCCCTGCGGCACGATGGTCGGCTCGCGGACACCGGTCTGGTCGATGCGGCGACGGATGATCTCGACCGTCTTGGCCACCGCCGACCGCTCCCGCTCGCGCAGGGCCTGCTCGGTCAGGGCCACGACGATGCGCGCATCCTCGCGGACCTCGACCGTGCTGTCGGCGGCGATGTCGCCGATCAGGCGCCGGGCCTCGTCGAGGCGCTCGGGCTCGGCGATCGTCACCTCGGCGGCGGCCCCGACGACACCCAGTCCGGTGTATCGGATGCGAGCCTGTCTCAGCTCGACGCGAATGGAATCGACGACCGACTCCATGAGCTCCCTGACGACGGCGGCGGAATCGACCTCGAGCAGAAGATGCGAGCCGCCCTGGAGATCGAGGCCGAGATTGACCTGTTTTCTCGGAAGCCAGCCGGGAAGCGACTCGGCCGTCTCACGGGGCACCAGGTTGGGCGCGGCGAAGGCGAGCCCCGCCAGGCACACCGCCAGGACCAGGGCGATCTTCCATTTCGCGAAATAGATCATCGGTTGCGGCGGTCGGTTACGGCTGGCTGTTCTAGCGGCCCAGGATCTTCTTCAGCATCGAGCCGCCGCCCTTTTCTTCGCCACCACCGGAGCCGCCCTTTTCGCCACCCGAGTCCTTTCCTTCGCCGGCCGGCTGCGGCTTGGCAAGAACGCTGGAGATCAACGCCCGCTGGACGCGGACCCTGATGTTCTCGGCGATCTCGACCTGGACCTCGTTGTCGTCGACAACCTTGGTGACGGTGCCGACGATGCCGCCGCCGGTGACCACCCTGTCGCCGCGCCGGATCCCCGCGAGCATCTCCTTGTGCTGCTTCATCTTCTTCTGCTGCGGGCGGATCAGGAGAAAGTAGAAGACGACGAAGATCAGAATAATGGGCAGAAACGCTGCCAAGCCGTCGGGGCCGGCGCCTCCTCCCGCCTCCTGTGCGAAGGCCGGCGTAACGAACATCGACATCTCCTCGATCGACCAGGTGATGATCCGTAGGGCCGGGACTATACCCGCGCGGGCGTCGGTTGCAAACGCTAACGCCTTGTCTCCCCCGCTGTGACAGGCCGCCACGGAGCTGATAGGGTTGCCACATGTCCGAGCCGGATCTCACCCCCGTCCTCAGGCGGGTCGCGGACGCGCTCGAACGGCTGGCGCCGCCGGTCCCGCGCGGCGCCGCGCTCGCGGATGCCGACGCGTTCGTCTGGCACGCCGACGCGAGCCGGCTGGAGGCGGTCCCCCGCGTCAACTGCGTCGCCCTCGAGCTCCTGCAGGGGATTGACCGCCAGCGGGAGATACTCCTCGACAACACGCTCCGCTTCGCCCGCGGCCTTCCGGCCAACAACGCGCTCCTGTGGGGTGCCCGCGGCACGGGCAAGAGCTCCCTCGTCAAGGCCGTGCATGCGCGGGTCAATGCGGACCTGCCCCACGCGCTCGCCCTCATCGAGATCCATCGCGAGGACACCCCGACCCTGCCCAAGCTGCTTTCGGCTCTGCGCGCGTCCTCCCGTCGCTGCGTGCTGTTCTGCGACGACCTCTCCTTCGACGGACGGGACGCATCCTACAAGTCCCTGAAGGCGGTGCTCGAGGGCGGCATCGAGGGCCGCCCGGAGACCGTCGTATTCTACGCCACGTCGAACCGCCGCCATCTGATGCCCCGCGACATGATCGAGAACGAGCGCTCGACCGCCATCAATCCGGCGGAAGCGGTCGAGGAGAAGGTGTCGCTCTCGGACCGCTTCGGACTTTGGCTCGGCTTCCATGTCTGCGATCAGGAGACCTACTTTGCCATCGTTGAGGGTTACGCCCGGTTCTACGAGCTCGACGTCCCGCGCGACACGCTTCGGGCCGAGGCGCGCGAATGGTCGGTCACCCGGGGCGCCCGGTCCGGCCGCGTGGCTTGGCAGTACATTCAGGATCTCGCCGGCCGCCTGGGACAGCGGCTGGATGGCTGAGCCGGCACCGGCCGGGGTCAGCTGCTCGCCAGATACTTGACCGGATCCACCGGCTGCTTGCCCTTCCGCAGCTGGAAGTGGAGCTGAGGCTCGGTGACGCTTCCCGTGCTTCCCAGTTTCGCGATCGTCTGCCCGCGCTGGACGGTGTCGCCGCGCTGAACGAGCAGTTCGTCGTTGTGGGCATACGCCGTGACCCAACCGTCTGCATGGCGGAGCAGCACGAGGTTGCCGAAACCGCGCAGCTCGTTGCCGGCGTAAGCGACGACTCCGCCCTCTGCCGCGCGGACGGGTGTGCCGCGGGGGCCGGCAATGTTGACGCCGTCGTTCCGGCGGCCCTTGGCCTTCGGGCCGAAGTCCGAGATGATCTTGCCTTTCACCGGCCAGACGAAGCCCCGGCCGGAAACGGGCGGCGGCTTCGCCACCGGCTCCGACGGCACGATGCGGGGAATGGCCGCCAGCGCCGGCTCGTCCCCCGTCGCTTCCGCCGGCGCTGGGGCCGGCGGCGGCCCGAGGGAGGATCCAAGCGCCGCTGTCTGCTGCACCGGCGGCCGGGACGCCGGGTCGGGCGCGGGCACCGTCAGGCGCTGCCCGTCGCGGAGACGGTAGGGAGCGATCAGCCCGTTGGCGCTCGCCAGAACGTACGGATCGACGCCGTACGTGCCGGCGATGTCGAACAGGGTCTCGCCGCCCGCCACCACGTGCTCCTGCTGCCTCGGCAGCACGATGCGCTGGCCGACGGTGAGGCGGAACGGCGGCTCGAGGCCGTTGGCCTCGATGATCGCCCGCGTCGGCACGCCGTAGCGGCGCGACAGCGAATAGATGGTATCGCCGGACTCGACGACGACCGCCGTCGGCGCCGTTCCCGGTTGGACCGGCGGCGACGGTGGCACGGCGGCCGTCGTCGGAGACCGCGGCGGCGGAAGGGCCGCCGTCTGCACCGGATCGGACGGACGCGCCTGCGGCTGGCCCATGAGGACCGGCGAAGCCGCCGCTGGCGGCGGCTGCGTCACCGGCCGCCTTGAGGACGTGGGCGGCCATTCGGCGAAGCCACAGCCGGAGAGCGCGGCGACGGCGAACAGGATCGCCGCCTTTCGCAATGGTGCGGGCGCAAGCAAGGTCATCGCCAGGGAATTATCGTCGAGGCGGAGCCGTCCTTCAATCGTCTCCCGCGCGGCCCGCCACCAGCGGCACGAACCGCACCGGCCCCAAGTCCTCGGTGTCGATCTCGTCGTCCGTCCGATGGACCCGGATCAGCCTTTGCGCGCCGGCCCCGTCGTCGATGGGGACGACCATCATGCCGCCTGGGGCCAGCTGGTCCGCAAGCAGCGGCGGAACGTCCCCGGCCGCGGCGGTGACGATGATGCGCTCAAACGGGGCCTGCTCCGGCCAGCCGAAGGTGCCGTCGCCCACCTTGGCGGTGATGTTCATGATGCGAAGGGCTTCGAATCGCTTCTCCGCCGCATCGAGGAGATCGCGATACCGCTCGATGGTGTAGACCCGGCGGCAGAGCCTGGCGAGCACCGCCGCCTGATAGCCGGAGCCCGTTCCCACCTCCAGCACCTTCATTCGTTCGTTCACCTCGAGCGCCTGGGTCATCAGCGCGACGACGAACGGCGCGCTCATCGTCTGGTGGCGGCCGATCGGCAGTGCGGTGTTCTCGTAGGCCTTGTCGAGGAATGCCTCCGGCGCGAACAGATCGCGCGGAATGCGTTCGATCGCCGCCAGCACCCGGGTGTCCGAGATGCCGGCGCGGCGTAGGTCCATGACCAGCCGGATCTTGCGCGAATCGGGGCTCACGGGAAGACCGCCTTCAACGCCCTCAGCGCCGGTTCGTCGGTCAGGTTGCGGGTGAGCGGCGTGATCGAGATGGCGCCGCGGAACACCGCCTCCAGATCGGTGCCCTCGCGGTCGCGGTCCTCCTGGCGGCCGTAGCCGATCCAGAAGAAGCGTTCGCCGCGCGGATCGACCCCTTCGGCGATGGCGCCGCCGATCTTGCGCCGTCCCTGCCGGGTGACCTCGATGCCGATCACCGCCTCGGGCGCCACGTCGGGGAAGTTGACGTTGATGAGCACGGACTCGGGCCAGCGGATCGCCGCGAGGCGCCGCAGCACCTCGCCGGTCCAGCGCTCGGCGACCGACCAGCGGACGCTTTGCCGGTCAAGGTAGTACATGCTCAGCGCGACCGAGCGAAATCCCAGCAAGGTCCCTTCCATCGCCGCCGCCACCGTGCCGGAGTAGGCGGCGTCCTCTCCCAGGTTGCCGCCGCGGTTGATGCCCGAGAGCACGAGGTCGGGCGGGCGGTCCTTCATCACCTTGTGGATCGCGAGCAGGACGCTGTCGGTCGGCGTGCCGTCGACACTGTAGCGACGTCTCGACACCCGCCGCACGTAGAGCGGACGGCGCATGGTCAGGGAATGACTGGCCGCGCTCTGCTCGGAGTCCGGGGCGACCACCCAGACCTCGCGAACCAGGCGACGCACGATCTTCTCGAGGAGCCTGAGCCCGGGCGCGTAGATTCCGTCGTCGTTGCAGATCAGCACCCGCGCGGTGTCCAGGGCGAACGGCTCATGCATCATCGGCGGAAATCACCTCGAGCCCGCCCATGTAGGGCCTGAGTGCATGCGGAACGGCGACCGAGCCATCCGCCCGCTGGCCGTTCTCCAGGACGGCGACGAGCGTCCGCCCGACCGCGAGACCGGAGCCGTTGAGGGTATGCACGAAGCGCGTCCCCTTCTCGTTCGCCCTGCGACAGCGGGCGTTCATGCGGCGGGCCTGGAAGTCGCCGCAGTTGGAGCAGCTGGAGATCTCCCGATAGCGCCCCTGTCCCGGCAGCCACACCTCGATGTCGTAGGTCCTGCGCGCGGCGAAGCCCATGTCGCCGGTGCAGAGCGCGACGACGCGATAGGCAAGGCCCAGGCATTGCAGAACCGCCTCGGCGCACCCGGTCATCCGCTCGAGCTCGGCGTCCGAGTCCTCGGCGCGGGTGATGCTCACTAGCTCCACCTTGGTGAACTGGTGCTGTCTGATCATGCCGCGGGTGTCCTTGCCGGCGGCGCCCGCCTCCGAGCGGAAGCACCAGGTCATCGCGGCGAGCCGCTTCGGCAGCCGCTCCTCGTCCAGGATCTCTCCGGCGACGAGGTTGGTCAGCGGCACCTCGGCGGTCGGGATCAGCCAGAACCCGTCGGTGGTGCGGAACAGGTCGTCTCCGAACTTCGGCAACTGGCCGGTGCCGTAGAGGGCGGCGTCCCGGACCAGCGCCGGCGGGCTCACCTCGGTGTAGCCGAACTCGCCCGTATGCAGGTCGAGCATGAACGCGGCCAGTGCCCGCTCGAGCTTGGCGAGGGCGCCGGTCAGAACTGCGAACCGGGAGCCGGAGAGCCGGGCGGCGCGCTCGAAGTCCATCATCCCGAGCCGTTCGCCGATGTGGAAATGCTCCTGCGGCGGAAACGCCAGATCGGGCGGCTCGCCCCAGCGCCGGATCTCGACGTTGGCGCCTTCGTCAGCACCGTCGGGAACGTCGTCGGCCGGCAGGTTGGGAATGGTGGCGAGCGCCGCCTCGAGCTCGGCCTCGGCGGCGCCCGCCCTTTCTCCCGCGGCCGCCTCGCGGCCCTTCGAGTGGGACACGGCCTCGAGCAGATCGGTGGCGTCCTCACCCTGCTGCTTGCACCGGCCGATCTCGCGGGACAGCCGGTTGCGCTCCGCCTGGATCGCCTGCGCCTCGGCCAGCGCCTCGCGCCGCGCCCGATCGAGGGCGAGGATGCGTGCAGACTCCGGCGCCAGTCCGCGGCGGCGCAGGCCGCGATCGAAGGCGTCCGGATTGTCGCGGATCCAGCGGATGTCGAACATTGTACGTTGAGGCCTCGGGCCACCCCTGGCGCGGGTTAGCCGAACGCCGGCCCGCGGTCAAGGACGCCGGCGCCGGCCCGGCGCACCGGGCGCTACGTCCGCTCGACGGTCGCGAGACCGGCGCCGGACGGCGGGTCTTCGCGAATCGCTGGCTCGCGGCCGAACCTACGCCGCGTAGCCATACCGGGCGAGCGGCAGATCATAGAGTTCGCGAAGTGCCGCCGAGTCCTCGCGGGCCACCTCCCGGATCGCCTCTCGCCACCTCGCACCGAGCTCGGGCTCGTAGCGCCGATGGTGGCCGGTGAGACCGGCCGCCACCCGCAGCACCGGAGGAGGAAGCCGCTGGGCGATCGCCTTGGCGGCGGCGTAGGGCGCCGACTTCTTGCCGCCGAGCCGTCTCTGCAGCACCGACATGCGCGGGTTCCGGGGTGCCGCGGCGAGCAGCGCGGCGAACTCGGCGCCATCAATGCCGAGAAAGCGGCCGAGCTCGGCTGCCTGCGCGTCCCGGTCGTCGGCGAAGCGTTCGAGCAGGGACACTGAAATGCGCTCGCGGCCGAACACCTCGGCGAACCGCCTCACCAGACCGGCAAAGGCGATGTAGTCCTGGAAGCGGATCCCTTCCCGCCAATTGGCCGCGAGCCACGGATCGATGTCCTGGGCCGTCTTGCCGGTGCCGAAGTGCTGGACGTACAGCGACTTCACGAAATCCTCGTGGCGGCGGATCGTCACCAGGATGCGACACGGCCCGAAGACATCGAACAGACGCTGCGGGATCGGGCTGTCGGCGGTACGCGCCCAGAAGGCGAGACGACCGTCGGAAAGCGTCACCAGACGCCGGTCGGCGTGCGGGCGAACATGGTCCTCCACGAGCGCACGGCAGCGCGCGAGATCGAAGCCGTCGCGCCGGTCCATCAGCCGCTCGATCAGTTCGCGGACCGGATCGGCGCGATCGTAGGGCTTGCCCAGGTGGCGGATCTGCGAGTGACCCTGAAAGACCGTGTGCCCAAGGTGCGTGGATCCGCACTTGTGATAGCCGACTCGGATGGCGATGCCTTGCGACATGCCTGTACCCCTCGCTCGCCGGGCGCCGGCTCAATCCCCGGCCGAGCCGGCAGGCTCGGCAGGCTCGTCGACGGCGGCTTCGCCCCGCCGGCGCTCGATCATCCGCACGCAAAGGATCGATATCTCGTAGAGCAGCACCGTCGGCACGGCGAGGCCGATCTGGCTGATGACGTCGGGCGGGGTCAGGATGGCGGCGGCGACGAAGGCGAGGACGATGGCGTACCGACGCTTCGACCGCATCCCCTGCGATGTGATCATGCCCGTCCGCGCCAGCAGCGTGAAGACCACCGGCAGCTCGAACACCAGGCCGAAGGCGAAGATGAGGCGCATCACCAGGGACAGGTACTGGTCGACCTTGGCCTCGAGCTGGATCGGCAAGGCCCCGTCCCCGCCGGCCGACTCGAAGCTCAGGAAGAACTCCCAGGCGAGCGGGAAGATCAGGTAGTAAACCATCGCCCCGCCGGCAAAAAACAGGATCGGCGTGGCGACGAGGAAGGGCAGGAAGGCGCGCTTCTCATGGCGGTAGAGCCCGGGCGCGACGAACATCCACACCTGGCTCGCGATGATCGGGAAACCGAGAAACAGCGCCGCGAAGAACGCCACCTTGATGTAGGTGAAGAAGGCCTCGTGCAGCGCGGTGAAGATCATCCGCCGCTGGCCGCCCAACTCGTCGAGGACGCCGGCCAGCGGCTGCATCAGGAAGCCGTAGATGTGGGGGGCGAAGTAGTAACAGACGAAGAACAGCACCAGCAGACCGGCGAGGCTGATCAGCAAGCGCTGACGCAGCTCGACGAGGTGCTCCATCAGCGGCATCTTGGCCTGTTCGACGTTTTCGTCCTTCACGGCGGTGCGATGTCTTGTCTAGCCGTCGGTCTTGACTGCCGGCGCCGCCGTCTCACCGGCGGCCGCGTTCTTTTCCCCCTCCGCCTTCTCTGGGGCCGGCAACGCCTTCGACGCGGTCTCGTTTTCGACGCGCCCCTTGAGTTCGCGGGCGAAGTCGGCCGGGTCGAAATCCTCGGTCAGCGTGCCCGCGGGGTCGACCGCCTTCTTCACCTCTCCCTCCAGATCCAGTCGCTTGACCTGGTCGAACTGGCGTTTGATGTCCGAGATCTCGGCTTCCCGCACCATCTCGTCGACGCCCTGCTGGAATTCACGGGCAAGGCCGCGTGCCTTGCGAACGACGGCCATCACGGCCCGCAGCGCCTGCGGCAGGTCCTTCGGTCCGATGACGACGAGCGCCAGAACCGCGATGACGAACAGCTCCGGCCAGCCGATGTCGAACATGGCGGAAACGCGCTCCCGACGGCGTCGGCCAAGCGAACAGCCCTAGGACTTGGCCACGCGATCTCTTTCGCGAGCCGGTTCGGTCGACCGTTGAGGCTCTGTCCTGAGCGTTGTCTTGTCTTCGATCGCCGCGGGCTGCTCGTCTGCGGCATCCTCGTCCTTGACGCTCTTCTTGAACGCCCGGAGGCCCTTGCCGACGTCGCCCATGATCTGGGAAATCTTCCCTTTGCCGCCGAAAAGGATCAGCACGACGGCGAGGACGATCAGCCAGTGCCAGATGCTGAATGTGCCCATATGATGGTTCTCGTTGCCTTCCTTCGTTTTCGTTCCGTTGCCCGCGGATAATGGCAGAAAGGCCGGGGAGCCGCAACGCCACGCCGCCGCACTACCTCTCCGGTCCGGCCCCGTCCCCCTCCGCTTCGTCCGCGGCCGCGCCGATCCCGTAGGCCTGGACCGCTGGACGGCTGTCCAGAAGGCCTGCCGCCCTCAGCTCCTCGAGCGCCGGCAGGTCGTCGAGCAAGGCGAGCCCGAAATGGTCGAGAAAGCCGTCCGTGGTTCCCCACGTCATTGGCCGCCCCGGCACCTGTCGGCGTCCCCGCGGGCGGATCCACCCCTCCTCGAGGAGCACGTCGAGCGTGCCCTTGCTGAGCTGCACGCCGCGGATCTCCTCGATCTCCGCCCGCGTGACCGGCTGATGATAGGCGACGATGGCCAGCGTCTCCAGTGCCGCCCGTGACAGCTTGCGCTCGACGCGACGCTCGTGCGCCAAGAGCGGACCGAGATCGGGCGCCGTGCGAAACGCCCAGCCCGTGCCGATCCGCATCAGGTGGACCCCGCGTTCCTGGTACTCGGCCTGCAGGCGCGACAGCAACGGCCGCACGTCGATGCCGGCAGGCAGGCGGGCGGCGAGCTCCCGCTCCCCCAGCGGCTCGGCCGCGGCGAAGAGAACGGCCTCGAGGAGCCGCAGGTGCAGGGGATCCACTTGGGTCACGAGATCGTCCTCGGGGTCCTGCCCGGGCCGAGGTAGATGGGGCCGAACGCCGACGTCTGGCGCAGTCTGACGCGCCCCTGCTTCGCGAGCTCGAGGCTGGCGCCGAAGGTCGCGGCCAGGGCCGAGCGCGCGGTGAGCCGTCCGTCGCACAAGCCCTCTAGGGTTCCCGGCGGCAGGAAGCTCAACAGGTTCTCCCACCCGGGGACGCGTCCGAGGGCGCGGGCCAGCCGGTTCAGCGCGTCCTCCACCGACATCAGATCCGTCGGCTCGATCGCCAGGACGTGCGGCCGTCGCCGACGCACGTGCTCGCCATAGGCGCGCAACAGGGCGAAGAGATCGACCTCGACGACCTCGACGGTCGTCCGGTCGAAACGCTCCGGCCGGCCCCTTGCGAACACATCCAGGCCGAGACGCGGCCGGCCGAGGAGCCTTTTCGCCGCATCGCGCATCGCTTCCAGGCGGCGAAGCTGAAAGGTCAGCGCCGCCGCGAGCGCTTCTCCCGAGGGCTCCTCCGGCCCGGCCCGCTCGGGCAGCAGCAGGCGCGACTTGAGGTAGGCGAGCCACGCCGCCATCACCAGGAACTCGGCGGCGATCTCGAGGTCGGCGCGATGCACCTCGGCGATGAACGCCAGATACTGATCGGCCAACTGCAGGATGGAGACGTGCCGGAGATCGACCTTCTGTTCGCGTGCCAGCGTCAGCAGCAGGTCGATCGGCCCCTCGAAGCCGTCGATGTCGAGGACGAGCCCGGCCCCGGCGGCGGGCGGTCCCTTCACATCCTCGAACTCGGTGTCCCGGGCCACGGCGCCCCTCATCCGCCGCCGGTGACGGCGTAGATCAGCCGCTCGAGGAACCAGGCGGGCAGCAGCACCAGCCAGCCGAACACGTCGAGGTTGAGCCCGAGCTTGGCGCCGATCCACGGCACGAAGAAGATGGCGCCGATGATGATCACGAAGCCGAACCGCTCGACGCGGGCAAGCGGCCTCGCGAGCGATCGCGGCAGCAGGCCGACGGCCACCCGGCCGCCGTCCAGAGGCGGCAGCGGCAGCATGTTGAAGACGGCCAGCAAGACGTTGATCCAGACGGAGTTCTGCAGGTTGAAGGTGAGCCATCCGGCGAACTCGTCCGGGAACATGCCGACGACGTTGAGAAGGCTCGCGGAGACGACGGCGAGCGTCAGGTTGACCCCCGGCCCCGCCGCCGCCACGTAGACCATGTCGCGCCGCGGCCGGTTGAGGCGCCGGAAGTTCACCGGCACCGGCTTGGCGAAGCCGAACATGATGCGGCCGCCGGAAAGGACCAGCATCAGCGCCGGCAAGAGCACGGTGCCGAACGGATCGATGTGCCGCAGCGGATTGAAGGTGACGCGGCCGGCCCGGTAGGCGGTGTCGTCGCCGAGCCGCCAGGCCACCCAGCCGTGGGCCGCCTCGTGGAGGGTGATGGCCAGAAGCACCGGGATGGTCCAGACGGAGACCTGAAAGAGGATGGTCTCCATGGTCACCCGGGCGCCGTCCGCAACAGCGCGGCCAGGCGCGCGATCGCCGCCTCGTCGTCCACCGGTTCCGAGTGCCGCCGCATCGCCTCGCCGCGCTCGAGCCGCGCGCACGCCGCCGCCGTCGGCGGCGGACAGGCCGCGGCGACCGCCTCCATCTCCGTGAGCACGCCGTTGCAGTGCAGGGCGAGGTCGCACCCGGCGGCGAGCGCGGCCGAGGCGCGTTCGCCGGGCGAGCCGGCCAGCGCCCCCATGCACACGTCGTCGGAGATGAGAACCCCTTCGAAGCGGAGCCGCCCGCGGATCACGTGTCCGATCATATGGGCTGAGGTGGTCGCCGGCCGTTCCGGATCAAGTGCCGAGTAGACGACGTGGGCGGTCATCGCCCACGGCATGTCGCCGAGCGCGGCGAACGGAGCGAAATCGACCCGCTCGAGGTCGGCGAGCGGCGCATCGACGACGGGCAGGCTGAGATGGCTGTCCACCGTCGCCCGCCCGTGCCCGGGGATGTGCTTGATCACCGGCAGAACGCCGCAGGCCAACAGCCCGCTGCAGGTGGCGCGGCCGAGAAGGGCCGCCCGCTCGGGCGTGTCGCCGGCAGCGCGGTCGCCGATCACGGCATGCGCTCCCGGCTGGGGAAGGTCGAGCACCGGCAGCGTGTCGACGGTGATGCCCAGCTCGCCGAGTTCCCGGGCGACGAGTTGCGCGTTGAGAAACGCCGCCTCCACGGCCGTCGCCTCGTCCGCTCTCGCCATCTCGGCGAAGCGGGACTGCGCCGGCATGGTCCGCCAGTGCGGCGGCCCCAGCCGGGCGACGCGGCCGCCCTCCTGGTCGATCATCACCGGTGCGTCGTCGCGTCCCACCGCCTCGCGCAGGTCCCGGACCAGCGACCGGACCTGGTCGGGGCTCGCACAGTTGCGGGCGAACAGGATGAAGCCGACCGGCGCGGCCTCGGCAAACAGCCGCCGTTCGGCATCGGTCAGACGGGGTCCCGACAGGCCGAAGACGACGGCACACCGTCCATGCGTTCCAGGGTCAGGCACCGGGGCGGACAACCACACAACCGATCTTGCGATCGGCGAGCTTGGCACAGAGCGCGCGTGCGGCCTGCTCGCTGGCGATGGGGCCCGCGCGCAGCCGATAGAAGATTCCCTGGCTGCCGAGATCGGCGCGAACGACCTCGAGCGTGAGGCCGCCGAAGACGTCGCGGTGGTCGGCCTTCAGGCGATCGGCGGCGGCGCGGACGCCCTCCTCGGAGCGCCCGGCGGCGATCTGGACCTGGTAGCCCGCCGCCGCGATGGCTGGCTCCGTCCTGGCCACAGGCCTCGGCTTCGGCGGCGGCAGGATCGCCGCGGGCGCTGCTCCCGCATCGTCGGCCGGCGCCGCCGCGGCGGGCGGTGGTGTCGGGGTCGACGGCTCGCCGGCGGCCTCGGCAGGCGGCTCCGCGGGTGGCGGCGGTGCCGGCGGCGCCAAGGGCTCCTCCGGCGGAGGCAGCAGGCGTTCCATCGGCGGCGGCGATTCCTCGTTCTGCAGGCGCTGATAGACGAGCTTGTCGCGGTTCTCCACCTCCATGCCGCCCGGTTCGGCCGGCCGCTCCTTGACCGGATCGCGCTCCGCGCGGATGACCGGCAGATCGCCCGCCGGAGCGAGCCCGGGAGCCGGGTCATCGCCGCCATCGAGCCAGATGCCGCCAAGGCCGAGCGCGATCAAGATCACCGCCGCCGGGATCAGCCAGCGCCGCAGCCGGAGGCTCGAGCCCGGCGTCGGGCGCGGGACGATCGGCTCGCGGACCATCCTCGGGCGGGTCTCCGCGGGATCGCCGTCCCGCCACGTCTCTGCCGTCATCAGCGCAACTCCTCGACCGGTTCGACGCCAAAGATCTCGAGGCCCGATGCGATCACCAGCTGGACCCCGCGCACGAGGGCGAGCCGTGCCAGCGTCAACGGCGGGTCTGCGGCCGTGAGGAAGCGGAGGCTGGCATCGTCCTTCCCCTTCGTCCACACCAGGTGGAACTGCGCTGCCAGATCCTGCAGATAGAAGGCGACGCGATGGGGCTCGTGGGTCTCGGCCGCGGTCTCCACCAGCCGCGGCCAGCCGGCCATCCGCCTGATGAGATCGAGCTCGGCCGGATCCGTGAGGCGATGCAGCTCGGCCCGCCCCAGCGCCTCGCCGGCAATCGCCTCCGGGCCGAGCGCCTCGGCGGCATGGCGCATCACCGAGCAGCAACGGGCGTGGGCGTAGTGCACGTAGAACACCGGGTTCTCGCGCGACTGCTCCGCCACCACCTCGAAGTCGAAGTCGAGCTGGGCGTCGTTCTTGCGGGTCAGCATCATGAAGCGGAAGACATCACGGCCGACCCGGTCGACGACCTCGCTCAGCGTGATGAAGGCGCCGGCGCGCTTCGACATCTTCACCGGCCGGCCGCCCTCCAGAAGGTTGACCATCTGGCACAGCTTGACGTCGAGCTCGGCCTTGCCTTCGGACACCGCCTTCACCGCCGCCTGCATGCGTTTGACATAGCCGCCGTGGTCGGCGCCCCAGATGTCGATCATGGTGCGGAAGCCGCGGCGGTACTTGTCGAGGTGATAGGCGATGTCCGTGGCGAAATAGGTCCAGGATCCGTCCGATTTCTTGAGCGGCCGATCGACGTCGTCGCCGAACGCCGTGGCGCGGAACAGGGTCTGCGGCCGCGGCTCCCAGTCGTCGGGGAGCTTCCCCTTCGGCGGTTCCAGGACTCCGACGTAAAGGAGCCCCCGCTCGTCGAGCAGGCGCACCGCCGCCTCGACGCTGCCCTCCTCGACCAGCCGGCGCTCCGAGCTGAAGTGGTCGAAGGCGACGCCGAGCGCCGCGAGGTCGGTCTGGATGCGTTCCATCATGTTGCGGACGGTGGTGTCGCGGAAGCGGGCGAGCCAGGCGTCCTCGCCGGCCCCGGCCCAGCGATCGCCGTCGCGGGCGGCGACCGCGTCGGCCAGCGGACAGAGATAGTCGCCGGCGTAGTAGTCGTCCGGGAACGGGCCGACCGTCTCGCCGAGGGCTTCGCGGTAGCGCATGTGCAACGAGCGCGCGAGGTTGTCCACCTGCGCCCCCGCGTCGTTGACGTAGTACTCCCGGGTCACGCTGTAGCCCGCCTTCTCGAGCAGGGAGGCCAGCGCGTCGCCGACGACGGCACCGCGACCGTGGCCGACGTGCAGCGGACCCGTGGGATTGGCCGAGACGAACTCGAGGTTGACCGGCTCGCCGCCGCCGATGAAGGAGTCGCCGTAACGAATCCCCTCGCGCAGCACGTCGGCGAGGCGATCGTACCAGAAGGCCTCCTTCAGGCGGAGATTGATGAAGCCGGGCCCGGCCACCTCGGCATCGGTCACCGCCTCGTCGCCGAGAAGCCGCTCGATGAGGCTGGCGGCGAGGTCGCGCGGCCGCACGCCGGCCGGCCCGGCGAGGACGAGGGCGGCATTGGTGGTCACGTCCCCGTGCCCGAGATCCCGTGGCGGCTCGACGGCGATCCGCGAGGTGTCGGGTGCCGGAGGCAGCCGGCCGTCGGCAGCAAGGGCGAGCACGGCCTCGTGCACCCGCGCCTGGAAGTGGCGGTAGAGGTTCATGAGCTCCTCGACTGCACGTCGAGGAGCCGCCGGTACTCGTCCAGCGCATAGCGGTCGGTCATGCCGGCGATATAGTCGGCAACGGTGTGGGCCGTTTCGATTGATTGCGGCTCGCCCGCCGTGCGCTGCCAGTCGGTGGGCAGACACCCGGGTTCTCTGACCAGAAGCTCGAACAGCTCCTTGACGACGCGCCGCGCCTTGCTGGTCATGCGGTTGAGGCGGTAGTGGCGATACATGTGGCGGAACAGGAACGCCTTCAGCGCGCGGTGGTGCTCCTGCATGGCGTCCGAGAAGGCGACCACCGGCCGCCCCAGGCGGCGGATGTCGTCGGGATGATTGAGGCGCGCGGCATCGATCCGCCGGCGGGTCTCGGCGACCAGGTCGCCGACCATGAGGCCGATCAGCCGGCGAACGGATTCGTGGATCAGCCGCGACCGTTCGAGCCCGGGATAGGCCTTGCGCACCTCTGCGAACACCGGCCCGACCAGAGGCACGCCCGTGAGGTCGTCGACGGTGAACAGCCCGGCGCGCAGCCCGTCGTCGATGTCGTGATTGCTGTAGGCGATGTCGTCGGAGAGCGACGCCACCTGCGCCTCCGCGCCGGCGTACGTCGCAAGCTCGAGATCGTGGCCGGAGACATAGTCGCCGATGGCCCGCGGCAGCGGCCGCCCGCCGTCCGCGTCGATCAGCGGGCCGTTGTGCTTGACCAGACCTTCGAGCGTCTCCCAGGTCAGGTTGAGACCGTCGAACTCCGCGTAACGCCGCTCGAGCCCGGTGACGACGCGCAGGCTCTGGGCGTTGTGGTCGAACCCGCCGTAGGGCTCCATCATCTCGGCCAGAGCATCCTCGCCGGCGTGGCCGAACGGGGTGTGGCCGAGGTCGTGGGCCAGCGCCAGCGCCTCGGCCAGGTCCTCGTTGAGGCCGAGCGACCGGCAGATGGTGCGGGCGATCTGGGAGACCTCGAGGCTGTGGGTCAGCCGGGTGCGGAAGAAATCGCCCTCGTGGTTGACGAACACCTGGGTCTTGTACTCGAGCCGGCGGAACGCCGCCGAGTGGATGATGCGGTCGCGGTCCCGCTGAAAGCAGGTGCGGTTCTGGCTTTCCGGTTCGGGGTGGAGGCGACCACGGCTTTCCGAGGGCTTGCACGCCCAGGGGTGAAGGTGGTCGGCCTCGATCATGGCGCGAGCCTACAAACCGTCGCTTGACGAGGCAACGGCGGCGTTGATCGGCGGCTCGGCGCCGCTCCCCTTCCGATTTGACTCGACGGCATTCCGGGTTACATACAAGTGGAATGCAGGGCTGATCGCGGGCTGTCGCGAGGAGATCGAGGTCATGGTTCAGGAGCTTGCGGCCGGAGACGCGGACGAACTCCGCATTTCCCAGAGCGCCGTCATGCGAATCGCCGCGCTGGCGAAAGGGGAAGGCAACGAAGCGCTGAGGCTCAGGATCGCCGTCTCCGGCGGCGGTTGTTCCGGCTTTCAGTACGGCTTCACGCTGGATGACCAGATCAATGAGGACGACCGGATCTTCGAGCGCGACGGCGTGGCCATCGTCGTCGACGAGGTGTCCCTGGAGCTTCTCAAGGGCGCGGAGATCGATTTCGTCGAGGACCTGATCGGCTCCTACTTCGCCGTCAGGAACCCGAACGCCGCGTCGACCTGCGGCTGCGGCTCCTCGTTCTCCATCTGAGCGCGGCCCGGGACCGGCCAGGCGGCGGCGCCGCGACCCGTCCATGGTCACCATCGCCACCTGGAACGTCAACTCGATCAAGGCGAGGCTCGACCACCTTCTCAGGTGGCTCCGCGAGTCGCAACCGGACGTCGTCCTCCTGCAGGAGCTGAAGACCGCCGATGATGCGTTTCCGGCCGCGCCCATCGGTGAGCTCGGCTACAACTGCACGACAGTAGGCCAGAGGACATACAACGGCGTCGCCATCCTGTCGAAGCGGCCGATCGAGGTTCTCGCTACCGCGCTGCCCGGCGATCCCGCTGACGAACAGGCCCGCTACCTCGAAGCCTTCACCGGCGATCTCCGGGTCGCGTCCCTATACGTTCCCAACGGCAACCCGATCGGCACCGACAAGTTCGCCTACAAGCTTGCATGGCTGGAGCGCCTCTACCACCATGCCCGGGCCTTGCTCGAGAGCGAGGACGCCTTCGTCCTCGGCGGCGACTACAATGTCGCACCCTCCGACGACGACGTCTACGACCCGAAGGCGTTCGCCGACGACGCCTTGGTCCAGCCGGAAAGCCGGGCGGCGTGGCGGAAGATCGTCTACCTCGGCCTGACCGACGCCATACGCGCGCTTTCGACGGAGCCCGGCCGTTACACCTGGTGGGACTATCGTGCTCGCGCCTTCGCCGCCGATCAGGGGCTCCGGATCGACCACCTCCTGCTCTCGCCCCAGGCGGCCGACCGGCTGCAGGCGGCCGACATCGACCGGGCACCGCGCGGCTGGGACAGACCCTCCGATCACACGCCCGTCTGGGCCCGGCTTTCGGAGGTGTGATGAGTGTCCGCGAGATCGTCGAAGGCGGCTGCCTGTGCGGCGCCGTCCGCTATCAAGTGATCCCGCCGCTGCCGCCGGGCGGGCATTGCCATTGCGCGATGTGCCGCAAGTCGAGCGGCGCCGTGGCCCTGACCTGGGTGTCGGTGCCGCGTGACCGGTTCCGCATCGTCAAGGGCCGCCCGGCGGTCTACCGTTCCTCGCGGCATGCCGAGCGAAGCTTCTGTTCGGCTTGCGGCTCTCCGCTCACGTTCTACTCGAGTAGATCACCGGAAGACATTGATATAACGTTGGGAACCCTGGACAACCCGGAGCAGCACCCGCCCGACCGCCATGTCTTCGCGGCTGCCCGCCTCGGATGGCTGCAGCTCGATGCCGACCTGCCCCACTACGAGGAGTGGACGCCTCCCGACCACGGAGCGCCAGAGAGCCCCGACTGACCCGCCGGCTCCCTGGTTGTTCAGGCCTCGTCGGCGCCCTTCGACGCCGGCATGAGGTCCCGCGGCAGCTTGGTGCGGGCATCGACGTTGGCAACCAGGATCTGCTCGCGCGTGAGCCCGCGCGTGCCGGTGAGGTCCGCGCCACGCAGGTCGGCCCCCTTGAAATCCGCGCCCTCGAGGTTGGCGCCGCAGAGCTTGGCGCGATGCAGATCGGCATCCTGGAGCACCGCACCTTCGAGATCGGCCTTCTGCAGGTCGGCCTCGTGCAGGTCCGCCCAGCGCAACTCGGCCCCGTCGAGCTTCGCCCTCTGCAGCCGGGCGCGGTGCAGATCGGCGCCTTCGAGGTCGGCTTCGCTCAGCGTCGCCCGGCAGAGATCCGCCGAATGCAGATCGGCGTCGGGAAGCAGCGCCCCCTGGAGCTTCGCCCGGTGAAGATCGGTGCGGTGGAAATCGGCGCGCTTGCCCATCTCCCAGCCGGATCCGACCCACATCTGGTGCTTTTCCAGGGCCGCCTCCAGCTCGCCGCTCGACAGCCGGTGCCGGCGCGGGTGTTTCAGCTGGTACAACCGCCTTCGCGCCCGAATCCGTCGAAGCTGCTCCTCCCACACACTGTGCATAAGCCCGAACCCCTGCACGCCGAGATAAACGCCGATCCGCGTATAATACCATAGCGCAAGCCCGGGCCGGATGGCCAGCATCTTCAAGGCTGAGAGGCGCGCAGACAGCACGGCAAGACCGTGGCACCACCGCACGGCGAGCGCGGCGGCGCCCGATCTCACATCGGAGGTCCCATCAGGGCTTCCGGCAGCCATGTCGCGATCTCCGGAAAAACGCACAGAACGACTATAGCAACAACCATGCAGAGCATGAAGGGCAGGGCGCCGCGCAGCACGGTCGGCAGTCGAACGTCGGGAACGATGCCGTTGATGACATAGAGGTTGAGGCCGACCGGCGGGGTGATCAGGCCGATTTCCATGTTGATGGTGAAGATGACGGCGAACCAGTAGGGGTCGAAGCCGGCCTGCTCGATGATCGGCAGCAGGATCGGTGCGGTCATGACGATCACCGCCACCGGCGGCAGGAAGAAGCCGGCGACGATCAGAAAGACGTTGATGGCGGCCATCAGCACCCAGCGGCTGACGTCGAGGCCGACAATCCACTCGGCCACCGACTGGGTGACAAACAGGCTGGACAGCGTGTAGCTGAGCAGCGCCGAGGCGCCGATGATGATCAGGATCATCACGCTTTCGCGCATGCTGGTCGAGAGGATCGACCAGATCTGCGTCGGCCGCCGGATGCGATAGATGATCGCCACCAGCGCGAGGCAGAGGAAGGCGCCGACGCCCGCCGCCTCCGACGGCGTGGCGACGCCGCCGTAGAGCACGTAGAGCACGCCGGCGATGATCGCGAGGAAGGGCAGGACCTTCGGCAGCGCCGCGAGCTTGTCGGCCAGCGTGAACGGCGAGGCGCCGCGGCCGAAGCGGTAGCCGCCGCGCCAGGCGGCATAGAGCGCCCAGGCCATGAACAGGCCGGTGAGCATCAGGCCCGGAAGGATACCGGCGATGAACAGCCGGCCGATGGAGGTCTCGGTGGCGATGCCGTAGACGATCATCGTGATCGAGGGCGGGATCAGGATGCCCAGGGTTCCGCCGGCGGCGATCGAGCCGGTGGCGAGGTCGGCGGGATAGCCGCGCTGGCGCATCTCGGGGATGCCCATCTTGCCGATGGCGGCGCAGGTGGCCGGCGACGATCCGCTGAGAGCGGCGAAGATCGCGCACGCCCCGAGGTTGGAGATGACCAGGCCGCCCGGCACGCGGTAGAGCCAGCGGTCGAGCGCCTCGTAGAGATCCTTGCCGGCCGGCGAACTTGCCACCGCCGCCCCCATGAGGATGAACATCGGGATCGACACCAGCGTGAAATCGGCCAGCCCGCCGAACAGCGTCTCGGCAAGGATCGAGAGAGCGCCGAGGCCGTCGAAGGCGACAAGGAACGCGACGGCGACGATGCCGAGGCCGAAGGCGACGGGGATGCCCGAGGCGAGCACGACGATGGTCGTCACCGCGACCAGCGCACCGATCAGCAGCGGGCTCATTCTCGCCCCTCGGAATCGATGCCGAACGGCGGCTCGTCGCCGTTGAGCAGAGAGATGATGTCCACGAGGTACTGAAGGCTCATCAGGCCGAAGCCGACCGGCATCGGCAGGTAGGGAATCCACAGCGGCAGCGCCCACACCGTGTCGGTGCGCCATCCGCCCTCCCAGGCCTCCAGCCAGAGCTGCGCCCCGGTGACGCAGACCAGGAGCGAGAACGCCAGCGCGAGAGCCGACACCAGGAGCGCGAGCGCCAGGCGCGCGCGGAGCCCGAGCTGCATCGGCAACAGGTCGACGTTGACGTGGCCCTTGACCAGCGCCACGTACGGGCTGCCGATGAACGCCGCGGCGACCAGCGAGAATGTGACGTATTCCGTCTGCCAGACGGTCGAGTGCTGCAGGAAATAGCGAAGAACGACCATCTGGCAGACGACCACCACCGCCGACGCCACCAGCGCCGCGGCGACCACGCCCGAGAGCTTCGAAAGCACCCGGATACCGGTGAGGAACAGGTCCATGGAGCGGTCCAAGCGAAAGGGGCCGCCGAGCGCCCGGCGCCCGGCGGCAGGGTCGGATCCGAGACCTACTCGACGGCGAGAGCCTTCTCGATCAGCTCCTTGCCGCCCGGAACCTGTTCCGCGAACAGGGCGTAGGAGGTCCGGTTGGCGATCTCGCGCCAGGCGGCGGCCTGCTCGGCGGACATCGTCACGACCTTGACGCCGCTGTCCTGGAACACCTTCACCAGCTCGTCGTCAAGTCCCTTGGCCGCATCGAAGAAGAAGTCCTCGGCCTTCTTGCCGGCCGCCAACAGCGCCTCCTGCTGCTCCTTCGTCAGGCGATCCCAGCTCTGCTTCGACATCAGGATCGGCTCGTACATGAACCACAGCGCATGCTCTCCCGGCGCGGTCAGGCATGCCGCCTGCTCATAAAGGCGGTAGGAGACGAAGCTTCCCGAGCTGGTGTTGCAGGCATCGAGGACGCCGGTCTGCATGGCGGTGTAGATCTCCGAGCTCGGCATCGACGCGATCGACGCGCCGGCGCCGGCCAGCATCTGCTCGAACGCCGGACCGGCGGCGCGGGTCACCTGTCCCTTGATGTCGTCGGGTTCGAGAATGCAGACCTTCTTCGACGCGAAGCCGCCGGCGAGCCAGGCATCGGCAAGGACGACGACGCCGGCATCGTTGACGATCTTCTTGATGTCGGCCATGAACGGCGACGTGTTGAGCCGCCTCGCGTGGTCGTGGTTCTTGACCAGGCCCGGCATCAGCGTCGCGCTGAACTGGGGGTGGCGGCCACTGGCGTAATCGAGGGGAAAGGCGGAGATGTCGAGCTGTCCCTTGACCATCGCGCCCCACTGCTCCTTCGGCTTGAACAAGGAGGCGCCCGGATAGATCTGGATCTCCAGGCCGACGCCCGCCGCTTCGGCCTCGCGCTTGATGATCTGCACCATCTCGTCGCGCACGTCGCCCTTGCCCGCCGGCCACTGGTGCGACGCCTTCGGGGTCACCGCGGACGCGCTGGCACCCAGCGCCACGCAGCCGAACAGACCGACGAGACCGACGGCCACGCGTTTGACAGCGATCATGCTATGCTCCTCCCTCTGGTCGGGCTGCGGCCCGATCTGCTTGATGAATCGATAACCCGTCGTGCTGCGCCCGCTGCCTGGCAGGCGCGGCGGCCCCAGTATACAAACCGCAGAGCATGGGACGAGGACAAAAGAGCTCATGGGCGCGACCGGACCGCTTGCCGGCATCACCGTCGTCGATCTGACGCGCGTGCTCGCCGGCCCCTATTGCACGATGATGCTCGCCGACCTCGGCGCCCGGGTGATCAAGGTCGAGGTGCCGGCAGGCGGCGACGACGCGCGGCAGTTCGGTCCGTTCTTCGGCGGCAAGTCGGCCTACTTCATGTCGCTCAACCGCGGCAAGGAAAGCATCGCCCTCGACCTCAAGGAGCGGGGCGATCGGGTGATCTTCGAGGCGCTGCTGGCGCACGCCGACATCCTCGTCGAGAACTTCCGGCCGGGCGCCATGGATCGGCTCGGCTACGCCTGGGAGGATCTGCACCGGCGGTTTCCGCGCCTGATCTACGCTGCCATCTCGGGCTTCGGACGCACCGGTCCCTACGCCGGGAGACCCGCCTACGACATGGTGGTCCAGGCCATGGGCGGGATCATGAGCGTCACCGGCCATCCCGGCCAGCCGCCGACCCGCGTCGGCACCTCGATCGGCGACATCACCGCCGGCCTGTTCGCGCTCGCCGGCATCAACGCCGCCCTGTTCGATCGCGAGCGGACCGGGGACGGCGTGCTGGTCGACGTGGCGATGCTGGACGGCCAGGTCGCCATCCTCGAGAACGCCATCGCCCGCTACGTCGCCCGCGGCGAGGTGCCGCAGCCGCTGGGGGCGCGGCACCCGTCCATCACCCCCTTCGACGTCTTCGCCTGCAAAGGCGGCTATCTGGTCATCGCCGCCGGCAACGACGCCCTGTTCGCACGCCTGTGCGACGTGCTGGGCCGCGCCGACCTCGCCAGCAATCCGCTGTTCCTCACCAATGAGCTGCGGACCACCCACTGCTTCGCCCTCAAGGACGAGCTGGAAAGCGTGCTGACCGCGCGGCCGGCCGAGGCTTGGCTCGCCGCGCTCGAGGCTGCCGGCATCCCCTGTGGTCCGATCAACAGCGTCGACAAGGTCCTCGCCGATCCCCAGGTCACGGCGCGGACCATGATCGTCCACGCCGACGATCGGGATGCCGGCCGGGTGATGATGGCCGGCAACCCGATCAAGCTGTCGAGGTTCGACGACCCGGCCGAGCGTTCGCCGGCGCCCGACCTCGACCACGACCGGGAGGCGATCCTGGCGGCTTTCGGCATCCGGTCCGAGCGTTCGTAAGGCGCCGCTCACGACGCCAGGCAGGCACCTCGCCCGCGCTCGTCGAGGAGCCGCGAGAACGCCGCCGCCGGCATCGGCTCACCCCACAGATAGCCCTGGGCCAGATGGCAGCCGTGGGCACGCAGGAACGCCATCTCGTCTTCGGATTCGACGCCTTCGGCGATGACCTCCAGATTCAGGCTCTGTCCCATGGCGATGATCGCGGCGACGATCTTGGCGTCGTCGGGATCGGCGACAAGATCGCGGATGAACGACTTGTCGATCTTCAGCGTGTCGACCGGAAACCGCTTGAGGTAGCTCAAGGACGAGTAACGGGTTCCGAAGTCGTCGACCGAGATGCGGACGCCCAGACGATCGAGTTCGCCCAGGGTCTCCTTGACCTCCGGCAGGTCCTCGAGCAGCACCCCTTCGGTGATCTCGATCTCGAGGGCGCGCGGCGCAAGGCCGCTGTCGGCGAGCGCCTGGACCACGGCCCGCCTCAGCCGGTCGCCGCGGAACTGGCGGCTGGAGACGTTGACCGTGATCCGCTCGAGGGCGCCGCCCGCCTCCTGCCACAGGCGCGCCTGGCGGCAGGCGGCGGCCAGCACCCATTCGCCGAGCGGCACGATCTGCCCGGTCTCCTCGGCGAGTGGGACGAAGGCGTCCGGCGCGACCGCACCGAGCCTGGGATTGGTCCAGCGAAGGAGCACCTCGCAGGCGACGAGGTGGCCCGATCGCGCCCGGACGATCGGCTGATAGTGGAGCGCGAACTCGCCCCGTTCCAGCGCCCGATGCAGCTGCGCCTCGATGCGGCCACGCGTGCGAATGCGCTCGTTCAAGGCCGGAGTGAAGAACTGAACGTTGTTGCGACCCAGATCCTTGACCCGATACATCGCGGCATCGGCATTGCGCATCAGCATCTGCGGCTCCCGCCCGTCGTCGGGCGCGACGGTGACGCCGATGCTCGCCGTCACGAACAACTCCCGGTCGTTGATGACGAACGGGTGCGAGAAGGCATCGAGGATCTTCCTGGCGACGATCTCGGCATCCGGCACCGCCCGGAGGCTCGGCAGGATGATCGTGAACTCGTCGCCGCCGAGCCGCGCCACCGTGTCCGTCTCGCGCACACAGGCGCTGAGCCGCGCCGCCGCCTGTTTGAGCAGCCGATCGCCGACGTCGTGACCGTAGGTGTCGTTCACGGTCTTGAACCGGTCGAGATCGATGAACAGCATGCAGGTCTTGAGGCCCTGGCGGCGGTCCCTCCTCAGCGCCTGGGTCAGCCGGTCGAGGGCGAGCCCGCGGTTGGGAAGCTCGGTCACCTGATCATAGTTGGCTTGGCGGACCAGCCGTTCCTCGGCTCCCTGGCGTTCGGTGACGTCGCTAATGACGTCGAGATGAGCGATGACCTCGCCTCTCCCGTCCCGGATCGCCGTTCGCACCGTCTCGCCAGGAAACGTCTCGCCGCTGCTGCGCCGGTAGCTCAAGACCATCGGCTTCAGGGGGGTGCCGGCGTCCGCCTCGTCGGGCGCACTCCGGTAGCGTCGGAAATCCGCCTCCGACTCATAGAGGACCGAGATCGCCCGCCCCCTCAGCTCCTCCGGTCGATAGCCGGTCACCCCGGCGGTGGCGGAATTGCAGAGGACCACCTTGTGGTCCGCATCGACGATCAGCATGGCATCCGGGACGGCATCGAAGATCGCCTCGAGCTGCGCTTTCTGCCTGTCGGCTTCGGCAAAGGTCCTGAGCAGGAGCCGCTGGAACCAGATCACGGCCAGGGCGGAGATCACGAGGATCGGCAAGAGGTATGAGGCCAGGACCAGGAGCGAGATCACCTTGGCGATGCTGAGCGCGCTGGCGTCGATCGCCTCCCAGCGCTCCTGGGTCAGGGTGTCGTCAAGGAAACGGAGCGCATCCAGCGCCGGCTGGTCGTCGACGCGCAACAGCGCGTCCACCGACGCCGGGGACAGGCCGGCGGCGGCATGCCGGGCATCCTCGAACTTCGCCGCGTAGCTCTCGACCACCGCCGCAAGCGTGCGGAGCGCTTGCACCTCGTCGGGATTGAGGCGCAGGTTCTGGTAATGATGGAGTGCGCTTCGGGCCCGCTCCAGATCGGCACGAATGCGCGCGACCAATCGCTCATCCTGCTGCAGAACGTAGTCCTTGAGCTTGTGCACCAGCCCGCCGTAGCCCATTGCCTCGCGCAGCTCTCGACCGGCCAGCGCCTTCGACACCGTCATGTAGTTCTGGTCCTGCCAGAACGCGGTCAGGGCGTTGAGGCGCGCGTACTTGGAGAGCCCGATCGCGATGGCGCCGGCGATGGCGACGGCAAGCAGGATCGAGACGGCGAAGGCGAGGGCGGACAGGCGAAGCTGCCTTGCGCCGGCAACCGTCCGCGCGGGCATCTCGGTCGGGTGTCCTCCTGAAGCATCCATCGACGCGGCATTCCTGAGCCGGGGCGGCCGCGCGCCGGCTCGCACAGGTGTGGCCCGGCCGGGACGCCAGCTCCAGCGCGGCCTGGCGACGCCAACCTGGAAATTCCCAGTTTGGGGTACACTCTTTAGGACGATCCCCGCAAGCGAATTGTGGAACCCGGGGCCGGCACCGCGCCGGCTTGCGCTCGTGCGTCGCTGCCGATAAACCCCTCTCGGGGAGGTTCCGGCGGCAATCGATCAGGGACGCGGCGGACCGATGGAACTCCCGGCACTCTTGATTCGATATGGGCCGAAGGAGGACTGAACGTTATGCGTGTATACTACGATCGCGATGCCGACGTGAACCTGATCAAGACCAGAAAGGTGGCGATCGTCGGATACGGCAGCCAGGGCCACGCCCACGCCCAGAACCTGCGCGACAGCGGCGTCAAGGACGTCATCGTCGCCTTGCGGCCCGGCTCCGCCAGTGCCGTCAAGGCCGAAGCGGCCGGCTTCACCGTCAAGCCGCCGGCCGACGCCGCCCGCGAGGCCGAGGTGGTGATGGTGGTCACGCCCGACGAGCTGCAGAGGGCGCTCTACCTCGATCATCTCGCGCCCAACCTGAAGCAGGGTGCCGCGCTCGCCTTCGCCCACGGCCTCAACATCCACTTCGGCCTGATCGAGCCGCGCCCCGATCTCGATGTGTTCATGATCGCGCCCAAGGGGCCGGGCCACCTGGTGCGCTCGGAGTACCTTCGCGGCGCCGGGGTGCCGTCGCTGGTCGCCGTGCAGCAGGATGCCTCCGGGAATGCCCACGAGATCGCGCTATCGTATGGCTGCGCCATCGGCAGCGGCCGCGCGGGCCTGCTCGAGACGTCGTTCCGCGAGGAGTGCGAGACCGACCTCTTCGGCGAGCAGACCGTGCTCTGCGGCGGCCTTTCCGCGCTGATCCAGGCCGGCTACGAGACGCTGGTCGAGGCCGGGTACGCGCCGGAGATGGCGTACTTCGAATGCCTGCACGAGGTGAAGCTGATCGTCGACCTGGTCTACGAGGGCGGCATCGCCAACATGCGCTACTCGATCTCCAACACCGCCGAGTACGGCGATTACACGCGCGGCGCCCGCATCATCACCGACGAGACGCGAAAGGAGATGAAACGCATCCTGGCCGAGATCCAGACCGGTCGCTTCGCCAGGGAATGGATGCTGGAGAACGCGGCCGGCCAGCCGAGCTTCAAGGCCATGCGCAGGCGGGCCGCCGAACACCCGATCGAGACGGTCGGCGAGCGCCTGCGGGCGATGATGCCGTGGATCGGCGAGAAGCGGCTGGTCGACAGGTCCAAGAACTGAGCCGCCGGCGGCCGGGCGGAACGCCCCGCGCGATGGCCCGCGGGCTCGTCCGCGCCTCGGTCGCGCTGGCGATCCTGGTGGTTGTCGCCGCCGGCGGCTACGGCTGGCTGCGGTCGTCGCTGCCGGCTGCCGGCAACAGCGTGCCCATCGCGGGACTCGGCGACGCCGTCGAGGTCCTTCGCGACGCCTTCGGCGTTCCCCACATCTTCGCGCGCTCGTTCGAGGACGCGGCGGCGGCGCTGGGCTACGTCCACGCCCAGGACCGGCTGTGGCAGATGGAGAGCATGCGTCGCCTCGGCGCAGGACGGCTCTCCGAGATCGTAGGCCCGCGCGCGGTCGAGACCGACCGCCTGCTCCGCACCCTTGGCCTCTATCGCCTCGCCGAGCGCCAGATCGAGCAGCTCTCGCCGGAGCTCCTGCGTGTCCTCGCCGCCTACGCCGCGGGCGTCAACGCCCATCTCGACCGGCACGGCGGCGCGCTGCCGCCGGAGTTCCTGCTCCTCCGCCGGCATCCCGAGCCGTGGCGGGTCGCCGACACCCTGGTGTGGGGCAAGCTGATGGCCTGGCGGCTTTCGACCAACCGCCATGACGAGCTTTTGCGCGCCCGCCTCGCCCGGCGTCTCACGGAGCGACAGATCGCGGAGCTGTGGCCGCCCTACCCGCCCGACGCGCCGACCACGCTCGGCGCCGCGGCCGAGCTCGCCCGCACGCTGCCGCTCGACCGCCTGGCCCTGATCGATCCGCCGGGACCCGAGGCACGGCAGGGTGCCTCCAACGCACTCGTCCTCTCCGGCACGCGGACGACGACCGGCAAGCCGATCCTCGTCAACGATCCCCACCTTCCGCTGGCGGCCCCCGGCACGTGGTACCTCGCCCGCATCGACACGCCCGAGCTCAGGCTCGCCGGGGCCACCGCGGCGGGGGCTCCACTGGTGCTCTTCGGCCACAACGGGCGCATCGCCTGGGGCTTCACCGCCGGCGGCGGCGACGTCGAGGACCTGTTCATCGAGCGCCCCGATCCCTCGAGCGCCGGTCGCTATCTGACACCCGAAGGACCCCGGCCGTTCGCGGTCCGCGACGAGATCGTCCGCGTCCGCGGCGCCGACGACGTCCCTCTGCGCATCCGCGAGACGAGGCACGGCCCGGTCGTCAGCGATGTCCTCGCCGCCCCAGAGGGCGCGGAGACGACCGATCTGCTGGCGCCGTCGGCGCCCTACCTGATCGCCGAGGACGGTACGGCCGACGCGCTCTTTCGGTTGAATGCGGCCACCGGCTGGGACGACGTCGTCGCCGCCGTCCGCCGGTTCCACTCCTCGCATCAGAACCTCGTCTACGCCGACGTCGAGGGGACGATCGGCTTCCTTTCGGTGGGCCGCATCCCGATCCGCAGGCAGGGACGCGGACGGGTGCCGGCCTCCGGCTGGACGGGCGAGTTCGACTGGCAGGGGTTCGTGCCCGCAGACTCACTGCCAAGGCTCCTCAACCCCGCCTCGGGCGTCATCGTCAACGCCAACAACGGCATCGTCCCCGAAGGCTTTCCCTGGTACCTGGGCGAAGACTGGGAGGACGGCTTTCGCGCCCAGCGGCTGCTCGACCTCGCCACCGCGCGAGGCCGGCACTCCCTCGACACCGCGGCCGAGATCCCCCTCGATACGCTGTCGCTGATGGCTCGCCGCCTGCTGCCTTTGATGCTCGCAGCGCTTCCCGCCGAGGCCCGGGACAACGACGCCCTCGAGCTGCTGCGCGCGTGGTCCGGGCGGATGGATCGCGGCCGACCGGAGCCGCTCATCTTCCTCGCCTGGCTTCGCGCCTTCAACGAGGCGGTCTACGCCGACGAGCTCGGCCCGGACTTCGAGGCCTATTGGGGCCAGCGGGCGCGTTTCATCACCTTCGTCCTGACCGAAGGCCGGACGTGGTGCGACGACGTCACTACGCCCCGGCGCGAGGACTGCGGGGGCCGGCTCGCCGTCGCGCTCGACCGGGCGCTCGCCATGCTTCGCGACCGCCTCGGCCCCGATCCCAAGGTCTGGCGCTGGGGCGACGTGCACCGGGCGCTCTTTCACCATCGCCTGTTCGACGCCGTGCCGCTGGTCCGCCATCTCGCCAACCGCGAGATCGCCACCGACGGCGGCTACCACACGCTCAATCGCGGGGCGATGCGGCTCGGCGACCGCGACCGTCCGTTCGCGCATGTCCACGGCGCCGGGTTCCGCGCCGTCTACGATCTCGCCGATCTTGCGCGCTCGCGCTTCGCCGTCGCCCTCGGGCAGTCGGGCAACCCCTTGTCGCCGCACTACGACGACCAGCTCGAGCGCTGGCGCGACGGCGCCTGGATGGAGCTCGGGGCGGAGCGGGAAACGCTGCGCGCGAGCGCCCGGAGCCGGCTCCTCCTCGTGCCGGCGGAGAAAGGCTCGCGATGACGATCGGCATCGACGACATTCGCAAGGCCCAGCGCATTCTCGACGGCCGCATCCTGCGCACGCCCCTGGTCGAGAGCGAGCCCCTGTCGCGACTTGCTGGCGCCCGGGTCTGGCTCAAGCTGGAGACGCTGCAGCCGACCGGCTCGTTCAAGGTGCGCGGCGCCTGCGTCAAGCTGGAGAGCCTGTCCCCCGCCGAGCGGCGGGCCGGGGTCGTCGCTGCGTCGGCCGGGAACCATGGCCAAGGGGTCGCCTATTTCGCCCAGAGGCTCGGTATCCCGGCGACCGTCGTCATGCCGCGCGGCACGCCGCTCACCAAGCTGGCCAACACCCAGGCCCTCGGCGCCCGCGTCTTCCTCGAAGGCGATGACGTCACGGAAGCGCGCACCTTCGCCGAGAGGCTCGTCGAACGGGACGGTCTCGTCTTCGTCCACCCCTACGACGACGAGGCGGTCATTGCCGGCCAGGGCACCATCGGCCTCGAAATCCTCGCCGACGCGCCCTCCCTCGACTGCATCGTCGTGCCGATCGGCGGCGGCGGTCTCGCGGCCGGCATCGCCCTCGCGGCCAAGGCCCTCGAGCCTTCGATCGAGATCGTCGGCGTCGAGGCCGCGCTCTATCCGTGGATGCGCGCCGCTCTCAGGGGCGAGCGGGTGCACGGTGCGGTCGGCCGGACGGTGGCCGAGGGCATCGCGGTCAAGCAGCCGGGCCGCCTCACCCGGCCGATCATCGCCGAGCTCGTCTCCGACATCGTCCTCGCTGCCGAGACCGACCTCGAACGCGCCATCTACACCTTTCTCGCCGATCAGCGGCTGGTGGTCGAAGGCGCCGGGGCGGCGCCGCTGGCGGCGCTGATGACGCGGCCGCGGCACTTCGCCGGCCGCACCGTCTGCCTCGTCGTCTCCGGCGGCAACATCGATTCCATGCTGTTGTCCTCGATCCTGCTGCGGGGCCTCTCCCGTGACGGCCGCCTCGTTGGCCTGCGCATCGAGTTGCCGGATTCGCCGGGCGCGCTGGCCCGCGTCTCGTCGGTGATCGGCGAGGGCGGCGGCAACATCGTCGAGGTCCACCATCGTCGGCTGTTCTACGACGTTCCGGTGAAGATGGCGGAGGTGGACGTCGTCCTCGAGACGCGGGGCGCACCCCATGTCCGCGAGCTGACGGCAGCGCTCGAAGCTGCCGGCTTCCGCGTCCGCCCGCTGCCGGGAACGGCTGCTGCCGATGCCGGCTAGGACAGGGGGGCGATGCGCCGATAGGCGCCGAGGTAGCGGAGCAGAGGCTCCTTGCCCGAGCCGCTCGCGATGCGTTCGACGCGGCCGACGACGATGAGGTGGTCGCCGCCTTCGTAGGTGGTGACCAAGGTGCACTCGAGGCCGACGAGGCAGCCAATCAGAAGCGGGCAACCGTTGACCCCGAGCCGGAACGACACGCCCTCGAAACAGTCCCTCGCGGGATTGGCGAAGAACTCCGACACCTCCCGCTGATCGTCGGCCAGCACGTTGACGGCGAACGCCTGTCCGCCGCTGTAGGCCTCGCCGTTGGCCGTGGTCTTGCCGAGGCAGAAGAGAACGAGCGGCGGCTCGAGCGAGAGCGAGGAGAACGAGCTGATCGTCACGCCGACGGGACGGCCGTCGCCCAGTCGCGCCGTCACCACGCTCACCCCCGTCGCCCAGCGCGCGAGGGCATTGCGAAACGCCCGGGACTCGACGCTCACGCCTGCTTCTTTCCGGATCGTCGCGGCCGGCTTGTCGAGCATGAATCGGGCGCTCCGTTTATCATATCGTAACCTGAAAAACCCGAAACTCTGCGGCGGACGATGGCCAGTCGACCGTGACGCCCGGCGGTCGGTCGGGGCAGTAGGTACGGGAGCGTGCGTCCGTCGGTCAAGAGGCTCGCGAGAGTTCCGGATGTTTTTCCTTATCGGCCTGATCGTTGTCACCGCCAGCGTCATCGGCGGGTATATGGGAGTGGGCGGCCATCTCGACGTCCTGTGGCAGCCGTTCGAGTTCGTCATCATCTTCGGCGCCGCCGCCGGCGCCTTCGTCATCGCCAACCCGAAGTCGGTGCTCGGCGGCACGGCGAAGTCGCTCGGCAAGCTGTTCAAGGGCCCCAAGTACAACAAGGCCGCGTATCTCGAGCTCCTGGCGATGCTGTACGCCATCTTCAAGCTGGCCAAGACCAAGGGCGATCTGGCGCTCGAGAGCCACGTCGAACGGCCCGACGAGAGCCCCATCTTCCAGAATTACCCGACGTTCTCGAGCAATCACCATGCGGTCGAGTTCCTGTGCGACTATCTCCGCCTGCTCACCTTGGGCACGTCCAACGCGCACGAGATCGAAACCGTGATGGAGGCCGAGCTGGAGGTCCATCACCAGGACCGTCACGCCATTTCCGGCGCCCTGCATACGGTTGCCGATGCGTTGCCGGCTCTGGGCATCGTCGCGGCGGTTCTGGGCGTCATCCACACCATGGGTGCGATCACCGAACCGCCCGAGGTCCTGGGCCATCTGATCGGCGGCGCCCTCGTCGGCACCTTCAGCGGCGTGCTGGCGTCCTACGGCGTCGCCGCGCCGATCGCCAAGTCTCTGGAAAACACCTTCAACGCCGAGAGCCGCTACGCCGAATGCATCAAGGTCGGCATCCTTGCCCACATGCAGGGCTATGCGCCGCAGATCTCGGTCGAATTCGCCCGCAAGACCCTGCTGCCGGACGTGCGGCCGACGTTTGCCGAGGTCGAGGAAGCGCTCCAGGACGTGCAGGTCTAGCCGGGGCGCCCGATGGCCGACGCGCAACGCCCCCTCATCGTCAAACGGATCAAGAAGGGCGGTCACGGTCACCACGGCGGCGCCTGGAAGGTCGCCTACGCCGACTTCGTCACTGCGATGATGGCGTTCTTCCTGCTGTTATGGCTGCTCAACGCCGTCACCGACGAGCAGCTCGAAGGCATCTCCAACTACTTCGCGCCGATCTCGCTGACCTCGACGACGAGCGGCTCGGGCGGCCTCTTGGGTGGCGAGACCATCGTCTCCGAGCAGGTGATGCCGGATCCGATGTCGCCGCCGAGCGCCTCCGAGGAGCTGAGTCCGCCCGAGGTCGACGACGACGATCCCCCGCCGGAGGCGACCAAGGAGGCAGACCTCGACAAGCTGTTGAAGCAGCGGGAAGAAAAACAGTTCGGGGATGCGAAGGAGCGCATCCTGCAGGCGATCGAAGGCTCGCCGAAGCTCAAGCAGCTGGCGAAGTCGATCCTCATCGACAACACGCCCGAGGGCTTGCGCATCCAGATCATGGACCAGGAGGGGCTGCCGATGTTCCCACGCGGCAGTGCCGACATGTATCTGCACACCAAGCGGCTGCTCGAGCTCGTCGCCGGCGTCGTTCTGGAGATGCCGCAGAGTGTCGCCATCACCGGCCACACCGACGCCACGCGGTACACCACCGACAGCGGCTACGGCAACTGGGAGCTTTCGGCGGACCGCGCCAATGCCGCCAGGCGACAGCTCATCCATTTCGGCATCCCGGAGCAGCGCATCTCCTACGTCGTCGGCAAGGCGGCGACCGAGCCGCTCATCCCCGAAGATCCGGAAGCGCCGGCGAACCGCCGGCTGTCGGTGGTCCTCCTGAGTGGCACCGGCAGCGATGAGCAGACGGCCGTCCTTGACCAATGACCCCGCCGCTCGCCATTTCCAAAGCGCCCTTTCGATGCTAGTCTGCTGTTTGGGAAAGGCGCCGCGATCAACGCTCGCGAACAATGAAACACAAACCTCTGGACGGCACCCGCTTCTTTTTTGCCACCGCTGCCATCCCCTGCCCCTATCTCCCCGGGCGCATGGAACGGCGGCTGGTCGCCGAGCTGTCGGGGCGCGATGCGGTGGCCTTCCACAACACCCTGTCGCTGGCGGGATTCCGCCGCAGCCACCGGTTCGCTTACGTTCCGGCCTGCCGCGACTGCACCGCGTGCGCGACGGTTCGCATCGTCGCCCCGGACTTCCGTCCCAGCCGCACCCAGAGCCGGCTGTGGGCCCGCAACGGCGATCTGAAGCCGGTCGAGCTGCCGCCGCAGGCCAGCTACGAGCAGTTTTCGCTGTTCAATGCCTATCAGCGCGCCCGGCATGCCGACGGCGAGATGGCGCGCATGGACTTCTTCGACTACCAGGCACTGGTCGAGGACACGCCGGTCGAAACCTCGATCGTCGAGTTTCGCGACGGCGCCGATGCGTTGATTGCCGCCTGCATCGCCGACCGGGTGGTCGATGGCCTGTCGGCCGTGTACAGCTTCTTCGACCCCCTGTCGCCGCGGCGCAGCCTCGGCTCGTTCATGATCCTCTGGCTCGTCGACCGCGCCAAGGCACTCGGGCTTAACCATGTGTATCTCGGCTTCTGGGTCGCCGACTGCGCGAAGATGTCCTACAAGGCGAGCTTCCGGCCGCTGGAGGCGTACACGCCCGACGGCTGGAAGCCGTTGCGTCCCGAAGACCCCGAGACCGCACGGTATTTCCGGCCGGGGCCGTGATCGTGGTTCGATCTCGCCTGGCCCGATGACACGCCGCGCCTTCCTCCGCTCGGCCGGCGGCGCGGGCTTCGGCGCCGTCCTCGCCGCATCGTCTCCGGCCTTGGCGCAGAGTCGCAGGGACGTTCGCATGGTGACGGCGTGGCCGGCGAAGTTTCCCGGCCTCGCCACCGCCGCCGACCGGCTCGCCAAGCGCATCACCCTGCTTTCGGGCGGGACGCTCGCGGTCAAGGTGTTCGCGGCCGGCGAGCTGGTGCCGGCGTTCGGGTCGTTCGACGCCGTCGCCGAAGGCAAGGCCGAGATGTATCACGCGATGGAGGCCTACTGGGAAGGCAAGTCGCCCGCCTTCACCTTCTTCACCGCGGTTCCGTTCGGCCTGACCGCCCAGGAGATGGCCGCCTGGATCTACCAGGGCGGCGGCCAGGAGCTGTGGGACGAGTTGTCCCTCGGCTTTAAGCTGAAGCCGTTCATGGCCGGCAACACCGGCACGCAGATGGGCGGCTGGTTCAAGAACCCGGTTGCGAGCGTCGACGACTTCAAGGGTCTGCGCATCGCCGTCACCGGGCTCGGCGCCAGGGTGTTGCGCCAGATCGGCGCCGCCCCGGTAATCCTCGCCGGACGCGAGATCCCGGCCGCGCTCAAGGACGGCACCATCGGCGCCGCCGAATGGTTCGGACCCTGGCACGGCCGCGTGCTAGGGTTGCACGAGGCGGCCAGCAATTTCTACTATCCCGGGATCTACACGCCCGGCATGACCTTGTCGCTGGGCGTCAATCTGGCGTTCTGGGAGAGCCTGACCCTCAGCCAGAAGGAGGCGATCGAGACCGCCTCCGCCGCCGAGACCGTCGCCACGTTGGCGGAGTTCGAAGCCGCCAACGCGAATGCCATCGACGCGCTCCGCCGGGAGTCCGCCATCGAGCCCAAGCGCCTTCCCGACAAGGTGCTGAACGCGCTCGGCCAAGCCGCGGGCATGGTGGTGGCGGAAGCCGCGGCGGCCGATCCGGCGGCGAAAAAGATCCACGAGGCGTTCCTGGCCTTCCGCCAGCAGGCCGTGGCCTGGTCGAGGCTGTCCCTGCAGGCCTACCTCGATGCCCGTCTGCTGCCGTTCCGCTACGTCCGCTGACGGCGACCGGCGGCGGGTCGCGGCCGCTCAGGCCATTGCGCGGAACGGCCGATCGCGGCTAGGATGCTCTTCCGTCAAGCTATTGAAAACGGCCGACACGTCGCCCGGCCGGGCGGTTCGAGGCGCGTTCCGGCCGGCCATTGAGGGAGGAACCAGCCCGTGAAACGTCGCACTTTTCTCAAGGCAGCCGCCGGTGGCGGCCTCGCCGGTGCCGCCGCGTCGGCGTTGCCGGCGCCGGCGATCGCGCAGACCAAGCGCGAGCTCAAGATGGTCACCACCTGGCCGAAGAACTTCCCGGGCCTCGGCACCTCCGCCGAACGCCTGGCGAAACGGATCACCGAGGCCAGCGACGGCGCGCTGACGGTCAAGGTGTTCGCGGGCGGCGAGTTGGTGCCGCCGTTCGAGGCCTTCGACGCGGTGTCCAGCGGCACCGCCGACATGTACCACGGCGCCGACTACTACTGGCAGGGCAAGTCCAAGGCCTTCAACTTCTTCACCACCGTTCCCTTCGGCCTGACCGCCACGGAGATGTCGACCTGGGTCCATCACGCCGGCGGCCAGGAGCTGTGGGACGAGCTCTCGGCGGGCTTCAAGCTGAAGCCGTTTCAGGCCGGCAACACCGGGGTGCAGATGGGCGGCTGGTTCAACAAGGAGATCAACACCGTCGAAGACTTCAAGGGGCTCAAGTTCCGGATGCCGGGTCTCGGCGGCGAGGTCTTGCGCCGGCTCGGCGCGGCGGCGGTAGCGTTGCCGGGAGGCGAGATCTTCCCCGCCCTGCAGTCCGGAGCCATCGACGGCACGGAATGGGTCGGCCCTTGGAACGACCTCGCCTTCGGCTTCTACAAGGTCGCCAAGTACTACTACTATCCAGGCTTCCACGAGCCCGGCTCGAGCTTGAGCTGCGCCGTCAATCTCGACCTGTGGAACACGCTCCCGGCGGCCCACAAGCAGATCATCAGGAACGCCGCCCAGGCGGAGAACGACGACGTGCTCGCCGAGTTCAACGCCCGCAACGGCGATGCCCTCGAGACCCTGATCAAGGAACATGGCGTCCAGCTGCGCAAGTTCCCCGACGAGGTGATCAAGGCGATCGGCGAAGCCTCCGGCAAGGTCGTGGCCGAGGCCGGCAGCGCCGACGCGATGACCAAGAAGGTGTACGACAGCTACATGGACTTCCGCGCGAAGGCGATCAGCTGGGCCAACCTCTCCGACCAGGCCTACTGGAACGCCCGCGCGCTGCCGTTCCAGTACGGCGGCTGAGCCGGCACCCGAGGACCAGGCCCGCATCCGCTGCCGATGCGGGCGCTTGCCTCGCCTCCTGCCGGCTGAACGGTAGAGGCGCGTGCTCGTGATCTGGCTGTCGTCGCTTGCGCGCGCCATCGAGGCGGTCAACGAGTGGATCGGCCGCGCCGTCGCGTGGTCGGCGCTCGCCATGGTGCTGGTCCAGTTCGCCGTCGTCGTCCTGCGCTACGTCTTCGGCGTCGGCTCGATCCTCTTGCAGGAGTCCGTGACCTACCTGCACGCGATCCTGTTCATGCTGGGCGCCGCCTACACCCTCCTGCACGACGGCCACGTCCGTCTCGACGTGTTCTACCGCTCCGCCTCCGTGCAGACCCGGACGCTGGTCGACCTCGGGGGCAGCCTCCTGTTGCTGATCCCCGTCTGCCTCCTCATCGCCTGGTCGTCCTGGCCCTACGTGGAGCGGTCGTGGAACGTCCTCGAGGGTTCCAAGGAGACCAGCGGCATCCAGGCGGTGTTCCTCCTGAAGTCGACGATCCTGGTGTTCGCCACCCTCTTGCTGGCCCAGGGTCTCGCCATCGTCGCCCGCTGCGTGCTCGTCCTTGCCGGCGCTGACCGCAGGCTCGGACGCTGACCATGCCGACCCGGGAGATGCTCGACATCGCGATGTTCGTCGCCGCGGTCGCCTGTCTGCTGGCCGGCTTTCCGGTCGCCTTCACGCTCGCCGGCACCGGGCTCGTCTTCGCCGGTCTCGGCTGGGCGCTGGGGGTGTTCGATTTCTCGCTGTTCGGCGCCCTGCCGTCCCGCATCTACGGCAACGCCATGACCAACGAGGTGCTGATCGCGGTGCCCCTGTTCATCTTCATGGGCGTGATGCTGCAGCGCTCGAAGGTCGCCGAGGAACTGCTCGACACCATGGGCATGCTGTTCGGGCGAATGCGCGGCGGCCTCGGTGTCTCGGTCACCGTCGTCGGCGCCTTGTTGGCGGCGTCGACCGGGATCGTCGGCGCCACCGTCGTCACCATGGGGCTCCTCTCCCTCCCCACCATGCTCAAGCGCGGATACTCGCCGGCCCTCGCCGCCGGCTCGATCGCCGCCGCCGGCACCCTCGGCCAGATCATCCCGCCGTCGATCGTCCTGGTGCTGCTCGGCGACCAGATCTCCAACGCCTACATCGACGCCCAGCGCAGCCTCGGCAACTGGTCCCCCGAGCCGGTCTCGGTGGGCGACCTGTTCGCCGGCGCGCTGTTGCCGGGGCTTGGCCTGGTCGCCCTCTACATCCTCTACCAGCTCGCGGTTGCCCTCCTCGTGCCGCGTTCGTCGCCGCCGATCCCGCAGGCGGAGATCGCGGCCAGCGGCCTGGGCCGGCGCGTCGCCACGGTCCTCGTACCGCCGGTGGCCCTCATCATCGCCGTGCTTGGCTCGATCCTGGCCGGGGTGGCGACGCCGACGGAGGCGGCGTCGGTGGGCGCCGTCGGCGCGCTGCTCTTGGCCGGTCGGCACGTGAGCCCTGCCGCCGACCGCTCGGCCAAGGTTGCCGCGCTGTCCCTCATCCTCCTGCTGATCCTCACCAACCTGCTCGATCTGCGCATCGCCCGCACCGAGATCCCGGCGCTCGACATGGCCGGCATCGTCGCCGCCGGCCTCTGCTGCGCGGGCGTCGCCTGGGGCCTGATCGAGAGCCTGCTCCAGGTCCGGCGCGCGCTCGCCGAGGACGGGCGCACGCCGATCCTCGACGACGTGGTGCGCTCGACCATGCAGATCACCGCCATGGTCTTCGTCATCCTGATCGGCGCCTCGGTGTTCTCCCTGGTCTTCCGCGGGCTGGGCGGCGACGACACCGTGCACGGATTCCTCATCTCGCTGCCGGGCGGCGCGTTCGGCGCCATGGTCGTGGTCATGGTGGTGATGTTCTTCCTCGGCTTCTTCCTCGATTTCATCGAGATCATCTTCGTCGTCGTGCCGGTCGTCGCCCCGGTACTCCTGATCATGGGCCTCGACCCGATCTGGCTCGGGGTGATGATGGCGGTCAACCTGCAGACGTCGTTCCTCACCCCGCCGTTCGGGTTCTCTCTCTTCTATCTGCGTGGCGTCGCGCCGCCGGAGGTGTCGACGCTCGCCATCTACAAGGGGGTGGTCCCGTTCATCGTCATCCAGCTGGCGGCGCTGGGGCTGCTCGCCTTCTTTCCGGCCGCCGCCACCTGGCTCCCCAAGGCGATCTTCGGCTGAGCGAGAACTCCCTCACAGGTAGTAGAACAGCAGATACAGCATCAACAGCCCCACCACCCAGAGCGCCGTCGTGCCGGTCGGCCAGGCACGGGCGAGGATGCTGTCCGGCCCGTGATAGTGGAACACCCGATCGATGAACCGCTCGATGTGCAGGAGCGTGCGGATCTTGAACGACACCCGGAACGGCTCGGCGGCGGCGACCAGGCCGCGCACCAGCGTCGGCAGCAGGCGGCGGTAGGTCCAGTCGGTGTCCAGGGCGATCTTCGGCTCACCGCCGACGTGCTTGAGCAGAAGGAAAAAGCCCGCGCCAGTGAACAGCAGGAGCTGCAGCTCCCAGAGGATGTGGCCGGCGGTGTACGCGTGGTAGTCCACCGGCGCCGGCAGCATCGCGTAGAGCCACTGCGGATAGACACCGATCAGAACGCAGAGGAAAGCGGCCAGCCCCATCGCCACCAGCATGTTGATCGGCGCCTCCCTCGGACGCAGCCCGCAATCCTGACCGAGGAAGGTGAAATAGGGCAGCTTCAGCCCGGTATGCAGGAAGGTGCCCGCCGAAGCCAGGGACAGCATCAGCCAGATCGCCGCGCGGCCGTCGACGGCGGCGGCCTCGACCACCATGGTCTTGCTGACAAAGCCGCTGAACAGCGGGAAGGCGGAGATCGAGAAGGCGCCGACCATGTAGAGGAGGAAGGTGATCGGCATCCAGCGGTAGATCCCGCCGAGCTCGGTCAGCTTGCTGCGGCCGGTCATGTGGATGACGGCGCCGGCGCCCATGAACAGCAGCGCCTTGTAAAGGATGTGCGTGAAGGCGTGCGACGTGGTGCCGTTCAGCGCGATCGCCGTGCCCATGCCGACGCCGGCCACCATGTAGCCGACCTGGCTGACGATGTGATAGGCCAGCAGCCTGCGGATGTCGTTGGCAAGCACGGCATAGACGACGCCGTAGATGGCCATCACCGCCCCGAACCACACCAAGAGCTCGGTCCCGGGATACCCCCGAACCAGCGTGTACACCGCGGTCTTGGTGGTCAGGGCGCTGAGGAAGACGGCTCCGGTGACGGTCGCCTCCGGGTAGGCGTCGGTCAGCCACGCGTGCAGCGGCGGCACCGCGGCGTTGATCATGAAGCCGAGCAGGATGAGGTAGAAGGCCGGCCCGTTCCTCTCGATCATGTCGAACGCCACGGAGCCGGTGTCGACATAGCGGAGGACGATCCCACTCAGGAGCAGCACCCCGCCGGCAGCATGAACCAGGACGTAGCGCCATCCGGCGCCCCAGGAGACCGCGTTGCGGCGGCACCAGATCAGCCACACCGAGGAAAAGACCATGAGCTCCCAGAACACGTAGAGCGTGATCATGTCGCCGGCGAACACCACCCCGAGCGCCGAGGCGGCATAGACGAAAGCGGCGACGTGCTGCAGGGGTTCCTTGACGTGCAGCGCATAGATCGCGCCGATCACCAGGATGATGCCGAAGACGTGGGCGAACACCAGACTGAGCGCGTCGACCCTGCCCACGACCACCTCCAGGTTGAGGAAGCGGAAGGTGCCGAACGTGCCGTGCGGCATGGTGGCGATGATGCCAAGCACGACGGCGGGCAGGAGCAGCAGATACCCCTGTCGGACGCGCCCGGCGAAGGCGGGGATCAGCAGCGCGCCCGCGATCAGGACGAAAGAGGGATGCACCCAGTCAGACATTGCTCAGTCATTTGTCATAGTAGTTGTCCGGCCTGTAGAGCAGGGCGTAGCCGAGCGCCTTCGACACCACGATGATCAGGACGCATGCGATGAAGCCGTAAACCGCGCCGAAGCCGCCGATGCCCTCCCAGGGGAAGCGGTCGTACTTGGCGGGAACGAGCATGTCCAGGACCACCAGCAAAGCCAGCACGCCGTACATGACCCGCCTCAGCGTGCGGCGGTTGTCGACCATGTATTCGAGAATCTTGCCGATCACCATTTCGGTTGTGCTTCCGTTGCCAGGATCCCGTTAACCAGCCCGAACAGGGGCTCGGCGAAAAAGAACAGCATCAGGCAGCCCAGAGCAGTCAGGCAGAGCGGAACCACGCAGAAGATCGGCGCCTCCTTGATGCCGGACCCCTGACCATCCTCCGGAGCCTCCTTCGGCGGCAGAAGAAACGCCCGGACGACCGGCGGCAGAAGGTAGGCGACGTTGAGCAGCGTGCTGATCATCAGCACCGCCACGACCGCTCCATGCCCGGACTCGAAGGCGCCCATGACCAGGTGCCACTTGCTCCAGATGCCGCCCATCGGCGGCACGCCGATCACGCACAGAGCGCCGAGGAGGAAGGCGAAGAAGGTGAAGGGCATCCTCCGCCCGAGGCCGTCCAGTTGGCTCACCTCGGTCTTATGGGAGGCGACCATGATGGCGCCGGCGCAGAAGAAGAGCGTGATCTTGCCGAAGGCGTGCATGGCGATGTGCATCGCCGCGCCGATGATCGCCAACGGCGTCGCCAGCGCCGCGCCGAGCACGACGTAGGAAAGCTGGCTCACCGTCGAGTAGGCGAGCCGCGCCTTGAGGTTGTCCTTGGCGAGCGCCACCAGAGAGGCGGCGAGGATGGTGAAGCCGGCGGCGTAGATGAGCCACTCGCTCACGCCCGTCTCCTGGAGATGTGCCGGCCCGAAGATGTAGACGATCACCTTCAGCACGGTGAACACGCCCGCCTTCACCACCGCCACCGCGTGGAGGAGCGCGCTGACCGGGGTCGGTGCCACCATCGCCGCGGGCAGCCAGCGGTGGATCGGCATCACCGCCGCCTTGCCGATGCCGTAGATGTAAAGAAACAGGAGAATGCCGAGCTCCCCCACCGTGACCTTGCCGGCAAGGATGCCGCCCGGGGTGAAGTCGAGCGTGCCGGCGGCAAACCAGGTCCACACGATGGCGATCAGCTGGAAGCAGATCGAGGTGGTGAGCAGGATTCCGATGTATAGGCGCCCGGCACGCTGCGCCTCATGGGACTGATGATGCACGACCAGCGGATAGGTCGACAGCGTCAGCACCTCGTAAGCGAGGAACAGCGTGAACAGGTTGGCCGAGAACGCGATGGCGACCGCCGCGGCGATGGCGATGGCGAAGCAGGCGTAGAAGCGGGTCTGGTTGACCTCGTGATGCCCGCGCATGTAGCCGATGGCGTAGAACGAGGTGATGATCCACAGGAACGAGGCGATCAGCGCGAACAGCATGCCGAGCGGCTCGACCTCGAAGGCGACCGGCAGCCCGGGAACGATCTCGACCAGTTCGATGCGCGGGCGCCCGCCGGCGGCGACCTCCGGCAGGATGCCGGCGACCGCCGAGAACGTGACCAGCGCCATCAGCACCATGACGGTGTCGCGCTGGTTGGGGCGCTGGTCTCCCGACAGCAGGATCAGCACCGTGGCCACCAGCGGCCCCAGCACGGCGATCGGGATGAGGTCCGGCGCGGTCACGGCACGTATCCCCCGATCAGGCTCTGCGCCGCCGTCATCGCCCCGCCGACGGTGAGCGAGGTATCGATTCCGAACCAGACGTTGGCGACGACCAGGATCCAGGTCGGCAACAGAAGGCTGAGCGGCGCCTCCTCGCCCGGCCCGGCCCCGGCTGGCGGATCGCGGAAGTAGGCGGCCTCGACCACCCGCCAGATGTAGATGACGGCCAGCATCGAGCTCAGCACGAGGAGCCCGGCGAGTGGCCACCAGCCCCGTTCCAGGACCGCAAGAACGAGGAACCACTTGCTGATGAAGCCGGCGGTCAGTGGCACGCCGATCAGACTGAGCCCGCCGGCACAGAAGGCAGCCATGGTCCACGGCATGCGCCGTCCGGCGCCGGCAAAGGCGCCAAGGTCCGAGGCGCCGACGCGGTAGGCGACGCACCCCACGGCGCAGAACAGCGCCCCCTTCATCAGCGCATGGTTGAACAGGTGGATGAGACCGGCGGCCACGCCGGCAACCGTGTGCAGGCTGACTCCCAGGACCATGTAGCCGATCTGCGCCACGCTCGAGTACGCCAGCATGCGCTTGACGTTCTCCTGAAAGATCGCGACCGTCGAGGTGATGAAGATGCCGAGAATTGCCAGCAGCACGAGCGGCAGCCCCAGCGACAGCGTGTCGAAGGAGAACTCCGGCCCGAACACGGTGAAGACGAAGCGCACGAGGACATAGAGCGCGACCTTGGTCGCCGTCGCCGCCAGGAACGCGCTCACCATCGAAGGCGCGAAGGTGTATGCGTTGGGCAGCCACAGGTGCAGCGGGAATAACGCGAGCTTGAGCGAGGCGCCGACCACCAGGAACGCGTAGGCGACAACGATCGCCGGGTTGGCACCGTAGGGGCGGACCCGTTCCGCCAGATCGGCCATGTTGAGAGTGCCGGTCATGGCGTAGAGGAAGCCGACGCCGATGACGATGAAGGTCGCGCCGATGGTGCCGAGAATGAGATACTGGAACGATGCCAGCAGCGCCCGGCGGTCCTGTCCGGCGGCAATCAGCATGTAGGTGCCGAGCGCGGATATCTCCAGGAACACGAACAGGTTGAAGGCGTCACCGGTGACCGTGATGCCGAGCAGGCCCGAGAAGGCCAGGAGATAGCCGCTGTAGAACAGATAGTCGCGGTTGCGGCCGAACTCGGCGAGGATGCTGTCCCGCGCATACAGCATCACGACCGCGCTCACGCCGGAGACCACCAGCAGTACGAAGGCGTTCAACGCGTCGATCCGGTACTCGATCCCCCACGGTGGCGGCCAGCTGCCGAGGGCGTAGGAGACGACCCCGACGCGTTGCACCTCGACCAGCAGCATGGCGGACAGGGCGAACGCCACCCAGCTGGCGATCGTGGCCATCGCCCAGGCGACGTCGCGCTGGCGCAAAAGGATGCAGAGCGGCGCCGTGATCAGCGGCACGGCGACCTGCAGGATCGGAACGTGAAGCGCGATCATGGTCTCAGCGATCCCCGTCCAAGCCGCGGATCTCGTTCTCCTCGATGGTGCCGAAGGCCTGGTGGATGCGGACCACGAGCGCGAGCCCGACGGCGGCGGTGGCGATGCCGACGACGATGGCGGTGAGGATGAGGACGTGCGGCAGGGGGTTGGTGTAAAGCTCCCAGCCCTCCGCTATGACCGGCGCGGTTCCTTCGCTCACGAAGGCAAAGGAGATGTAGAGGATGAACACGGAGGTCTGGAAGATCGACAGCCCGACCAGCTGCAGGACCATGTTCGGTCGGGCGATGACCAGGTAGAACCCGGTCATCATCAGAACGATAACCAGCCAGTAGTTGTAATGGGTGGCGATCTCGTAGGCGAGGTCCACGGCGTCACCGCTTGGTCCGCGCGAAGGTGTAGAACACCGCGACCATCACCGAGGCCACGCTGATGCCGACGCCGAGCTCGATGACGACGATCCCGATGTGCTGGCCCGTCTTGGGATCGTCGGCGAGAACGCCGTAGTCGAGGAAGTTTCCCCCCGCCAGGATGCCGACCACGCCGACGGCGCTGTAGAGGAGGACGCCGCCCGCGATGCCGGCGCGGAGCAGTCCGACCGGGAGCAGCTGTTCCGCGGCCTCGATGCCGTAGATCAGCACATAGAGAATGAACCCCGCGGCGAAGATCACGCCCGCCTGGAAGCCGCCGCCCGGACTGAGCTCGCCGTGGAACTGGACGTAGAACGCGAACAACAGGATGGGCGGGATCAGCAGCTTGGTGACGACCCTGAGAACCACGTCGTCCTTCATTCGTCCTTCTCCCTGAGCCGTCGCCGCCAGCTTCCCATCAGCATCAGCACGCCGACCCCGGCGGCGAAGATCACCACCACCTCGCCCAGCGTGTCCCAGCCGCGATAGCTCGCCAGCACCGCGGCGACGACGTTGGGCGCGCCGGTCGCCTCCATCGCTTCGGCCAGATAGCGCGGCGCGACGTGGAGCTGCGCCGGGGCGTCGGCAGCGCCGAAGGGCGGCAGGCTGAGCGTGCCGTAGATCAGCACCAGGCCGGTGAGCACCACCACCGCCAGCGGCCCCGCCCGCAGGCGCACCGGCTTGGCGACGCGGGTGGTGAGCGCGACCGTACCGAGCATCAGGACGGTGGCGGCTCCCGCCCCGACCGCCGCCTCGGTGAGCGCGACATCGGGGGCGTCGAGGACGATGAAGAGGCTGGCGGCGAGCAGGCTGTAGATGCCCGCCAGCATGACCACGGCGATCAGATTGTGCGAAAGCACGATGCCCACCGCGGTTGCCGCCAGGAAGAACAACAACACATAGTCCAGGACAGGTTCTATGGCTTGGCCTCCTCGCGCTCGTCGGCCGGATCCTGCTTCGTCTGGGGCCTCATCCCGCCGGTGAAGGCCGCATGGGCGAGCGCATGGGTGGCCGTCGGCGACGTGAACAGCAAGAAGAGCAGAATCAGGACGAGCTTCACCGTGACCATGCTGAGCCCCGCTTGCAGCATCAGTCCGACGACGATCAGCATGGTCGCGCCGGTGTCGGTGATCCCGGCGGCGTGGCAGCGGGTGTAGAACTCCGGCAGGCGCAACAGCCCGATGCCGCCGGTCAGCAACAGCGCGATGCCGGCGGCGATCGCGACCCAGCTGAGCAGGTCGACGACGACCATCATCCCCTGCCCTCGTCCTGTTCCAGCCCGGCGGCGCCGAGGTCGCCGTACTTGAACACCTTGAGTGCGGCGATCACGCCGACGAAGTTGATCAGCGCATAGACCAGAGCGACATCGAGAAAGTCCGGCCGGCCGGTCAGGAAGCCGACGACCGCAATCATCAGCACGGTCTTGGTTCCGAACACGTTCACCGCGAGGATGCGGTCATAGAGCGTCGGGCCGAGAAAGGCGCGTGCCAGCGCCATCGCCATGGTCACGAGCAGCGCGGCAGCGGCGGCGGCGAACATCAGCGGGGGGACTCGCCCATGAACGCGACGACGCGCCGTTCCATCTCGCCTTCCTCGAGCGAGGCGGCGCCTTCGCGGGTCAGCGCGTGCACAACGAGCTCGCCGGGCTCGACGATGATCGAGACGGTGCCGGGGGTCAGCGTGATCCAGTTGGCATAGGTCACACGGCCGAGATCGGTGCCCAGCCGTGTCGGCAAGCGCACCAGTGTCGGGCTGATGTCGGGGCTCCGCGCCAGCACGCGACGCGCGACGTCGAGATTGGACTTCATGATCTCGGCCAGGAGCCACGTCCAACTGAGGACGACGCGCGGGAGGAGATGGATGGGGTGACCCTCACGGTCGACGATGCCCATGCGCATCGCGATCGCAACGACGATCGCCGTCGACCCGACCCCGAAGGCCAGCATCAGCGGCACATCATAGATGCCCGACAAGAGGAGCCACGTGCCGAACAGAACCAGACCGAGCGAAAGCGCGTGACGCACGTCCCCCCCCTCTTTCTGATCCTTGCCGATGCCGCCCGGTGGTGGCGCCGCACAAACCTACCTTCGCGCCCGCAAAAAATCAA
This sequence comes from uncultured Rhodospirillaceae bacterium, assembly GCA_964420325.1. Classification (GTDB taxonomy): domain Bacteria; phylum Pseudomonadota; class Alphaproteobacteria; order Rhodospirillales; family Defluviicoccaceae; genus CAYQSU01. The sequence goes on along the minus strand of CAYQSU010000002.1, from coordinate 5,978 downwards.
CTGCGCTGGGAACGGCGAAACCGGCGGAGAAACGCGTGCGGGCCCGTCAGTCGGCGGCCGGGCGCCACGGCGGATCCGGCGCCTCGCCGAAGACGCGGCGGAGGCCGTCGCTCCAGTGGCGGCGGAGCGCCTCGAAATAGGGATCCCCGGTCTCGACCCGCTGGCGGGTGGTCAGTCGATGGGTGCCCCCGCGGTAGGTGACGATGTCGATCGGCGGGCCGACCGAGATGTTGGCGCGGATCGTCGAATCGAACGACACCAGCGCGCACTTGGCCGCCTCCATCAGCCCGACCTCGGGCGTCAGCACCCGTTCCAGGATCGGCTTGCCGTACTTGGTCTCGCCGAGCTGGAAGTACGGCGTCTCGGCCGAGGCCTCGATGAAGTTGCCGAGCGGATAGACGAGGAACAGCCGCGGCCGCTCGCCCCGGATCTGACCGCCGACGATCAGGGACGCGTTGAACTCGCTGCCGTGCGCCTTGAAGTAGTCGGCGTCGCGGTCGAAGATCGAACGCAGGGAATTGCCGACGATGCGCGAGGCGTCGAACATCGACTCGCTCATCAGGATGTTGCGGCCGCCGTCGTCGGTGGCGAGGCCGCGCTCGATGCGGTCGATGACGTCCTGGGTGACGGCGAGATTGCCGGCGGTCAGGACGACGATCACCCGTTCGCCGGGTCGGTCGAAGACGAACAGCTTGCGGAACGTCGACACGCTGTCGACCCCGGCGTTGGTCCGCGAGTCGGCGGCGAACACCAGGCCTTCGTCGACCTGGATGCCAAGGCAATAGCTCATCGCAATCCCCTGCTCGGGCGGCCCCGCTAGGTGTCGTGGACGATCCGGACGCGCACGCTCATATCCTCGCCGCCGCCGCCGCGGCGCACCCCGCGCACCGGACAGGCGCCATCGTAGTCGAGCGCGACGGCGAGCCGCACGTAGGCGTCGGTGGCACAGACGCCGTTCGCCGCGTCGAACGCGATCCAGCCGAGATCGCCGACATACGCCTCCGCCCAGGCGTGGCTGGCAACGGCGTCGGTCGCACCGCCTTCGCTGTGCAGATAGCCGCTGACGTAGCGGGCGGGAACGCCGAGCACCCGGCTGCAGGCGATGTAGAGGTGGGCATGGTCCTGACAGACGCCGAAGCCATGCCGCAGCGCGTCGGCCGCCGTGCTCTGCGCATCCGTGTGTCCGGCCCGGTAGACGACCCGCTCGTGCAGCGTCAGCATCAGGGCGTGCAAGGTCGCGATCGCGCCCTCGTCGGCGAGGCGATCGCGAAACGGCAGCGCCAGCGCGCGGATGGTGTCCTCGACCCGTGTGTACCGTGTCTCGCGGAGGAACATCAAGGGCGGCAGACCGTCGTCGGGAGGCAGGACGCCGGCGGTGTCGACCGTCTCCACCTCGCCGCGGACGACGACCGGGACCTCGTGATGGCGGCCGTCCTGGACCGAGACGTGGGCGAGGTTGCCGAAGCCGTCGGTCCAGCTCCTGAGCCGGCCCGGCGTCGACACCGTCCATGTCCCGACGAACTGCGACGGATCCGCGCGCGGCGTCAGCCTCAGGTACTGGATGCTGTGATGCGCCGGCTCGTCGAAGCGGTAATGGGTCTCGTGGGTGATGTGGAGCTTCATCCCGTCAGCATGAACTCCCGGCCGATGAGCTCGCTGAGCTCGTTGTTGCGGCGGACGAAGTCGTTGAGGTAGCGGGGCAGACCCGATCTCAGGATGCCGTCGATGCGGCTCGCCTCCATGCGGTTGCAGAGCTGGCCGGCGATGCGGGTGGACGCCGCCGTGCGGCGCAGGCGCTTGAGGATGGCGTGCTGCTCGCCGACACAGGCGAACAGCGACCGCGGCATGTCGTCGCGCAGGACCAGGAGCTCGGCCACCTGCCGCGGTTCGATGATCACCGAATAGACCTCGCGATAGGCCTTGAAGGCGCTGAACGCCCGCAACAGCGCGCCCCAGCGGAAGTACTCCTCGGCCGCCAGCGGCCGCGAGCCCGGGCTCAGGAGCTGCCATTTCGTCGCGAGGAAGCGGGCGGTGTTGTCGGCCCGCTCGATGAACGTGCCGAGCCGCGCGAAGGTGAAGGCGTCGCCGCGCCGCATGGTGCCGACGACGGCGCCGCGGAACAGGTGCGAGCGCTCCTTGACCCAGTCGAAGAACTCCTCGAAGCCCATGTCCAGCATCTTGCCGTAGGTGAGGCCGGCGAAATCGAAGTGGGTCTGGTTGATCGCCTCCCACACCTCGGTGGTCAGCTCGGTCCGCGTCGCCCGCGCGTTCTCCCGCGCCCTGCGGATCGAGGTGTGGATGCTGTCGGGGTTGTCGAGATCGAGCGCCATGTACGCCAGCACGTTGGCGGCCGAGGCCTCGCCGTGGCGGGCCTCGAAGTCGGCGCGCTCGGTGCACAGCGCCAGCGGCGCCTGCCATTCGCGCCGTTCGTCGCCGTTGGTGGCGTGCAGCAGCGACATGTGGTAGGTGCTGGCGAGGAGCCGCGCCATGTTCTCCGCGCGCTCCACGTAGCGCGCCATCCACAGGACGGAGTTGGCCGTGCGACCGAGCATCCCTAGCCCTCCAAGACCCAGGTGTCCTTGGTGCCGCCCCCCTGCGACGAGTTGACGACGAGCGAGTCCTTCTTCAGCGCCACCCGGGTGAGCCCGCCGGGGACGACGATCGTCGTCTCGCCGGTGAGCACGTAGGGGCGGAGGTCGACGTGGCGCGGCTCGATGCGGCCGTCGATCAGCGTCGGACAGGTGGACAGCGCCAGCGTCGGCTGGGCGATGAAGGCATCGGGCCGGGCCAGGATCTTGCCGCGGAACTCGTCCCTCTGCTCGGCCGTGCTCCTCGGACCGACCAGCATGCCGTAGCCGCCCGCGCCCGCCACCTCCTTGACCACCAGCTCCTCCAGATGGTCGAGCACGTAGGCCCGGTCGTCGGCGTTGCGCAGGCTGTAGGTCGGCACCGTCTTCAGGATCGGGGTCTCGCCGAGATAGAAGTCGATCATCTCGGGAACGTAAGCATAGACCGCCTTGTCGTCGGCGATGCCGGTGCCGATGGCGTTGGCCAGCGTCACGCGGCCGTTGCGCACCACCGACAGGAGGCCGGGGACGCCCAACAGCGATTCGGCGCGGAACGCCAGCGGATCGATGAAATCGTCGTCGATGCGCCGGTAGATCACGTCGACGCGCTTCAGCCCCTCGGTGGTGCGCATGAACACCCGGTCCTCGTCGACAACCAGATCTTGGCCTTCGACGAGCTCCACCCCCATCTCGCGGGCGAGGAACGCGTGCTCGAAGAAGGCGCTGTTGAAATGTCCGGGGGTCAGCACGGCGACGCTCGGAGCGCCGACACCGACCGGCGCCACCGCCTTCAGCGTCCGCAGCAGCACCTCGGGATAGTGGCCGACGGGTGCGACCGCGTGGACGGCGAACAGCTCGGGGAACAGCCGCATCATCGTCACCCGGTTCTCGAGCATGTAGGAGACGCCCGACGGCACCCGCACGTTGTCCTCGAGCACATAGAACTCGTCGGCGCCGACCCGCACCACGTCGATGCCGGCGACGTGGACGTAGACGCCGCGGGGAACGTCGAGACCGAGCGCCTCCGGCCGGAACGCCGGATTGTTGAGGACGAGACTGGCCGGAATGCGCCCGCTCTTGACGATGTCCTGGTCGTGGTAGATGTCGTTGAGGAACGCGTTGATGGCGCGCACGCGTTGGCTCGCCCCCGTCGCCACGATGCGCCACTCGTCGGCATCGAGGATGCGCGGGATGACGTCGAAGGGGATCAGCCGTTCGACCCCGTCGGTGTCGCCGTCGACGGCAAAGGTGATGCCGAGGCGCCGGAACATGGCGTCGGCGCGACGGTGCTTGTCGTCGAGCCGCTCGACCGAGGTGGCGCCAAGCCACTCGCTGTAGCCGCGATAGGCGTTGCGGATCTCGCCGTCCGGACCTCGCATCTCGTCGAAGACGGCGTCGGTTGCGCTGTCGAGCACGATCCTCTCTCTCCGCCGTTTCCCCCTGTCCTTGCAGGAAGCGTGCCAGAACAGCGCCGCCCTGCCCGCGGCCGGCCGGCACGGCCCCGGTGCGCCTTCATAGTGCTGCCACTTTCGAAACCGATCGTGCCGGCTTCGGCGGCTCCGCTCGCAACCGAGCCGCCTCGGTTGTTGCCCATTTCTTGCTCGATGACCTGTTTATGATGAATTATTCGGCAGATTCTCGGCGGCCACCGCCCTCGCGCACCTGGTTGTCCCCGGACCGGGCGAACCCGATCCCCGGGGATCCCGCATCGGCCGCCGCCGGACCGGCACGCCCTCTGCCGGGCCTCCGAACGTCGTCGCGGCCTGGCCGCATGCTGCTGGTCCTGTTCCTCCTCGTTGCCGCCCTCCGCCTCGCGGGGCTCGCCGCATCGGACCCGCTCCATCGGGCCGACACCGCCCGCTACGTCGAGTATGCGGAGATCCTGCTCTCCGGCGCCGCGTGGCTCCATGATGCCGACGCCGGGCGATCGCCCATGCCCCGGACCCTGTTCGATTCGATCGCCTATCCGGCCGTCATCGCCGCGGCGCGCGTCCTGTTCGGCGAGCGGTTCGACACCGCCGTCGTCGTCCTGCAGACCATCGCCACCGCTCTCGTCTCGGTGCTGCTGTTCCGGCTCCTCTTCGAGATCGGCATCGCCCCCAGTGTCTCGTTCGCGTTTGTCCTCGCCTTCTCCCTGTCGGCGATCCTGCTTGCCGACCTCAGCCTGATGAACGACAGCCTGTTCGCGTCTTCGTTCCTATGCGTCGTGCTGACGATCGCCCACGCCCTCCTCCGCGGCCGGCGTCTCGGCACCGCGCGCTTGCTCGCCCTCGGCCTTCTGTTTGCGCTCTCGGTGCTGCTTCGCCCGGCCGCCCTCTACATGACGCCGTTCGTCGCGCTCGGCGTGGTGCTGGCGTCATCGGAGCCGGGGCTGCGGTGCCGGCTCGCGCATGCGCTCGTGTTCGTGCTGCCGACGCTCGCGGCGTGGGGGACCTACAACCTCTGGAACCTGTATCGGGTCGGCGAACCCTTGTTCACCACCATCGCCCAGGCCAACCTGATCCGGCCGCCGTTGGCGATCGAGATGGCCGGGACCTCGGTGCTTGCCGCGGGTTCACCCGTAACCGCCGCTTACGAGGCCGTGCGCCACCGCCATGCCGAAGCCGCGGCGGACGGCCCTGCCCGTGCCGGTCCCCTCGCCGTCCTCGAGGGGCCGCGCTACCCCGACGAGTGGCCGCTGACCAAGGACGTCGTCCACCACATGTTCTCCGAGCTCGGGCTCACCGCGCCCGAGATGGCGCGGGAAGCCCAGGCCGCCTTCTTCGCGCTCGCCTGGAACCATCCGCTCGCCCTCCTCCGTTACGCCTGGGCCGAGGTCTGGCCGGAACAGCTGCGGGCCGTCATCGATTTCAAGCGGGGGCTGCCCGCCGCCCAAGGCAAGTCGTCCCGCCTCCCGCCCCTGCCGGCGTGGGCGCTGTGGGGGGCCGAGGCCATGACCCTCGCCGTGTCGCCGCTCCTGGTCATGGCCTTCGTCGTCGGCGGCCCCATGCTGGTGCTGGCCCGGGCGCTTCGCCGCCGCCCGCTCCCGCCCGCGCTTGTCGTGCTGGCGTGGTTCCTCCTCCTCTACGCCGCGTTCGTCGGCATGTACGCGCTGGTCCACCTGGAGGCCCGCCACGTCATCGCCCCCAACGTCCTCGCCCTCGCCGGCGGCCTCCTCGTCCTCACCGCCCTCGCCGCCCGCCTCCGCCGCCGCACCCCCGCCGCGTAACGGCGGCCCGCAGCCACGGCCGTAGGCACCCTCCACGAGCATGGGGGTCGGGTCTGGCATTGTAGCGTTCGGTCGGAGCACGCCGCGCGCCCCACGAGCATGGGGGTCGGGTCTGGCATTGTAGCGTTCGGTCGGAGCACGCCGCGCGCCCGTTCCCCCCGCGCATCATCACCGGGCCCCGTCCCGGTGATCGACGCCGGCGC
>CAYQSU010000001.1:102539-107338 GCA_964420325.1 uncultured Rhodospirillaceae bacterium | reverse complement strand
CGGCGCTCGCAGTTCTCGTGGATGAGCCGGCCGTAGGCGAACCTCGGCCGGTTCTTGTCGTCGAGATCGGGGACCTTGCCGAAGGTGAGGATGTAGAGGACGGTGGAGAGCAGGTTGTAAGCGTTGGGCGGGCATCCCGGTATGTTGACGACGGTCTTGTCGGGCAGAACCTCCTGGGCCGACTTGGCCAGAGTCGGGTTGGGATCGCTCGACGGAATGCCGCCCCATGACGAGCACGAGCCCATGGCGATGATGTAGGCGGCTCCGTCCGCGGCATACCTGACGCTGTCAAGGAACGTCTCGCCGGCGACCTTGCAGTGGATGCCACCGTCCTTGGTCGGGATCGCGCCGTCGACGATGAGCACGTACTTGCCCCAGTTGCGCTTCATCGACTGGTCCCTGAAGTCCTCGGCCTGGTGCCCGGCGCCGGCATTCAGGGTCTCGTGGTAGTCCAGCGAGATCATGTCCAGAATGAGCGTGTCGACCGTGGGGTGATGGGAGCGCAAGAGCGACTCCGTGCAGCCGGTGCAGGCCTGACCCGACAGCCAGAACACCGTCGGGCGGGCGGCGCCGGTCGCGGCGTTGGCGATGCGCACGCCGAGCCCCGGCTCGAGGCCGAGAAACGCCGCGACGCCGGTGCAGAACTTGAGGAAATCCCGTCGATTGAGGCCGCCGAGGGCACCGCGATAGCCGTCGAGGTCGCCGAGACGGCTCGCACCCGCATCGATCAAGGCAGAGGACATAACGCTCCCTCCCAAGAAATGCTTGTAATTGATTATTACTATCGCTGCTGCCCCACTGCTCCATCGCCGTAGCGGCAGCACTGTGGAGTTATGGCAGAGGGTGGCCGGAGCTTGCAACGGTTTTGTTGCAGTTTTTATGGGGCTTCTGTCGTGTTTATTTTGAGAAGCATTCTCAGTTATTCCCCACCCCGAATAACTATGCCGACAGGATGTTCGCGCGGCAAAGCCCAAGCTCCGGATATGCTTGGAGGGATCTTGCGAAGGTCGCGGCCGACCTTATCCTCTAACGCAGATATCTGGCGGGGATTTTCGCGCGGCCTTGCGTGCGGCCGTTCGCCTGTCTCAGCCCGTCTCGGCCCAGGCGCCGAGCCGGTCGAGGAAGGCGAGGCAGGCCGCGATCTGGTCCAGCGCCACGAATTCGTCCGGCTGGTGGGCCTGGGCCGCACTGCCCGGGCCGACGATGACGGCAGGGATGCCGGCGTCCTGGAACTGCCCGGCCTCGGAGGCGAAGGGAACGGAGCCCAGCGTGTTCCGGCCGGTGAGCCTCAAGGCCAGCGCTTCGGCGGGCGAGCCCGCCTGCGGCACGAGCGGCGGCACCGACAGTAGCTGCCGGCTCCGAATGCCGCTCTCGGGCGCCCGCGCCCGCATCTGGGGCAGGAGTTCCGCCTCGACGTAGGCATCGAGGGCGCGGACAGCCTCGGCCGTGTCCATGTCGGGGCTCGGGCGGCATTCCCAACCGAACCGGCACTCGCCGGCGATGACGTTGACCGCCGCGCCGCCTGCGATCGTGCCGACGTTGACCGAGGCGGCGTCGGCACCCGGCTCCGCGTCGGCTGTGGAGAGCTTTCGGAAGCGGGCATTGAGGCCGTCGAGAAAGGCGATACAGAGGGCCGCGAAGCTGATCGCGTTGACCCCCGCCTCCGGCGACGAGGCGTGGCCGGCATGGCCGGTCACCACGGTTTCAAAGAGGGCGATGCCGCGGTGGCGGTTGGCCGGCTTCATCTCTGAGGGCTCTCCGACGATGGCCAGGGCCGGCCGCGGCACCGCGGCGAGCAGGCGCTTGATCAGCTCCGGCGCCGCGAGGCACCCGACCTCCTCGTCGTAGGAGAAGGCGAGATGGATGGGCACCCGCAGCCGGCGCCGGCAGAACCCCGGCAGCGCGGCGAGGACCGCCGCGATGAAGCCTTTCATGTCGGCGCTGCCGCGCCCATAGAGCCGGCCCTCGCGCGCGACCAGCGTGAACGGGTCCGTGCGCCATGCTTGCCCCGCGACCGGAACGACATCGGTGTGCCCGGAGAGCACCACGCCGCCCGCGACCGGCGGGCCGATCGTGGCGTAGAGGCTGGCCTTGCTGCCATCCGGGCTCTCGACGAGGCGGGCCTCGACGCCCGACTGCCGGAGGCATCCGGCGACGAAGTCGATCAACGGACGGTTCGGCCTGGACGAGATCGTGTCGAAGGCGACGAGACGGGCGAGCAGGCCAACGGCGGCATCGAGGCTCATGTGCCGGTCATCCCCGCCAGAACCCCGGCCGCAGCAGCATCAGCACGGTGAACAGCTCCAGGCGGCCGAGCAGCATGCCGGCGGACATCAGCCACTTCGCGCCGTCCGGCAGCGACTGGAAAGTGCCGGCGGGCCCGACGATGGGACCCAGTGCCGGGCCGACGTTGCAGATGGCGGTCGCGGCGCTGGAGACGGCGGTGACGAAATCGAGGCCCATCAGCCCCAAGCCTACGGCAAGCACCGCAAAAGAGACGCCAAACACGAAGAAGAAGCTCATCACCGAGATGATGACCTCGTCGGGAATCGGGCGCTGGTTGTAGTAGGGGATGAACACCCCGTGCGGCCGGATCAGGTGGTTGAACTGGGTGTTGGTGGCCGCCCACAGCACCTGGAAGCGGAATATCTTGATGCCGCACGTCGTCGAGCCGGTGCAGCCGCCGATGAACATGAGATAGAAGAAGATCGGTCCGGCGAAGCCGCCCCAGAGCCAGTAGTCCGAGGTGGCGAAGCCGGTGCCGGTCATGACCGAGACGACGTTGAAGGCGGCGTAGCGGACGGCCGAAGGCAGCTCGTACCCCGCCTCAAGCCACAGAAACAGGGCGGCGAGGACGACCGCCGCCGCCAGGATCGCAAAGAACCACTGCACCTGGCTGTCGCGAACCAGCAACCGCGGGTGCCCCTGGACCGACCGAAGGTAAAGAATGAACGGCAGGCTGCCCGCGATCATGGCGCAAGTGACGATGGCGTCGATCACGGCGCTGTCGAAATGGCCGATGGATCCGTCCGAGGTGGAGAAGCCCCCGGTGGCGATCGCCGTCATGGCATGGACCACCGCCTCGAGGCCGTTCATCCCCGCAAGCCACAGCGCCGCGGCACACACCGAGGTGAGCGCCAGATAGATGATGCTGAGCGCCGCCGAAATCTGCGCCGCCCGCGGCAGCGCCTTCTCGCCGGTCTCGAACGCCTCGACGCGGAACATCTGCATGCCGCCGACACCCAGTATCGGCAGCACGGCGATCGCCATCACGATGATGCCGAGACCGCCCAGCCACTGCAGCAGCCCGCGCCAGAGCAGGAGCCCGGGCGGCGCCGCATCAAGGCCGACGATCACCGTCGATCCGGTCGTCGTCACTCCCGACATCGCTTCAAAGAAGGCGTCGGTGAAGCTCATCGCTGGCTCGGAGAACATGAACGGAAGCGAGCTGAACACGGTGATCGCCACCCAGCTTACCGTCGTCAGGACGAAAGCCTGGCGGACGCCGATGCGGAACTTGGTCGCCCGGGAGGACAATGCCATCGCGACGCCGAAGAACAGGGTTACGGCGGCGGCGGTGGCGAACACCTGCCAATCGGGATGGCCGTAGAGGGCATCGACGACCGCCGGCACCATCATGCCGACGGCAAGGATGATGAGGAGAACACCGACGACCAGAACGATCGGACGCAGATCCATCACCGGCGGATCACCCGGACCAGGGGGCGGCGCATGCCGCGCTCGCTGGCATGCGGCGGCCGCGTACTCAACCGGCTCGCCAGCGGCGGGTCAAGGGGCCACACACGAGAAGCCGACGACGGAAGCGATCGCCGAAGGCGACTAAGCGAGATCCAGCCCGACCCCCGGCGGGCGGCCGATCATCGCCAGGAACTCCCGGCGCGTCGCCGCATTCTCGCGGAAGGCGCCGAGCATGCGGCTTGTCACCATGACCACGCCCGGCTTGTGAACGCCCCGCGTGGTCATGCACTGATGCGCCGCCTCGATCACCACGGCAACCCCTTTAGGTTCCAGGATGTCATTGATGTTGTTTGCGATCTGGACCGTCATCTTCTCCTGGATCTGGAGCCTGTGGGCGTATGCTTCGACCAGGCGAGCGAGCTTGGAAATCCCGACGACACGATGGTGAGGCAGATAGGCGACATGGGCGCGGCCGATGATCGGGGCCATGTGGTGCTCGCAATGGGATTCGAAGCGGATGTCGCGCAACAACACCATCTCGTCGTAGCCATCGGTTTCCTCGAAGGTCCGCCTCAGAATGTCCTCGGGATCGGCCGCATAGCCGTCGAAGAACTCCAGGTAGGCGTCGACAACCCGGCGCGGCGTCTCGCGAAGCCCTTCCCGGTCAGGATCGTCGCCGGCCCAGCGGATCAGCGTCCGCACCGCGTCCGCGGCGTCCTCGCGGGTGGGCCGAGGGGCGGAACCGGGCGCATACGCGTGCGGCTCGCTGGAAGTGGCTCGCTCAGCCGAGAACGGCAACGGCTTGGATGTGCTCACGGGGCCCTCCGGGATGGCGATGCGGCGGTGCCGGATCAGTGGATCCGGTTCTTGGCGTCTGGGCTGTCGAGAGAGAACGCGGGGATGCCGACGTCGAACGCCTCGCCATCCTCGGCAATCATCTGGTAGCTGCCGACCATGATGCCGGACGGCGTCGGCAACGGCGTACCGCTCGTGTACTCGTATGCTTCACCCGGTCTCAACACAGGCTGCTCGCCGACCACGCCCTCTCCGCGGACCTCCTGCATGCGGCCGAGCGAGTCGGTGATCCGCCAGTGGCGACG
>CAYQSU010000001.1:0-102439 GCA_964420325.1 uncultured Rhodospirillaceae bacterium | reverse complement strand
CGCCGGCGAGAATGTGCAGATAGGTGGTCTCCCAGATGTCGAGGCGACCGACGCGGCAGGCGAGCCTCTCGGCGTAGACCTCCGGCGGCGCCACCGGCCGGCTTCGGATCAGTGGCCGCAGCCGGTCCCGCCACGGCCCGGCGTTCGCCGCGGCCGCGACCGCTGTGTGCGACGGCGCGTCGTGGTTGCACGGCATCTGCACCGCGAGCACGCCACCCGGCCTGAGCCAGCCGACGAGGCGATCGAACAGCGTCGGGTGATCGTCCAGCCAATGCAGGGCGGCATTCGAGAACACGAGGTCCAGGGCGGTGTCGGGCTCCCAGGTCGCGAGATCCGCTTCCACCCAGCTCGCCCTCGTCCCCTCCCGCCGCGCCTCCGCCAGCATCTCCGGCGAGGCGTCGATGCCTGTGATGGCCGCCGCCGGCCAGCGCTCGGCCAGAAAGCGGGTGACCGTGCCGGTGCCGCAACCCAGGTCAGCGATCGCCCGCGGCGCTTCGAGGGGGATGCGGGCGAGAAGATCGAGGGCGGGTCGCAAGCGTTCGCCGGCAAACGCGTGATAGCGCGCCGGATCCCAGGCTGCCGCCGTCGCCGGCATCCGGCCGTCACTTCTTCTTGTCGAACGCCTGTCTGATCTGGAAGAAAAGGAACAGAACGCTGGCGATGAACACCAGAATGCCTGCGAAGTACATCACGTCGTCATGGGCGCGGGAGGACACGTAGAGGCCGGCAAGGCCCATGGCGATGAACATCAAGCCGACAACCCATTGATCCGCATGGGCCATGGAGGTCCTCCTTTCCCTTCTCCAGTGGTGAGCTCGCCCAGGGTGTGTCATCCGCCGCCCGCGCGCAAGACCCTTTCACTGCCCTGCGCCCAAACGGTGCGTCAACCCTGCCACGGCATCCGGATGCTCCCAGATCCGCCCGCGTTGCGATCCACCCCCGCTGCGGTGCATAGTCGCGCCACTCTGGAAACGGCGATCGGCGATGCGCGGATCGGATCCGCAGCAGACACCGCCGGCGCCGGCACGGGACGGGGAGACGCGATGATCCTGAGCGAAGAACAGGCGATGATCCGGGATATGGCGCGAGCGTTTGCGCGCGAGCAGTTGGCACCCAACTCGGCGCGCTGGGACCGCGACGGCGTCTTTCCTGCCGATGCGATCCGCCAGATGGGCGAGCTCGGCCTCCTCGGCATGGTGGTGCCCGAGGCCTGGGGCGGCGCCGGCGCCGACCACGTCGCCTACGCCCTCGCCATCGAGGAGGTGGCCGCCGGCGACGGATCGTGCTCGACGATCATGAGCGTCCACAACTCAGTCGCCTGCATGCCGATCCTCAAGTTCGGCAGCGACGCCCAGAAAGAGCGGTTCCTCCGGCCGATGGCCAGAGGCGAACTCCTCGGCGCCTTCTGCCTGTCGGAGCCGCAGGCCGGCTCGGACGCCGCCAACCTGCGCACCCGCGCCGTGCGCCACAGCGACCACTACGTGCTCGACGGCGTAAAGCAGTTCATCACCTCCGGCCGGACCGCCCACGTCGCCGTCGTCTTCGCCGTCACCGACCCCGCGGCCGGCAAGCGCGGCATCAGCGCCTTCATCGTTCCGACCGACACCAAGGGCTACACCGTCTCCCGCATCGAGGAGAAGATGGGCCAGCATGCCTCCGATACCGCCCAGGTCGTGCTCGAGGACATGCGCGTGTCGACCGAGCTTCGCCTCGGGGAGGAGGGGCAGGGCTACAAGATCGCGCTGTCGAACCTGGAAGGCGGGCGCATCGGCATCGCCGCCCAGTCGGTGGGCATGGCCCGCGCCGCCTTCGAGCACGCACTCGCCTATGCCAAGGAGCGCGTCGCCTTCGGCCGGCCGATCATCGACCACCAGGCCGTGGCGTTCAGGCTTGCCGACATGGCGACACAGATCGACGCCGCCCGGCTCCTGGTACTGCGGGCGGCCCAGCTGCGCGACGCCGGCGAACCCTGCCTCAAGGAGGCGTCGATGGCCAAGCTGTTCGCCTCCGAGATGGCCGAGCGCGTCGCATCAATGGCGATGCAGACGCTCGGCGGCTACGGCTACCTCGGCGACTTCCCGATCGAGCGCATCTGCCGCGATGTCCGCGTCGCCCAGATCTACGAAGGCACCTCGGACGTCCAGCGGATCGTCATCAGCCGCGCCCTCGCTGGCGAGTAGAGGCTGCCGGGTCGGAGGCGCCTACGGGCGGTCACCAAGGAACGCGCCATCGCCGACCGCCTTCTGATCGGCACGAAGGCGTATGAGCAGCGGGTCGTCCGGGCGTTCGCCGCCCCAGGCGTCGAAGTGGACGAACGCATCGACCTCGAGCCGCGCCCGCCAGCCGACGGTCTCAAGCTCGGGCCGAGGGTGATAGCCAGTGACGCGGCCGATGCAGAGATAGGCGACCACGACGATGGGATCGGGAATGCCGAGCACCGACTTCAGCTCGGCCTCGTCCATGATGCTCACCCAGCCGACCCCGAGCCCTTCTGACCGCGCCGCCAGCCACAGGTTCTGCACCGCGCACACGGCACTGTAGAGATCCATCGCCGGCATGTGGGTGCGCCCGATCACGGCGCTGCCGGTCCTGTCGCGATCACAGGTGACGCAGAGGTTGATCGGCGCCTCCAGGATCCCCTCGAGCTTCAATGCCCGATAGGCCGCGCGCCGGTCGTCGGGAAACATCAGCGCCGCTTCCGCATTGGCGCGGTGAAAGACGGCGTGGACGCGCCGCTTGGCCGCGGCATCGCGGATCAGCACGAAGCTCCACGGCTGCATGAAGCCGACCGACGGCGCGTGGTGGGCGGCGATCAGGATCCGGCTGAGGACGGCGTCGGAGACGGCGTCGGGGAGGAACTCACCGCGCACGTCGCGGCGGGTCAGAATGGCGCGATAGACGGCGAGGCGGTCGGCAAGGGAGAAGGGTTCGGCCGAAACGAGGTCGGCGGCATGGGCATCCATCGTCAGTCCCCTTTCGATGGTCCAGCGCCCCTTCCGCCGTCCGCGCGGTTGGGGCTTCCCCGCCGGCCGGCCTTCTGACTCGGGTTCATCCCCTCCGAGGCGCCTTCCCGGCCGACCACGGCCAGTGGCATCGTTGCCCGAGGGTCCCCCTCACAGCGTTGGGCACGTCACGGCTTCGCACCGTGTTTCCGATTCTCCTGCGATTGCAGGCACCGGCGGGTGCCGGGATCATAGCCCCCGCGGTGGTTGCACGCCACTTCCCTTAGCGTCCGCGACGGCGACCTCAGGACACCTTCAGCGACGGAAAATCTTCCTCCCAGAACTCCAGCTCGCCGCGACCGGCGGCAGCCCGCCGTTCCGCCTCGAGCTTGCGCAGCTCGACCCGACGGATCTTGCCGGAGATCGTCTTCGGGAGCTCGGCGAACTCGAGGCGCCGGATGCGCTTGTAGGGAGCGAGGCGGCGCCGGGTGAACACAAGAATGTCCTCGGCGAGCTCGCGCGACGGCGTGTGGCCGGCGACCAATGTCACCACTGCCTTGGGCACCGCGAGCCGGACCGGGTCCGGGCTCGGCACCACGGCAGCCTCGGCGACCGCCTCGTGCTCGATGAGCACGCTTTCCAGTTCGAACGGGCTGATCCGGTAGTCCGACGCCTTGAACACGTCGTCGGCCCGGCCGACGTAGGTCAGGTAGCCGTCCCCGTCCCGCATCGCGACGTCGCCGGTGCGATAATAGCCGCCGGCCATCACCTCCTCGGTACGGCCGGGATCGTCCTTGTAGCCGACCATCAGCCCGATCGGCCGCGGTTCCAGTCGAAGGCTGATCTCGCCCTCCTCAGCCTCCTTGCCGTCCGAATCGAGAAGAGCCACCTGGTATCCGGGAAGTGGCCGGCCCATCGACCCCGCCTTGAGCCGCTGTCCCGGCGGGTTGCCGATTTGTGCCGTCGTCTCGGTCTGCCCGTAGCCGTCTCGCAGCGCCAGCCCCCAGCCCTTCCTGACCTGCTCGATGACCTCGGGGTTCAAGGGCTCGCCGGCACCGATTACCTCGCGCAACTTCACCGGATGTGCGGCGAGATCCTCCTGGATCAGCATCCGCCACACCGTCGGCGGCGCGCACAGCGTGGTGACGCCGCAGCGCGCGATCGTCTCCAGCATCGCCTTGGCGTTGAACCGGCCGTAGTTGTAGATGAACACCGTGGCACCGGCGTTCCACGGCGCGAAGACGTTGCTCCAGGCGTGCTTGGCCCAGCCGGCCGAACTGATGTTGAGGTGGACGTCGCCGGGCTTGAGGCCGATCCAGTACATGGTCGAGAGGTGCCCGACCGGGTAGCTCTGGTGGCTGTGCTCGACCAGCTTCGGCTTCGACGTCGTGCCCGAGGTGAAGTAGAGGAGAAGGGGATCTGTCGCCTTTGTCGGCCCGTCCGGAACGAAGTCGGCGGTGGCGGCGAACGCGGCGTCGTAGCCGACCCACCCCGCCGCTTGGCCACCGACGGCGATGCGGGTGTAGTCGCCGGGGATGTCGGCGAACTTGCCCGTCTCGTCGGCGCCGACGACGACATGACGGACGTTGCCGCGATCGAAGCGGTCGAGAAGGTCGTCGCGGGACAATAGCGTCGTCGCCGGAATGATCACGGCGCCGAGCTTGATCGCCGCGAGCATCACCTCCCACAAGGGGACGACATTGGCGAGCATCATCAGCACCCGGTCGCGGCGGCGGACACCCAGTCCACGCAAGAAGTTGGCGACCCTGTTGGAACGTTCGGCCATTTCGGCGAAGCTCACCTTCGCCTCGGATCCATCCTCGCCGACAACCCAGAGCGCCAGCCTGCCGTTGCCGTGGGCAAGGCGGTCGAAGTGGTCGAGTGCCCAGTTGAACCGGTCGAGCCCGGGCCAGCGGAATTCGGCGTAGGCGGTGTCATAGTCCTCGCGATGGGCGATCAGGAAATCGCGGGCCTTGAGGAACTGCTCGATCGACGTCATGGACTCTCCTCCTTTCGCGGACTCTGCGGTCGGCCAGTAGACGAGCGCCGTCGGCCGCCGTGTTCCATGGCCCGAACGCGCGCAGTGGCCGTCGCGGCGGCCGTTCCCCGTCGAACGCTCAAGCTCGGGCGCTGCGTAGCGCAGATGTTTGTCGGCAGTTTACTTGCAATGTAGCGAATTGTTAGCGCTGGTGCGACGAAGCGACAGCCGACACAGTGCCCATCGTCGGCAAAGGGAAATGCGTGCGGACGGGCGCACGATCGCGGCAGTTGTGGAACAGGCAATGACCGGGTAGGAAGCGCTTCTTGCATGACCCTCGGGCGGTTCGATGCTGTCCACCGTCGCCACGATTGGCGCCCTGCTGCTTTCCGCCGCCATCCTGTTGACCGGGAACGGGTTGCAGGGAACGCTCATCGTCGTCCGGGCGAACGTCGAAGCGTTTCCGACCGCCGAGATCGGGCTGCTCGTCTCCGCCTACTTCGCCGGCTACATCTCCGGTGCCGTCCTGGCGCCACGGGTGATCATGCGCGCCGGTCACATCCGCAGCTTCGCCGCGCTGGCGGCGGTGGCGGCGGCCTGCTCGCTGGTCCACGCCCTCATCGTCGACCCTTACGTCTGGCTGGTTCTTCGCGCCACCATCGGGTTCTGCTTCTGCGGTCTTTACATGGTGGTCGAGAGTTGGCTCAACGAGCGGACGCCGACCGAGACGCGGGGACGCATGCTCTCCCTCTACCGGATCGTCGATCTCTCGTGCAACACCGTCGGCCAGCTGCTGCTGACCGTCGCCGATCCGGCCGGTTACCCTCTCTTCTGCATCGTCTCGATCCTGATCTGCTTGTCGCTGGTTCCCGTCGCGCTGACCCGATCGATCGCGCCGCGCCCGATCCAGAGGACGCGCATCCGCCTCGCCCGCCTGTACAGGCTGTCGCCGCTCGGTCTCGTCGGTTGCCTCGGCGTCGGGCTGGCCAACGGCGCGTTCTGGGGGCTTGCGCCCGTCTTCGTCCGCATGTCCGGGCATCCGGTTGATGCAGTCGCCCATTTCATGGCGCTGGCGGTGGTCGGCGGCGCCGTTCTGCAATGGCCGGCCGGCTGGCTCTCCGACCGCTTCGATCGGCGCACCGTGCTGGTCATCGTGTGCTTCGCCTCGGCCGCGGTAGGTGTCGGTCTGACGATGACCTCGGGGGCTTCGCTGCAGGTCCTGTTGGCGATGGCTTTCGTCTATGGCGGCGCGATCATGCCGATCTACTCCCTCTGCGTCGCCCATACCAACGACCACGTCTCGTCGACCGACTTCGTCGAAGCCAGCGGCGGGCTGCTGCTCGTCTATGGCATCGGCGCCGCCGCCGGACCGTACGCGGCGTCGTTCGCGATGGAGCACTGGGGCGTCTGGTCGCTGTTCGCCCATACCGCGGCCGTGCACGCCCTCGTCGGTCTGTTCGGCGTCTATCGGATGACGCGCCGATCGCCCGTGCCGCTCGACCGGCAGAGTGCCTTCGTCGCGGTGCCGCGGACGAGCCCGACGGTGGCCGAGCTCGATCCGCGCAGCGTCCCCGAGCGGGCCGAACCGACCGAGCGGCCGGCATAGCCGGCCCGCGTCGCCGCGACATGCGCCACAAGGGCGCTATCGCGCCTTGGCGATCCAGTCGACGCGGGCCGCGAACATGTAGCCGGTGCCGTAGACCGTCTTGATGGTCTGCGGCCGCTTCGAATCCTCGCCGAGCTTTTGCCGGAGGCGTGAGATGCGCACGTCGATCGAGCGATCGAAGGGCGAACGCTCTTCGTCCGACTTCAGACCGAGAAGGGACTCGCGCGAAAGAATGCGGTTGGGCGCGCGGACGAAGGTCAAGAGAAGGCGTGCCTCCGCCGCACTCAGCTCCTCCTCGCGTCCATCCGCCCTGACCAGCACGTGCCGGTCGAAATCGAACTTCCAGTCTCCGAACTTGGCGATGTCGATGGGCGCCTCGCTGCGGGCGCCGTTCTCGCGGCTTGCGCGACGGAGGACGGCGTTCACCCGCGCCACCAGCTCTCTGGGATCGAAGGGCTTAATCACGTAGTCGTCGGCGCCCAGCTCGAGACCGAGCACGCGATCGGCCGGTTCGGCGCGGCCGGTAACGATGATGATCGGCACGTCCGAGCGTGTCTGGATGTCGCGAATGACCTGCAATCCATCCTGATCGGGGAGCATCAGGTCGATGATGCAGAGGTTCGGCTGCCGGATGCGGAATCGCCTGAGGAAGTCGGCCGCCCTGAGGAACATCTCGGTCGCGTATCCGTGGCCCTCGAGCGCACGGCACACGACACGGCCGATCTCCGGCTGATCCTCGAGAACGAATACCTGGCGCCCTTGCACGCTCATATCCGCTGCCCGCCTGTCGTTTCTGTGATCGCCCGCGCGCTTACGGTGCGGATGTCTGCGGAACGGTCTCGCTCCCCCAACCCGTCATCATACGATCAAGCATGGGCCGCGAGAAGGGCTCTTATTGCCCAAACGGGTGGACCGCATCCGCCTTCCGACGGTGGTCGCTTCGCGCAGCGGAGGTCCTGGCAATCGCCTCGACGAGCTGGTCGCGGCTGAACGGCTTGCGCAGCAAGGCGAACGGGCACTCGTCGAGATGACGGGCGCGGTCACGACCGGCATAGCCGGTCATCAGCAGGACCTTGAGGCTCGGATTGACGAGCGCCGCCCGCTTGCCGAGCTCGATCCCCGACAGCGTTCCCGGCATCACCACGTCGCTCACGAGCATCGTGAAATCCGGCACGGCGTCGATGAGCGCCAGCGCCTCGTCGGCGTCGGCGGCCTCGATCAGCCGGAATCCAAGGCCGGTGAGCTCGCGGCGGACGACGGCCCGCACCTGGTCGTCGTCCTCGACGAGGAGCACGAGCTCGTCATCGGCGATCTCGATCGACGGCGGAGCGCCGTTCCTTGAGGCCGATTCCTGGGTCTCGACCGCGCGGGGCAGCGAGATCACGACCTCAGCGCCCTTTCCGGGCTCGCTTTCGATGTGGATCGCACCCTTGGACTGCTTGACAAAGCCATAGACCATGCTGAGGCCGAGGCCAGTTCCGTCGCCGCCGCGCTTCGTGGTGAAGAACGGCTCGAAGACCCGGGCCTTGGTCTCCGCGTCCATGCCGAGGCCGGTGTCCTGGACCGAGATCTGCACATAGTCGCCGGGCTCGACGCCGTGATCCGTGGCGGCGGCGGCGACGAGCGTGGTGAACGTGGTCTCGACCCGGAGCCGACCGCCCTTCGGCATCGCGTCGCGGGCATTGAAGGCGAGGTTGAGAAGCGCGTTCTCCAGCTGCACGGGATCGGCCATCGCCGGATAGGGCTCGCCCCGGGTCGCCGTCACCACCTCGATGTCGCTCGGCAGCGTTCGCCGCGCCAGCCGGACGGCGTTGCCGATCACCTCCTCGACGTCGACCGGTTTCGGCTCCAGCGACTGGCGGCGTGCGAAGCTCAACAGCCTGTGGGTCAGCTTGGCACCCTTTCGGGCGGCCTCGATCGCCGGATCGAGGTACTCGGCGCGCTCCTCCCGATCGCGACAACGCTCCTGGAGCGGGACGAGGTTGCCGAGAATGACGGTCAAGAGGTTGTTGAAATCGTGCGCCACGCCGCTCGACAGCTGGCCGACGGCCTCCATCTTCTCGGCCTGGCGGATCGCCTCCTCCGCCCGCTTCTGCCGAGTGATGTTGAGCGTGAGCACGAAGAAACCCGCGACCTCGCCGCGGTCGTTGATGTCGGGCAGTAGGCTCGTCCGCATCATCATCGGTCGGCCGCTCGAGAGCATCATGTCGTGCTCGAAGGTGACGCTCTCGCCGGCACGGACGCGATCGATGTAGACCTGAAGCATGACGAGCGTGCGCTCGCCCACTACCTTGTCGCCATGCCGACCAATGATTTCCTCTTTCTTGAACCCGTAGGCGGCGGCAAAGCGCCGGTTGGCGAAGAGGCAGCGTTGATTCCGGTCCCAGTAGGAGATGCCGGCCGGAACGCTGTCGGTGATGAGCTGCAACCGGGCCTCGCTCGCACGTAACGCCCGGGCGATGTCGCGCTGCTTCGTAATCGCCACGAGGAGTTGGTCGTGAGCCGCCTTCAGCTCTGCCGTCCGCGCCTCGACGCGCCGCTCCAGTTCCTCGTTCTGTTCACGGATCAGGCGCTCATAGCGCCGCTGCTCGGTGATGTCGGTGTAGACCGTGACGAAGCCGCCTTCCGGCAGCGGCTCGCCGCGGATGGCCAGAATCTGCCCGCTGGGCCTCAGCCGCTCCACATAGTGTGGCTCGAACTTTTCGGCGAGGTGGACGCGGTTCTCCACCAGCTGTTCGATGTCGCCAGGTCCATACTCACCGCGCTGGGCGTTGTAGCGGATGAGGCTCGCGAAATCCGATCCGCGGTAGGCGAGCCTGAGCGGCAGATCGAGAAGCTCGAAGAACCGACGGTTCCATCCCACCAGCCTGAGGCCGCGGTCGAACACCGAGATCCCCTGATTGATGTGGTCGAGACCCGCCTGCAGGAGGTTGTAACAATGCGCTTCGAATGACCGCGTCGTCGCCATGTCTCGCTCCTTGAGGAAGCGCCCCGATACCTCAGAATATGAGCAACACCGCAAAGCTAAAAAGGGCGAACAGGGCGACGGATGCCGTCGAGCGCGCCGGCCCCCTGCCCTGGGTGACCATGTAGATCTGGAACAGCCCGATGAAGAACAGCCCGGCGGCGAGGACCGCGAGCGGCAGGTAGGCGAAGTCGAACGGCAGTGCCGGTCGCTGGCCCGCGGGCGCGGCGACCGAGAGAGCGACCTGCGGCAACGCCGGCCATGCGAGAGGCAGGAGATATGCGGTTGCTCGGTAGAGACCGACCAGGAGCCCGGGGCCGCCGGTCGCCCGGGCCATCAGCCAGGCAACCAGGGTGATCCCGGCGTGCACGGCGGTCACCGTCAAAAGGCCGGAGAGGATGTTGCCCGCGAACAGAACCCACCGCGGAATCTCGGCGACGGGGATGTCCTGCAGCGAGCCGCCGATCATCAGCTGGAACAGCGCAACGAGGAGGCCGTGGAGCACGCCGGTCACGGCAAGGAAGCCCATCACCCAGAAGCCCGCCCGCAGGCTTTCGCAGGCGTGGCGGTAGGGTCCTGGCTTCAGAAGAAACAGATCAACGACAATCATGATCGCACTGCGCACGCAAAAAGGGGGGCCTTGCGGCCCCCCATTGTGGTTCACTTCGCTGCCACCGTCACCTGCACGGTGGGCGGAGCGGCATCCGCCCGGACGCTTGGCGGCGGCGTATCGGGCATCGCCGACCAGACCATCAGGGCCAAAGCGATGGCCGCCGTCGCCAACGGGAAGGACTTGCCGTTGTAGCGGCGCGCATCGTAGGTCTTCCAGCCATGGATGCGGTCGACCTCGCGAAGGACCCGCTCGTCCTTCTCGCCGCCGGTGAGCAGGCTCACGACTACGGTCGCGAACCAGGCGGCGGCGACGCTGAACAGGCCCGTCACCAGCTGCGCGAGCGGACCGGCGTCGACCAGCTGGACACCGAGCAGCGAGCCCTTGTTCCACCAAAGCACGACCGACAGCACGCCGCCGATCAGCATGCCGGCGATCGCCCCGGTCTTGTTGGCCCCCTTCCACCAGATGCCAAGGATCAGCACCGGCGTGAACGTCGAGGCCGCGACCACGAACGCCCAGATGACGCTGGTCAGGAGGAAATCCGGCGGATTGAGCGCGAGGCCGATGGTGACGATGCCACCGAGGGCGGTGAAGAAGAAGCCCGCTTTCACCCTCTTGCGATCGTCGGCGTTGGGAACGACCGTCGAGTAGATGTCGTTGCCGAGTCCGGTGCCGATGACCATCAGCAACCCGGCAATGGTCGACATGCCGGCCGCGAGCGCCCCGGCGACGGGCAGCGCCGCGATCCACGACGGCGTGAACGCCTGGCTCATCACCACCACCAGGAGATCGGCCTCCTTGGGCTGGATCTGCAGGCCCTGGGCGTTGAGCTCCTGAACAGTGAAGAGCTTGGCGGCGAAGCCGATCGCGAACGTGGTGAAAAAGACGAGACCCACGAACACGATGCCCCAGAGCGTGGACACCTTGGCGTTGCGCACCGACGGCGCGGTGAAGTACCGCATCGCAATGTGCGGCAGGCCGATGGTCCCGAACGCGATCGACAAGATGATGCCGACGTAGAACTTGAAGCTCATCGGCACCGTTCCGTTCAAGGTCAGGAACGGGTCGAAGTACGACGGCATCGCTTCGATCATCTGCGGCACCAGGCTGCCGTAGCCGAAGGGCGGGAAGAGGCTCGCCGGACCCGCGCCGATCTTCCACAGGATGATCGCCGCCGGAACCAGGAGCGCAATGCCCATGATGATCGCCTGCAGGGTCTGGTTGTAGGACAGCCCATACATGCCGCCGATGGTGACGTAGGCGGTGACGACGAGACCACCGACGACGAGGCCGGTCGTATAGTCCCAGTGGAACATCACCTGGAAGACGTTGCCGACGCCCTTCATCTGGCCGATGAGGTAGAGCTGGGCGAGCAGGATCATGCAGAGCACGGCGATGACCTTGGCCGTGTGGCCGAAGCGCTCGCCGATGAACTGCATGCTCGTGTACTTGCCCCATCGCCTGAGGCTGGGAGCGATGGCGATCGATATCATCACGAAGCCGCCGAGGAAGCTGAGGACGATCGCGACCAGGTAGAACTGCAGGCTCCAGAGCAGCGCGGTGAAGCCGAGGAACGTAGCCAAGCTCATGTAGTTCGACGTCATGGCGAGGCCGTTGGTCAGCCCGCCGACGTTACGGCCGGCGGCGAAGTAGTCGTCGCTGGTGGCAACCCGCCGCTTGGACAGCCATCCGACATAGAGGAACAGGACCACCATCGCGATGGTGTAGATGATTCCGAGCATCGACAGGTTTTCCGTCGGCTCGAACCGGTAGAACTTCGGCTCCGCGTCGGCCGCGAACGCGAGCGTCGGCATGGCCGCGGCGATCAACGCCAGAAGGATGCGAGTCATTCGGCAGCTCCCGTCGCTCGCGCTGCCGCGGCAGCGCCAATTGCGTTTGCTCCTTCGAGTTCGGCAGCCCGCGAGCTGGTCCGCTCGATTTCCCTGTCGATCCTTTCGCTCATCTCGATGTAGATCCAGTAGAGCGGGATCATGACCAGCCAGCCGACGACCATCGTCAGCAGGTAATGGGCAGGAAACCCGAAGACTGTGACCTGAGTCAGTTCTGGGAACAGAAAGTATATCGGAAACAGATGCGTCAGGAACGTGACGATCCCGAACGCAACGAGCGCCAGCTGGCACTCTTGCTTGTAGGCTTTTTCCATCCGAGCCCTCCCGGTAAATGTGTCTCGAGGGCGATGACGCCCCCTCCCATGAAGTCGGCCTCGCCCCGAGGCTCCAGGCTTTCATGCGTCGTCCATCATCGGCCACGGCCATTTCGCGATTATGTGCTCGGCGTAACGAAATGTAATCTTGCGGAGCAACGGAAGGATCGGCACAGGTTTACACGGGAAGAAACAGAAAAAGGCAGCCATCCCAGAGGAATGGCTGCGATCAAGTGGGAGGAACTGTCGATTTGTGCAATCGACCGTCTAAGGCCCGTCTGTTGCGCAACTATGGGCCAATTGTAACCAATCGTAATGACCGCCGTGTGCGCGCTCGAGATCGCAACCTGGCCGGTTTCCTTCGGCCGGGCCATGAACTAAGGTCGGCTCATGTGTGGCCGGTTCACCCAGACGAGACCGTGGGCGGAGCTGGTCCTCCTCTATCGCATCACCGAGATCCCCGTCCCAGCCAGCCTTCGGCCCCGGTACAACATCGCGCCGACGCAGGACGTTCCGGTGGTCCGCCCGATCGGGGACGGCGGCGATAGGGAGCTTCTGCTGATGCGCTGGGGTCTGGTGCCGTTCTGGGCCAAGTCCATCGACATCGGCGCCCGGCTGATCAACGCCCGCGCCGAAACCGTCCGGGACAAGCCCGCCTTCCGCACCGCGTTCAAGCAGCGTCGCTGCCTCGTCGTCGCCGACGGCTTCTACGAATGGCAGAAGCAGACGAAAGGACCGAAGCAGCCCTACCTCGTTTCGCTTGCCGACGACCGGCCGTTCGCCTTTGCGGGGCTCTGGGAGGAATGGGCACCGCCGGGTGGCCAGAAGCTTGAGACGTGCACGATCGTCACGACTACCGCCAACGCGACGGTGGCGCCGATCCACGACCGCATGCCGGTCATTCTCGACGCCGGCGACTTCGACGCGTGGCTCGATCGGGGTCGCCCGCCCGCCGCCGCCCTCTCGCTGATGCGGCCCTATCGCGGCGCGATGAGGACGGTCGCGGTCAGCCGGCGGGTCAACCGCGTTGGCAACGACGATCCGGGATGCGTCGAGCCGTTAGGCGCCGTCGATCGACAGTACTCAGACGGCTCTGCCTCATCGGACCAGATCGAGAATAACAATCATTCCAACTATAACCGAGAGAGATAGACCACCGATGCTCAAAAGAAGAAAAACAAGGTAGCGAAAGACGCCGGGCTTCCTCGTCTTCGGTCTTTCCGGCAGTCTTACAGAGCACGGTTCGTTGTGTGAATCCGGTATTGCCTGCTTGTTCCCCTTCCTGGTGCCGCGGCGAACCCGGAAAACGACCTTCGACTGTTTGCAGCCGCTGTCACTGTCAAAGCGCTCTTCGATGACCTGAACCGTGCCGCTTCGCTGGTTCTCGACAAGCCGGCGCGCCTCATAGAGCGCCATCTCCTTGTCGTCGTGAACGGAATCAAGGATCCAGGCGTCGTCGCGAAAGGCATACAGCTCGTATGCGATCGTAGCCGTCATCGCTTACGACCTCCTCCACGGGCCACGCCGCCGGATGGCGCCCCCGTCACCGATTTCACGGGCCGTCCTCCTCCACCACCACCCGGCTGTTGGCCGCGCACAGGAGTTGGGAGACAGTCGTGCCGTCGTCGCTGAGCGGCAAGATGATGCTGCGATAGAGAACGGTTCGGCCGTGCACGTCGACGAAGGACTGGCCGAGCGAGATCGGCACCTTCCGCTTCAGCACCTCCTCATAGTAGTAGACTGCGCGCTCGATCAGCGACCCTCGGGGGACGGCCGAGACCGGCCGGCCGGCGAGGTTCTGGCCCACAAGCTCGACGAAGAACGGGCCGACCATCTTGAACACCGGCCCCTCGCCGGTGACGTCGAGGACGATGAGCTGGGAGGCGATGGCGCCCAGCTTCCGCGCGTAGACCGCG
This sequence comes from uncultured Rhodospirillaceae bacterium, assembly GCA_964420325.1. GTDB lineage: Bacteria > Pseudomonadota > Alphaproteobacteria > Rhodospirillales > Defluviicoccaceae > CAYQSU01. Next base: position 88,255 of record CAYQSU010000001.1, on the reverse strand, counting down.
TCCAGCGATGGCAGCTCGCCTCCGTTCCTGGCGTCCCGCCAATGCTCCAGAAGCCGGTGCACCATCCGCCGTTCCTCCCCCCTGGGAAGCTCCGGCATCGGACCCGCTTCTCGGGTCGTCTCCTCCGAAACATCGTACATGATCGTGCTCGGCTCCTAGACGGCTTGTCTCGTGGGGGAAGGACGGCTGTCAGCATCGATCCCAAACAGATCTGCTTGGCGCGAGAGGCCCGCGGCAGCGTCGAGGACGCCCCTGGCGGCGGCGCGCGCGAAACTTGCTGCCCGCGTCAGCTCGGCGATACTGGTCGTCACCTGAGTCGTCCCGGCCGCCGCCTCATCGGCGCTGCGGGCAATCTCCCGAGTGGCGGCGCCCTGCGCCTCGACCGCGGCGGCGACGGCGGCGGCAATCTCCTCGATCTCGCCGATAGTGCCAACGATTCCGCCGACGGCATCGGTGGCGATCCCGGTCGCGTTCTGGATGCTGCTGATCTGCGCGGCGATTTCCTCGGTTGCGCGAGCCGTCTGGTCGGACAGCACCTTGACCTCGGCGGCGACCACGGCAAAGCCCTTGCCGGCCTCGCCCGCGCGCGCCGCCTCGATCGTGGCGTTCAGCGCCAACAGGCTGGTGCGGCCGGCGATGTCGTTGATCCGGTTGACCACCTCGCCGATCCTCTGCGCTGCGTTGGCGACGCCCTGCACCACTTCGTTCGTGCGCCTTGCCCCGCCGACTGCCGTCTCGGCGATCCGCGTCGACTGCGCCACCTGACGGCCGATCTCTGCGATCGAGGTCGACAGTTCCGCGGCGACCGCGGCGACCGTCTGGACGTTCCGCGCCGAATCGTCGGCGGCTCTCGCCACCCAGTCCGCGTGATCGCTGCTCGCTGCCGCCGTCTGCTCCATGCTCGCCGCGGTCGACTGCAGTTCGGTCGTTGCCGCCGTCACGCAGTCAAGCACCGCCCAGATCGATCGCTCTAAATGCTCCACCGTCGCCGACAGATCTTCGATCCTTCGCGCCATCAGGACGGCGGCACTGGTGACCGTCGCGAACGGATGGCCGAAGCTGCCTCGCTTGCTGTTTTCGATGATGGCCCGGACGCCCGCGCTTTCGCCGATGGCCTGCATCACCGCTGCCGCCTCGCGGGCGAGCCCGTCAATACGCTCGACGACGTCGTTGAGGCCGGTTCCAAGTCGGCCCAGCGAGCCGCGCCCGCCCATGCCGGTCACCCGCGCCTCGCTGTGTCCGTTGCGCACCCGCTCGCAGACCTCGATCATGTTGGCAACCGTGCGCTCCGTCCGCCCTGCGGCCAACGCCGCCAGTCCGGCCAGTGCGGCGGCGGCGACCGCAAGAGCGCCGTCAGCCCCAAGGCTCCCGTCGAACAGGGCGGAGGCGGCGACGGCGAGGACCGCGGCGACGGACGCCGCCGCCGCGAGGAGACCCGGGGCGGACAGCGAGGCGGATCGGTTGGGCATCGGTCAATCCCGGCGAGGCTCGTCGAAACGGCCGGATCGCGGGCGGATTCAACCGCCACACCGGCGGCGCCCAAGCTACGCAAACTTCGTTAACAGAAGACCAACGGAGAGCCCCAAATGGTGCCACGACGGAGACGCCGTGGCAGCGGGCGGGTCAGGATCGGATGACGCCGCCGGTGGCGCGTTCGACGCGGTGCCTGATCCGCGCCGAGGCAGCGTCCAGCTCGGAGTCGGTCAACGTGCGGTCGGTCGGCTGGAACACGACGGTGATGGCGATCGACTTCTTGCCGGCGCCGAGTCCTTCGCCCTCGAACCTATCGAAGACGCGAACCTCGGAAACAAGCTCGGAGTCGGCGCCGCCGGCCGCGCGCACGATGCTCTCGGCGTGCACCCCCTCGTCGACGACGAACGCGAAATCGCGCTCGACGGGCTGGAACGGCGAAAGCGGGAGAGGCGGCTTGAGGGACCCGGCGCGCCGCTTTCGCTGCGGCAAGGCTTCGACGAGGACCTCGAAGGCGACGACCGGCCCGTCGACGTCCAGGGCGCGCAGCACCCGCGGGTGGATGTCGCCGAACCGCGCCAGCACGTTGCCGGGACCGAGACGCAACTCGCCGGCCCTGCCCGGGTGGTACCACTTCGGCGCATGGGCGAAGATGGTCAGGGCATCGACCGGAGCCTCCAGCGCTTCGAGCACGGCGAGGGCGTCGGCCTTGGCGTCGAAGGCGTCGACGGGCCGTGCAAGCTCGGCCCAATGGCGCGGGTGCATGCGGCCGGAGCGGACACCCGCGGCGACGATCGACTGTTCCTCCGGATCATCCCCGGCGTATTGCGGTCCGACCTCGAACAACGCGCCGCTGCCGAAGCCGCGATCGGCGTTGCGTTTCAGGGCGGCGATGAGGTTGGGCAGGATCGAGACACGCATCACGTCGAGATCGCTGCTGATCGGATTGACCAGACGCAGCGTCTCGGGAACGGCGCCGAACGCCTGGGCTTGGGCCGAGGGCATGAACGAATACGTCACCGCCTCGACGAGACCGCGGGCCGCCAGAACCCGCCTGGCCAGCGCCCGGCGGCGCTGATCGGGGGTCAGAGCCTCCTCGGGCAGGGCAGCACCCCGTTGCAGGGGCACTGCCGGGATGCGGTCGTAGCCGTAGATGCGCACCACCTCCTCGACAAGGCAGGCTTCGCCGGCGATGTCGTTGCGCCACGGTGGCGGGACGACCTCGATCGCGGCGCCACCACCGGAGACGGCGAAGCCGAGCGCTTCGAGGATGCGCCGGGATTCCGCGTCCGGCACGTCGACACCGCCGAGGCTTCTCACCCGGTCGGGCCGAAAGGCGATGGTGCGCCGCCAGTCGGGCTCGACGCCGGCGACCACAAGCTCCGACGCCTCGCCGCCACAGCACGTAAGGACAAGCCGGGTTGCGATCTCGAGGCCATCGACGAGGAAGGTCGGATCGATGCCGCGCTCGAAGCGGTAGCGGGCATCCGACTGGAGGCCGAGCCTGCGGCCGGTGGAGGCGGTTCGCACCGGATCAAACAGGGCCGACTCCAGGAACACGTTCACGGTCTCCTCGGTGCAAGCTGTCCGCTCGCCGCCCATGACCCCGCCGAGGGCCTCCGGCTCCTCGTCGTCGGCGATCACCGTCATCTGCGTGTCGAGGGCGTAGTCCCGGCCGTTGAGCGCGAGCAGGCGCTCCCCTGGCCGGGCGAGCCGCACGTGGAGGCCGCCCCGTACGCGGTCGGCATCGAAGGCATGCAGAGGCCGGCAGAGGTCAACCGTGAGGTAGTTGGTGATGTCAACGAGCGCCGAGATCGGCCTGAGACCGATGGCGAGAAGCCTGCGTCCCATCCATTCGGGACTGTCTTGGTTGCGAACGCCGCGGATATGGCGGCCGGCGAAGTAGGCGCAGGCCCCGCCTTGGCCGTCATCGAACTCCCTGAGCACGCGGATCGGGCTCTTGAAGCGGCCCAAGACCGGTCGGGTGTCCAGGCTCTTCAGCGTTCCGACCCCGGCCGCCGCGAGTTCGCGAGCGATGCCGCGAACGCCAAGGCAATCGCCGCGGTTGGGGGTGACGGCGAGGTCGATGACCGCGTCGGCGAGGCCCAGGACGTCGACCGCGCGGCTGCCGACAACGGCCTCGTCCGGGAGCTCGACGATCCCGGTATGCTCGTCCGAGAGCCCCATCTCGCGTTCTGACAAGAGCATGCCGTTGCTCTCGACTCCGCGAATGGTGGCCCTCGCGAGCGTCATCTCGGTCCCCGGGATGCGTGCGCCGACGGCGGCGAACACGCCCTTCATGCCCGCTCGCGCGTTCGGAGCGCCGCACACCACCTGGACATGGCCGGTCCCGGTATCGACGACGCAGACCTTCAGCCTGTCGGCCCTCGGGTGGGGGTGGGCCTCGACGACGCGCCCGACGACGAAGTCCTTCAGCCCCTGCGCGCGGTCCTCGATGCCTTCGACCTCGAGGCCGATCATCGTCAGCGTGTCGGCCACCGTCTCCGCGTCGGCCTCGGTGTCGAGATGGTCCTTGAGCCAGGACAGCGTGAACTTCACGGCGCCAGCCCTCCGACCATGCTGGGTACGGCCAGCGCCGGAAAGCCGTAGTGCCGGAGCCAGCGCAAGTCCGAATCGAAGAAGGTGCGGAGATCGGGAATGCCGTACTTCAGCATGGCGATACGCTCGATGCCCATGCCGAAGGCGAACCCCTGGTATCGTGTCGGGTCGATGCCACAGTTCTCGAGCACGGCCGGGTTGACCATGCCGCAGCCGAGGATCTCGAGCCAGTCGTCGCCGTGGCCTATGCGCAAGGTGCCACCCTCGCGGGTGCAGCCGATGTCCACCTCCGCCGAGGGCTCGGTGAAGGGAAAGTAGCTCGGTCGGAACCGCACCGGCAGATCGTCGAGGCCAAAATAGGCGCGGCAGAAATCGATGAGGCAACCCTTAAGATGGCCCATGTGTGTGGTTTCGTCGACGACAAGCCCCTCGACCTGATGGAACATCGGCGAATGCGTCGCATCCGAGTCGCAGCGGTAGGTCCGGCCCGGCGCGATGATGCGGAGCGGCGGCTGCTGCATCGCCATCGTGCGGATCTGGACCGGCGAGGTGTGCGTCCGCAGCAGCACTCGGTGGCCGTTCCTCTCGCCCGGCAGATAGAAGGTATCCATTTCCTGCCGCGCCGGATGCTCAGGAGGAATGTTGAGGGCAGTGAAGTTGTGCCAGTCGTCCTCGATGTCGGGCCCCTCGGCGACGCGGAACCCCATCTCGCCGAAGATCGCCACCACTTCGTCCATGGTCTGGCTGATCGGGTGGACGCGGCCCTGCCGTTCGGGACGCGGCGGCAACGTCACGTCGAGGCGGTCCGCCGCCAGCGCGGCGTCGAACTCGCTGTCGAGGAGCGTCGCTTTGCGCGCCTCGATGGCCTCCGCGACCTCGGCCTTGAGCGCGTTCAACGACGCACCGGCGGCACGCCGGGCGTCGGCGTCCATGGCGCCCAGCGCCTTCATCAAAAGGGTGATGCGGCCCTTGCGGCCGAGAGCCGCGACGCGGATGCTTTCGAGCGCATCAAGATCGGCGGTCTCGGTTACCGCGGACATCACCTCGGATCGCAACGCTTCAAGGTCTTCCATAGTGCTGCCGTCGGTGCGAGGGCGAAGGTTGGGATGAGACGGAGGGAGGAGGGACAAGAGCGTTCTTTCGCGCCCTGGCCGTCCGAACGTCGGGCGCTCGGGGTCAGACGGCTTGGCCGAGGGCGTTGCGCGCGCTGTCGACGAGCACCCTGAACGCTTGCGGCTCGCGGACGGCGAGGTCCGACAGCACCTTGCGGTCGAGCTCGATCCCCGCCTTCGCCAACCCGTTCATGAGCTGCGAATACGTGAGGCCGTGCTCGCGGGTGCCGGCATTGATGCGTTGGATCCACAGCCGGCGGAAGGACCGCTTGCGCGTCCTGCGATCACGGTAGGCGTACTGGAGTGCCTTTTCGACGCGCTCCTTGGCGATCCGGTAGGCGCTCTTCGAGCGCCCGCGATAGCCTTTGGCGCGGCTCAGAACCTTCTTATGGCGGGCGCGGGCGGTGGTGCCGCGTTTGACGTGAGCCATGTCGAGAACTCCTCAGGCGTAGGGCAAGCCGGACTTGGCGATCTTCTCGTCGGCCTTGCACAGGATGACGGTGCCCCGCGCCTGGCGTTTCATTTTTTTCGAACGCTTGCGCAGGTTGTGGCGCTTACAGGCGACGTTGGCGCGCACCTTGCCGGTGGCGGTCAGGCGAAAGCGCTTCTTGAACGAAGACTTGGTCTTCAGCTTGGGCATTTGACGGTCCTTTCGTGCCGGGTGTATCCGCCGGCTCGCCTGCCGGCACGCCACCCTGCGGCTGGGCATGCCCTCGGCCGCACCGCCGGACGGCGCCATCCTCGAAGCCGAGGCTTATAGGCTCGCGCGCCCGAGATTGCAAGGCGCGGCCGCGCGTCGCGGCTGGGCCCGCAGGGCTGCGTCGAGGGCGACGGCGTCAGCGCGGAGCGATGACCATGATCATCTGCCGGCCCTCGAGCTTCGGGAACTGCTCGACCTTGGCCTGCTCCTCGAACTCGTCGCGGACGCGATCGAGCACCTTCATTCCCAAATCCTGGTGCGACATCTCGCGGCCGCGGAAGCGGATGGTGACCTTGACCTTGTCGCCCTCGTCGAGAAACCGCCTCATGTTGCGAACCTTGACCTGATAGTCGTGCTCGTCGATGCCGGGCCGCATCTTGATTTCCTTGACCTCGATGGTCTTCTGACGCTTGCGAGCCTCGGCCCGTTTCTTCTGCGCCTCGTACTTGAACTTGCCGTAATCCAGGATCTTGCATACCGGCGGATCGGCGTCCGGTGCCACCTCGACCAGGTCGAGGCCGCGGCCTTCCGCGGTGCGGATCGCGTCCGCGAGCGGGATGATACCGAGCTGATTGCCGCTTTCGTCGATCACCCGCACCTGAGTGGCGGCGATCTCCTCGTTGACGCGCGGCCCACCCCGGGCCGGCGCCTCCGTCATCGGTGCTCTCGCTATAGCCAGGACTCCCTTGCTGGTGCCCCCCTCCCCCCGGAGGTCCGAGGCAGACTCAACCCTGAACGCGAGGGTTTCACGTCGATGACGGCACCCGGGTAACCGAACGCCCCTCGCAGCGACGGCAGGCTCATGGCTGCCGGCGACCGGGCATCGTGACGTTCAAACGCGACACGATGGCCACGCGCGTCCTACACAACAGAGGGAAAGTGGATGGGAACGGATCTCGCCGCCCCGCCGGTCGGCTTAGCGACGTGGTTCACGCCGCCTCCCGCGATCACCCTGTCGTCCCCGGTTCCGAAACGGACTTCGCAGCAATCCGCACCCTTCTTCGATTACGCTTCTGCAGCCGCTTCGCGCCTCGACTGATGCGGCGGCGTCGCCTGTTCGACAAGTGTAGCAACTGCCTCTTCGAGAGCAAGGACTTCTTGCGCCCGGCCGCCGAGACGGCGAACCGCGACCGTGCGGTCCCGGGACTCGCGGGCGCCAACCACGAGCAGCACCGGGATCTTCGCAAGACTGTGCTCGCGCACTTTCAGGTTGATTTTTTCGTTGCGGACATCGAGCACTGCGCGCAGACCAGCGTTCCTCAGCGCCCCGTGGACGCTCCGCGCGTAATCGTCGTCGTCGTTGGTGATGGTTGCAACGACTGCCTGGACGGGTGCCAGCCAGAGCGGCAGTCGTCCGGCGTGATGCTCGATCAGCACGCCGATGAAGCGCTCGAACGATCCGAGAATCGCCCGATGCAGCATCACCGGCCGGTGCTTTTCGCCGTCGACGCCGACGTAGCTGGCATCGAGACGCTCCGGCAGCACGAAATCGACCTGCAGGGTCCCGAGCTGCCAATCGCGGCCGATGGCATCGCGCAGCACGAACTCCAGCTTCGGCCCGTAGAACGCCCCTTCACCGGGGTTGAGGATCGTCTTCAGTCCGGCCGCCGCCGTCGCCACGCGCAGCGCGCGCTCGGCGCGATCCCAGGTCTCGTTCGAGCCGGCCCGTTTCTCCGGCCGATCCGCGAACTTGACGATGACGTCGTCGAACCCGAGGTCGCGATAGACGCTCATCAAGAGCGCGCAGAACGCCTCGGTCTCCGAGGTGATCTGGTCTTCGGTGCAGAAGATGTGCGCATCGTCCTGAGTGAAGGCGCGTACCCGCATCAGGCCGTGCAGCGCGCCCGAGGGCTCGTGGCGATGGCAGCAGCCGAACTCGGCGAGTCTCAGCGGCAGGTCGCGATAGCTCTTGATGCCCTGCTTGAAGATCTGGACGTGGCCCGGGCAGTTCATCGGCTTCAGCGCGAGAACCCTGTCCTCGGCCTCGGCGGTGAACATGTGCTCGCGGAACTTCTCCCAGTGTCCAGAGCGCTCCCACAGCGCGCGGTCGATCAGCTGCGGCGTGTTGACCTCGACGTAGCCGGCGCGCTCGAGGCGCGTGCGCATGTAGTCCTGCAGGAGCCGATAGAGCGTCCAGCCCTTGGGATGCCAGAACGCCTCGCCCGCCGCCTCCTCTTGGAAATGGAACAGCCCCAGCTCTCGGCCAAGCCGCCGATGATCGCGGCGCTCTGCCTCCTCCAGCATGTGGAGGTAGGCCTCGAGTTCCTTGTCGTCGGCCCACGCCGTGCCGTAGATCCGCTGCAGCATCTCGTTGCGGGCGTCGCCGCGCCAATAGGCGCCGGCCAGCTTCATCAGCTTGAACGCCTTGCCGAGCCTGCCAGTCGATGGCAGGTGCGGGCCACGGCAGAGATCGAGCCAGTCGCCCTGGCGGTAGATGGTGACCACTTCGTCGTCGGGCAGGTCGGCGATGATCTGCGCCTTGTAGTGCTCGCCGATCGACTTGAAGAACTCGATAGCTTCGGTGCGGTCCCAGACCTCGCGCACGATCGGCAGGTTGCGGTCGACGATCTCCCGCATCCGTGCCTCGATCGCCCCGAGGTCGTCGGGCGTGAACGGCTCCTCGCGCGCGAAGTCGTAGTAGAAGCCGTTCTCGATAGCGGGCCCGATGGTGACCTGGGTCCCGGGAAACAGCTCCTGAACCGCCTGGGCCATGACGTGCGCCGCATCGTGCCGGAGGAGCGTGAGCGCATCCCGATCCTTCGCCGTGACGATCGAGACCTCGGCGTCGGCGTCGATCACCGTGGCGAGGTCCCTCACCGCCCCACCGATGCGGACCGCCAGCGCCGCCTTGGCCAGTCCCGAGCCGATGTCGGCGGCGATCTCGGCGCCGGAGACGGGCCGGTCATACTCCCGTACCTTGCCGTCCGGCAGGGTGATGCGAAGGGAGTCGCGGTTTCGTGCCTGCTGATCCACGGATCCGTGGTCCGTCGCCTGGGGTTTCTTCATCGCGGCCGAACCGCGGCCGCCGCGCACTCTAGATCCGCCCGGAACCGAGTCAAGCGCACGTTCGGGGCTCCGTCACGGCGGCTTTTCGGTCGAGGAGCGGCACCAGCGCCCGGACCACGTCGTCGACGGCGAGGTCGGCGAGGCGCGGCCGGCGGAGGATGAGAACGTGGGCACCGCGCTGACCGCACAGCGCCGGGTCCGACTCGGAGGAGTAGAGGACGAGCGTCGGACAGCCGGCCACCGACGCGAGATGCATCGGCCCGGTGTCGTTGCCGACGGCGGCGGTTGCCCTGCGGGCAAGCGCGACGAGGTCGATGAGAGAGGTTCGTTCCGCAAGCGAGACGGCCTCCGGACAGGCGGCGCGGATCTCTTCGATCAGCTCCGCCTCGCCGGCCGTGCCCACGAGCACCGGTTGCAGACCTCTTGCCACGAGCCACCGGGCGAGCGCGGCGTAGCGGTCCCGGGGCCAGCGCTTTCCCGGCCGGTGCGCTGCTCCCCCCGCGGCCAGCAGTGCCACCCTGTCGGCGAGCCCGAACGCGCCGATGTCGGCGTTCGCCCACGTGAGATCCGGTGGCGGAACCGTGGCGATGCCCGCGATCGCGAGCTGCTCGGCCTGGCGGTCGATGGTGTGCAGGGCATCCCGGCGGGGGTTGGCGTGGGGATGGGAGCATCCGCCGGCGATCCCCGACCATTCCGGATACGGCCCCGGCCAGAACAGACGGAAGTAGAACGAGCTTCGATCCGATGTCTGCAGATCGTAGACGCGGCCGAAGCCACCGTCGCGCAGGCGCCGCCGGAGCGCCCGCCATTCCGAGAGCGCCACCGCCGAAGCGCGGCGATCGGTCCACACCTCGTCGAAATAGGGCGACGCTCGGGCGAACGCTGCGAACGGCGGCGTCGTCAGAAGGACGATCTCTCGGTCTGCATGATGGCGGCGAATCGCCGCGAACGGCCCCGTTGCCTGAACGAAGTCACCGAGAGCGCCATGCTTGATGACCAGCACCCGCCCGCCGCTCAACGGCTGGATCTCCCGGCCAGGACCTCCTCATACACGGCGAGCGTCCGTTCGCACATCTCCGCTCTCGTGAAACGGGCGCGCACGTGGCGGATGGCAGTTTCTGCCATTCGCATCCGCTCCACTTCGGAAAGCCCGAGGGCGTGGTCGATCGCGGCGGCAAGCGCGTCGGCATCGCCCGGCGGCGTCAGCCAGCCGGTTTCACCGGGGATCACCGTCTCGCGAGCGCCGCCGTGATCGGTGCCGACGACTGGTCGGCCGAGCGCCTGGGCTTCGACCAGAACCCGGCCGAACGCCTCGGGCTCGGTCGACGCCGAGACTACGACGTCGGCCAGCATGTAGGCCGCAGGCATGTCCTCGCAGCGGTCGATGGTGCGGACGACGCCACCGAGATCGAGGCGGAGGATCAGGCTCTCGAGCTCCTGTCGGTAGCCCGATCGTCCCTGATCGTCCCCCAGAATGAGACAGGTGAGGTCGCGACGCCCGAGCCGGGCGATGGCCTCGATGAACACCGTTTGGCCCTTCCAGCGAGTCAGCCGCCCGGGAAGCAAGACCACCGGCAGCCCGTCGGGGAGGCGCCAGCGTTGGGCGAGGGTGATGATGCGGTCGGCGGACGTTTGCTCGGGGCTGAACGAATCGATGTCGATGCCGCGGTAGATGACGCGAATGCGCGCCGCTGGCACCCCGTAGACGCGATGGACATGCTCGCCGATGAAATCGGAAATGGCGATGATCCGCTCGCCCCGGGTCATCACCGCGTTGTACCGGTGCTTGAAGACGTTTCCGATCGCGTACGTGCCATGGAAGGTGGTGACGAACGGACGATCCGTGCGTCGCGCCGCCCGCCAGGCGCTCCAGGCCGGGGCCCGCGAGCGGGCATGAACGACGTCGACGGCCTCGCGCTCGATGAGCTGGGCGAGACGATGCACGTTGGCATTGATAATGAACGGATTCTTGCTATCGACTGGCAACCGGACGTGCTCGGCCCTGGCGCGGGCCAGGCCGTGGATCAGCGGCCCGCCGGCCGACGCGACGATGGCCCGCCCGCCGGCCTCGACGACCGCCGCGGCGATGTCAACCGTTCCGCGCTCGACCCCGCCCTGCTCGCCGAGAGCCGGCAGGACCTGAAGCACCGTGGGCCGCCGCTGGCGAAAGCCATCGGCGAGCGCCCAGACCTCTTCATCCGTATCCATGGCCGGGGAATTCAGGCCGGTGCTAAGATTGTTCACGCGCCTTACGCCAGGGAGTTCATCATGGCCGACGTATCGAAGCCCTCGGGGCCCCTTCCGCTGATCGTCACGCGAGAGGACGGCGCGACTATTGCCTACCATCGCACCCCTGGCAAGTGCCCCGGCGTCGTCTTCCTGACCGGCTACAAGTCCGACATGGGCGGCGCCAAGGCGGTCCGCCTCGAGCATTTCTGTCACGCGAGGGGGCTCGCGTACGTGCGTTTCGATTACTTCGGCCACGGCGCGTCCTCCGGCGATTTCCTCGACGGCACCATTGGCCGCTGGGCGGGCGACGCGGTGTTCGTCCTCGATCGCCTCACCGAAGGACCACAGATCCTGGTCGGCTCCAGCCTCGGCAGCTGGATCATGCTGCTCGCGGCGCTAAGCCGGCCCGAGCGCGTCGCGGCGCTGCTCGGCATCGCCGCCGCCGCCGACTTTACCGAAGCGATTCCGGCGATGCTCAGCGCCGAGCAGAAGGCGAGTCTCGAGCGCGACGGCGTCGTCGCCGTCTCAAGCCCCTACGATCCGGAGCCGACACCGGTGACGAAACGCATCCTCGAAGAAGGTCGCCGCCATCTTCTGCTCGAGGGTGAGATTGCGATCAACTGCCCGGTGCGACTGATCCACGGCATGCAGGACACCGACGTGCCGTGGCAGACGTCGCTGCGAATCGCCGAAAGGCTGCGCTCGCCGGACGTTGAGATCACGCTCCTCAAGTCCGGCGCGCACCGGCTCTCCGAACCCGACGATCTCGAGCGCCTGTGCGAGACGCTGGAAGCGCTGCTGCGGCGCCTATGAGCCGCCGGCGAGCGCCCCTTCAATTGCCGGCAGGGACGGCATCAGGCCGGCCCTTCGGCCCGCGCCGAGGAGGTGGCCGAGGGCCAGACTGACCTCGCCGTCTCGTCGGCCGCAGCCGACGGCGGCCAGCGCACGCCCGCGCGCGATGAAGAAGTCGCTCCACGGCAAGGGCTCCGGCCTCGCGTAGTTCTCGAGCGCCTGGGCAAAGCGCTCCGCCTCCTGCCACTCGCCGGCCCCGAGACAGGCGTCGATGGCGTCGCGATAGAACCAGAAATGGTTGTGGCCGACGCATCCTCGGTGAAGGATGCTCTCAGCCTCAGCGAAGATCTCGCGTCGGCGCTCCCGCGAATCCGCCATCAGCGCCATCGTGCCGAGAATGAACGGCCCGAAGAACCGCATGCCGACACGGCGGCTGATGGCGAGCGCCTGCTCGGCCTGTGCACAGGCCTCGGCGACGCGGCCCTTCAGGAGATTAATCCGGGAAAGAAGGGCGAGCGCTTCTGCCTCGAAGCTGCCGGCGCCGAGTCGCCGGCTGATCTCGAGGGCGATGTCCGCCTGGCCACGGGCCCAGTCGAAATCCCCCTTTTCCATGCGAACGAAAGCGGTCAGCGAGCGACCGAGCAGCTGCGCCCGGTAATGCCGGATACCGACGGCCTTCTCGGTGGTCGCGAGACCGTCGGCCTCCGCTTCTTCGAGTTCGTTGAGGTAGAGCCGGCTCCAGCCGACCATGTGCAGATTGGAGGTCTCGATGTCTTCGAACCCATGCTGGCGCGCGAGATCGACGCATCGCCGGAAGTGTACGCAGGCCGTCCGCATCCGACCCTGCAGGTAGTAGGCGTCACCCATCCCGCCGAGTGCGACGGCTTCGTCGCGCGGCGACGCGGCCTTCCGCGCAAGAGCCAGGGATTCTTCATGCTCGCGCAGGCAGCCCACCTGGTCGCCGCGCGCAAAGAGGATGTTGCCGCGACCGTGATGGATGCGCGCATGCTCGGAGTCGAGCCCGTGGCCAGCGGCGACCTGCTCGGCCTGGTCCAGTTGCCTGATGGCGTCGTCGTAGCGGTCGATGACGCGCATGATCGCCGCCATCGACAACCTGAGCGACACCTCCGAGCGCGCCCGGTCGACGCCCGCGGGAAGCGCCGACAGCGCTTGAAGGCCCTTGCCCAGATGGCCGATCGCCTCGGCGTTGGCGGCACGTTCGGCGGCAAGCCTGCCGGCCTTCTCCCAGTAGCCCACCGCTTTCTCGGCCAGCGCTGCCTCGCCCGCATGGTAGGCGAGAATCTCCGGCTCGCTCGCGACCGTCTCCGGGAACCGCGATTCCAGGATGCCAAGAATGCGGGCGTGAAGGACCTGGCGCCGGCTCTTCAGCAGGCTCTCGTAGGCGGCGTCGCGGACCAGAGCGTGCTTGAAGACATAGGTCGGATCGGGCGGCCCGCCCCGCTGAAAGACCAGTCCCGAATCGATCAGGCGGTCTACCGCCGCCTCCAGCCCCTTGCGGTCGATGGAGCAGACGGCAGCCAGGAGGTCTTGGCGGAACTCGCGCCCGATCGCCGCCCCGACCTGCGCCACCTCCTTGACCGCAGCCAGCTGATCGATGCGGGCCATCAGCGAATCGTGAAGACTCGCCGGTATGGCCAGTGGCGGCAACGGTCCCGTCAGCACGTAGCGGTTCTCTTCTTCCGCCAGCAGACCCGAAGCGAGAACGGTCTTGGTCAGCTCCTCGACGAACAGCGGCACGCCGTCGGTGCGCTCGAGGATCTGCCGCGTCACCTCCTCCGGCAGCTCTTTGCCGCCCGCGACCTCGCCGACCATGGCGCCGCTGAGACGCCGGCTCATCCGGCTGAGCGCAATCAGAGTGACCTGCGGCTGGCCGATCCACGTCGTCGAAAACGCCGGACGGAAGGTGACGATGATCATCGCGGTCATGCGTTGGACGCGTTCGATGATCCGGTCGAGCAGTTCGAGCGTCGTCGGGTCGATCCAATGGATGTCCTCGAACACCGCCAGGAGCGGCCGCTCGCGCGCGAGCGCCTCGGTGAGGTCCGCAAGCGCGGTGAGGGTCTCTTCCTTTTGTCGGTCCGGGGTGAGCTCGAGCGGCCGATAGCGGTCCCCGAACGGGATCGCCAGGAGTGCTGCGAACAACGGCGCCTTCAAGCGCACCGCTCCGGGAATCGCCGAAAGGCTCCGCTCGAGCTTATCCAGCTTTTCCCCGTTGCTGTCCCCCGGCCTGATGCCGAGAGCAAGACGAAGGTGCTCGGCGACCGGGTGCAGGGCGCTGTTGGCGTGATAGGGAGAGCACTGATACCGCTGAAGGTGATGGGCCTCGCCGCCGACGCGCTCCTGGATTGCCAGCGCCAGCCTGGACTTGCCGATGCCGGGCTCGCCGGAAACGAGGATCACCTGGCCATCGCCGGCCCTCGTCATCCGCCATCGATCGAGGGCGAGCGCGATCTCCGCCTCCCGTCCGATCAGGGGTGTCAAGCCCCTGAGCCGGCGGGCCTCGAAGCGGGTCGCGGTCGCGGTCGGGCCGAGAACCCGCCACGCCTCGACCGGGCGCGGGAAGCCTTTCAGCGCGTGCCGGCCCGCGGTCTCGCACTCGAAGCCAGCGCCGAGCAGTGCTCTCGTCTCGGCGCTGACGACGACGCAGTCGGGCGCGGCCAGAGCCTGCAGGCGCGCGGCGAGATTGGGCGTGTCGCCGACGACCGTGCGCTCCTCGGCCGCGCCCTCGCCGATGAGGTCGCCGACCACCACCAGGCCGGTGGCGATGCCGACGCGAACGGAAAGGGGACCCGTGGCCGGTGCCCCATGTCTGGCACCGAGCCTGCGGACCGCGTCGACGAGGTCGAGGCCGGCGCGCGCGGCCCGTTCGGCATCGTCCTCGTGCGCCCGCGGGTAGCCGAAGTAGGCGAGGACGCCATCCCCCATGTAGCGAGCGACGAATCCCTCGTAGGTCTGGATCGCGCGGGCGCACGTCCTCTGCAACGCGTGAATGATGTCGCGGACCACCTCGGGGTCGAAGCGGGCCGACAGCGCCGTCGAGCCGACGAGATCGCAGAACATGACCGTAATGTGTCGGCGCTCGCCGACCGGCGCCGACGGCTCCGGCTCTGCTCGCGAAGGAGCGGGCCTACGAGCCCCGGAGCCGTCGAGGGCCGTGCCGCAGCCGCCGCAGAAGCGGGAGCCGGGCTCGTTCTCGAAACCGCAGGCGGCGCAGGGTCCACCCAACGGCGCCCCGCACTCGGCACAATAGCGCCGTTCCTCGCGGTTGTCGAAGCCGCAGCGCCGGCACGGCATGGCCCGCAAGCCTTTCACCGTCCTCTTTCACCTCTCCCGCGCGCACCATCGTTCGCGCGCCCCCGGAGGCCGCTTGCCCCCGGGCTATCGCTTGTCGCCGGACTTCAGGCCAAGACCGGAGAACGCCTCCATGAGATCCATCGGAAACGGAAAGATGATGGTCGAGCTGCGGTCGCCGCTGATCGCATGCAGGGTCGTCAGATAGCGCAGCTGCATCGCCTGCGGCTGCACCGCCAGGATCTTCGCCGCATCAAGGAATCGCTGGGCTGCCTGATATTCGCCTTCCGCGTCGATGATCTTCGCCCGCCGGTTGCGCTCCGCCTCCGCCTGTCGCGCAATGGCGCGGATCATGCTCTCATCGAGATCGACGTGTTTGAGCTCGACGTTGGAGACCTTGACGCCCCAGGCATCGGTCTGCGAGTCGAGGATGCGCTGGAGGTCGGCGTTCAGTTTCTCGCGCTCGGCCAGCATCTCGTCCAGGTCGTGCTGGCCCAGCACCGATCGCAACGTCGTCTGCGACAATTGGCTGGTGGCGGCATGGAAGTCCTCGACCTGGATGATGGCCTTCTGCGCGTCCATCACCCGAAAGTAGACGACCGCGTTGACCTTCACCGAGACGTTGTCGCGGGAGATGACATCCTGCTGCGGAACATCGAGCACGCGGGTGCGAAGATCGACCCGCGCCATCTGCTGGATCACCGGAATCACCAGGATGAGCCCCGGTCCCTTGACCTTCCAGAAGCGCCCGAGGAGGAAGATGACGCCGCGCTCGTACTCGCGCAGCACCCTCAGCGCCGAAGCGATCACCAAGAGAAGGGCAAGCGCGACGACGATCCAAGCCTGGCTCAGAATCCATGTCATTGTTCCGGTATCCTTTGCTTCTCTTCGGGAGTGACCACCAGCGTCAGCCCCTCGAGCGCCGTCACCCGCACTCGTGCTCCCGGTTCGATCGGCACCGCTGAGCGCGCTCCCCACATCTCTCCGTGGACGAGCACGCGGCCTTCGCGACCCGACCAGTCGACCGCCGAGCCGACGATGCCGATCATCTCCTCGGGACCCGCCACGACGGTGCGACGGCGCGATCGTATGAGCAGGGTGAAGACGGTCAGGAACAGGACGCTGGCGACGAACGCGAGGCTGCCGATCAGTTCCCAGGCGACGGTGAAGCCGGGCGCGTCGGTCTCGATCAGCATCACCGAGCCGATCACGAACGCGATGATGCCGCCGATGCCGAACACGCCGAAGCTCGGTGTCAGCGTCTCCGCGATCATCAGCCCGAGACCGA
This sequence comes from uncultured Rhodospirillaceae bacterium, assembly GCA_964420325.1. Lineage (GTDB taxonomy): Bacteria > Pseudomonadota > Alphaproteobacteria > Rhodospirillales > Defluviicoccaceae > CAYQSU01. The sequence continues at coordinate 71,787 of CAYQSU010000001.1, read as the reverse complement.
GGAAGGTGAGCGCGAGGCCGGTGTAACTGACCGGCAGCACGTGAAACGCGTAGAGCGCCAGGATCAGGCAGATGGCGCCGACGACACCGGGTCCGATCAGGCCCGGGCTGTAGAACTCGAAGATCAGGCCGTAGAGGCCGATCAGCATCAGGATGTAGGCAACGTTGGGATTGGTGATGACGGCCAGCAGCTTGGTGCGCCAGTCGGGCTCCAGCGTGACCACCGCGAGCCCCTCGGTCTCCAGGGTTAGCGGCTTGCCCTGAACGCTGACTTCACGGCCATCGATCTTGGCAAGAAGGTCGTCGATGTCGTCGGCAACGACGTCGACGACGCCCTCCTTGAGGGCCTCTTCGGCCGAGAGGCTGGCCGCCTCGCGCACCGCCTTCTCCGCCCATTCGACGTTGCGCCCGCGCATCTGGGCGAGGCTGCGGATGTAGGCGACGGCGTCGCTGACCGCCTTGTCCGAGACATCGGGCTTGGCCTGTTGTTTCTTCTCGGACTTCTCTTTGGGCTTGCTCTCCGCCCGGTCCTCGTCGCCTTCGGCGGAGCCGTCGTCGTCACCGCCGCGATCGTCCTCGCTGTCCGGTGTCGGCATCGGAAAGCCGGGGCCGCCGATCTGCACCGGCGTCGCCGCGCCGAGATTGGTGCCGGGCGCCATTGCTGCGACGTGGCTGGCGTAGGCGACGTAGGTGCCGGCGCTGGCAGCCCTGGCACCGCTCGGCGCAACGAAGGTCACCACCGGCACCGGAGAGGCGAGGATGGCCTGGATGATCTCCCGCATCGAGGTGTCGAGCCCGCCAGGCGTGTCCAAGCGCAGGATCGCCACCACCGCCCCCATCTGCGCTGCCTTGTCGAGGCCGCGGCCCACATAGTCGCTGGTCGCCGGCCCAATCGGCCCGTCGACTTCCAGGACGAGGGCGGTGCGCGAGTTCTCGGCCGCGGCGAGGCCGCAGATCGCGGCAACGAGAAGAACGCCGAAGAACGCCTTCAACCGCACTCCACACTCTCCCTCACGGCCGGGTCGGGTGCATCGAATACGTCTAGCATGGGCCCGTCGGCACTGCCGATCATCCCGCAATCCCGCCCTCCTCCGCAATCAACCTTTGAGCCGCGCCGACGCTTTCAAGGCCGGAGGGTCGTCGCGCTCCCCTCGTCCCGTTCGGCTTCGAGGATCGCCCTTAGTCCGGCCCGGTAGTCGGGATAGCGGAGCCGGATGCCGAGGTCTCTCTTGATCCGGCCGTTCGACACCCGTCGATTGTCGCGCCAGAAACTCAATGCCATCGGCGACATCTCGCGTTCGGCCTCCTCTAACGGCAGCAGCGGCGGCGGGCTCACACCCAGAAGCTCGCAAGCGAACGCGACGACGTCGCTTTGCTTTGCCGGCTCGTCGTCACAGACGTTGTAAATCCGCCCGGGCACGGGATGCGCCATCGAAGCGCGCAAGATCGAGGCGATGTCGTCCACATGAATGCGGGAAAACGCCTGTCCCGGCCGGTCGATCCGCCGCGCCGCTCCGGCCCGCACCTGGTCAAGGACGCTGCGGCCGGGACCGTAGATGCCGGCGAGCCGGAAGACGTGCACCGGAAGCCCCCGCGAGCCCACGAGCTCGAGCCAGAGCCGTTCGGCTTCCACACGGCGTCGGCTGCGGTCGCTGGTCGGACGCAGCGGCGCTCCCTCGTCGACCTCGAGGCCGCACGTGTCGCCGTAAACTCCGGTGGTCGACAGATAGCCGACCCAGCGCAGCCCGCGGAGCGCGGCGATGTCCTCGCCGTGGCGGTCATAGACCACGTCTCCGCGGGCATCGGGTGGAACAGAGATGAGCACGTCGGTTGCGCCGGAAAGTGCCGCGCCGGCATCCTCGAGCGGGTGGTCGCGGTCGAAGCGATAGGCGCGGACGCTGCACGCCGCCAGCGCCTGCCGGTCGGACTCCCGGCGACAGGTGCCGCTGACGAGCCATCCTTCGCCCCGAAGCCGGCGGGCGAGCACGCCGGCGCTGTAGCCGAGCCCGAAGCAGAAGAGGTGGGGCCGGCGGCTGCCCGGAATCGCGTCCACCTCGGTCCGCGGCGAAGCTCCCGACGGTCCCTGGTTAGAAATCAAGGTCGGCATAGGCCTTCGGCGGCGTCAGCCCGGGAATGGCGTCGGCCAGAATCGAACGGAAGCTCGGCCGCGACTTGATGCGGGCGTACCAGTCCTTGGCGCCCGGATGGTCGTCCCAGGGAACGTGGCCGAGGTAGTCGACGCAGGAGAGATGGGCGGCGGCGGCGATGTCCGCAAAGGTCAGGTGCTCGCCGGCGAGCCACGACCGCCGTTCGGTGAGGAATGCGATGTAGTCGAGATGATGGTGAACGTTGACCAGACCGGCACGGATCGCCCGCGAATCGGGCTCGCCCCGCGCCAGAAACCGTTTCATGATCTTCTCGCCGACCAGGTTCTCGGTCACCTCTGCGTTGAACTTGCAATCGAACCAGGCGACCAGGCGGCGCACCTCCGCCCGCTCGCAGGCCCGCTCGCCGATCAGCGGGCCCTCGGGATGGGTCTCGTCGAGGTACTCAGTGATGGCGGCGCTGTCGGCCAGCACGGTGCCGTCGGGCTCGACCAGAACGGGAACGTCGCCTGCCGGGTTGAGGGTGAGGAAGTCGTGGCGGCGCTCCCATACGGGCTCCACCTTCATTCGGAACTCGAGCTTCTTCTCGGCGAGAACGAGCCTCACCTTGCGGCAGAACGGCGACAGCCAAAGGTGGTAAAGGGTTCGCATGAATGCATGCTGACACGGAAAGCCTGCGGGCGCAAATATCGGCAATCCCTTGGCGTTCACGGCGTTTTTATTCGACCTAGAAGATCGAATCCCCACCTAGTGGTCTGGCGGGGCGCGCCTTCAGGTGCCGACGCGGGAGTGTAGGACGATGGTGATCCGGGTACGAAAGCGGTCGGACGTGCCGGTGTCGGAGATCACGCCACGGTCGGTGTTTCTCGATCGTCGCCGTTTTCTCCAGGCCGCCGGGGCCATTGGCGCCGGTGCCGCCGTCTTCGGCGTGTTGCCGCCGACGGCCGGGTTCGGGCGGATGCCGGGCACGAGGCTGGAGGCGGCGGCCAACAGCCGGTACAGCACGGACGAAGAGATGACCGGCTACGACGACGTCACCGGCTACAACAATTTCTACGAGTTCGGAACCGACAAGCGCGACCCTGCGAGGCATGCCGATCAGATGCGGACCCGGCCGTGGACGGTGGAGATTGCCGGCGCGGTCGCTCGGCCGTCGGTGCTCGACATCGATGATCTGCTCAAGTCCCACACGCTCGAGGAACGCGTCTACCGCCTGCGCTGCGTCGAGGCTTGGTCGATGGTCGTTCCCTGGATCGGCGTTTCGCTCGCGGAAATCCTCAACCGCGTCGAGCCCCTCGGCTCTGCCAAGTACGTCGCCTTTCAGACCCTTCACGATCCCGAGCAGATGCCGGGCCAGCGGCGCGGCATTCTCGAGTGGCCCTACGTCGAGGGCTTGCGCCTCGACGAGGCTATGCACCCGCTGACGATCATGGCCGTGGGCCTCTACGGCGAGGTTCTGCCCAATCAGAACGGCGCGCCGTTGCGCCTGGTGGTGCCGTGGAAGTACGGCTTCAAGAGCATCAAGTCGATCGTCCGCATGACGCTCACCGAGGACATGCCGCCGACCAGTTGGAACATCTCGCAGCCCGGCGAATACGGCTTCTTTGCCAACGTCAATCCCAGCGTCGACCATCCGCGCTGGAGCCAGAAGCGCGAGCGCCGCATCGGCGAGTTCTTCAAGCGCGACACCCTGATGTACAACGGCTACGCGGAGGAGGTTGCGCACCTCTACGCCGGCATGGATCTCGCCAAGTGGTACTGAGTTCTGGTCCCGCCCCGGCTCACCAGCGACGCCCCCGGTCGGACGCCTGGGTGCGCCGCATCGGCAAGCCCGTCGTGTTCGCCCTTTGCCTGCTGCCGCTCGCATGGCTCGCCTGGCATGCGCTCGCCGGCGGCCTCGGCGCCAACCCGATCGAGGCGACCAATCGCTTTCTCGGCGACTGGGGGCTGCGCTTGCTGCTCATCACGCTGGCGGTGACGCCGGCGCGAGAGCTGCTCGGCCTCCCGGCGCTCATGCGGTTCCGCCGTATGCTGGGGCTGTTCGCGTTCTTCTACGTCTCGCTGCATCTGACCAGCTACGTTGTACTTGACCAGTTCTTCGCCTGGGGGGAGATCTGGGCGGACATCGTCAAGCGAACCTACATCACCTTGGGCATGGCGGCGTTCCTCCTTCTCTTTCCGCTGGCCGTCACCTCGACGAAGGGCTGGATCAAGCGCCTCGGTGCCCCACGCTGGCGGGCCCTGCACCGGCTCGTCGACGCCGCCGGCATCCTCGGCGTCCTCCACTTCTTCATGATGGTGAAGGCCGACCTCCGGGAGCCGGCGGTCTACGCCGCGGTCTTGGCCATCCTCCTTGGCTATCGCCTGGCCATTCGGCTCAAGCGCCGGGTTGTCCACGCGTCCGGCCCCGTCACCGGAACGCGCGCCGCGTAGGCGCTCCCGACGCCGCACGTCGCCGTCATCACCGGCAGCCGTCACTCGGTTTCTGCTTGCGCCGTCGACGCCCTTGGCCCATAGGGTACGGCTTCGTTCTATCTGCCATCCGAACCTTGCCGGGGAGAGCAAGAATGGCCGATCGGTCTTGGCCACTTGGGGAAGGTTTCAGAGGCTCGTGCCTCTCACTTGCCGTACTGGCCACGGTAACGAGCGCCTGCGACCCGCAGCCCAAGGAGCAGCCGGCGGCGCCACCGCCGGCGGTCACCGTCACCAAGGCGGTCCTCAAGGACGTGACGTCGGCGACCGAGTTCGTCGGCCGGATCACCGCGGTCGACAAGGTGGATTTGAGGGCACGCGTCTCGGGCTTCCTCGAGAAGCGCCTGTTCGAAGAGGGCGCCGAGGTCAAGGAAGGCGACCTTCTGTTCGTCATCCAGCAGAGCGAGTACCGCGCCACGCTCGACCAACGCAAGGCGGAGCTCGCCAGCGCCGAGGCCGACAAGGCCAACACCGCGGCACAGCTCAGGCGGTCCGAGATCCTGTTGGAGAAGAAGGACATCCCCGAGGCCGTGGTCGATGAACGGCGCGCCAACGACCTCATCGCCGCGGCCAGAATCCTCGAGGCGAAGGCCGCCCTCGAGAAGGCCGAGCTCGACCTCGGCTACACCGAGATCCGCGCGCCGATCACGGGCCGCATCGGCCGCGCCGCCTACAGTGTCGGCAACATCGTCGGACCCGACAGCGGCGTGCTCGCGACCATTGTCAGCGAGGATCCCATCTATGTCACCTTTGCCGTGAGCCAGCGCCTCCTGCTCGATCTCCAGAGGACGGCCGAGGAGACCCGCGAACGGGCACGAGATACCGCGGTCGTCCGCCTCAAGTTCGCCGACGGCAGCATCTATCCTCAACCCGGCCGCATCGACTTCGCCGACATCCAGATCAGCGGTAGCACCGACACCCTTGCCGTTCGCGCGAACCTCCCCAATCCCGATGGCCATCTCATCGACGGCCAGTTGGTGACCGTGGCGGTGGAGAGCGGGAAGCCCCAAACGGCACTGGTCATTCCGCAGCGGGCGCTGCAGGCGGACCAGGCGGGCCTGTTCGTCCTCGTCGTCGTCGACGACGACAAGGTCGAGGCGCGGCGGATCACCCTGGGAACCGCCCGCGAGGGACAGGTCGTGGTCGCCGAGGGCCTAAAGGAAGGTGAGCGGTTCATCATCGAAGGGGCGCAGAAGGTCCGCCCGGGCCAGGTGGTGCAGCCGGCCGAGGTGCCGGCCGCAGGCCCGGGAGCCTAAGCCGTGATCTCCGCCGTCTTCATCGATCGTCCACGCCTGGCGATCGTCATCTCGCTCGTCCTCACCATTGCCGGCCTGATCGCCATCGCCGCCATTCCGACGGCGCAGTTCCCGGACATCGTGCCGCCGCAGGTGAAGGTGACCACCTCGTATCCCGGTGCCAACGCCGCGGTGGTCGAGGCGACGGTCGCGCAGCCGATCGAATCCAAGGTCACCGGCGTCGACAAGATGCTGTACATGAAGTCGGTGAGCGGCAACGACGGCAGCTACACGCTCACCGTCACCTTCGACCTCGGCACCGATCCCGACATCAACACCGTCAACGTGCAGACCCGCGTGCAGCAGGCGTTGCCGCAGCTGCCGGAGGAAACGCAGCGCCAGGGCGTGATCGTCAAGAAGCAGTCGTCGGCGCTGCTGATGGTCCTCGCCCTTACCTCGCCGAACGGCACCTACGATGCGCTCTACCTGTCCAACTACGCGACCATCAACGTCCGCGACGAGTTGGCGCGGATCAGCGGCGTCGGCGATGCGTTCCTCTTCGGTGCCCTCGATTACAGCATGCGGATCTGGCTCTCCACCGATCGCCTGACCAGCCTCGGCCTCTCTCCGAACGACATCGTCGCCGCGCTCAAGAACCAGAACGTGCAGGCTGCGGTCGGGCGGATCGGCGCCCAGCCCATGACATCGGACGCGCAGTTCCAGCTGACGCTGCAGACCAAGGGGCGCCTGACCGATGTCGCCGAGTTCGAGAACATCATCGTCCGCGCCAATCCCGATGGCTCGGTGTTGCGCATTCGGGACATCGGCCGCGTCGAACTGGGCGCCAGGACCTCGGACTCCTTCTCTCGGCTGAACGGCAAGCCCGGGGCGCTGATCGGCATCTACCTGGCGCCCGGCGCCAATCAGATCGCCGTCGCCGAGGCCATCAGGCACCGCATGGAGGAGCTGAAGGAACGCTTCCCCGACGATGTCGACTACGTGGTCAACTACGACACCACGGTGTTCGTCGAGGACACCATCGAAACGGTGATCCACACGCTGTTCGAGGCGTTCGTCCTCGTCGTCATCGTCGTCTTCCTGTTCCTCGGGAACTTCCGTGCGACCCTGATCCCGACCATCGCCGTGCCGGTCGCCCTGATCGGCACGTTTGCCTTCGTCCTGGCCATGGGCTTCAGCGCCAACACGGTGCTGCTGCTGGCCCTCGTCGTCGCCATCGGCATCGTCGTCGACGATGCGATCATCGTCGTCGAGGCGGTCGACGAGAAGATGCGCTCCCACGGCCTGGCCCCGAAGGAAGCCGCCAAGGAGGCGATGAAGGAGATCACGGCGCCGATCATCGCGATCACCCTCGTTCTCCTGTCGGTGTTCGTGCCGACGGCCTTCATTCCGGGCATTACCGGCCAGTTGTTTCAGCAGTTCGCGGTCGCCGTCTCGATCTCCATGGTGATTTCCGCGATCAACGCGCTCACCCTCAGTCCTGCACTGTGCGGAATCATCCTGAAACCCGGCCACGAGCTGAAGGGGCCGATGCGCTGGATCTCCAACACCATCGACAGGACCCGCGATGGTTACGCGCGCACCGTCCACCACCTCGTCCGGCGGGCGGTGCTGGGTCTCGTGGTGCTGGTCGCCGTCATCGTCGGAGCGGGCTGGCTGTTCAAGATCACGCCGACGGGGTTCCTGCCGAGCGAGGACCAGGGTGCGTTCTTCGTGGTCGTGCAGCTTCCGGAGGGCGCTTCCGTCAACCGTTCGGCCGCCGTGGTCGACAAGGTCGAAGCGATCCTGGCCGAGACCGAAGGCGTCAAGGTGTTCTCATCGGTCACGGGGTACAATTTCATCGACGGTCTCAACCAGTCCAATTCCGCCTTTCTCATCGTCACCCTCGATCCGTTCGGGGAACGCGAGGACCCCGCGCTTCGTGCCGACCGGCTCATTGCGAACTTCGGCGCGCGGGCCCGGACAATCCCGGAGGCGGCCGTCGTCGCTTTCAACCTGCCGCCGATCGTCGGTCTCGGCACGACCGGCGGCTTCGAGTATCAGCTCGAAAACCTGACGGGGGCGCCGCCCGAGGACATGGCGGCGGTGATGCGCGGCCTCGTGGTCGAGGCCAACCAGAGGCCGGAGCTGCAGGGCGTGTTCAGCACCTTCGCCGCCGACACGCCGCAGGTGTTTCTCGACATCGACCGCGACAAGGTACAGACGCTGGGGATCCAGATCGGCGACGCGTTCCGGGCCCTCCAGACCACGCTCGGCGGCTTTTACGTCAACGATTTCAACCTGTTCGGCCGGGTGTGGCAGGTCAACATCCAGGGCGAGGCGGACGACCGCAAGCGCGTCGACGACATCTACCGCATCCACGTCCGCAACGATCAGGGCGAGATGGTGCCGGTCCGCTCCTTCGCGGAGCCGCGACTGTTCCTCGGGCCGCAGACGCTGATCCGCTACAACAACTACCGGAGCGTCACGGTCAACGGCGGCCCGGCGCCGGGATTCAGCTCCGGCCAGGCGCTGGTTGCCTTGGAGGAGGTCTCGGCGACGACGCTGCCCGCGGGCTACGCCTTCGAATGGACATCGACCGCCCTGCAGGAGAAGAAGGCGGCGGGCCAGACCACTGCCATTCTCGGCCTCGCCGTGCTGTTCGCTTACCTGTTCCTGGTCGGGCTGTACGAGAGCTGGACGATCCCCATCCCGGTGCTGCTGTCCGTGTCGGTCGGCGTCCTCGGCTCGATGATCGCCCTCTGGCTGTCGGGACTTGACAACAATCTTTATGCGCAGATCGGCCTCGTCATCCTCATCGCTCTGGCCGCCAAGAACGGCATCCTCATCGTCGAGTTCGCCAAGGATCAGCGGGAGAAGGGCATGCCGATCCTTGAAGCGGCGGAAATGGGCGCGCGCCTGCGGTTCCGGGCGGTGATGATGACGAGCTTCGCGTTCATCGCCGGCCTCATCCCGCTGGTCATCGCCACGGGCGCCAGCGCGCTCAGCCGGCGCGGCGTCGGCACCGCCGTGTTCGGCGGGATGATCGCCAGCGCAGCGGTCGGGATCTTCCTCATTCCCGTTCTCTACGTCGTCTTCCAGCAGCTGCGCGAGCGCCTCAAGGGCGGGCGACCCGCCGGTGAGGCGGCGTCGCCGTCCGAGCACGCACCGGCGAGATAGGCGCCGCATCGACCAATCGCCGAGGGCACGATGCTCCCGGGGCGGAGGTCCTTCTGCCAATCGGCTGTTGCGAGGCCTGTCCCGATCTGCGTAGGTAGGCGCAGAGGTTAGGGATTGGAGATCATGGCCTGGTGCCTCCGCGCGGCGCTGATCGCGGCGCTGATCGCGTTTTCCTTTGCTCATCCTGCCTGGTCGGCGAGCGAGCCCGCCGGTCCATCGGTCGAGGACCTCGAGGCACTCGCGACCACCCTCGAAGACGACGCCAAGCGCGCCGAGCTTTTGGCCGCCATCCGCGCGCTGATCGCGGTGAAACGGCACGCGGAGGACGCCGCACCGCCCAAGACCTTCAGCTCCCGGCTGATCCAGGCGGTCGGCACCGCCACCGACGATCTCAACGATGCCGTTGCCGCCGTCGCCGCATGGAGCAAGGACTGGCCGACCCTCGTCGATTGGGCCGTCCGCGCCGTTTCCGACCCCGGGCTGCGCGCCAAGGCGCTCCGCGAGGTCGGGGCCATCGTGCTCATCTTCGCCGTCGGCGGGATCTTGGAGCTGGCCACATCCAGGCTCCTGCGGCGCACCCGCGGCCGGCTTGAGCACGCCTCGCGCGGGCCGATCGCCGTCAGGACCTCGCGCATCCTCCTCCATGCCGGGCTTGACCTGGTTCCGCTGATCGCTTTCGCGGTCGCCGGCTACCTCACCGCTCTCGCCATTCAGCCGGCGGAGGGAGTTCGCGCCGTTGCGCTTAATTTCGTCAATGCCTACGTTCTCGCGCGCGCCGTGATGGTCGTCGCGCGAACGCTGTTCGCGCCCGACGTGCCTGCGATGCGCCTCGTTCCGGTCGCGGACGAGACCGCCAACTACCTCACCGTCTGGGTGCGGCGCTTCGTCGCCGTCGCCGTCTTCGGCTACTTCGTCATCGAGGCCGCGGTCCTGCTCGGGCTGCCGTTCGGGGCCGCCGAGCTTCTCCGCGATGCTCTCGGGCTTGTCATTCTCGTCCTGCTGATCGTCGTGATCCTGCAGAACAAGTTGACGGTGTCCCAGTGGCTGGCGCGTCGCGGCCGGACGGCGGAGCGGCCGGGAGGCTACCCGGTCTTGCGGGCGATCGCGGGCGTCTGGCACCTAGTGGCCATCGCCTACCTGATCGCAGCCTACGCGGTATCGCTGACCGGCATCGAAGGCGGCTTCGCCTTCATGGTCCGCGGGACGATCGCATCGGTCGTCATCGTTGGCGTAGCGATCGCCGTCAAGAGCGCCGCGTCGCGCCTGCTCGCACGGGTCTTCGCGATCGACGACGAGCGAGAGCGCCGCCACCCCGGGCTCAGGGAGCGGGCCAACCGCTACCTGGCGGCCCTCTCCGCGGTGGCGCGCGGACTTCTCTGGATCGTCGTCGCCCTGGCCGTCCTCCGCGCGTGGGGGATCGACACGCTCGCCTGGATCGAGAGCCCGCTCGGCCAGCGCTTGCTCGGAGTCGCGCTGACGATGGCGATCGTTGTCGGCGCCGCAACGCTGGTCTGGGAGGCGGTCAATCTCTGGATCGGGCGCTATTTGGCGGAGACCGACGCCTGGGGGCGGCCCGTCGAGCGCAGCGCCCGGGCGCGAACGCTCCTGCCGCTCATGCGCAAGGCGCTCCTCGGCTTTCTCGGGCTGATGGTGGTGCTGATCACGCTCTCCGAGCTCGGCATCGACATCGCACCCTTGATCGCCGGTGCTGGCGTCGTCGGACTCGCCATCGGCTTCGGCGCCCAGAGACTGGTGCAGGACATCATCACCGGCGTCTTCATCCTGGTCGAGGACGCGATCTCGGTCGGCGATGTCGTCAACGTCGCAGGCATCGGCGGGCTGGTCGAGGCGATGTCGATCCGCTCGTTGAGGCTACGCGATCTCTCCGGCACCGTGCACACCATTCCTTTCAGCTCGGTCGGCACCGTCTCCAACCTGACCAAGGAGTTCTCGTACTACACCATGGACATCGGCGTCGCCTACCGCGAGAACACCGACCACGTTTCCGAGGTGATCAGGGCCATCCTCGAGGAGATGCGCGCGGACCCCGAGTACGGCGCGTTCATCCTCGAGCCGCTCGAAGTGCTCGGCGTCGACCGGTTTGCGGACTCGGCGGTGATCATCCGGGCTCGGATCAAGACGCGGCCGATCAAGCAGTGGATGGTAGGCCGGGAGTTCAATCGCCGCATGAAGAAGCGCTTCGACGAGCTCGGCATCGAGATCCCGTTCCCGCATCATACGATCTACTTCGGCGTCGATAAGGACGGATCGGCACCGCCGGCAAGAGTCCGCATGGAGGAGCAGCGACGGGAGCGACAGCCTCGCGCCGCCGGCGGGCCGGCGGCGGACTGAGAGGGGCAGGCGCGCGGCTCAGTGGGCCTCGTCCCAGCTGGCGCCGACGCCGGCGTCGACCACCAGCGGCACGTCGAGATCCGCCGCCGCCTCCATGATACCGACGACGAGCGCCCGCGCCTCGTCGACCTCGGAAGCCTGGACTTCGAACACGAGTTCGTCATGGACCTGCAACAGCATGCGCGCCGCCACCCCCTTTCGCTTCAAGGCCTTCGGGATCCGGATCATCGCCCTCTTGATGATATCGGCGGCGCCGCCCTGGATGGGAGCGTTGATCGCGGCGCGCTCGGCGAAACTGCGGACCGACGGGTTCTTGTCCTTGAGGCCGCGGACGTGGCAGCGGCGGCCGAACAAGGTCGTGACGAAGCCGTGCTCTCGCGCCTCGGCCTTGGTCCTTTCCATGTAGTCGCGGATGCCGGGATAGCGGTCGAAGTAAGCGTCGATGTACTGGCCCGCCTCGCCTTTGGAGATGCCGAGCTGGCGGGCGAGCCCGAACGGCGAGATGCCGTAGATGATGCCGAAGTTGATGGCTTTGGCCTTGCGCCGGATCAGCGGGTCCATCGCCTCGACGGGCACCCCGAAGACCTGGGACGCGGTCAGCGCGTGGATGTCGATGCCGTTGCGGAACGCCTCCTTCAGCGCCTCGATGCCGGCGACGTGGGCGAGCAGACGAAGCTCGATCTGCGAATAGTCGGCGCTGAGGAGGACGTGGCCGGCGGAGGCGACGAACGCGCGGCGGATCTTCCGCCCCTCCTCGGTGCGGACGGGGATGTTCTGCAGGTTCGGGTCCGACGACGACAGCCGGCCGGTCGACGCCACCGCCTGGGCGTAGGACGTGTGGACGCGGCCGGTCTCGGGATTGATCTGACCGATCAGCGCGTCGGCGTAGGTGCTCTTGAGCTTGGCGATCTGCCGCCAGTCGAGCACGCGGGCCGGCAGGTCGTGGCCCTGGGCGGCAAGCTCCTCGAGCACGTCGGCGCCGGTGGCATAGCCGCCGGTCTTGACCTTCTTGCCGGCCGGCAGCCCCATCTCGAGGAACAACACCTCGCCCAGCTGCTTCGGTGAACCGATGTTGAACGGACGGCCGGCGAGCCTGTGGACCTCCCTCTCCAACTCGTCGAGGCGGGCCGCGAACTCCCTGCTGAGTCGCTGCAGCTCCCTGGCATCGACGAGGATGCCCGCGCGCTCCATTTCGGCGAGCACGCCGATCAGCGGCCGCTCCATCGTCTCGTAGACGCTGACCAGATGCTCGGCGATCAGCCGCGGCTTGAGCAGGGCATGCAGGCGGTGGGTGATGTCGGCGTCCTCGGCGGCATAGGCGAGCGCCTTGTCCAGCGGCACCCGGTCGAACGTCACCTGGGCCGCGCCGGAGCCGGCGACGTCCTTGTACTTGATGGTCTCGTGGCCGAAATGCAGCCGCGCGAGCTCGTCCATGCCGTGGCCGTGGAGACCACCCTCCAGCACGTAGGACAGCACCATGGTGTCGTCGACCGGCGCCACGGCGATGCCGTAGCGGCCCAGCACCTCCATGTCGTACTTGATGTTCTGGCCGATCTTGAGGACCGACGGATCCTCGAACAGCGGCTTGACGAGGGCGATGGCGCGATCCAAGGGAATTTGCGCCGGCGCCGGCGCTCCCGCCGCCTCGTCTCGGTCCGCCAGGCCGAGTTCGCCCTGCGCGTGCGGCTGCCGGTGCGCCAGCGGAACATAGCACGCGCGGCTGGCATCGAGCGCAAGCGAGAACCCGACGAGCAGGGCGCGGAGCGCGTCGAGACTTGTCGTCTCGACGTCGAGGGTGACGACGCCCCTGAGCCGGGCCTCCGCGACCCAGCGCTCGAGCGCCGCCTCGGTCTGGACCAGCTCGTAGGCGGAGGTGTCCGCCCTTGCCGGTGTCGGCCGGCCGTCGCCGGCGGCCGCCAGGCTGTCGACACGGGCGACCAGCGATCGGAACGCCTGCGCCTCGAGAAAGGCACGCAGCGCGTCGGCGTCCGGCTTTCTCACGGCGAACGCGTTCAACGGCCCGGCGACCGGCACGTCGTCATGCAGGCGGACGAGCTCGCGCGAAAGGCGCGCCGCCTCGGCGTGCTCGGCGAGCGCCTGGCGCCGCTTCGGCTGCTTGATCTCGTCGACCCGCCCGAGCAGGGTGTCGAGGTCGCCGTAGGTCTGGATCAGCTGCGCTGCCGTCTTGACGCCGATGCCGGGTACGCCCGGAACGTTGTCGATCGGATCGCCGATCAGTGCCTGAACCTCGACCACCTTCGCCGGTTCGACGCCGAAGCGCTCCTTCACCTCCTCGAGACCGATGGTGCGGTTCTTCATGGCGTCGAACATGACGACGCCGTCGCCGACCAGCTGCATCAGATCCTTGTCGGAGGAAACGATGGTGACCTCGGCGCCGGCCTCCCTCGCGAGTCGCGCGTAGGTGGCGATCAGGTCATCGGCCTCGTACCGCTCGCTTTCGACCAGCGCGACGTTGAGCGCCCGGGTCGCCTCGCGGACCAGGGCGAACTGCGGCACCAAGTCCTCCGGCGGGTCGGGGCGGTTGGCCTTGTAGTCCGGATACCGGTCGTGGCGGACCGTGCGCCGTGCGGTGTCGAAGATGACCGCGACGTGATCCGCATCGGTCTCGCTGAGGAGCTTCATCAGCATGGTGACGAAGCCGTAGACGGCGCCAACCGGGGTGCCGTCCTCGCGCGCGAGCGCCGGCAGGGCATGGTAGGCGCGAAAGATGAAGCCGGAGCCGTCGATCAGGAAGACGTGGCGCGGGGCGGGCTCGGCCAGGATCTCGCCGGCGGTCAGTGTGCCGCCGCCTCCCGGCCGCCGTCGGCCAGCACGAACCGCCGGGAACAGTAGGGACAGGCGACCTCGCCGGTGTCGTCGATGTGGAGATAGACGAGGGGATGACCGAGATCCCCGTCGCCGTCGCACGAGACGACGACGCTGTCGACGACGACCGGCCGGTCCTGCTCGAAATCGCGATTCGTCACCGTCAGCACACGCGAACCGTTGACCCCTGAGACAGCCGGATGATAGCGATTGCCGTCGGAGGATCAATGTCCACGTATGAATGAGTCCGCCACGATGTCCGGCACGGCGCAGGCGACGCCGGCCGGCGGCCCGTTCGCGGTGGAGATCGAGGGGCTCGACAAGGTCTACCGAGGCCGCAAGGGCAGGCCGTCGATCGCCGCCCTCGAGGACGTCGACCTCGCCATTCCGAAGGGATCGTTCTTCGGCCTTCTCGGGCCCAACGGGGCCGGCAAGTCGACGCTGATCAACATCCTCGCCGGACTCGTCATCCGCACGTCGGGAACCGTCCGCATCTGGGGCTACGACATCGACCGCGACATGCGCGCCGCCCGGCGGGCGATCGGCGTGGTACCGCAGGAGCTCAACATCGACCCGTTCTTCACGCCGCGAGAACTTCTCGAGGTGCAGGCCGGCCTCTACGGCGTGCCGGCGTCCGAGCGGCAGACCATGGAGATCCTGGCGATGGTCGGACTCACCGCCCAGGCCGAGGCGTATGCGCGGACCCTCTCCGGCGGCATGCGCCGGCGTCTCCTGGTCGGCAAGGCGATGGTCCACTCGCCGCGCGTTCTCGTCCTCGACGAACCGACCGCCGGCGTCGACGTCGAGCTGCGCCGCCAGCTGTGGTCGTCGATGCGCAGGCTCCAGGAACGGGGAACGACGATCCTGCTCACCACCCACTACCTCGAGGAGGCGGAGGCGCTCTGCGACCGCATCGCCATCATCAACCACGGCCGGCTCGTCGCCTGCGAGACGACGGAAGCGCTGTTGCGGCGGCTCGACACCAAGGAGATGGTGGTGACGGTGGCGGAGCCGGTCGACGCCGTGCCCGAGGCCCTCGCCCCCTACAACGTCGAGCTCTCGAGGCCCGGGCGGCTCGTCTTCCACTACGCGCCGAGCCAGATCGGCGGCGGCGAGCTGCTGGCGGCGGTGCGGGAGAGCGGGCTCACGATGGTCGACCTGTCGACGCGGGAGGCCGACCTCGAGGACGTGTTCGTCCGCCTCGTCAGCGAGCCCGACGGCCGCGCATGCGGCGAGCGGCGTCGATGACGCGGCAGGCACGAGCCGCCGCCCTGGCTCTGGTGCTGGGCGCGGCGGCGTGTGCGCCGGTCATCATCCCGGCCGGCCCGCCGACGCGGGAGCCGGCGCTGCTCGAGAGCGCGCTGCGCTGCGCCGACGGCGCCGAGCTGCCCCTCCATGCCTGGCTGCCGGAGGAGGGGGAGCCCAGGGCCGTCATCCTGGCGCTCCACGGCTTCAACGACTACGGCCGCTTCTTCGAGGCCCCGGGCCGCTTCCTCGCCGCCCGCGGCATCGCCTCCTATGCCTACGACCAGCGCAGCTTCGGCGGCGCCCCCAACCGCGGCATCTGGCCGGGAGTGCCGGCGCTCGTCGACGATCTGCGCACGGCGGTTCGGCTCGTCCGCCAGCGCCACCCCGAGGCGCCGCTCTTCCTCCTCGGCGAGAGCATGGGCGGCGCCGTGGCGCTGGTGGCGGCGACCGGCGCCGAGCCGCCGCCCGTGGACGGCCTGATCCTGGCCGCACCGGCGGTCCGCGGCCGGGCGACCATGCCGTGGCCGCAGCGGGCGGCGCTGTGGATCGCCGCCCACACCGCACCGGAGACCAGGGTGAGCGGGCGGGGTCTCGGCATCCGGCCCTCGGACAACCGGGAGATGCTGGTCTCCCTCGGCCAGGATCCGCGGGTCATCAAGGAAACCCGCATCGACACCCTGTGGGGGCTGGTCGCGCTGATGGATGCCGCGGTCGAGGCCGCGGACCGTCTGGACGCACCGACGCTGATCCTCTACGGCGATCGCGACGAGATCATCACCGGCGAGCCGTTCCGCCACTTCCTCGCCCGCCTCTCCGACGAGGGCCGGGAGCGGCGGCGGGTCGCCGTCTACGATACCGGCCACCACATGCTGCTGCGGGACCTGCAGGCGGAACGGGTGTGGACCGACATCGTCGCCTGGGCCTTCGACGGCGGCGCGCCGCTGCCCTCCGGGGCCGAGGTCTCGGCCGGCACTTGCCGGGGGTGGAACCTCTGCGATAAGGTCTCTCCCTCCAGCGCCGATCACGTGCCCACGCGCTCGTAGCTCAGTGGATAGAGCGTCGGCCTCCGGAGCCGAAGGTCGCAGGTTCGAATCCTGCCGGGCGCGCCACATGCCTGCCGTGCGAGATCACGCTGCAAACCGACGTCCGACTGCGACCTGAAGCAGATGAGGTGGACCCCATCGGCTGGACAGCCTGGACGCGGCATTGAGGTGGGCGCTCCCCTTCGAATCAAAGCATATATTCGACCTGTTGTTGATGCTGGGGCTGTGGAGATGTGGGAAACGCGTCAGCGTTGTCCATCGTATCCACAGGCCGGCCCGTCGCCGCGTGCACGGCCATCGGTGTCCGATATCCCAGCGCCTGGTGCAGGCGTTCCTCGAATTGGTGGACACCTTTGCTAAGCTCCGGGAGGAGCAGGAGGGTGTTTGATGACGAAACCGCGTCGCCGTTTCACGGATGAGTTCAAGCGGGAAGCCGTCGCGCTGTCGGACGCAAGCGGCCGGCCGTTGATGCAGGTCGCCAACGACCTCGGAATCGCTCCGTCTATGCTGCGAAACTGGCGCAACGCTGCCTGAGTGCCGGCGGCCGCCTGTCGGTCTCAACCAGGGCGGTTCCGCGGCCGCGCCCCGGGTATCGCTCCCCTCGGTGCAGGCAGCGCCGGTCGCGGCTCCAGCGGCAGGCCGCGGGGGTGGCGGTCACGGGGTTGTGAGGGCGGGGCCGGCGAAGGCGGTTCACCCGCGCCGCCGATGGCCATAGGATGCCGGCGGGTGGCAACGGCTGCGTCGAACGGTCATGGGCCTCTGCAACACGGAGCAACACTACGGTGCCGTCCATATCCTCCTGCACTGGCTTTCGGCGGCGCTGGTGATCGGGCTGTTCGCCTCGGGCGTGTGGATGGTCGGGCTCACCTACTACGATCCCTGGTATAACCGGGCGCCTTCGCTGCACAAGTCGTTCGGCATCCTGCTGGTGGCGGTGATGGCGGCGCGGCTGGCCTGGCGGTGGAGCAACGGCGTGCCGGAGCCCGAGCCCGGGGTGCGCCGCTGGGAGGCACGGACGGCCCACTTGGCCCATGTGGTCCTCTATGTCGGGGTGTTCGCCGCGGCGATCAGCGGCTATCTGATCGCCACCGCCAAGGGCGCGCCGGTGGCGGTGTTCGGGCTGTTCCCGGTGCCGGCGACGGTGCACGGGCTCCCCCGCCAGGAGGACGTCGCCGGCGAGGTCCACCTCTGGATCTCCTACGGGCTCGTCGGCCTCGCCGCGGTGCATGCCGCCGCCGCCCTCAAGCACCATCTGATCGATGGCGACGCGACGCTGCTCAGGATGCTGGGGCGGAAGCGGCTGCGCCCCGGCGACCGCCGATAGTTGGATGCCGGTCAACGGGACCACCAGAGAGGAGGAGAGAACAATGACCCTTCGCGCGCTTTGCGCCGCCGTCCTGGCGACGACGGTCAGCCTCGCTGCGGCGAATGCGGCCGAGACCTACGTCATCGATACCGAGGGCCAGCACGCGTTCATCGACTTCCGGATCAAGCACCTCGGCTACAGCTGGCTGCACGGCCGCTTCAACACCTTCGGGGGCGAGTTCGTGATCGACCGCGACAGCCCGGCCGCCGCCCGGGTCGAGGTCGAGATCGAGACCGCCAGCGTCGACACCAACCACGCCGAGCGCGACAAGCACCTGCGCAGCAAGGACTTCCTCAACGTCGACGTCCACCCGAAGGCGCGCTTCGTCAGCACCGAGGTGGAACGGACGGCCGACGGCAAGGGGGTGATCCGCGGCGATCTGACCCTCAACGGCGTCACCCGGCCGATCGAGATCGCGATCGAGGAGATCGGCCACGGGCCGGACCCGTGGGGCGGCTACCGCGCCGGCTTCCTCGGCACCACCACGCTCACGCTCGCCGACTTCGGGATCGACTACGATCTCGGCCCGGCGTCGCGCACCGTCGAGCTGACGCTGTCGATCGAGGGCGTCCGCCAGTAGCAGCGAAGCCGGTCAGCGCTTTGCAGCGCGACGGCGTTGCCTATATCTATGGATCGAGCGACGCGTCCGGCCATGCCGGCGGCGCAGGGAGCGTAGGCATAGAAATTTCAGGGAGAGGAACGATGTCACTGAGAATCAACGACGAAGCGCCCAACTTCACCGCGGAGACGACGGAAGGGAGGATCACCTTCCACGACTGGATCGGCAGCGGCTGGGCGATCCTGTTCTCGCACCCCAAGGACTTCACGCCGGTGTGCACCACCGAGCTCGGCTACATGGCCGGGCTGAAGGCCGAGTTCGACAAGCGCAACTGCAAGATCATCGGCCTCAGCGTCGATCCGGTCGGCAACCACCAGAAGTGGTCGAAGGACATCGAGGAGACGCAGGGCCACGCCGTCAACTATCCCCTGATCGGCGACCCCGAGCTCAAGGTGGCGAAGCTCTACGACATGCTGCCGGCCGGCGCCGGCGGCACCTCGGAGGGCCGCACCCCCGCCGACAACGCCACCGTACGCACCGTGTTCCTGATCGGGCCGGACAAGAAGATCAAGATGCAGCTCACCTACCCGATGAGCACCGGGCGCAACTTCGACGAGGTGCTGCGGGTGCTGGATTCCTGCCAGCTGACCGCCAAGCACCAGGTGGCGACGCCGGTCAACTGGAAGCAGGGCGAGGACGTGATCATCGTGCCTTCGGTCTCCGACGACGACGCCAGGAAGAAGTTCCCCGGCGGCTGGAAGGCCCCGAAGCCCTACCTGCGCATCGTGCCGCAGCCGCGCGGCTGAACGGACCGGCGAACGGCACCCCGGTGAGAGGGCGGCCATCCCGCATGCAGCCAGCCATCCGCCCTCTCGCCGCCGACCTCCGGCCGGCGCTGAAGGCCGGTCCGGTGACGGGTGGGACCGGCGCCGCAGGCGCTGGCGCCCGACGGCGACGATGACCGAGGCGGGAGCCGCGCCGGCCCTCCGTCAGGACGGGCGAGCAGGCGCGGGGACCGGACGGGGCGCGGCCGGCCATCGCTTCCTGTTCGTCGGCGGGTTGCACCGGAGCGGCACCTCGGCGCTCTATCGGCTGCTCGCGACCGATCCCCGCATCAGCTGCTTCGGCGCGACCGGCGTGATCGAGGACGAGGGCCAGTACCTGCAGGGCGTCTGTCCCACCGAGGACAGCTTCGGCGGGCCGGGCGCCTTCGCGCTTGACCCGGAGGCGCACTGGACGGAGAGCTCGCCCCTGGTTGCCGCGGCGAAGGAGCGGCTGTTCGCCGAGTGGGCACCGTACTGGAACCTCGCGAAGCCGATCCTCGCCGAGAAGACGCCGGCCAACATCATTCGCGCGCGGTTCCTGGACGCGGTGTTTCCGGGGGCGGCGTTCCTGTTCCTGATGCGCCACCCGGTGGCGAACGTGCTGGCGACCAGCAAGTGGACGCCGCGCTCGGCGACGGCGCTGATCGAGAACTGGATCGCCACCCATACCCTGCTCTTCGACGACCTGCCGAGGATCGGGAGCGCGGAAGTGGTCAAGTACGAAGACATGACCCGGGGCCGGGGCGGTCTCGCCCACG
This sequence comes from uncultured Rhodospirillaceae bacterium, assembly GCA_964420325.1. Taxonomy (GTDB): domain Bacteria; phylum Pseudomonadota; class Alphaproteobacteria; order Rhodospirillales; family Defluviicoccaceae; genus CAYQSU01. The sequence goes on along the minus strand of CAYQSU010000001.1, from coordinate 51,823 downwards.
CCCTCGCACGGCTGATCGGCGGCGAGCCCGCCGTCGACTGGTCGGTGCTCGAGCCCGGCCACAACCGGCGCTACTTCGCCGCCTGGAGCGCGGGCGCCTACCACCTGTGGGCGCCGCGGCGGTCGTGGAGGACCATCGTCAAGCGCTGGAAGAACCTGGCCGAGGCGGCGCTGATCGAGCGGCGGTTCGAGCGCGCCGTCAACCGCTTCGGCTACAGCTTCGAGGACATCCACGAGGACGAGGGGGTCGAGGGCGGGCGCGGGCCTTGACGGCGCAGGCGGAGGCGACGACAAGGGGGCATGGCGCACGCGCACGATCACCGGGGCGAGCGGCGGCTGTTCTGGGCGCTGGTGCTGACCGGCGGCTTCATGGTCGCCGAGGTGGCGGGCGGTATCGTCGCCGGCTCGCTCGCCCTCCTCGCCGACGCCGGGCACATGCTGACCGACACGCTGGCGCTGGCACTCGCCTGGTCGGCGGTGCGCCTGAGCAGGAAGCCGCGGGACGCACGGCGCTCCTACGGCTACCACCGGCTGCAGGTGCTGGCCGCCTTCGTCAACGGCGTGGCGCTGATCGCCGTCGTCGGCTGGATCGCCATCGAGGCGGTGCGGCGGGTGTTCCAGCCGGTGGAGGTCCAGGGCGGCCTGATGCTCGCCGTCGCCGTGATGGGCCTCCTGGTCAATGTCGCGGCGTTCCTGATCCTCAGGGGGGCCGGCGGCGAGAACCTCGCCGTGCGCAGCGCCATCGTGCATGTGCTGGGCGACCTTCTGGGCTCGCTCGCCGCCATCGCCGCGGCGCTCGTCATCGTTCTGACCGGCTGGATGCCGATCGATCCGCTGCTGTCCCTGGTCGTCGCGGCGCTCATCCTGCAGAGTGCCTGGTCGGTGGTGCGGAAGGCCGGCCACATCCTGCTCGAAGGCACCCCGGACTGGCTCGACGTCGAGGATCTCAAGCGCAGGCTCAAGGAGGCGGTGCCGGAGGTTCTCGACGCCCATCACGTGCATGCCTGGATGCTCACCGCCGAGCGGCCGCTGATGACGCTGCACGCACGCGTGCGCGAGGGCGCCGACCATCACCGCGTGCTGCTCGCGGTCACGCGCTTTCTCGAGGAGCGCTACGGCATCGGCCACGCGACGGTGCAGATCGAGCCGGCCGAATGTGTCGACGAGGCCGCCCACAGGGCGGCGGGGCGGCGACTCCGGCAGGGATGACGGCGCGCGGGCCCCGGGAGCGGGCCGGGCGCCAAGGGAGGAGGAGACAGATCATGGCCACGGGTGTCGTTCGCAGACGGGAAACGCTGACGCTCGAGAAGGCCTCGATGATCGCCGATGCGGCGCTCGCCGCCGGGCGGCGGCACGGCTTCGAGCCGCTGACGGTGGCCGTCCTCGATGCCGGCGGGCATCCGGTGGTGCTGAAGCGGGAGGACGGCTCGGGGATCCTGAGGGCCGACGTCGCCATCGGCAAGGCCTACGGAGCTCTCGGCCTCGGGGTTTCCAGCCGGGATCTCAGGGCGGTCGCGGTCGACCGGCCGATGTTCACGACGGCGGTCACCGTCGCGGCCGAAGGCCGCTTCGTTCCAGTCGCCGGCGGGGTGCTGATCCTGGACGAGGCCGGCGAGGCGATCGGTGCCGTCGGCGTCAGCGGCGATACCTCCGACAACGACGAGCGCTGCGCCATCGAGGCGGTCAAAGCCGCGGGCCTGCGCGCCGCGCCGGAGGAGCCGTCGGCGTCGTGAGCGGGTCGGCTCCGCTCCCGATCGCTTCGGCAAGGGCGAGCACGGCATGCAGCGGGCCGTCGCCGATGCCGAGCTCGTCGAGATGGCGGACGACGCCACGCAGGTAGTCGATGGCGGTGCCCATCCGGCCCCGACCCTGGGCGACGAGCCGGGCGGCCTCCTCGGGGCTGCCGGGCCTGAGGTACTGGGGATGGCCGGGCCGTGAGACGAAGGTGAGGGCGGCGACGCGGCGGCCATCGGCGAGGCGGACGCCGAGGCTCCTGGCCCGGTAGGCCGCGGTCGGCATCTCCCGCTGCCAGAGGTAGGTGCGGGTCTCGGCGACGCGCCCGGCGGCGATGCGGAAGGCGAGGCCGTGGCACGAGCCGCCGCGGTCGAGGGCCAGCACCAGGCCCGGCCGCTCCGGGGTGCCGCGGTTGCGGATCGACAAGAGGCAGAGCGCCCGATGGTAGCCGAAGAGGCGCGCCGGTCGCACCTCCTCGTGGACGAACCCGGGGTCCCACATCAAGGAGCCGTAGCCGAAGACCCAGAGGCCGCCGTTCTCGTACGATGGTCCCATGGCGCCGGACCCTTGCATTCGCCGAACCCCGCCGGCCGTTGTGCCCGGAACGCGGGTTCCGCACAAGCCCCGGCGGCGATCCCGGCCGGCCGCGCCGCCACCCCCGCTGTCAGGTTCAGTAGCCTTGACAAAGGAACTTTATCCTACAACAATGTTCATATTATGTTCTTTCGGTGCCGACGGCCGCGCAGCGGAACGGCGGCAGAAGGTGGCGGGGTCTCATCGTGTCGAACGAACGCATCATGCGCAGAAGGAGTCCGCGGTCGCCTGGTTGCCAGGCCGGCCGGGCGGCGACATCGGACGGCGGCAGCGGCGACGTGGCGGCGGTCGGCGACCTGCCGGAGATGGTGCGGGGCCGCATCGCCGACGTCCGCATCCTTCGCGGTCCCTCGGTCGCCACCGCCAGGGTCGCCGGCGGCGCCGGACGCTATCTCGCCAGCATCGCCAAGACCGGCAGCGGCACGCGCGGCTGGCGGGTTCACACCGCCGACGGAAAGGTGTTCCGCTTCGCCGGAGAGGAGGCCGCGGTCGCGTTCTTCCTCTTGTTCGTCGAGGCCTTCGCCGACGGCGACGACTGAGCCGGCCGCGCTCAGATCTCGATCAGTCGGTTGGGAAGCTCGTTGACGTCGCCCGGGTGCCACGGGCGGTGCTCGGCCATCGCGGTCGTGCAGGCCTCGATCGCCCGGACCAGCCCATCGGCCACCCGGCCGGCGCGGACGTCTTGGACGAAGCCGGCGATGATGCCCGCCCACACGGCGTCGTCAACGTGCTCGCGGATGCCGCGGTCGGCGATGATCTCGACGTAGTGCTCGGCGGCCGAGACGAACAACAGGACACCAGTGCGCTCCCGCGTTGCCGCGAGGCCGAGGTCGAGGAACAGCTCATGGGCGAGGCGGCGGGCGCGCCTCTCCTTCACAGGTCCCGGGACGAGGACCATCGTCAGCGGCCGCCAGCGGAACAGCAGGGCGAGGGCGATGAAAAGAGCGCTCTGCCCGGCGTAAAAGGTGACGGGATCAAAGCCCAAGGGGAGGAGGAGGGCGAGGCCGGAGAGGATGAACGCGAGGCAGGCGGCGGCGAGCGTCGGAATATAGAGATAATCGTCGCTCCGTGCCGCGACGACGGTGACGAACTCCCCGGTGGTCCTCGTCTCCGCATCCTCGACCGCCTGCTCGATTCGCCGCCGGTCCGTATCCGTCAGGAAGGCCATCGCTACCATCTCCCTGACGCACCGCCGCCGCCGAAGCTGCCGCCGCCGCCGCCGAAGCCGCCACCGAACCCCCTACCGCTGCGCCCCCCGCCGCCGCCGCCAGGAAAGAAGATCGGATAGAAGCCGCCCCGTTGCCCGGACCGGCTCCGCATCGCCAGGAACCAGAACAGCCCGATGAACAGCATCGGAAGCAACGGCAGGCCGCCAGTTTCGCGTTCGGCTTCGCGGCGTTTCGCCGGAACCTCAAGCTTCTCGCCGCCGAGCACCTTGAGGATGGCGCCGGTGCCGGCGACGATGCCGGGGCCGAAGCGGCCGGCCTTGAACGCGGGGACGATGATGGTCTCGATGATCAGCCTGCTGGCGGCATCCGTGAGTTCGCCCTCGAGGCCGTAGCCGACCTCGATGCGAACCTGGCGTTCGTTGGGGGCGACGATGAGAAGGGCGCCGTTGTCCTCGCCCTTCTGGCCGATGCCCCAGTGCCGGCCGAGCCGAAAGCCGTAGTCCTCGATCGGCGTTCCCTGCAGCGATTTCAGCGTCACCACCACCATCTGGTTGGTGGTCGCCCGCTCGTGCGCCGCCAGCATCTCGGTCAGGCTCTCCCGTTCTGCCGCCGTCAGCAGCCCGGCTTCGTCCACCACCCGGCCGGTCAGCTTCGGGAACGCGAGCTCGGCAGCGGCGAGGCCGGCCGCGGCCCAGACCACGAGAGCCACGGCCAGAGGCACCAACGGCGACGGTCTCGGCACCGGGGCGGTCCTGCTCGGCGCTAGCGGAACCGGACCGCGGGCGCCTCCATCGCCTCCGCGGCGATGGTGAAGGTCTGCATCGGCCGGGCGTCGGTGTGAAGGATGGCGGCCCAGATGCGGCCGGGGAAGGTGCGGAGCTCCGTGTTGTAGCGGCGCACCGCCTCGATGTAGTCGCGGCGGGCGACGGCGATGCGGTTCTCCGTGCCCTCGAGCTGCGACTGCAGGGCGAGGAAGCTCTGGTTGGCCTTGAGCTCGGGATAGCGCTCGACCACCACCAGGAGCCGCGCCAGCGCCGAGCCCAGCGCCGCCTGGTTCGCCTCGAACGCCTTGAACGCGTCGGGATTGGTGAGCACGTCCGGTGGCAGCGTGGTCTGGGCGACCTTGCTCCTGGCCTCGACGACGGCGGTGAGCGTCTCCCGCTCGAAGTCGGCGGCGCCCTTGACGGTTTCGACCAGGTTGGGGATCAGGTCGGCGCGCCGCTGGTACTGGTTCAGCACCTGCGACCATGCCGCCTTGGCCTCCTCGTCCAGAGTGGGAATCGCGTTGATGCCACAGCCCGCCAGCGGAACGAGAAGAAGAAGCAGGAGCGCGGGCCTTGCGAGCCAAACGCTCCGCCCGAGGCGGCTCGAAGCGACACCAGTCATGGATCAAGTCCTGTCTGTCGATCGGGACGGCGAACGAAGGCGCCTTGCGGCAGTGCCTGCCGAAGCGGGCCGCAGAGTGGCAGAGCGGAAGCCGCCTTTCAACCGCCCTCGATCACCAGCCCGCGATCACGGGACGGACGCCTCGTTGAGGCGCCAGTCGTAGCGGTGGCCGTCGATCGTCCGCCGGCCGGCGAGCCTGAACGCGAGGCCGGTGTCGGCATGCTGCCCCAGGTGCGCGAGGATGGTGGCATCCGAGCCGCCGAAGTCCTCCGCGAACCAGGCATAGATGCTGGACACGACGAGCCGGTCGCCGTCGAAGGCGACCCCGCGCGGATGGTTGACGAACTCCCGTGCGCCCTTGTCCATGAGCAGGTCGGCGTTCGTCCCGGTGAACGCCCGTTCCTGCAGGTTGGGACAGCCGAGCGCGGCGCAGTTGACGGCGTAGTGGATCCTGGGATCGCGCCAGATCGGCCGCAGGATGCGATGCTCGATGTCGTTGAGACTGAGCGCTTCGCCCTCGACGGTGACGAGCGTCCGGCCCCACGGCCCGACGGCAAACAGCCCCGGCGAGATGTCGATGTCGCGGATGCTGGTCACCGGAGAGTGGTCGACGACGACCTTGACGGTGAGCGCGTTGTAGAGATTGATCCAGAAGGCGAGCTGCTCGCTCCGGGCGTAGCGGCTGATCGGCGTTGCCGCCAGCGCCTCGACGTAGCGCCCGAGGTCGCGGCGATCGTCGGGGACGAGGCGGGCGTAGGCGAAGCGGTTGACCCCGGAGGCGTCGCGGGCGACGAAGCGGCCGAGGAACTCGTCCCACGCCGAATGGTCGATGGTCGCCGCCGACGCCGGATCGTGCGCCGCCCAACGCTCCCAGAGCCGGGCCGACGGCGCGAACAGCGCCTCGAACGGGGAGAGCCCGGTGGCGAGGAGCACCGCCGCCACCGCCGCCAGCACGCCGGCGACCCGCGGGCGGAGAAGGACAGGCAACCAGGTCATCGCGTCTCCACGCGGCTGTTCCCGAGTTCCGACTGTGGCCCGGAACCCGTCGCCGGAAAAGGCCGCGGCGAGGGTGGTCTCGGAGATGTGAAGGCCACCGCCGGCGATGTCGGCAGAGGTCACGAATCCATCATTCGAGCGCCGTTGCGGGACCATGGGTGATGCCGGCAAGCCGTCGGAAGACCAACGCGGAGGGGGCCTGTTACGGCTCGCTCCGGGACCGCCAGCGTTTCGGGTCGCGGTTGCCGTGAAAGCGAGTGAAAACGCGGGTCTCGAGGTCATCGACCCGGAAGAACATGGCGTACGGAAACCGACGCGGCCGGCCGCGTCACCGGCTCCGCTGCCGAAGCTCGTCCCTGAACTCCTCCCACGTCACGGCCGTATCGCGGTCTTCGGCCAGCGCGGCGAGACGGCGTTCAAGCTCTGCTTGCTGCGCGGTCGTACCGGACAGATCGGCGTCGCCAAGGCTGTCCCAAAGCTGCCCGATCAGGGTCAAACGCTCCTTCGGCGAAAAGCGATCAACATGGGCGTTCGGCACGGCGGCCTCTCGTCATTGCTGCACGAGCCCCGGAGTCGGGTGCTCCATTCCATCGCGTGACGGTTCTTCGTGGCAGCGGTCGATCAGCACCGCCGCGGGCCCGTCGCCGGAGCATTGGAGGCCGCGGCAGACGGCTGCTCAAGCGGTGCTGAGGCCGCGGACCTTCCACTCGCGAAAGCGCCAGGCGATGGCGGTCAGCAGGCGGCTGATCCTGCCCTGCGGATCGAGCCCGACCGCCTTCAGAATCATGCCGACCGCGCGCTCGACGTGGCCCCGCCGGTAGCAGCGGAACGCCCGGCCGGCATAGGCGGCGGCGGCGCGGCGGCGGTCGTAGGCAGTGCCCTGCTCGTTGCCGCAGTGATAGGCGAAGGGAAGCTCGTCGTCGCCGATCTCGAGAAAGCGCCCCACTGCCACCCAGGCGCGGCGCAGGCGGCTCGGCTTCTCCCGCGCCTCATACCGCTTCATGTCGGCATAGAACATCTTGTAGTGGCGGAACTCGTCGCCGGCGATCTTGTGGCAGATGAACTTGAGCACCGGCTCCTCGGCGGCGTCGCGCAAGGCCGAGTAGAGCGAGCTCGTGCCGGTCTCGACGACGCACCTGGCCACCAGCTCGCCCGCCCGCGAGCCGCGCACCGACGCCGTCGCGGCGACGGGAATGCGATAGCCCTCGCGGAAGCGGCGGTAGCTCTCGCGGTAATCGAAGCCGGAATCGGCGAGCTCGGCCCAGCGGCCGAGGGCCTCGCCGTGCTGCACCTCCTCCTCGCCCCAGGCCCTGGCCTTCTTCTGGAATGCCCCGTCGTCGGCGAAGACGTTGCAGAGATACTCGACGTAGTCCGGGGCGTTGCGCTCGACGAGGCAGGCCGCCCTGACGACGGCGAGGATCTCCGGATCAACCTTGCTGCGGTCGAACTGATCCCAGGGAACGTCATCCAGTGTCCAGCGTGTCATCCTTGCCTCTGGCCACGTTAGCCTCTCGCAACCGGCGTGCCGGCCGCCCCCGGTTTGGACCCCAATGTGACGCGCATGTTGAGCGATTTCAATTACGAGAAGCCGCCCGCGGCGGCGCTCGTCGGGATCGCCGGGGAGGTGACGCTTCGATGCCACACCGAAGCTCGGCGAGGTTGACGCGGGAGATTCTCCACCTTAAGTAGCGGGAGACGCCAGGCGCAACGGCGAAGGATGCGGCGCCATGACGCACGAGGGCCACCGCGCCCGCCCGCAACCGTCCGACCATGCGGAAGGCCAGCAACGGGTGGAGCTTTGCGCCGCGGTCGAAGCCCGCGATCTGTGGGCGGCGGTCGAAGCCGCCCAGTATGCCCGCATCGTCATCCATGAGGACGCCGGATCGCCGGAAGAGGCACAGGCCGTCCGGGCATTCATCGACGCCTTCTCCCGCTGCACCGAGACCTGGGAGGAGACGCGGCTCGAGAGCCGGAACCTGATGCTCGAAGCGCTGGGCACGGTGTTGCGCCCGCTCCGCGACCTCGGCCTTGCCGTCCACTGGGGAACGGTCGATCGCAGCCTGCATCTGCCCGATGGCCGGGTGCAGCCGATTCCGTTGGCCGTCGTCAGCGTCAGCCGTTCGGACGCTGCCGTCGCCGAGCTCTCGCTGCCCGCCGAACTCGAAGTATCGAGTGGCGGCGCCTGAGCGGGTGCCGGCGCGGTCGCTTGCGAGTGTGGCCGCTACCGCTCGAACTCGTCCCAGTCGAGGGTCTCCCGCGTCAGGATGTCGCACAGCCTGGCGACGATCGGGCTCATCGGCTTCATCTTCTCGGCGCCGACCTCGCCGCCGCGCTGCAACCGGCTCAGCGCCTCCACCAGATCGGACTGGCTCGCGCCGGTAGCGATGATCTCGACGATGGCATGGTCGTCCAGGCGCGTCGGCCCGACCAGTTTCAGAACCGATCCGCGAGTCAGCATGGAAACCCCATTCCGCAAGCCCCGCCGTGGGCCGTGAACGCGTTGGCATTCGGCGGCATGTCGGGCCGTGACGGCGCCACCTTATCGAAATCGCCATCCCGCGCAAGTGCGCCTTCGCGCGGCAACCGCCCGTGTGGCGCGCCCGGAGAGACTCGAACTCCCAACCTTCTGATCCGAAGTCAGATGCTCTGTCCGTTGAGCTACGGGCGCGATGGGCGAGCGGCGGGCGGCGACCGAAACGGGCACCAGAAAGGCCGGCGGCGACGGTAGCCGATCCCGCCGCCCGGCGCCAGCGCCGAAGCTCCTTCCCTCCTGCCGGTGGCAGGCCCGATCACGGCGCCAGATCCCGCTGCCCCTCCACTTCGACCGCCTCGATGCGGGCAGGACGGTCTCTTCCGATGACAAGATCGACCGCCTGGTCGGCGGCATCCTCGAACGGATGCAGGAAGATGTCGGCACCGCTGGCGACCAAAGCCTCCCGCTCGCTTTCGCGTTGCAGCACGACGGCGACCCTGCAGGTACGCCCCTGGCTCCGGACGGCACGGATCAGGGCGGTCCGCGGATCGTCGGATCCGATGCCGGCGCTGGCGACGGGCATCGCCGACACCACCCAGCGGACCCCGCCCAGGGGCAGGCCCGCGACGAACTCGGGGTCGGTGGCGTCACCGTAGACGACGTCGAGACCCGCGTCGCTCCATTGCCGGACGGCGGAGGGATTGAAGTCGATGCCGAGGACCCGTTGTCCGCGGGCGAGGAGGCGCTGGGCGATGGCGCCGCCGAAGCGGCCGAGCCCGACGACCACCGCGTCGTACCCCTTGGTGACGGCCGCCGTCGTCTGCGCCGCTTCGCGCGGGGCGCCATGGCGCTCGAAAGGGCCGAGGAGCGGCTCGAGCCAGGCATAGAGCCGATGCGAGTAGGTGATCATGTAGGTCGAAAGGCCGATGGTGATGAGGCCGACCAGGGTCGTCAGCCCGAGCACGCCGCTATCCAGGTGGTCGAGCGAGACGCCGAGGGCGATGAAGATCAGCGAGAACTCGCTGATCTGGGCGACGGTGAGGCCGGCAAGGAAGCTCGTCCGCTTGCGATAGCCCATGGCGCCCATGATGGCGACGACGATCAGCGGATTGCCGACAAGGACGAAGATCGATAAGACGAGAGCGGTCGGCACCTGCTCGCCGATCAGGGACAGGTCGAGCCGGGCGCCCAGGGCGAGGAAGAAGAACAAGAGGAGGAAGTCCCGCAGCGGCGCGAGCCGGGCCGCCATCGCCTCGCGATAGCGGGTCGAGGCCAGGGACACGCCGGCGAGCAAGCCGCCCAGCTCCTTGCTGAAGCCGAGGAGATCGCCGATCGCGGCGAACAGCGCCGCCCAGCCGATGGCGAAACAGACGAGAAGCTCCGGCGCGCGGGCGAGACGCTCCACCAGCGGGTCGGCGGCGAAGCGGACGAAGAGCCCGACGGCGACGAGGAATGCGACGCCGGAGCCGGCAATGCGCACGAGGTCGCCGACGCCCGTGTCGATCTCGATGCCGACCCCGACCGCCGACAGCACGATCATCGCGAACACCACCACCAGGTCCTGGACGATCAGGAAACCGAGGGCGATGCGGCCGTGCAGCGAATCGATCTCGCGCTTGTCCGACAGCAGCTTGACAATGATGATCGTGCTCGAGAACGTGAGCGCGACGGCGACGTAGAGGCTGGTGAGCGGATCGAGGCCGAGCGCCAGGCCGAGGCCGAAGCCGATCACCGAGGTGAACACCACCTGACCTAGGCCGGTCGCCACCGAGACGGCGCCCAGGGTGCGCACCAGATTGAGGTCGAGCTTGAGGCCGACCAGGAACAGCAGCACCGAGATGCCGAGCTCGGCCAGCAGGGTGATGTGCTCGGCCGAACGGGCGATGCCGAGGACCCCGGGACCGGCGAGAACGCCGACGGCGATGAAGCTGACGATCAGCGGCTGGCGAAGCAGCACCCCGACGAGACCGATCGCCGCGGCCAGCACCAGGAGTGCCGCCACCTCGTAGAACACCGACAGGGAGACGACGTCGATCAAGGCTCCTGCGTGCCTCTACGCGTGCCGCCCCCGCCGCGCCCGTGACCGGCGGCCCGGCAGCCGGCCCCTGACCAGCACCTGCAGGCGCTTCTCGGCCTCGAGGACGAGCATCACGGCGATGCCGACGGCGACCACCTGCAGCCCCTGCACCAGGCTGAGCGGGCGAGAGGCGAAGAACGTGTGCATGAAGGGCGCGTAGGTGAACAGGAACTGCAGGGCGGTGACGGCGGCGACGGCGATCAGGACGGCCGGCGTGCCGAGAACGTCCCGCCAGGTGATCGACGGCGTGAACAGGTGGCGGACGGTGAACAGATAGAAGATCTCCATCACCACCAGGGTGTTGACGGCGATGGTCCTGGCCTCCTCGACATCCAGTCCCTGGGCCTTGGCATGGGCGAACATGCCGAACACGCCGGCGAGGAACAGCGCCGAGACGAGGAAGATCCGCCAGACCAGAAACCCGGAGAGGATCGGCTCGTCCGGCGGCCTGGGCGGGCGGGTCATGACATCCGGGTCGGCGGGCTCGAAGGCGAGCGACATCGCCAGCGCCACCGAGCTCACCATGTTCACCCAGAGGATCTGCACCGGAGAGATCGGCAGGGTCATGCCGAGGACGATGGCGGCGATCAGGCTCGCGGATTCGCCGCCGTTGACCGGCAACAGGAAGATGATCGCCTTCTTGAGGTTGTCGTAGACGGTGCGGCCGGCCTCGACCGCCGCATCGATGGTCGCGAAGTTGTCGTCGGCGAGCACCATCTCCGACGCCTCCTTGGCGGCCTCGCTGCCCTTGCGGCCCATGGCGATGCCGATGTCGGCGCGCTTCAGGGCGGGCGCGTCGTTGACCCCGTCGCCGGTCATCGCCACCACCTCGCCCTCGGCCTGCAACGCCTTGACCAGGCGGAGCTTGTGCTCCGGGCTGGTGCGCGCAAAGACGCTGGTCTCGATCGCCCGCCGACGGAGTTCGTCGTCGTCGAGCGCCTCGAGGTCGCTGCCGGTGAGCACGCTCCCCGGGTTCTCGAGAGCGAGCATCCGGGCGATCGCCGCCGCCGTCGCCGCGTGGTCGCCGGTGATCATCTTCACCTGGATGCCGGCCGACCGGCACTCGGCGACCGCGGCGATCGCCTCCTCGCGCGGCGGATCCATGAGACCGACCAGGCCGAGGAGGACGAGGCCGCCCTCGACGTCATCGAAGCGGAGATCGGCGTGGCGCGAATCGGTGTCCTTGACGGCGATCGCGAGCAGCCGCCGACCCTCGGACGCGATGTCGTCGGCCTTTCGTTGCCAGTCCGCGCGATCGAGCCCGACGTCCCCGTTGCCGCCGCGCTGGCGGCCGCACATCTCGAGGATCCGCTCCGGCGCTCCCTTGACGACGATCAGGCCGTGCCCCTCGTGGTCGTGGTTGAGGCTGGCCATGAACCGATGCCGGGAGTCGAACGGGATCGCATCGGTCCGCGGCCATGCCTTCCGTTCGCCGTCGGGATCGAGACCGGCCTTGCGGGCGAAGACGATCAGCGCCCCCTCCATCGGGTCGCCCTCGACCGCCCACTGGCCGTCCTTGTCGACGAGGTGGGCGTCGCTGCAGAGGAGCGCCGCCCGGCTCATCTCCGCCAACAGCGGATGGTCGTCGACCTCGACCTCGCGATCGTCGAGCGAGATCGCGCCGTGCGGCTCGTAGCCGCTGCCGCCGACCTGGAACAGGTGGCGGGAGGTGGCGACGGCGGCGACGGTCATCTCGTTGCGGGTGAGCGTGCCGGTCTTGTCGGAGCAGATCACCGTGACCGAGCCGAGGGTCTCGATCGCCGGCAGCCGGCGGACGATGGCGTTGCACCGGGCCATGCCCTGGACGCCGATCGCCAGCGTGACGGTGAGGATGGCGGGCAGGCCCTCGGGGATGGCGGCGACGGTGAGCCCGACCGCGGCCATGAACATCGTCGTGAACTCCTCGCCGCGAACGAACAGCCCGAAGGCGAGGATGAGGGCGGCGAAGCCGACGATGGCCACCGTCAGCCACTTGGCGAAGACGCCCATCTGCCGCAGCAGGGGCGTCGTCATCGCCTCGACCTCCGCCATCATGCCGCTGATGCGGCCAATCTCGGTGTCTTCGCCGGTGGCGACGACCAGGCCCTTGCCCGAGCCGGAGGCCACCATCGTGCCGCTGAAGGCGAGGCAGAGACGGTCGCCGAGGGGCGTTGCGGCGTCGACCGGCCCGGTGACCTTGTCGACGGCGACCGACTCCCCGGTCAGCATCGCCTCGTCGACCTTGAGCCCCTTGACCTCGAACAGCCTGAGATCGGCCGGGACGCGATCGCCGGGCTCGAGGACGATGACGTCCCCGGGCACGATCTCCTCGCCCCGGACGGAGCGGCGGTGGCCGTCGCGGATCGCCGTCGCCTTCGGTGCCAGCATGTCGCGGATGGCATCCAGCGCCTTTTCCGCCTTGCCCTCCTGGACGAAGCCGACGACGGCGTTGACCAGGACGACGGCGAGGATGACGCCGGTGTCGATCCAGTGGCCGAGGGCGGCGGTGGTGCCGGCGGCGCCCAGGAGCACGTAGATCAAGAGGTTGTTGAACTGGGCGAGGAGCCGGGCCAGCGCGCCCCGGCGCTTCGGCGGCGGCAGCCGGTTCGGCCCGTGCTCGGCGAGCCGCTTGCCGGCCTCGTCGTCCGAGAGACCGTCAGGACGACCCGTCAACCTCTCGAACGCGCGGTCGGCCGACACGGCATGCCACGCTTGGGCGTCGCTGCGTGCTTCGTTCGTCATCCCCTCGTCCACGATGGAGAGTCGAACCGGGATCGGTCATGCTGCACTGCGAGAGGCTAACACGCGGGACACGGGGTGGCGAGGGCGAACGGCCGCTCGGGCGGCTTGCGGAGCCGCCGGCAACCCCGATCCCATGATTCCGGGCGGGCGAAGACCAGCGCCAAGAATTCGAAGCGGCGCTGCCGCGCCGCTTGTCAGGGATCAGTGCCCGGAAGATGGGGACGAACACACCACACGAAACCCGAGGTCGAAGCTCCGGAGGTCCGGGCCGAACCAGAAGCGGAAGGCCGCGCGCGCGAGGACCTGGGAGAGGCTCCAGGACCCGCCGCGAAGCACACGGGAACTGCAATCGCCGCCGTCTTGATCGAGCCACGCCCGGCCATCGTCGGGCGCGCCGTCATAAGTCCCATGCACACAATCCTCCACCCACTCGACGACGTTGCCGTGCATGTCGTGCAGGCCCCAGGCGTTCGGCGGGAAGCTCGCCACCGGCGCCGTCTGCTTGAAATCCCATTCGCTTCCGCAGTCCTGGCAGTTGGCCAGCCCTTGGCCGCCGACGTCGTCGCTGCCGCCCGGCGCCGGCAGGGCGAATTCGGTGGTCGTGTCCGCACGGGCCGCATACTCCCACTCCGCCTCGCTGGGCAAACGGCACGCCTGCCTCATCCGCCGGCCCAGCCACGCGACATAGACCTGCGCATCATCCCATGAGACGTTGATCACCGGCCGCGTGTCGCGGCCCCAACCCTGATCGGCGGGGCGGTAGCCGCAACCGCCATCGGCGACGCAGGCATCCCACTCCTGGAAGGTGACTTCCGTCCGACCGAATTGGAACGGCTGCGCAAACGTCACCCGATGCACGGGCTTGGACCAAGCGTCCCTCTCGCTCCCCACGCGGAACGACCCCGCCGGGATTTCGACAAGCCCGGGCAGCGGCGGCGTGGCGATGTGCACCGTGTAGGCCCAGCGGTCCATCACCGCCTCGATCGGCGCTCCGATCCGCATCGCCCACGCGACGCTCTCGCCGACGACGCCGGCGACCGCGGTGAGGACCGCGATCTCGACCACGGCGCGCCCGCGGCTCCAGCTCAGATAGCGCCGTTCGAGACTGCCCGGTGCCGCCAGTCCGCGGAAGCCGAACAGCGCCGACCAGCCGGCCAGGCCGGCCAAACGAGAGAGTCCCCAGCGGTCCTTCCATTCGCGCGCCATCAGCTGCAAGCGCTCGCGCCGCGCCGCCCGCTCCTTGTTGCGCTCGATGTAATCCCACAGCGTCGGCCAGTAGGGCTGCGGCGTGCCGGTGGCATCCACGCCCTTGCTGCGGATCAGCGTCTCGTGGATCAGGTTCACCCAGCGGTCCTGCCGCGCCGCCGGCGCGCCGTCGCCCGCGTCCTCGGTGACGGTGATCAGCCGCAATGGCCCGTGCCGCGCGACGCCGCCGGGGAGGCGCCGGCCGGCCAGGCGGTCGACCAGCTCGTGGCCGCGCTCGCCGCCGCCGGCGATCGCGATCGCCTCGGCGAGCGGCATGCGCCGGCGGGTGTGACGCCGGCCCTCGGGATCGATCAGCACCATCCGGAACAGGAGGTCCAGCGCCCGGTCGCGCGAGCGCGCATCGAGGCCGGCGAGCAGATCGTCGGCGCACCGGCTCAAGATGCCGGCGATGCCGCCCTGCTCGCTCAGCAGCCGGCCGCTGAGCCGGCCGTCGGTGCGCTTCTCCCACAGCCAGAACAGCGCGTTCTCCACCAGCGGCAGCGCCCCCGGCTCGTCCTCGGCCTCCCGGACCATGATTTCGCGCACCTCGTCCACGTCGAGGCCGGCGAGCCGGGCCGGACCGTCGATGATCTCGCGCAAGCCCTCGGCACCGATGGGCGGCAGCTTCCAGGACCGGCCGACGCGGTTCTGCACCGCGGCCAGGCGCGGCAGGTCGTCGAAGCGGTCGAGGAAGTCGGCGCGCACCGTCGAGATGACGAACAGCGGGCAGTCGGCGTCGTCCAGCGCCGCGGCGAGCAGCCGGTCGAACCGCTGCCGCTCGTCCGCATCGGCGAAGGTGAACAGCTCCTCGAACTGGTCGACGGCGAGCAGGAAGGCGGTGTCGTCGTCCGGTCGGTTGTCGCGAAGCATCCAGGCGAGGGCGCGGTCGTCCGCTTGCAGGGCGTGATAGCGCTCGCCCGTACCGCCGCCAAAGGCCGGGTGTAGGCTTTCCGCCAGCATCTCCACCGGAGGGGCGCCCGGCATCAACGGGCCGATCGGGCGCCAGTGCTCGAAACCGGTGCGCGGCCACAGCCAGCCCTGGTCGACCAGCGGCAGAATGCCGGCACACATCAGCGACGACTTGCCGGAGCCGGAGTTGCCGAAGATCTCCAGCCAGCGCACCGTCGGGGCACCGGGGCGGCGGTCGAAGCAGGCGAGTGCCTCCAGCGTCTCCTTCTGCCGGCCGAAGAACAGGTTGGCCTGGTCGATGCGGAAGGCATCGAGGCCGACGAACGGGCAGCCCTCGAAGCTGGCGGCCGTGTCGGCGAGGATGCGTTTGCAGCGGATGCTCTCGATCAGGGTGTCCGGCAGCGGCGTGTCGCCGGGCCAGCGCGTCGCCTGGAACAGCCGCAGGAACGCCGGCAGCGTCTCGGGCCGGGTGTCGCCGAGCAGGATGGGGAAGATGGGCAACCGCTCGGCATCGGCGTGCGGGCCGAAATGGCGGCCGAGCGCCGCTTGCGTCTCGGCGCCGATCCACCGTCGCACGCCGTCGCGGCCGACCAGCACGACGAAGGCGCCGCAGCCGTCCACCGCCGCCTGCAGCTTGTCGAGCCAGAGGTCGCCCTCGCGGATGCTCTTGTCGTCCTTGAAGACGCCGAGCCCGGCACGTTCCAGTTGCGTGCGCAACAGCGCGGCCGCATCCAGATCGTTGCGGCTGTAGCTCAGGAAAACGTCGAAGTGGTCTGTCACCGTGAGGCGCCCCCCTGACATGCGCCTGTCCCGCGGACCTCAGAGGGGCTACGTTACCACCGCGTTCCGCTTTCCCGCTCGAAAAAGAAGAGCCGCCGCGCCTGCGCACGATCGCGCAGGATGTCGCTCCGCCTTGCCGACATGGTGCCGACTCGGGGCGCGACGATCTGCGATCCACACCGTCGGATCACCCGATAGCGCATTGATATATTGTTATAATTTGGCGCGGCGGGCGGGAAGACGGCCGAAACCCGAACACCGACGGCAGTCGATCCCGCCGACGATCACGCTTCCGGGGCGAGGCCGAAGCGGTCGTAGTAGAAGTCGAAGGAGCGGCGGACCCGGTCGCGATCGAGGCCGAAGCGTTCGAGGCTGTAGGCGTGGCCGTTCGCCGGCCGCGGCCCCTTGCGCTGCAGCAGGTCCCGGATCCGTCGCTCGGCCTCGTCCGAGAACGGCAGCCGGAGCCGCCGATAGATGCTCTTGACGGTGGCGAGCGGGTCGCTCGCGAGCCGGTCGTAGCGGACGTCGACGATGCGGCCGGCCAGGGCCGGATGCCGGTCTTGGAACGAAATCATGCGCTCGGCGACGCCCTTCAGCGCCCACACCTCCCTGCCGATGTCGGCGGCATCGATCCGGCGGCTGAACACCCGCCGCAGCACCGAGAGCAGGCTCGCGGTCGACGCCATGACCTTCAGCGGGTCGCGGTGGGTGAGCACGACGCGGGCATCCGGATAGGTGGCGATCAGGTCGGCGAGGGCATAGGCGTGGTCGGGCGACTTCAATACCCACCGCTTCGACGGATCGGACGCCTGCAGGTGCTGGAGGAAGCGGCGGTGGAACCGGAGGGCGCCGGCGGCACCGCGACGGCGCAGCCAGTCGACATAGGACGGCACGCGGAACAGCGCCGTGAACTCGTCGGAGCACAGCGAGTAGCTGGTGATGGCGATGCATTCCTGCGGCGAGGTCGCGGTCACCGGCTGGATGCGGGAGAACGCGGGCGCCCGCCAGCGGAACAGGCGCAGCCGGTTCTCCGCCCGCCGCACCCGAGCGTCGATCGAGGCCTGGTTCGCGTCGCCGTCGAGGGCGGGGAACATGACCTCCCAGAGCCGGGGCGCGCGATGGCCCGGGTCCTGGGCGAGCAGGCCGTGCAGGAACATCGAGCCGCTGCGCGGCATGCCGGTGATGACGATCGGCGCGCGGACCGGCTGGTCCGCGTCGGCCGCCCGGGTCTTCCACGCCGCCTCCAGCCTGAGCCGCATCTCCAGGAGCTCGCGCAGGTGCTGGCGGGCACCGAGGCTGCCGGCGACGCTGAGCCGGGCCTCGGCGTGGAGGGCGCCGACAAGCGCCGCGAGCGGCTCGTCGACCGGTGGATCGCCGAAGTCCACGAGCCCGGTGCCGGAGACGGCGGACGCCATCAGGCGATCGGCCTCGGTCGGCAGCAACAGCCGTCGCAGGCGGTCCATCATCGCGGCAGGCGCCGCGACGGCGCCCTCGGTTCTCCGATCACGCGCTCAGGCCCAGTCGAAGTTCTCGATGTTGCGCTCCGACTGGGAGAGGCGCCGCTGCGAGAAGTTGAGGAACCACGAGGCGATGTTGGCCTGGGTGGTCGGGGCGGGAAGACGGCGGACCATCGAGCCCAGGCTGTAGAAGCGATCGTACATGGCGCGGACGCGGGCCTCCAGCTCCTCCGGCGTGCAATGGTCGGGCCGGATCATGCACGTGTTGGCGAAGCGCGGGCGCGACGGGTCGAAGATGATGCGGTCCTCGGCCTTCATCCGCTCGTAGAACGGCGTGCCCTTCTGCGGCTCGAGGATATAGAAATAGGCCACGGGCACGCGATGCTTTTCGAGGAAATCTAGTGTAGTCCTGTACACGTCCGACGATTCCCCGTCGAAGCCGAAGACAAAGTTGAGAGAATAGCTGATGCCTCGCTTACGCAGGTTGTCAAGGATTGCCTGATAGTTCTCGACCTTGTTGAACTTTTTATTCATCTGCGCCAGCGTGTCCGGGTCTATGCTTTCCATGCCCATGTTTACGTGCAGAAGACCGCTGCGCTTGGCAAGATCCATGAACTCCTCGTCGAGACAGAGATAAGTCGTCCACAGCGTCGACCAGCGGATCTTGAGCGGGATCAGCGCCTCCATCAGCTCCATCGCCCGCTCCTTCTTGCCGGCGAACATGCTGTCGGCGAAGAAGACGTTCTTCGCGCCGATCGCCGTGATCTCGGCGACGACCTCCTCCGGCGGCCGCTGGCGGTAGCGCTCACCGACGTAGAAGCGCTCCGAGCAGAACTCGCAGCGGAACGGGCAGCCGCGCGACGTCTGCACGGTATAGGTGCGGAACAGCCGCCGCTCCGGAATGGTCATCAGGTCGAAGCGCGGGACCGGCAGGCCCTTGAGGTCGTGCAGGCGGTCGGCCTTGTAGATCGGCCTGAGGCGCCCGGCGGCGGCATCGGCCAGCATCTCGGCCCAGATGTACTCGCCCTCGCCGACGCCGACCGCGTCGCAGTGCGCCGCCGCCTCCTCGGCGTTGAAGAAGGTGTGCGGCCCGCCCATGATCACCGGCACGCCGCGGTCGCGGAACCGCTTGGCGATGTCGAAGGCGCGGTCGGAATTGATCGTCCACGTGGTGATCGCGACCAGGTCGACGGCGGCGTCGAAGTCGACGTCCTCGATCTGCTCGTCCACCAGCTCGACCCGCCAGTCGGGCGGCGTCAACGCGGCGAGGTAGGGGAGAGGCAGCCCGATCAGCGGGCGCCTCCGCGTCTTGTGGAGCGTGCGATGGCCGTTGACGACATAGAAGGAGGGCTGAACGATCAAGAGCCTGTTCATTATCTCCGCGTCCCTGCACCGTTCGGTTCAACGACAGGTTTCAAAGCGCGCCTGGGTTTTCTTCGGCTGATTTGCCGGCTCCGCGCAGCGCGCCGCCTTATACACGAGTGCGCCCGCGTTGTCTCCGGCCAACGCGCTGCCGCTACGTGCCGGCGGGGGGCGCGCGGCCGTACTGGTCGTCGAAGCGGACGATGTCGTCCTCGCCGAGGTAGGCGCCGGTCTGAACCTCGATCAGGCGCAACGGAATCCGTCCCGGGTTGGCGAGCGAGTGGCTGACGTTGTGCGGAATGTAGGTCGACTCGTTCTCGGTGACGAAGAAGCTCTTGCCGTTGCGGGTGACTTTGGCGGTGCCGCTGACGATGATCCAGTGCTCGGCCCGATGGAAGTGCATCTGCATGCTGAGCGCCTGGCCAGGATTGACGCAGATCTGCTTGGCGTGGAACCGCGGGCCCGCGTCGATGGTCTGGTACCAGCCCCACGGCCGGAACACCTTGGAGTGGACGTAGTGCTCGGTGCGGCCGGCCCTTTCCAGCTCCCGGACCACGTCGCGGACCTCCTGGGCGCGGTCTCTGGGCACGACCAGGACGACGTCGTCGGTCGCCACCACCACCAGGTCCTCGACGCCGATCGCGGCGATGAGGTTGCCCTCGCCGCGGATGTAGCTGTTGCGGACGTCGAGGGTCATCACGTCGCCAAGGGTGACGTTGCCGCTTCCGTCGCGATCGCCGATCTCCCACAGCGCCGACCAAGAGCCGACGTCGCTCCAGCCGATGTCGGCGGGGACCATGGCCCCCTTGTCCGTCCGCTCCATCACCGCATAGTCGACGGAGACCGCCTCCGCCTGGGCGAACGGCTCGCACTTGAGCCTCAGGAAATCGAGATCGGCGGCGGCCCCCGCAAGCGCCTCCCGGCAGCGCTCGAGAAGCTCCGGCTCAAGTCGCCCGACCTCGTGCAGGTAGCCGCCGGCGGGAAGGACGAACATGCCGCTGTTCCAGGCGTACTCGCCGCTGGCGAGATAGCCTTCGGCGGTGGCGCGGTCCGGCTTCTCGACGAACCGCTCGATCCGGAAGCAGCCGGCGGCACCGGCCAGCGGCCGGCCGCGCTTGATGTAGCCGTAGCCGGTCTCGGGGCGCGACGGGGGGATGCCGAAGGTGACCATGGCGCCCGCGGCGGCCGCTGCCCGTGCCGTGGCGAGCGCCGCGTGAAAGCCGGTCTCGTCCTCGATCACGTGGTCGGACGGCAGCACCAGCATGACCGCGGCGTCGTCGGCCTCGGCGGCCATCAGAGCGGCGACGGTGATGGCCGGAGCGGTGTTGCGCGGCACCGGCTCGAGAACGATGGCCTTGGGTGTGACGCCGAGGGCCCGCACCTGCTCGGCGATCATGAATCGGTGCTCTTCGTTGCAGACGACGATGGGCGGGGCGAAGTCCGGGCCGGCGACGCGAAGCATGGTCTCCTGCAGCATGGTGCGGTCGGACACCAGCGGCAGAAGCTGCTTCGGCCTCAGCGTGCGCGACATCGGCCACAGCCGCGTGCCGGCGCCGCCGGACAGGATCACCGGATAGACGAGGCCGGTCATGGGTTCACCTCACCTCCTCTGCGCCGGGAGACGGCCATCACCCCCGACGCCGATGCCCCTCTCTAGCCGCCGTCCTCGGGCGCGCTCAGGATGCCGAGACTCTCGAGCGCCAGGACGATGTGCTCGGCCGCATGCTCGGCCGAACCGTCGCCGCCGCTGACGACGATCTCGGCGGCTTCAGGCGGCTCGTAGGGGCTGTCGATGCCGGTGAAGTTCTTGAGCTCCCCTCGTCGCGCCTTGGCGTAGAGCCCTTTGGCGTCCCGCCGCTCGCACACGGCGAGCGGCGTGTCGACGAAGACCTCGACGAACTCCCCGGGCGCGAGCAGCTCCCGCGCCAGGCGCCGCTCGGAGCGGAACGGCGAGATGAACGAGACGAAGGTGATCAGGCCCGCATCCACGAACAGCTTCGCCGTCTCGGCGACCCGGCGGATGTTCTCGACCCGGTCGGCGTCGGTGAAGCCGAGATCCTTGTTCAGCCCGTGGCGGACGTTGTCGCCGTCGAGGATGTAGGTGTGCTTGCCGAGCGCGGTGAGCTTCTGGTCGACGAGGTTGGCGATGGTCGACTTGCCGGCGCCGGAGAGGCCGGTGAACCACAGCACGCACGGCCTCTGAAGCTTCGCACGCGCGCGCTGGCGCTTGTCGACGCTGAGCGCCTGCCAGTGGATGTTGGTGGCGCGGCGCAGCGGGAAATCGACCATGCCGGCGGCGACCGTGGCATTGCTCATCCGGTCGATGAGGATGAACCGGCCGGTGCCGCGATTGTCGGCGTAGGGGTCGAACGAGACGGGGCGATCGACGGCGATGTTGCAGACGCCGACCTCGTTCAGCTCGAGCGTCCGGCCGGCCTCGCTCGCCAGGGTGTTAACGTTGACCTTGGTCTTGAGCGCCGTCACCTGTGCCGCAGCGGTCTGGGTGCCGATGCGGATGAGGTACTTGCGCCCGGGCAGCAAGGAATCGGCGTGCATCCAGATGATCTTGGCCTCGAACTGATCGGCATGCACCGGCCGGGCCTGCAGCGCAGCCAGTAGGTCGCCGCGGCTGATGTCTATCTCGTCGGCAAGCGTGAGGGTGACGGCTTGGCCGGCGGAGGCCTCGGTGAGATCGCCGTCGTAGGTGACGATGCGCTCGACCTTGCTGGTCTGACCCGACGAGGTCACCAGAACGGCGTCGCCGACGCGGATCTCGCCGCTCTCGATCGTTCCGCAGAAGCCGCGGAAATTCTGATTGGGGCGGTTGACCCACTGCACCGGCAGGCGGAACGGCTTCGCCCGCAGCTCCGACGTGACCTCGACCGAGGACAGGTAGCCCATCAGGCTCGGGCCGTGGTGCCAGTGCATTCGCGGACTGGGCTCGAGCACGTTGTCGCCCTTGAGCGCGGAAATCGGCACGGAGACGATCTCCTTCAAGCCGAGCCGGTGGGCGAACGGCTCGTAGTCGCCGACGATGGCCCGGAAGCGCGCCTGGGAGAAGTCGACAAGGTCCATCTTGTTGACCGCCAGCAGCACGTGGCGGATGCCCATCAGTGAGACGATATAGCTGTGCCGCCTGGTCTGGGTCAGCACGCCCTTGCGCGCGTCGACGAGGATCACGGCGACATCGGCGGTGGAGGCGCCGGTGGCCATGTTGCGGGTGTACTGCTCGTGGCCGGGCGTGTCGGCGACGATGAACTTACGGGTGTCGGTGGTGAAGAACCGGTAGGCGACATCGATGGTGATGCCCTGCTCACGCTCGGCCTGCAGGCCGTCGAGGAGGAGCGCGAAATCGATGTCCTGGCCCTGCGTGCCGACCCGCTTGCTGTCGGCCTCGAGGGCGGCGAGCTGATCTTCGAAGATGAGCTTCGAATCCCAGAGCAGGCGACCGATCAGCGTGCTCTTGCCGTCGTCGACGCTGCCGCAGGTGATGAAGCGTAGAAGGGTCTTCTGCTCCTGGGCCTTGAGATAGCCGAGGATGTCGTGGGCGACGAGGGCGGCCGAGGTGTCCATCAGAAGTAGCCCTCCTGCTTCTTTTTCTCCATCGATCCGGCCTGATCGTGGTCGATCATGCGGCCGTGGCGTTCGGAGGTGCGGGTCAGCAGCATCTCCTGGATGATCTCGGGAACCGTTCTCGCCGTCGACGGCACGGCGCCGGTCAAGGGGTAGCAGCCAAGAGTGCGGAAGCGCACCGACATGAGCTCGGGCTCCTCTCCGGGGTCGAGAGGCATGCGGTCGTCGTCGATCATGACCAGGATGCCGTCCCGCTCCACGACCGGTCGCTCCTTGGCGAAATAGAGCGGAACGATCGGGATGTCCTCGGCGTAGATGTACTGCCAGATGTCGAGTTCGGTCCAGTTCGACAGCGGAAAGACGCGGATGCTCTCGCCGTTCTTGATGCGGGCGTTGAACAGGTTCCACAGCTCCGGCCGCTGGTTCTTCGGGTCCCAGCGATGCGTGCTGGTTCGGAACGAGAAGATCCGTTCCTTCGCGCGCGACTTCTCCTCGTCCCGCCGGGCGCCGCCGAACGCGGCGTCGAAGCCGTAGCGCTCAAGCGCCTGTTTCAGGGCTTCCGTCTTCATCACGTCGGTGTAGATCGAAGAGCCGTGGGTGAACGGATTGATGTTGTCGCGGAGGCCGTCCTGGTTGGTGTGCACGATGAGATCCAAGCCGAGCTCGGCCGCCGTGCGGTCGCGGAAGGCGATCATCTCCCGGAACTTCCAGGTGGTGTCCACGTGCAGCAACGGAAACGGCGGTTTGGCAGGGTGGAAGGCCTTCATGGCAAGGCGCAGCATCACCGAGGAATCCTTGCCGATCGAGTACAGCATGACCGGATTCTCGAATTCGGCGGCGACCTCGCGCATGATGAAGATGCTCTCGGCCTCGAGGTCTGAAAGGTGCGTCTGCATGGCGTGGTCCCGATCCTGGCTGCCCGCTCTGGTGCGCTCAGCAATCATCTGAAATGGGTCTCTCGATGGCGTTCCACCAACCGAAGTGCCGACCGATCCTAACGCAGCGTTCGAATCGCCGCGCTTGCCGTTGCTGTCAAGAGCCTACCTCGGGCGAGCAGGATCGGGCGCACACCGGGCATAGCAGACAACCGGTTAAGCTTGTGTCTATCGCCATGGGATGCCGCGGCCGTGCGGGCGGTATCCGCGCCGGCCGAAACGAGGGCCGTTCGCCGCGGGTGGCGGCGAACGGCCCCGGTCCGGCATCGGCGCTGCCCAAGGCCCGCCGATTACACCACCGGCCGAATCAGCTGCGGGTTCTGCACCGGCGGCTTCTGCGCGTAGTCGTAGAAGCCCTTGCCGGTCTTCCGGCCGAGGTAGCCGAGCTGGACGAGGCGGGTCAGCGTATGGGGGGGCGCGTGGTGCTCGTGGCGGACGTCCATGTAGATGTTCATGGCCATCGCCTCGACCACGTCGAGACCGATGTAGTCGGCAAGCTCGAACGGCCCCATCGGATGGGCGGCCCCCGATTTCATCGCGTGATCGATGGTCTCGATGGTGCCGGTGCCGCGCTCCAGCATTCGGATCGCGTTGAGCATATAGGGCGTCAGGAGGCGGTTGACGATGAAGCCGGTGGTGTCCTGAACCACGACCGGGTCCTTGCCGATCTCCTTGCAGAAGGCGCCGAGCTGATCGAGGGTTGCGTCGGAGGTCTCGAACCCGTGAATGATCTCGACCAGCCGCATCACCGGAGCGGGGTTGAAGAAGTGAAGGCCGGCGACGCGGTCGCGCTTGCGGCAAACGGCCATCATCGCGGTGACCGACAGCGTCGACGTGTTGGTGGTGAGAAGGGTGGTCTCCTTGCAACGGGCATCCAGACGCTTGAACAGAGCCTTCTTGGTCTCCAGGTCCTCGATGATCGACTCGATGACCAAGTCGCAGTCGGCGACCGCGCCCTCGTTGTCGGTGAAGGTGATGCGGCCCATGATGGCGTCCTTCTCGGCCGCCTCCATCTTGCCGCGCTCGACCATGCGGGCGAGGCTCTTGTCGGCGATCGCCCGCGACTTGTCGAGCGGCCCGGGCGTCGCCTTGACGACCACGACCGTCCGTCCCGCCTGGGCGCACACTTGCGTGATTCCCAGCCCCATGGTGCCGGTGCCGATGATGCCCACTCTAATGATCGCCATATCGTTTTCTCCCTCCCGAGGACCGGCGCGGCCGAACTCCGACACGTGATTGGCTGGCCGAAGCGCGCTTTTCGCACAGGCACAATGCCCGCGCGCCGGCAACTCGTTCTGGTTTAGCCGGTTTCGCGCGCGAAATAAAGAACGTGTTCGCAATTGCGAAAGGATCGCCGACTCGTCCCGGGAGCCCGCAGGCATGTGAGACGAAACAAACTCTCGTGACGGTCATCAGGTACATTGCATCGCAGCATGCAGTTGGGCTAGGCTGCTTTCCGGAAATTTCCTGCTGGCGACATTCGCGAAAGCGTTCCGTGATGAACACCGCCTCGAGTTCCGGGCAGGCTGGCCGGCCCCCGCAGACGCCGATCACGATCAAGAAGTACGCCAATCGAAGACTCTACAACACCGCCACGAGCAGCTACGTCACCCTCGACAATCTGGCAACCATGGTCAAGGCGGGCGCCGACTTCGTGGTCTACGATGCCAAGACCGGCGAAGACATCACGCGTTCGGTGCTGACGCACATCATCGTCGAGGAGGAGGCGAAGGGGCAGAAGCTTTTGCCGGTGAGCTTCCTCCGGCATCTCATCAGCTTCTACGGCGACAGTCTGCAGGTGCTGATCCCCCGCTACCTCGAGCACACGATGCACGCCTTTGCCCGCAACCAGGAGCAAATGCGCGAGTACGTGCGCGACACCTTCGACGGGCTGATGCCGTTCGGCCAGTTCGAAGAGATGAGCAAGCAGAACATGGCGATCCTGGAGACCGCCATGAAGATGTTCAGCCCGTTCCTCGGTGAGCACGGCGAGGAGCGGGAGAAGGAGAGCGGCGAAGAGCCTTCGCAGGCGAGCGAGGAGATCAAGGAGCTTCGATCCAGGCTCAACAAGATCCAGCAGCAGCTCGACGAACTGATGACCCGGCGCCGCGAGGACTAGCGGCCCGCCACCCTTCGAGGCCGGCCACCGGCTCCCGGCTGCCGAAAAGCCCGGCGGTGGGAGGTCCGAGCGCCGCGATCCGTAGTCCTTGCAGAAACTAACGCTGGGGTTTTACGCAGAAGCTGCTATATAATCCCGGTGTCTTCGTGTCCGACCGGTAGAAAGCGGCGGGCTGAGACGGGTAAGGCCACCGAAACAGTGTGAAATGTCGGTGGCCACGGTCCTGGTTTGAGGCTCCGGCGGGATGCAGCGGCTCCAGGCGGTGCTCGAGTATGGATTGGCGGCGGGTTCTGCGTGGGCAGCAAACCGTGAGATCGCGTTGATAACAGCGTCAACTGTCGGGAGATGAAGGGCATGTCACCTTTTGGCGAAGGCACCGCCGAGCGCGCTCGGCCTGCGGTCAGGGCGACGGACGTGGATCGATTCGTCGGTAGCCGCATCCGCGAACGCCGGGTGATGCTGGGGCTCAGCCAGCAGCAGATGGCCGACATGATCGGCGTCACCTATCAGCAGGCCCACAAGTACGAGCGCGGCATCAACCGCATCTCCGCGGGCAGGCTTTACGAGATCGCGCTGGTCCTGCGGGTGCCGGTGAGCTTCTTCTTCGACGGCATCGAGGGCAGGCCCGGCGAGGAGGAGCTAACCGTCCGTCAGCGCATGTGCCTCGAACTCGCTCGCAACTTCACGCAGATCCCGAGCGAACGGCACCGCGAAGCGTTGAGCCACCTCGCCCGCGCGCTCGCCACCAAATAGGCGGGCGGCGCACCGGCACCGGCCCTTGGCGCCAACGCCTATGGCAGATCGCGGACGACGCGGAAGCCGACGCTGTAGCTGTGCACCCGGACGTCGTTGCGTGATCGCCATGCGCTGCGCGCCGTGTTCTTGACGTAGTACCACGAGCCGCCACGCACCACGCGCTGGCGGCAGTCGTCGCTATCGCGGCTGGATCCGTCGCCGGGGGCGCCCGTGTGGTCGGGATACCAGCAGTCCTGCACCCATTCGAGGACGTTGCCGGTGGTGTCGTGGAGGCCGAAGAAATTGGCTGGAAAGGATCCGACCGGGGCGGTGCCGACGGCGCTCCACTCGCTGCCGCAGTCGCGGCAGTTGGCGCGCCCGGCGCCGGCCTCGTCACCCCACCAGAAGGCGGTGGTGCTGCCGGCCCGGTTGGCGTAAGCCCACTCGGCTTCCGAAGGCAGGCGGTAGCGATGGCCCGTCTTGCTCGCCAGCCAATCGACATACGCCTGGACCTCGGCAAAGGTGACGTTGATGACCGGCCGCCGACCGCGGCCCCACTGGTGATCGTTGGGCACCCTCTGGCAGCCGCCTGCGGCGACGCAGGCCTCCCACTCGTCGAAGGTGATCTCGTAGCGGCCGATCGCGAAGGGCCGCGCGAGGACCACTTCGCGCGCCGGTCCTTCGGATGCGGTGAGGCCGCCGTGGCCGAGGACGAAGCGGCCGGCCGGGACCACCACCAGCTCCGGGCATTCGGGGCAGTCGCGGAACACGGTACCGGGGGTGAGGAGTTCGGAGGCAGCAGGTGCGGCGGCGGCGAGGGTGAAGAGAAGGCCGCCGACCAAGCTGCGTCGCATCAGGGAGTGGAGCATCGGTCGCCCTGCGAAGTCACGGTGACGGGGCTTCATACGTCGGCGGCGACGGCGGCGACAAGAGCGACGGCGACGGAGACACGATCGCGACGCAACCGGGCAAGAGGCTATTCTCCCTCGGATTTCAGGCGATCCCGCGCCCAGCGGGCGGCTTCGCCGACCACGGGCGAGGGATCGTCGATGGTGTCCTCGACGAGTGCGACGGTCACCGGATCGCCGGCGTTGCCGAGGGCGATCATGGTGTTGCGGACCAGCCGGTCGCGGCCGCTCCGCTTGATCGCGGTCCCGGCGAACAGGCCGCGGAAGGCGGCGTCGTCGAGGCTCGCGAGTTCGGCGATGCGTGGCGCCGCAAGCTCAGCCCGAGGCCTCAGCTCGTCATGGGAGGTCGGCGCGGCGAACTTGTTCCACGGGCAGACGGCGAGGCAGTCGTCACAGCCGTAGACGCGGTTGCCGATCAGCGGGCGAAGATCCTCGTCGATCGGGCCCTTGTGCTCGATGGTGAGGTAAGAAATGCAGCGGCGCGGCTCGATGCGGTAGGGCTCCGGCAGGGCGCCGGTGGGGCAGGCCCGGAGGCAGCGGTCACAATGGCCGCAATGATCGACCTCGGCGGCGTCGGGTGGGATCGCGAGCGTGGTGAACACCTCGCCCAGGAACAGCCACGAGCCGAAGCGGCGGGATACCAGGTTGGTGTGCTTGCCGATCCAGCCGAGGCCGGCGCGCATGGCGACCGGCTTCTCCATCACGGGCGCGGTGTCGACGAACACCTTGACCTCGCCGCCATGGGTCTCGACCAGCCAGCGCGCCAGCGCCTTCAGGCGCTTCTTGACCACGGCATGGTAGTCCCGCCCCCGGGCGTAGACGCTGATGCCGGCGCGGTCAGGCTGGGCGAGCGCTTCCAGCGGGTCCCGGTCCGGCGCATAGCTGACGCCGACCGCGATGATGCTCCGCGCCTCCGGCCACAACGCCCGGGGATCGGCGCGGCGGTCGGCGGTTGCGGCCATCCAGCCCATGTCGCCGTGGCGGCCTTCGGCGAGGTATCGGGAGAGGTGTTCGGCGTCCCTGCCATCGCCGCCAGCGGCCGCGAATCCGACGGCATCGAAGCCGATGGCCTTGGCCTCGATGCGGATGTGGTCCTTTGCCACGTGGTCGATGGACTCGCTCAACCCGGTACGAGCTTCCTTCAATAGCCCAGGGTCAGGGCGCCGGGGCGGCGCGGATCGGAGGCACCGAACAGGCCGTCCTCCGTCCGCATGATCGACTGGGCGCTGCCCATGGCGTCGCCGACGGCGATCACGTGGCCCTTGGCGGCGAGCAGGGCGAGCGTGTCGGGGCTGAGGCCCACCTCCACGCGCAGCTCGTCCGGCAGCCACTGGTGATGGATGCGGGGGCTCGCCTGGGCGGCGGCGATGTTCATGCCGTGATCGACGACGTTGACGATCACCTGCAGCGTCGTCGAGATGATGCGGCTGCCGCCCGGGCTGCCGGTGGCGAGGAACGGCTTCCCGGCCTTGAACACGATCGTCGGCGACATCGAGCTCAACGGCCGCTTGCCGGGCGCGATCGCGTTCGCCTCGCCGCCGATCAGCCCGTAGGCGTTCGGCACCCCCGGCTTGGCCGAGAAGTCGTCCATCTCGTTGTTGAGGAGAATCCCCGTGCCGGCGGCGACGATGCCCGAGCCGTAGCTGAAGTTGATCGTGTAGGTGTTGGCGACG
Organism: uncultured Rhodospirillaceae bacterium; assembly: GCA_964420325.1. GTDB lineage: Bacteria > Pseudomonadota > Alphaproteobacteria > Rhodospirillales > Defluviicoccaceae > CAYQSU01. Next base: position 22,978 of record CAYQSU010000001.1, on the reverse strand, counting down.
ACGGTGCCGTGCCTGTCGATCACCGAGAAGTGCGTGGTCTCGGCGCTCTCGTAAGGAGCCGGATCGCCGGGGGCGATGGTCGCCGACGGCGTGGCGCGGTGGCGGTCGATCCCTGCGCGCAAGGCCCGGGCATAGGCCTTCGAGGTCAGGCCCTCGACCGGCACGCGAGCGAAGTCGGGATCGCCGAGGTGGCGGCTGCGATCGGCGTAGGCAAGCTTCGTCGCCTCCGCCATCAGGTGGATGCTCTCGGCACCGTTGGCCCCGAGGGTGCCGATGGGAAAGTCTTCGAGGATGTTGAGGATCTGGACGATGTGGACGCCGCCCGAGCTCGGCGGCGGCATCGATGCGATCTCGTAGCCGCGGTAGCGGCCGCGGACCGGCTCGCGGATGACCGGTCGGTAGGCGGCGAGGTCCTCCAGCGTCATCGCGCCGCCGTGCGTCCGCATGTCGTCGACGATCCGGGCGGCGATCTCGCCCCGGTAGAAGGCGAGGGGGCCGTTCTCGGCGATCTGGCGCAGAGACCACGCCAGATCCGTCTGCACCAGGACGTCTCCGGGCTGGTAGGCGGAGCCGTCCGGCTTGAAGAAGACCTTCATCGTCTCCGGCCACGGGGCGAGCCGCGCCCGGCGGGCGGCCAGGGACGCGGCGAGATCCGGGCCGACCACGATGCCGTCCAGGGCGAGCCGGATCGCCGGCCGCATGACGTCGGCGAGCGTCATCGTTCCGAAGCGTTCGAGGGCCAGCGCGAGACCGGCGACGGTGCCGGGAACACCGACAGCCAAGTGCGAGTGGCGCGCCTTGTCGACATCCACCTCGCCCGTCGCATCCAAGTACATGTCCTCGTGCGCAGCGGCCGGCGCCGTCTCCCGGTAGTCGATGGCCACGGTCTCATTGGCGCCGGCGTCGTGGACGATCATGAAGCCGCCACCGCCCAGGTTGCCGGCGTGCGGCAGGGTGACGGCGAGCGCGAAGCCGATGGCGGCCGCGGCGTCGACGGCGTTGCCGCCGGCCTTGAGCACCTCGACGCCGATCCGCGTCGCCGTCTCCTCCTGCGTGGCGACCATCCCGTGCTTCGCGAACACTGGGTGAAAGATGTCGCGCTCGGAGACGATCGCCGCGTCCTGCGCCGGCGAGACAACGGGCGCCAGCGCCAGGGCGAGACCGGCGAAGCACCCGAGAACCGGGACCAAGGTGCGGCTGAGCACGCCACTCATCATGGTCTCCCGCAGGCTCGAGGACCGTTGCGGCCGGTGGCCGACCGACGGCCCTATTCGCTCCGCGTCGCCGCCGCCGCGGCCGCTTTCTCCCCGTGGCCCTTCCCGTCGGGACCGTGGTAGTCGTCGACGCCCAGCGACAGGGCGTAGCACGCCAGCCGCACGGCCTTCGGGACCTGCACCTTGTCGCCGTCGCGCTCGCCCTTCTCGTAATACTGCACCATCCGTCGCTTGAGGCCGAGCGCGTTCGCGGCCTCCTTCTGGGAGAGTTTCAGCGTCTTTCGCCAGCGCTTGAAGTCGGACGGTCGCATGGCTCGCTCCTCGAGGCCCGGTCGCCGCGGCGTGGCCGGCCGGTAACCGCAGCAAATCTAACAGGATCCGTGGAGACCGGGCAACAACAGCGCACGGGGTGCGCTTTCCGGTTGACCTGGGCGCACCACGTGCGTATGCTCTTAAAAGTAGCAGATGGAGCCTCGCGGCTCGGCGCGTTCACCCGTGGCTGTCGCGTGTGTGCGGCATGTGGAGGATCGTCATGCTGGCTGACCTGCTTCTCGCACGTGCCTATCTGGGGACCGAGCGGATCGACCTCCAGAGCGCAGCCAAGAGGAATTGCGCCTGGGGTACCCGTCTCCGGCGCCTGCGGGCCACGGTGTCGAGTGCCCTGAGGCGCTGCCTGCATCGGCGGTAGGCGCAGCGGGACCGGCATGGCGCCGCGCGAACGCGCCCGAAACCCTTCCTCTCAGCGCGATGCCGGCGGATCATCCTCAGGCCCGCCGGGGCCTCTCGCCTCGTTCGCCCGGCAGGCGTCGATTCGGTCCTGGGTTCCCTCCCAGATCTGCCGGCTCGACACGAAGAAGGGCTTCCTCTCGATCCGATAGGTGAGCCGCTCCTTGTCGGGCTCGTAGACGAAGCGGATGACGATGTCGCCAATCGGCGTCCTCGTCACCGCCGTGCCACAATCGTCCCCGGGCGGATCGTAGACGGTGCCGAACTCGTCGCGCGTCGACTGCTTCAGCGCCTGCCAGACGGCCTCGGTCACGCCGTCGAAGGTTCGTTCCTCGGCCATCCCTGACTCCCGCTCCTGCAAGCCAGTCCTGCAAACGCCGCCGATGCGGCCGCCGGCCGCGTCCGCGAGCGACAGCGTACCGCCGACCGGCCGGCGGGGCCAGGACGCGAGCGACCGAGGGGCACGACGGGCGGCGGCCGCTAGACGGCACGCACGAGGGCGTGCCGCTTCTTGCCGGCGGACAGCTTGACCAGGCGCCCGGCGTCCAGGTCGGCCTCGGTGACGAGCCGGGTCTCGGTGGCGATGACGGCATCGTTGATGCGGCCGCCGCCGCCGCGGATGATCTTGCGCGCCTCGCCCCCGGAGGCGGCAAGGCCGGCCCGGCGCAGGAGCTCGAAGGCGGGGATGCCCTCCTTGAGCTCTGCCGTCGGCACCTCCACGGTCGGCAGCTCGTCGCCACGGACCCCTTCGACGAACGTTTTCAGAGCGGTCGCCGCCGCCGCCTCGGCGGCGTCGGCGCCGTGGCAGAGGCGCGTCGCCTCGTTGGCGAGGACGATCTTCGCAGCGTTGATCTCGGCGCCCTCGAGGTGCTCCAGGCGGCCGATCTCGTCCAGCGGCAGCTCGGTGTAAAGCCTGAGGAAGCGGCCGACGTCGGCGTCGTCGATGTTGCGCCAGTACTGCCAGTACTGGTAGGGAGAGAGCATCTCGGCTGAGAGCCAGACCGCGCCCTCGGCGGTCTTGCCCATCTTGGCGCCCGACGCCGTCGTCAGGAGCGGCGTCGTCAGGCCGAACAGGGCGAGGCCGTCGGTGCGGCGGGCGAGATCGACGCCCGAGATGATGTTCCCCCACTGATCGGAACCGCCCATTTGCAGACGGCAGCCGCGGCGGCGCGCAAGCTCGAGGAAGTCGTAGGCCTGGAGCACCATGTAGTTGAACTCGAGGAACGACAGCGGCTGCTCGCGGTCGAGACGGAGCTTGACGGAATCGAAGGCGAGCATCCGGTTGACCGAGAAGTGGCTTCCGTAGTCTCGCAGGAACGGAATGTAGCGCAGACCGTCGAGCCAGTCGGCGTTGTCGACCATGACGGCGTCGGTCGGCCCGTCGCCGAAGTCGAGGAAGCGCGCGAACACCCGCTTGATGCCGGCCATGTTGGCGTCGATCTCTCGGTCCGACAGGAGCTTCCTCGCCTCGTCCCGTCCCGAGGGGTCGCCGACCTTCGAGGTGCCGCCGCCCATCAGCACGATCGGCTGGTGGCCCGTGCGCTGGAGGAGCCTCAGCAGCATGATCGAGACGAGGCTGCCGGCGTGCAGGCTTGGCGCCGTGCAGTCGAAGCCGACGTACGCCGTCACCGGCCCCTCGGCGGCAAGACGGTCGAGGCCGGCGAGGTCCGTGCACTGGCGCAGGTAACCGCGCTCGATGATGCGGCGGATGAAGTCGGAGCGGTACGCGGTCATCGCCTTCCCTCGACCGAACGGGTTCGGACGTCGGTTGGAGGCGCGCACTTAACACAACGAACAGGACCTGGCAACGCCGGCCCCGGAGGCCTGCGGTGACGGCCGGGCCGGGTGCCGCGGCCGCGCCGCGGATGCCGATGCGGGCGCTCGGGCTGATGAGCGGGACGTCGATGGACGGCATCGACGCAGCGATCCTCGAGACCGACGGCGAGCGCGTTCGAGGGTGCGGGGCCGTCGCCACCTATCCGTACACCTCGCGGTTCCGCGACCGGTTGCGGGGGCTCCTCGGGCGCGAGCCCGGCGACGGAGACGAGGAGACGATCCGTGAGCTCACTCTTTTGCACGCCGACGCCGTCCTCCGCCTGCTGCACGCGGACGCATCCGCCACCGGCGGCGTCGACGTCATCGGCTTCCACGGGCACACGGTGATCCATCGGCCCGACCTGCGCATCACCCGGCAGGTCGGGGACGGCCAACTCCTGGCCGATGCCACCGGCATTCCCGTGGTCGAGGACTTCCGGTCCCGGGATGTCGAGGCGGGCGGGCACGGGGCGCCGCTCGCCCCGCTCTACCACGCCGCCCTCGCCAGGCCGCTGGCGAAGCCGCTTGCGGTGCTGAACGTCGGCGGCGTCGCCAACGTCACCTGGATCGGCGAGGACGACGGCGGCGGACCCGAGGTCGTGGCCTTCGACACCGGGCCCGGCAACGCGCTCATCGACGACTGGGTGCAGGCAGTGACCGGACGCCAATGGGACGAGCGCGGCCGCCTCGCCCAGGGCGGGCGGGTGCACGAGGACCGCCTCCGGGTCTGGCTCGCCGACGACCACTTCCGCGCCTCCCCGCCGAAGTCGCTCGACCGCGACACCTACGCCGTGGTCTTGCAGGGCGTCCGCAAGCTCTCGCCCGAGGACGGCGCCGCGACGCTGACGGCGTTCACCGCGAGGGCGGTGGCCGAGGCGCGGGCATTCATGCCGGCGCCGCCGCTGCGCTGGCTGGTGTGCGGCGGCGGCCGCCACAACCGCACGCTGATGGCGATGCTGGTGGACGCCTGCGGCGCTCCGGTCGAGCCCGTCGAGGCCGTCGGCTGGGACGGCGATGCCCTGGAGGCCCAGGCCTTCGCCTTCCTCGCGGTGCGATCGCTCTTAGGCGAGCCGCTGAGCCTGCCGACGACGACCGGCGTTCCCACGCCGATGACCGGCGGCCGCCTGAGACGGCCGGCCGCGGCGGATCGGCGGCCGGTCGCGGGCCGTTCGGCGCCAGCAGCGCCACAGTGACCTAGGCCGGCTCCGCCAGCGCGCGGTCGAGATAGTCGGAGACGGCCGCGGCCAGCTCCTGCATATGATCGGCGAAGAAGTGATCGGCGCCGGCGATCTCGCGGTACTCGACCGTGACGTTCCGCTGGCTGGATAACTTCTGCGCCAGCTTGGCGACGGCGGCCGGTGCCACCAGCGTATCCTTCGAGCCGTGGATCATCAGCCCCGAGGCCGGACAGGGGGCGAGAAAAGAGAAGTCGTGGAGGCCGGCCGGGGGCGAGATGGCGATGAAGCGGTTGATCTCCGGGCGGCGCATCATCAGCTGCATGCCGATCCATGCGCCGAAGGAGTATCCGCCGATCCAGCATTCCGCCGCATTCGGATTGAAGCTCTCGACCCAGTCGAGTGCCGACGCGCCGTCGCTGAGCTCGCCCTGGCCGTTGTCGGACACGCCTTGGGAGCGGCCGACGCCGCGGAAGTTGAAGCGCAGCACGGAGAAGCCGCGGCGCTGAAACTCCTGGTACATGACGAACACCACGCGGTTGTTCATGGTGCCGCCGTGGCGCGGATCGGGATGGAGGAGCACGGCAATCGGCGCGCCCGGACGCCTGGAGTGGTGGTATCGCCCCTCGAGTCTCCCCTCGGTCCCGTTGAAGATCACCTCTGGCATGATCGTCCGCTGCTCAGAACGGCCCGCCGACTCCGCCCGGAATCCGGAATTGCGCTGCGGGAAATACCATCAACGCTCTGGAACCACTGGCCGGCAAACTTGAATAAATCGGTCGGGCATCATATATTCGACGCAGGCTTCGGGCGCGGCGCATCCGCCCGCGGTCGACGCGTACATACTCGAAAATGTCGCAATCAGCAGCAGAAAGTTTGGCCTCGCCCGATGCCGTTTCGCACCCTCCGAGAAGACATCGCCGCGTTCATGGCGCGCGACCCCGCGGCCCGGTCGCAGCTTGAAATCGTCCTCTGCTACCCGGGTCTGCACGCCCTTGCCTTCTATCGCCTTGCCAACGCGCTGTGGCGGCGCGACGTCTATCTTCTCGCGCGCTTCATCTCGCATATCGGCCGCGGGCTGACCGGCATCGAGATCCATCCGGGCGCGAAGATCGGCAGACGGCTGGTCATCGACCATGGGCTCGGCGTGGTCATCGGCGAGACCTCCGAAATCGGCGACGACGTGACTCTCTATCAAGGCGTGACCCTGGGCGGGATCGCACCTTCCGTGGATGCCCAGTCTCAGGTCAACGTCAAGCGGCACCCGACCTTGAACAACAACGTGATCGTCGGATCGGGCGCACAGATCCTCGGGCCCATCAGCATCGGCGAGGGCGCCCGCGTCGGCGCGAATGCCGTCGTGACCAAGGACATCCCGCCGGGAGTCACGGCTGTGGGCATCCCGGCCCATGCGGTGATGCCGAGGGATCCAAGCGCCGCCGGCCGCTTCGTCGCCTACGGGACGCCCGCGGAAGGATGCCCGGACCCGGTGCTGGCGACGATCGAGAACCTGCGCGGGCAAGTGGCGGCGTTCCACGAGCGCATCGGCCATCTGGAAGCGCGCTTGCGCGAGTTCGAGAACGGGGCGTCGGAAACGCCCGGACGGCTGGCCGCCAACGGCGGGGACGAGGCGAGGGCGGCTTCGATCGGAGATGCAGGACGCGGCTGATCCGCGGTCGGCGAGCAGAAGGAGAACGCCGGTGAAACTGAGTACCAAGGGACGTTACGCGGTGATGGCGATGGCCGATCTGGCCTATCACGGCAACGGCAGCGGCAAGCCGGTCGCGCTGGCGGAGATTGCGGAGCGGCAGGAGATCTCGCTGTCCTACCTCGAGCAGCTGTTCGGGAAGCTGAGACGCGCGGGTGTGGTCAAGAGCGTCCGCGGCCCGGGTGGCGGCTACCTGCTCGGCCGCACGCTCGCGCAGCTGCGAGTGGCCGACATCATCATGGCGGTCGACGAGCCGATCAAGGCCACCCGTTGCACGCCCGGATCGCCGATGGGCTGTCACTCGCACCGAGGGCGGTGCCTGACCCACGACCTGTGGGAGGAACTGGGCAACCAGATCTATCTCTATCTCAGCTCGGTCACCCTCGAAGACATCTGCGAGCGGCGCATCCTCGGCTCCAGCCGGCTGATGTTCAGCGTCCCCCGCGGCGAACCGGCGCCGGCCCCGCGCGCGGAGGCCGCGCAGTAGCGGAGGCGGGATCCGTGCGGCCGATGAACCACGCCGTCTACCTCGACAACAACGCGACCACGCCGATTCGGCCGGAAGCGGCGGCCGCGGTCGCCGAGGCGATGGCACTGACCGGCAACCCCTCTTCGGTCCATCGCCACGGGCGACTGGCGCGCAGGATCGTCGAGGACGCGCGCGAGCACGTGGCGGCGCTGGCTGGCGCGGCGGCGTCCGCGGTCGTCTTCACCAGCGGCGGGACCGAGGCCAACGCGCTCGCGATCCGCGGCAGCGGCCGGGACCGTATCCTGGTCTCGGCGGTCGAGCACCTGTCGGTGCTGAACGCATCCGATGCACCGGAGATCGTGCCCGTCGATACCGACGGCCTCGTCGACCTCGATGCGCTGGACGCGATGCTGGCGGCGGACGGGCGGCCGGCGCTGGTCTCGATCATGCTGGCCAACAACGAGACGGGGGTGGTCGAGCCGGTCTCCGCGTGCGTCGAGATCGCGCGTCGCCACGGCGCGCTGGTGCACTGTGACGCCGTGCAGGCGGCGGGGAGGATCCCTTTCGACGTCGAGGCGCTCGGCGTCCAGCTGCTGACGCTCTCCGGCCACAAGATCGGCGGTCCGCACGGGGTCGGGGCTCTGATCGTAGCTGACGACCTACCGCTCGGGGCGCAACTCAGGGGCGGCGGGCAGGAGTGGGGGCGCCGCGCCGGCACCGAGAACGTCGCCGGCATCGCCGGCTTCGGCGCCGCGGCCGAGGCCGTCGCCGCCGACCGAACGACGCCGCGACGGATCGCAGCGCTTCGCGATCGGCTGGAGCGGTGCGCACTCGAGACGGCGCCGGGGGCCGCGGTCATCGGCGCCGGGGTGCCGCGGCTGCCGAACACCAGCTGCCTCGCCATGCCGGGGGTGGCGAGCGAGGTGCAGGTGATGGCGCTCGATCTGGCCGGTGTGGCGGTGAGCGCTGGTGCGGCGTGCTCGTCGGGCCGCGTCGCCAAGAGCCACGTGCTCGAGGCCATGGGGCTCGACGGCGGGCTCAGGGACTGCGCCGTCCGCGTCAGTCTCGGCTGGACCAGCACGGATGACGACGTGGAACGGTTTCTGGAGGCGTGGAGCCACCTTTACGCCCGCGCCGGGGCGATGCACGGCAGGTGCGCCGGCGGTCTGAGATCGGGACGGACTGGATAGGTGCGGAGATGAACGATTTCGGCATGACAACGAGCGTGCAAACCCGAATCAACCGGAAGGCCCCCGTGTACCTGGACTACCAGGCGACGACACCTTGCGACCGCCGGGTGGTCGAAGCCATGCTGCCCTACTTCACGGAGGTGTTCGGCAATCCGCATTCGCGCAGCCACAAGTACGGCTGGGATTCGGAGGAGGCGGTCGAACGCGCCCGGGAGAAGGTGGCGCACCTCATCGGCGCCAACCCAAAGGAGGTCATCTTCACCTCCGGCGCGACCGAATCGAACAACCTCGCCATCAAGGGCGTGGCCCACTTCTACCGGGACCGCAAGAACCACGTCATCACCTGCGTCACCGAGCACAAGTGCGTCCTCGACAGCTGCCGCCATCTCGAGCAGGAGGGCTTCGACGTCACCTATCTGCCGGTGCGGACCAACGGCTTGGTCGATCTCGACCGGCTCAGCGACGCCATCACCGAGAAGACCGTCCTGGTGTCGATCATGGCGGTCAACAACGAGATCGGCGTCATCCAGCCGATCAAGGAGATCGGATCGATCTGCCGCGCGAAGAAGGTGTTCTTCCACACCGACGCAGCGCAGGCGGTCGGCAAGATCCCGCTCGACGTCGAGGCGATGAACATCGACCTGATGAGCATCTCCGGGCACAAGATCTATGGTCCCAAGGGGATCGGCGCCCTGTTCGTGCGGCGCCGGCCGCGGGTGCGCCTGGAGGCGCTGATCAACGGCGGCGGGCAGGAGCGCGGGATGCGCTCGGGGACTCTGCCGACGCCGCTCTGCGTCGGCCTCGGCGAGGCGTGCGCCATCGCCGAGCGGGAGATGGCCGCCGAGGCCGAGCGCCTGCACGCCCTCCGCGGCCGCTTCCTCGACAGGATCACCAAGGAGCTCGGCGAGGTCTACCTCAATGGCGATCTCGAGCAGCGCATCCCCGGCAATCTCAACATCAGCTTCGCCTACGTCGAAGGCGAGGGCCTGATGATGGGGATCAAGGATCTCGCAGTCTCGTCCGGATCGGCGTGCACGTCCGCGTCGCTGGAACCGTCGTACGTCCTGCGGGCGCTGGGCGTCGAGGAGGAGCTGGCGCACACCAGCCTCCGGATCGGTTTCGGCCGGTTCACGACCGAGGAGGAGGTGGACTTCGCCGCCGACCGGATCATCGAGGAGGTGACGCGCCTGCGCGAGATGAGCCCGCTGTGGGAGATGGCGCAGGAAGGCATCGATCTGAAGTCCATTCAATGGGCTGGACATTGACCGCCGGGCTGGTGATCGGCAGGTCGGAACGAGCAAGGAAGGAGATGGGAAATGGCCTACAGCAAGCACGTGGTTGACCATTACGAGCATCCCCGGAATGTCGGATCCTTGGACAAGGCCGACGCCTCCGTCGGCACTGGACTGGTCGGCGCGCCGGCCTGCGGCGACGTGATGAAGCTGCAAATCAAGGTCGGCGCCGACGGCTTGATCGAGGATGCCAAGTTCAAGACCTTCGGTTGCGGGTCGGCGATCGCGTCAAGCTCGCTGGTGACCGAATGGGTCAAGGGGAAGTCCCTGGACGAGGCCGAGACGATCAGGAATACCCAGATCGCGGAGCACCTGGCGCTGCCGCCGGTCAAGATCCATTGCTCGGTTCTCGCCGAGGATGCTATCAAGGCGGCGATAGCGGATTATCGCGCCAAGAACGCAAGAGCGAAGGCGGCGGCCGAGTGACGGGGCGCCAGAGCTCGCCGGGGCAACAGACCGCAGACAGAGTACGTTCGCCGATGGCCGGAAGTCCTTCACCGATCAGCGTAACGGCTGCCGCCGCCGACCGTGTGCGGGCGTTGATCGCCCAGCGCGGCAAGCCCACCGCCGGCGTCCGCGTCGGCGTGCGCAGCCGCGGCTGCTCGGGGCTGTCGTATACTCTGGAATATGCCGACGAGAAGGGGCCGTTCGACGAGGAGATCAGTGTCGACGGCGTGACCATCCTGATCGATCCGAAGGCCTCGATGTTCATCTTCGGAACCGAGATGGACTACGTCGAGAACAAGCTGGAATCGGGCTTCGTGTTCCGCAATCCGAACGAAAAAGGCCGGTGCGGCTGCGGCGAGTCGTTCCACATTTGAGACGCGGGCACGGCGCCATCCGGCCGGCGCGAACGGGCCGGCGTTCGTGTAGGCAGGGCCGTCGGTCTCGCGCCGAGCAACCTTGAAGCCATGCAGGATACGCGCGCACCTTCTGTTCATGCTGCTCAGAACAACGCGGGCTGGACGATGCTGGCCGCGGCCGTCGACACTTGCTGGTCGTGTCGCGGACCGGTGTCCGCGGCAAGGGCGTTGTGTGACACCTGCGGCGCGGTGCAGCCGCCGAGACAAATCGACCACTTCGCGCGCCTCGGTCTCGACGTCAGGTACGATCTCGATATCGATGTTCTGGACCGGAGGTATTTCGAATGCCAGCGGAGCCTGCACCCGGATCGGTTCGCTCGGCGGACGGCGCGCGAGCGCGCGCTCTCGCAGCAGCAGGCGACGGCCGTCAACGAGGCGTACGAGACGCTCCGGGATCCGTTGCGGCGGGCCGACTACCTGGTCCACCTCAAGGGCGCGGGCGTCCTGCCCGAAGGCTGCAACCTGGTCACCGACCAGGATCTGCTCAACGAGACGCTCGAGCTGCGCGAGGCGCTGGCGGAGGCGCAGTCGCCGGCGGATGTGAGCCGTCTCGACCGTCGCGCGGCGGCCGATATCCAGGAATGCGTCGAGGATCTCTCTTGCGCCTTCGCCGCGGGCGACCTGGAGGGCGCGTGCCGTCTGACAACCCGTTTGAAGTACCTGCGCAAGCTCGCAGAGGAGTGCCGTGTGCGTCGGGCGCGACTTTCAGCCCGGACTTAGTCCCTTGGCACACCTTCTCCAGATTCACGAGCCGGGCCGGACCCCGCTTCCCCACGAGGACGGTGGCGTCGTTGCCGTTGGCATCGACCTCGGCACGACGAACTCGGTGGTGGCCGTCAGCGAGGGCGGCCAGGTGACGGTGCTGCGCGACGACGACGGCAAGGCTCTGGTGCCGTCGGTGGTCGCCTATGCGCCGGACGGAGCGGCGATCGTCGGCGAGCTTGCCCGGCGGATCATGCTGGACCGGCCAGAGATGGTGGTCAGCTCCGTCAAGCGCCTGATGGGCCGGGCACAGGCCGACATCAAGCGACTCTCGGGGACTCTGCCCTACGAGGTCGATCCGGCATCCGACGCCGGCTCGGGCATGGTGCGGATCCTCGTCGGCGGCCGGTCGCTGACCCCGGTCGAGATCTCGGCCGAGATCCTCAGGGCGTTGAAGGAGCGCGCCGAGGAGCTCACCGGCCGGCGCGTCGACCGCGCGGTGATCACCGTACCGGCCTACTTCGACGATGCCGCCCGCACGGCGACCAAGGACGCCGCCCGGCTCGCAGGCCTCGAGGTGCTGAGGCTGGTCAACGAGCCCACCGCAGCGGCCCTGGCCTACGGTCTCGACAAGGGTGCCGAGGGCCTGTACGCGGTGTACGATCTCGGCGGCGGAACCTTCGACATCTCCATCCTGAGGATGGAGAAGGGCGTGTTCCAGGTGCTGGCGACGGGCGGCGATTCCGCCCTCGGCGGCGACGACTTCGATCATGTCGTCGCCGAGCACTTTCTCGAAGAACGCCGGCAGCGTCTCGGCGAGCCCGCGCTTTCGAGCGCCGAAGCCAGGATGGCGCTGATGTCGGCGCGGCTGGCCAAGGAATGCCTGTCGCGCCAGGACGCGGGCGAATGGATGCTGGATGCCGGGGGCGAGCAGACGGGCCACCGGCTCGACCGGGCGAAGCTCGAGACGCTGATCCTTCCCCTCGTCGACAGGACTGTCGGCATCTGCAGGGACGTCCTCGAGGATGCCGGGGTGGTGCCCGGGGACGTCAAGGGCGTCGTCCTGGTTGGCGGCTCGACGCGCGTCCCTCTCGTCCGGCGCCGGGTCGCCGACGTGTTCGGCCGGGAGCCGCTGGCCGACATCGATCCCGACGAGGTCGTCGCGGTCGGAGCCGCGCTGCAGGCGGAGGCGCTGAGCGTCGGCTCCGATACGCTGCTGCTCGACGTCACCCCGCTCAGCCTTGGCCTCGAGACCATGGGCGGCCTCGTCGAGAAGATCATCACCCGCAACACGCCGATCCCCGTGGCCAAGGGTCAGGAGTTCACGACCTATCAGGACGGACAGACGGCGATGGCCATCCATGTCGTCCAGGGCGAGCGGGAGATGGTCGATCAGTGCCGGTCGCTCGCCCGGTTCGTCCTGCGGGGGATCCCGCCGATGGTCGCCGGAGCCGCCCGCATCCGCGTCGGTTTCGCCGTCGATGCCGACGGCCTGCTCACGGTGACCGCGCGAGAGCAGGCGACGGGCGTCGAGCAGCACGTCGAGGTCAAGCCGTCCTATGGTCTCAGCGAGGACGAGATGGCGAGGATGCTGTTCGACAGCATGCAGCACGCGGGCGAGGACATGGCCAGGCGGCTTCTCGCCGAGGCGCGCGTGGAAGCCAAGCGCGCGGTCAACGCGGTCCGATCGGCGGTTGACGCCGACGGCGACCTCCTGGAGAAGGGGGAGAGCGAGGCCATCCTCGCCGCCGTCGCTCGCGTCGACGAGGCAGTCGCCGGCGACGACCGGGACGCCATCCTCGCGGCCGTCGAGCGGCTCGAGGCGGAGACCCGCCCGTTCGCCGAGCGCCGCATGGATCGCGGCATCCGCCGTGCATTGCAGGGCCACCAGATCGGCGAGTTCGACGACACCGAAGACGATCCCCGGAAGGCGATGCGCGGCTGAGGATCGAGACGCGTTCGAGGAACCAACGGATGCCCAGGATGACCTTCGTTTCGGCCAGCGGGAAGGAGCGCAAGGAGGTGGAAGCGCCGCTCGGCCTTTCCGTGCTGGAGATCGCCCATCGCAATGCGATCGACCTCGAGGGAGCCTGCGAGGGATCGCTCGCCTGCTCCACCTGCCACGTCATCGTCGATCCGGAGTGGTTCGACAAACTCGACGAGCCGAGCGAGGAAGAGGAGGACATGCTCGATCTCGCGTTCGGGCTTACTCATACCTCGCGGCTCGGCTGTCAGATCCGCATCACCGAAGAGCTGGACGGGCTCACCGTCAGGCTTCCCGCCGCCACCCGCAACATGATGGTGGACAAGTAGATCCGAAGCCACGCGCCGACACCGGCAGGGAGAAGACCACCATGGGCTTACGCTGGACCGACGTTCAGGAGATCGCGATCGCCCTCGAAGAGGCTCACCCCGACGTCGATGTCGTCAACCTTCGCTTCACCGACCTGTGGAAGTGGGTGCAGGCCCTTCCCGACTTCGACGATGATCCCAACCGGTCCAACGAAAAGATCCTCGAGGCCATTCAGATGGCCTGGATCGACGAACGCGATTGACCACGGCGAGCGACAGCCTGTTCGACAGCCTGCGCGAGGCGTGCGCCGCCGAATGGCAGGCGTATGTCGGCCACGACTTCGTTCGGCGGCTGGCAGATGGGAGCCTGCCTGAGGCCTGCTTCCGCCGCTACCTGACACAGGACTACCTGTTTCTGATCCATCTGGCGCGGGCCTACGGCCTCGCCGCCTTCAAGGCCGAAAACCTCGAGGACATCCGCCATGCCGCGGCCGGCCTCGCTGCCATCGTCGATCGCGAGATGGCACTCCATGTCGAGTACTGCCGCCGCTGGGGCCTCGCGGAAGCGACGATGGCCGCGACTCTCGAGGAGGACGCGACGCTCGCCTATAGCCGTTTCGTTCTCGAGCGGGGCCTCGCCGGCGATCTCCTCGACCTCGCCGTGGCGCTCGCGCCGTGCATCGTCGGCTACGGCGAGATCGGTCGTAGTCGCGCGGGCGATCCGGCGACGCGGCGGGCGGGCAATCCCTATCTCGAGTGGATCGATACTTACGCCTCCGCCGATTACCAGGGCGTCGCCGCCGGTCACGTGGCGTTCATGGACCGGCAGATGGAGCGGCGAGGCGGAGCGGGCCGCCCGCCGGCGCTGATCGCGACCTTTCGCCAGGCGACGCGTCTCGAGGCGGCCTTCTGGGACATGGGTCTCGCGCCGGCCTGAACCTCCAACCGCGGGGCGCCAGATTGGACGGCGGGGCCGGGCATGCTACGGTAGCGCGGCGCAAGGTGGGGGCACAGACCATGACACGGCACCGGACCTGGATGTGGGCGAGCCTGGCGTTGGCGTCGGTGGGCCTGTTGTCGACGGTCGCGGTCGACGCGGCACGGGCCGGCTCCTCCAGGGTCTATGACATGGATGCCCTGCTCAACGAGCCCTACCCACTGTCGCCCGGACCCTGGTCCAACGCCGGCGCGGCGCGCACCGAGCCGGCGGCCGTGCCGCATCGGGCGCCGCGACCGGTCGCGGCGTCCGCGCCTCAGGACCCGGCACCGGCCGCGGGCCTTGCTTCCGGCTGGTATGTCGCCGGAGCTGTCGGCGCGAGCGTGGCCCCGGACGCCGCGTATCTCGGCGACATCGATCTCGAGGCCAGCTATTCCGTTGGACCGCTGGTTGCGGGAAGCGGCGGCTATGCCTGGCCGAGCGGCTTTCGCGTCGAGGGCCAGATCCTGTGGCAGACGTTCGCGGTCGCAGGGTTCCAGGTCACCAGCGCCGGCAGTATCGCCGGCATCACCGGCGCCGATCTCGACGGCGATGGCGACGTCACCGGCCTCTCGCTCTTGGCCAATGCCGCCTATGACTTCGATACCGGGACCGCCTTCACGCCCTATGTGATCGCCGGCGCCGGTGTGACGTACGCGACCTTCAGCGACATCAAGGGCGACGGCGTCACCATCGTCGACGACAGCGACTGGGTTCTCACCTTCAACGTCGGTATCGGCGTCACGTATGCGATCACGCGATCGCTGGCGGCGGAGGTCGGCTACCGCTTCATCACCGCGCTCGATCCACAGCTTCGCGACGCCGCCGGAAACACCTTCGATGCGGAGTTCCAGGCGCACAACGTCTTTGCCGGCGTCCGCTACACGTTCTAGCGCCGGCCCCGACGTTCGCGGTTGTGCGCCGTTGCCGGGGCGCCATATTGCACTCCATGAACTCGCTCGGTTTGGACAAGCGCGAGAGCGACACCAGGGTGGTGGTCGCCCTGTCGGGCGGAGTCGATTCCGCCACCACCGCGGGGTTGCTGGTCGACCAGGGCTACGACGTCGTCGGCGTGACCTTGCAGCTTTACGACCACGGTCTCGCCGTCGGCCGTCCGGGCTCCTGCTGCGCCGGTCGGGACATCCATGACGCGAGGTGCGTTGCCGACCGTCTCGGCATTCCCCACTACGTCCTCAACTACGAGGACCGCTTCCGCGCACAGGTGATCGAGCCGTTCGCCGACGCCTATGTCGCCGGCGAGACACCGATCCCCTGCGTCCGCTGCAACCAGACCGTCAAGTTCACCGATCTCCTCGAGACGGCGCGCACGCTCGGCGCGGATGCGCTGGCCACCGGCCACTACGCGCGGTGGCGGCGGTCACCGCAGGGGCCCGAACTGCACAGGGCCGCCGACCGCTCGCGCGATCAAAGCTATTTCCTGTTCGCGACCACCAGGACCCAGCTGGAGATGCTGCGGTTTCCGCTCGGCGCATTCGACAAGACCCGGACGCGGGCACTCGCCCGAAGGCACGGGCTCTCGGTGGCGGCGAAGCGCGACAGCCAGGACATCTGCTTCGTCGCGAACGGCGGCTACGGCCGCCTCGTCGAGCGGCTTCGCCCGGGCGCCGCGGAGCCCGGCGAGATTGTCGACCTCGAAGGCCGAGTCCTCGGCCGCCACGGCGGCATCATTCACTTCACGGTCGGCCAGCGCCGCGGCCTTGGCGTCTCGGCCGCCCATCCCCTCTACGTCGTGCGCCTCGAGCCGGCGAGCCGGCGTGTCGTCGTCGGCCCGCTCGAGGCCCTGAAGGCGCCCCGCCTTAGCGTGCGCGACGTCAACTGGCTCGTCGGCGAGGCGCCGCCGACGGCGGGAGTGCGCGTTGAGATCAAGGTGCGGTCGACGCAGGAGGCGGTCGCGGCCACGCTTCATCCGGGCGTCGAAGGAACGGTTGAGGTTGTTCCCGACGAGCCGCTGGCCGCCGTCGCCCCGGGCCAAGCCTGCGTCTTCTATCGCGGCGACCGGGTGCTGGGTGGCGGTTGGATCGCCCGCGACCCCGAGGCCGGAAGGTGCCAGCGGTGAGCGCGATGCCGCGGGTGGAGATCGAGTACTGCACCCAATGCCGCTGGCTCATGCGGGCGGCGTGGGTTGCGCAGGAGCTGCTCACGACCTTCGAGATCGAGCTCGGCGGTGTGACCCTCGTGCCCGGAACCGGCGGCGTGTTCGAGGTGCGCTTGGGCGACGCCGTCGTCTGGTCGCGCAGGGCGGAAGGTCGGTTCCCCGAGCTCAAGGAGCTGAAGCAGCGGATCCGCGATCGCGTTTCCCCCGACCGCGACCTGGGCCATTCCGACCGGTCCCCGACACACGATCAGTAGAGGCACAGCGCCGGAAAGGTATAGCGGTGCGCGCCGGCCCCATAGCTCTCGGGCAGCAGGAACAGGAGGGACGGCGTCCATTCATAGGGCACGCCGGCCTCGGCGAGGAGGCGCGTGATCGCCCCGACGTCGACGGCGATGCCCGTGCTGGTCGTCTGGACCAGGCGGGCGACGACCATGCCGACGATGGCACCGTTGCGATCGATAACCGGGCTGCCGCTGTTGCCGCCCTGGATCGGCTGCGCCGCCTGCACGGCGATGACGCCCGGCCACCGTCCGGCGAGGCTCGCGGCGAATCCGCCGGAGAGAGCGAAGGAGGCGAGCCCGCCGCAACCTCGAAAACGGGCGATGGTGACCGGATCCCAGACCGGTACCGCCGGGTAGGCCGGGAAGCGGGCGTAATCGCGGGGTCTTGCGTCGGTCTTGATGACGGCGAGATCGTCCGCGCGCGATGACGCCACCACGTTTCCGGTGAGGATGCCGTCCGGTGTCTCGACCGCCGGCCGGGGGCAGTCGCCGAGGACGTGGAACGCGGAGACGAAGTGGCCGTCTGCGCTGACGAAGAAGCCGGTGCCGGTATTGAACGGGAAAGCCGCCGTCGCCGCCGTCGCCGCCCTGTCCCACACCGAGAGGCCGAGGGCGTCGAGCGCCGGATCGATGCGCGTGAGCAGTCCGAGCCCGATGCCGAGGATCGCCTTGGCGAAGAGGCAGGACACCGGAGAGTCAGCCCCGGCAGGACCGACGCACGCCGACCGCGCTGGCGCATGGTGCGATGTCCGTGCAGGGTCCCGACATCCTTCCGTTACTCCGCCGCCTGCGCCGCCTCGGCCTCGTCCGAGGACTCGAGGATCTCTTGGGCCTCCCTCACCTGCTGCTGACGCCGCCACATGTCGGCGTAGCGGCCACCTTGCGCCAGTAGCTCACCGTGGCGACCACGCTCGATGACGCGGCCGCTGTCGAGCACGAGGATCTCGTCAGCGTCGACGACAGTCGACAGCCGGTGGGCGATGACGAGGGTCGTGCGGCCCGCCGAAACCTCGCGCAGCGACGCCTGGATCTCCCGCTCGGTGTGGGTATCGAGCGCCGACGTGGCCTCGTCGAACACCAGGATCGATGGATCCTTGAGGATGGTGCGGGCGATCGCCACCCTCTGCTTCTCGCCGCCCGAGAGCTTGAGGCCGCGCTCTCCGACCATGGTCGCGTAGCCATCGGGCAGGGAGCGCACGAAGTCGTCGATGCGCGCCAGTCTCGCCGCCCGCTCGACCTCGGAGGCGGTCGCGCCCGGGCGGCCGTAGGCAATGTTGTAGGCGATGGTGTCGTTGAACAGGACCGTGTCCTGCGGGACGATGCCGACGGCGGCGCGGAGGCTGTCCTGGGTCACGCCGCGGATGTCCTGGCCGTCGATCCGGATGCTGCCCGAAGTGGGATCGTAGAACCGGTAGAGCAGGCGGGAGATGGTGGACTTGCCTGACCCCGAAGCGCCGACGATGGCGAGCGTCGCCCCCGCAGCGACGCGATACGATACGCCGGAGAGGACGACGCGGCGCGGATCATAGGCGAAGGAGACGTCGTCGAAGACGATCTCGCCGCCGTTGGGCACCAGCGGCTTTGCGTCCGCCGCGTCGCCGATCTCGGCCGGCTCGCCGAGCAGCCGGAACATGGTCTCCAGGTCGGTGAGCGACCGCTTGATCTCGCGGTAGACGAAGCCGAGGAAGTTGAGCGGCAGATAGAGCTGGATGAGATAGGTGTTGACCATGACGAAGTCGCCGACGGTCATCGTTCCGCCAGCCACCTCGTAGCCCGCCATCAGCATCAACGCGATCAGACCGACGGTGATCACCGCGCCCTGCCCGATGTTGAGCAGGCTCAACGACACCTTGCTCTTGACGGCTGCGACCTCGTAGGCGCGGAGCGCATCGTCGAAGCGGCGGGCCTCGTGCGCCTCGTTGCCGAAGTACTTGACGGTCTCGAAGTTGAGCAGGCTGTCGATGGCCTTGGTGTGAGCGGCGTTATCGGTCTCGTTCATGGCGCGGCGGAACTTGGTCCGCCACTCGGTCACCACCAGGGTCCAGGCGATGTAGCCGCCGATGCAGACGAGCGTGACCAGCGCGTACGCCGGACCGAACAGGGCCCACAGGATCGCGGCGACGAGGACGATCTCGAGCAGCGTCGGCAGGACGTTGAACAGCATGAAGCTCAAAAGGAACTCGATGCCGCTGGTCCCGCGCTCGATGGCGCGGCTGACCTCGCCGGTCTTGCGATCGAGGTGAAACCTGAGGCTGAGCCGGTGTAGATGACGGAAGGTCTCGAGGGCGGCTTGGCGGATGGCCCTTTGCGCCACCCGGGCGAACACCGCATCTCGGAGCTCGCCGAACATCTGAGCCAGAACGCGGGCGACGCCGTAGGCGACCAACATCGTCACCGGCACGGCGACGATCGCCGCGGCCCCGGCCCCGGCAAGGCCGTCCACCGCCTGCTTGTAGAACCAGGGCACGGCGACGTTGATGCCCTTCGCCGCGACCAGGAAGACGACGGCGGCGATCACCCGGAGGCGCAAGGGCCAAGCCTCCCGCGGCCACAGGTAGGGAAGCAGGGTTGCGAGGGTGCCGAGGTCGCCTTGCGGCGCCGCACCGGCGGCGATCGATCTCTTTCCGTTCATGCCAGCAATATGGGCGTCATTGCGAGGTCGGTCAAAAATCGGTGCCGGAACCGCCGGCTACTCCAAGAGCTCGAACATCATCAACAGCGTGCGCTGAAGCGGACTGAAGTTGTCGTCGGAGATCAGGTGGATCCGGGTGGCGCCGTCGGCGGCGAGGCAGGCGTCGACGCCCTCCATGTTGTCCACCGACAGCGAACCCTCGAGACGCGCGATCTCGCGGCCCTCCACCTCCGCGCCTGGCGTGAGGTCACCGGACGCTACCCGGCGGAGTCGGGCGCCGATGGGCGGAAAGCGGCGCTCGACGACGAGCACATCGCCGCCGGGCAGCGTCGCCGCTCCTGTCGGCCGGAACCCCTCGGAGGTCACATAGGAAAACGCCGACCACCCTGGACCCGGACCCCGCAGCCAGCCGGCGACGCCCCGTCCGCTCTTGAGCTCCTCGGTGATGGCGAGAAGCCGGCCGTCCTCCAGCGCTGTCAGCGCCTCGATGCCGCCGTTGCGCGGCGCCGCCGCCAGGTCCGGGGGCGGCACCAGCTCGACCGGCGTCGCCGAGCCGGGCGGATAGAGCCACAGCCGATGGACCTGCTCGAAGGCGACGACGAGGCCGCCGCCGGGCCCGTGCGCGAGCGCCTCGGCGTCGCCCAGGCTCTTGCCGGCGATCGACCGCCCGGACGGTCCGCGCATGGCCGCGATGGTGACGTCGGTGATGTTGGAAAGGCCCCCGGCATGGTCATGAACGAGGCGGCCTCGCAGCCAATAGCCCTGGTCGGACGCGGCGACCAGCGTGTTCCGAACGCAATCCATCAGCAGCGCCGAGAAGCCACCAAACCGCGGGTCGCGGGAGCGGAGCTCGAGGCCGCCGCGATAGCCGAGACGGCCGACCGTTCGCACTTCTGGGCGACCGGCATCAAGCGGCAGCGGCCGCACCTCGACCTCGAGCGCCGCGTCGCCGTCGGCCGACGCGGGCGGGACGGCGGCCGTCACGGTCAGCATCAGCCCCGCCGCCGCGGCCGGAAGGAGACGGGAGAGGCGCATGCGAACTCCAATGAGCCAGGCGCGGGCAGGTCCCGACCAAGCGGTCGCGATCGCCACGGCGGCGAGACGATGGTCGCCAATCCCCAGGGGAACGGCGTAGGATCGAGGAGAGCGAACGGCGCTCCGGCGACGCCGGTGAGGCCGCCTCGCCCAGACCCTCGGGGGCCGCATGATCCATGTCCGGCTCGGACATGTCGAGCAGATCTACGTTGCCGACGGCGGCGGCAGACCGATGCGACCCGTCGTGGCCGCCCACGCTGTCGCCGGGCGTGGGCTCAGCGGCGACCGCTACGGTGAAGGCCGGGGCTCCGGCACGGGCTGGGACGAGTGCCAGTTGACGCTGATCGCCGCCGAGGACCTGGAGGACGCCCGGATGCGCTTCGGCGTCGGCGTTCTCGCCGGCGAGCACCGGCGCAACCTCGTCACCCGCGGCCTCGGGTTCGCCCTCCTCGAGGGCCGGCGCTTTCGCATCGGCTCAGCCGTGCTCGCCTACGACCGGCCGCGGCCGCCCTGTCGCTACATCGCGACGCTGACCGTGCCGGCGATGACGGAAGCCCTCGCCGGCCGCGGCGGCATCTGCGCCCGCATCCTCACCGGCGGCCGCATCGCCGTCGGCGACCCGATCGAGCTGATCGAGTAGCGCCCGCAGGGCGTCGCGGCGGTGCTTAGAGCTTGTCCATGATCAGCTCGGCGACGCGCTCGGCCGCATCCTCGAAGCTGACGCCGAGGTGGCCGCCCTCCGACCACACGACGCGGCCGCGGAACTCGCCGACACGGTCGATGCGGAGCGTGACCGGTCGATCCTTTTCCAGCGCGCGCTCGACCAGGACGTGCAGTCCGGAAATCGAGATGTTGCGGATCTTGCAGGTGAGCACGTAGCGGTCGAAGTCGCTTTCCGCCGTCAGCGTCGCCGACCACATCACCGGAAACCGCGGGTGCCGCCGCCGCTCCGCATCCCGCCCCGACTTCGCTTCCTCGATCATGCTGTCGCCCCGTCCCACGCGATGAGACCAGGATAGGCCGTCGCTGCGCCGACCTCAAACATGCGGCTCTGGCGCGCGATCGCTCCGCCAGTATCGCTTGGGCATCATTAACGCTTTGCTACGTCGTGGACCTTGATCCGCGTGGCAGTTGAGCCGGAAGCGGCGATAATCCATAATTTAAATATGGAATTGCGGTCGGCGCTGGTGTTACGCTTTCGTGCTGAGAGGCTTCCGGGAGGGGCGCATGAAGATCGTTGCCTTCGACCCCGACCACATCACCAAGCAGGATCGGGATTCCATCGTCGCAGCGGCGAGGGCGGCCGGCGCGCTGGTCGAGTTCGGCGCGACCGAAGGCGGCAAGGAATTCGCCATCGTCTGGTGCGCCAAGTGGACGAGCTTCGGCGTGATGAAGGACGGCCGCGCCTGGCACGCCTACAACGAGAAGGGGGAAGGCGTCAGCCTCGAGGGCTCCCCAGGTGATCTGGTCCGAAGGCTCACCGGCATCTAGACGCGGTGCCGCGGCGCCCGACGGCGGCGTGTCGCCTCGCCGCCTTGTGACCGGCCGGCGCTTGCGCTTGCAAGAGCGGGCGCCTATATGCCGGCTCTGAAGCCTGAGCCAGGGAGCGGTCAGTGATGGCGGTAGGGGTGCGTCTGTCGGCCGTGTGCATCGGCGCCTTCGTCGGCATCGCAGGCCTCTCGGCGTCGGCGAACGAGCTTACGGTTGCGGTGAGCGGGCTCAGGTCTCTCGAGGGCGTCGTCCACATCGCCGTCTACGACCGGGAGGATGCGTTCCCGTCGAGGCAGGCGCTCGCCGGGACGGCCGTCGAGCCCGCCGGCGACGGTGTGCTGGCGGTGTTCAGCGATCTCCCCGAGGGCAGGTACGCCGTCGCCGTGTTCCATGACGAGAACGCCAACGGCAGGTTCGACCGCGGGCCGTTCGGGCTTCCCCGGGAGGGCTTCGGCTTCAGCAACGACGCGCCGGTCCTGTTCGGCCCGCCGAGCTTCCGCCAAGCGGCGGTGGCCTTGCCGGAGGAGGGCAAGACCATCAACGTTCGCATGCGCTATTAGGCTCGCCGCGGCGGTCGGCCTACTCCCGCCGCTCAAGGATGCGCCGGGCCTCGGCATCGCCACGGTCGGCGCGGTCGGCAAGCCAGTCCTCGAGGTCCTTGAGGCGGGTCTGCGCGCCGGCGTCTCCGAGCTCGATCGCCCGCGCGTACCAGCGGACGGCGGCTTCGGGGTCGGGGCGCATACCGAGCACCTTGCCGCGGGCGAAGTAGAGCGGATCGTGGGTGAGACCGAGCAGCCGGGCGGCGGCGCCGCTGCCCTGCTCGGACGCCGAGCGGTAGAACAGACGGGCGGCGGCGACGTCGCCGATCTCGAGGTGCTCGTCGCCGCGGGCGATCAGCCGCTCGACGCCCGCGGCCACCGCCGGCGAGGCCGCCTGCGGCGGCGCCCCGGGCAGCGCGCCAGCGACGAACGCATGGCCTCATCCACGTCCGCCTCGAACCC